>JBMYTN010000022.1:0-64346 GCA_049604415.1 Rhodospirillaceae bacterium | reverse complement strand
CCCAAGGGCTGCGACTGCAGCCCCGGGCCCCATGGCCCGCCCCGTCGGAGACAGGCGCGTAGCGACTGTCGTGAGATACAAAGACCCTTCAATCCCGCTGCACGACCTTCAAGGCGTGCGCTTCACGATGGGCGATGAACTGGTCACGGAGTTGGTAGAATAATTTACTGGGAATAAACCCAAATTCCCATTTTTCCCTGCTTGCTTGCGTCACACCGACTGGCACCTGCCCTCTATTCCATGTGAAGACGTTGACTTCATTCGTTCTAATCCACGATTTTTGAGAATCGAGGCCGAGATGTCTCGATACCTTGGGCGGAATTTCAAGGGAATGGCCGCCTTTTGGAGTGCTATGGGTTATGGGGCAGACGACGACTTTCCGGCTGCCATCTTCAGAGGGTTTGGAGGTCAAAATGATCGCACAGGGTCGATCCTTTATGCCGTGCTCCTGCCCCTTGCTATCTTCGCTTTTCCAAAGGAAATCATATCGAATAACCAAGCCGTTGCTGGGTTCGAAATCTGCCACATCAATCCATCAGATGGTTGAGTTTATCGAGGCTAGAATCCACCTGGGCGTCCTTGATTTGGTCGGCAAGGTCATCGCTTAACTCGTGGGCGTAGTAGGCCTCTCGCGTGTCGTTCTTTTTGAGCCGCTCATATTCATCGTAATCGACGAGGACACGGACGGGCCGACGGTGTTTGGTGATGACGATGGGACCTTTAGCGGCCTGATCAAAATATGTTCCTGCCCGGGTTTGGAACTCGGTCGCAGTGATTGTTTTCAGCGGCATGAAAACCTCCTATTTTTCCTAAAATAGCTAATTTAGGAGGTTTGTCAATTTCCACCCTGTCTCTGCCTAACTCACCCGACCGGCCATTTCGGCGCGGATCTGTTGGCGCAGCACATCGATGGGGATCTTGCGGCCCTCTTCCTCCGCATACCAGAAGGTCCAGCCATTGCACGCTTGTGCCCCCTGAACCCGTGCGCCCACCTGGTGGATTGAGCCCTGCAAATCGCCATCCTTGGACACGGCGACCAAAGAGCCATCGGCTCGAACCCGGGCGGTATAGCGACCCGACGCATCGGACAGGACCGAACCGGGACGCAGCATGCCGCGCTCGACCACATGGCCAAACGGCACCCGGGGCTCGGCCTTTTTTGATGGCGTCGCCAACAGCCGGTCATCTTCAATCGGCTCAACAGCGGCAATGCGCTCCCGGGCGGCCTTGATATAGGTTTCGTCGCGCTCAATGCCGATAAAGCGGCGCTTCAAGCGCTTGGCCACCGCCCCGGTGGTGCCGGTGCCGAAGAACGGATCGAGCACCACATGGCCGGGCTTGGTGGAGGACAGCAGCACCCGATAGAGCAGGCTTTCCGGCTTCTGGGTCGGATGGACCTTCTCGCCCTCCTCATCCTTCAACCGCTCGCGACCGGTGCACAGCGGCAAGGTCCAGTCGCTGCGCATCTGCAAACCCTCATTCAGGTTCTTCATGGCGTCATAGTTGAAGACATATTTGGCGTCTGGACCCTTGGAACACCACAGCAGGGTCTCATGGGCATTGGTGAACCGGGTGCCCTTAAAATTCGGCATCGGATTGGTCTTGCGCCACACCACATCATTCAGCATCCAGAAGCCCAGATCCTGGAGCACCGCACCGACGCGATAAATATTGTGATAGCTGCCAATCACCCACATGCTGCCGGTGTCCTTCAGGACCCGGCGGGCCTCGCCCATCCAGGCGCGGCAAAAGGCATCATAGGCCTGATGGTTGGAAAACCGGTCCCACTCTTCGTCAACGCCATCGACCCGAGAATTGTCCGGACGCAGCAACTCGCCCCCCAGCATCAAATTGTAGGGCGGATCGGCGAAAATCAGATCGACGGATTTTTCCGGCAGTTCCCGCAGGACGGAGATGCAATCGCCACGGATGATTTTATTGACGGGCAAGCTTTTCATGACAGGGGGTCCCTTGGTGTGTTTCCCAGTGGACCCTAGCGCCGTACCCTAAACAAAAAATAAACGTAGAATCAAATAGTTGGGGCGGGATCCTTAAACCATTTGTTAAGCATGGGCCTCCAAGTCGCCTCCTGCCAGGAGAGCTTGAGAGCCCTTTCCGACCAAATAGGATCAATTCTGTTTCTCGATTGGGGTGTGCGATCCAGTGGTCAGTCGGTCGCAGAGCGATGCCAAAGCATCGGTCAAGACCGAGTTTCCGCTGGGCGTCCCCCAATCGGAAACCCTGCGGGACGGGTGCATTTGCGCCAATTCCTGCGCAAAAGTCCTTGTCCGTATCGACGGATATGGCCTTCAGACTTCTGCTAGACCTTGTCACAAATGCACTACGTCAGAATGAACCGATTTGGTCGGAAAGGGCTCTTATCGGTTTAAACGAGCGGCGATGATGCGGAGTCGTCCCCAAAAGGTCCAGCGCTTTGCGGTGCTCAGCGGTGCCATAGCCCGCATTGCGTTCCCAGCCATAGCCCGGATGAGCCTGGGCCAAAGCGGCCATCTCCGCATCCCGGGTCACCTTGGCCAGGATCGAGGCTGCAGCGATGGACAGGCTCTTGCCATCCCCGCCAATCACCGCTTGGCAGGGCAGCGCCCAAGGCGGGACCGCGCGGCCATCCACCAGCACATGACCCAGCCGGACGTCGGGGCGTCGGACCGCGAGTTGGGCTTGCAGCGCCTCCAAGGCCCGGGCCATGGCCAAAAAGGCGGCCTGGAGAATATTGAGTTGGTCAATTTCCGCGACACTGGCCGATCCGGTGCAGACCAGCAGCGGCGCAGGGTCCTGGGCGGCGGCCTCCAGCATCCGGGCTGCCAGCTGATCGCGTTTTTTGACGCTGAGCTTTTTGCTGTCCTCCAGGGCATTGGCCAGATCTTCGGGCAAGTGCTCCGGATCGATCCAGGCCGCTCCGCCGGTGACCGGCCCGGCCCAGGGGCCGCGTCCGACCTCGTCCACCCCAGCAATGCCCAGGGCGCTCGCCCCGCTGGCTTGCAGCCGGGCCACGGCGTCGGCTTCCAGACGCAGATCAGGCATGGGTCCCGCGATCCGCCTGGAGGGTTTCAGGGGGGGCGGGGTCCGCGCCCGGCTCTCGCGGTGGCTCCGGCGTCGATCCCTCAACCGAGTTTTGGGTTTCCTCAGTTTCCGGAGCAGTGTCAGCAGCGGGCTTCGGCAGCGGTTTCCTGGCTTTGAGGCGGCGCCTAAACAATCGGAAACCGGGGCCAAACAGGCTGTCGAGCACATCGGTGAAATGGGTCATGGGCCGTCGGCGGGCACTGCCGCCGATCTTGCGCGCCGTGGCAACCCAAAGCGGGGTCACGGTCAGGCTGAGCACCGTGGTGGCCACGAACAGCTGGCTCTGGCTGGCGGTCAGAATGCCCAGCACCAGACCCAGATTGGACAGGATGAAGGAGAACTCGCCGACCTGGGCCAGGGCCACGGCGGACAAAATGGCCCGGGGCCAATCCAGACCCAAGAGCCGCAGGCCGATCATGTTCAGCATGGTCTTGAAGATCAAAACCATGGCGACCAGGAACAGCACCAAACCGAGATTGTCGATCAGGAAGGTGAGATCGAGCAGCAAGCCAACCGAGAGGAAAAACACCATCAACAGGACGCTTTGGATGGTGTGGGCCTGGGATTCCATTTTCGCCCCGGCCTCGGAATTGCCCAACAGCAACCCGGCCAGGAACGCGCCATAGCCCGCCGACAGGCCAAGCAAGCCGGTGACCGAGGCCGCCCCAAAGCAATAGGCCAGCCCGGCGACCGGGGCCAGATCCTTGTTCTTTGAAGCAAAGGAGGCCAGCGGCAGTTTCAGCGGACCCCGGGACAGCAGCAGCACCAAGCCGACCAACACCACCACGGAGCCCACGACCTTGACCCCGTCGAGCCAGGAAAAGCCCTCTCCGGCCAGACCATTGAGGGTCATGATCATCGGGGCGACGGCCATGTCCTGGGCGATCAAAATCCCCATGATCACCCGCCCGGTATGGGAATAAAGCGCGCCGATCTGTTCGAGCAGCTTGATGACCACGGCGGTGGAGGACAAAGCGAGGCCAAAGCCCAACAGCACTGCCAGCGGCAGGGAGATCTGCAGCAGGTCTTTCAACAGCACCATGACCCCGACACTGCCTGCGACTTGGATCACGGTGCCAAAGACGGCAATGCGCCAGACCTGGAGCAGGGATTGCACCCGCAATTCCAGCCCAAGGACGAACAGCAGCATCAACACGCCCAGCTCGGCCATCAGGGTGATGTCTTCGCGGGCGTCGATCATGGCAAAGCCCGACGGTCCCAGCAGCACCCCACAGAGGATATAGCCCAGGATCGGTGGCTGGCGCAGGCGGCTCATCACCACCCCGCAGGCCATCGCCGCCAGAATGACGATGGCCAGACCAGTTATGTCAGAATGTCCGTCCATGCGGGCACAGTAGCGCCTCGCACGCAACGCGTGAAGAGGCTCAGCGGCCCTCGCGGTACCAAGCCAGTCCCAAACCGCCGACAATCAGCAGCAAGGCCACCGGCAAGGGCAGCATTGGGGACAGGGACACCCCGGCCACCGTATGGCGGCTGTTTTCCAGCACCCCCATCCAGCCTTGGCCCCGGGTTGATTGCCCGGCTTGGATCCGCCGGATCAAAGGGGTGCCGTCGCTGGGGGTGAAGATCGCCCCGCCGGTGGCCTGGGCGACCGGCTCCAACAGCGCCGTGGTCGCCGTCATCCGGGTGGTTTCCAGCGGATTGGGTGCCCCGGCCACGGCAAAGGCCTCCCGATCACCATCGGTGATCTGATAGGCCCCGGGCAGCCCGGCCCGCAGGCTGGCCGACGCCCGTCCTGGCCCGATCTCGGTTAAGGACAGGGTCTGCTCGGAGCCATCCGGGGCGGTGATGGTGATCTCCGCCGGGGTGTCCTCCAGGCTGCGGGCGGTCACCGTCAAACGGTCACCTTCGATCCGGGCAGCCAGGCTTTCCTCCTCCAGCTCCGGTTCTTTCATCAGCCAATGGGCCAAACGGCGCAGCAACTCGCCCTGGGGTCCGCCGCCCTCATAGCCCTTGGCCCAGAGCCAGATGGTGTCGCTGGTCAGCAAGGCGACCCGGCCCTCGCCAATCCGATCCAAGGTCAGGACCGGCAAATCGGAGGCCCCGGTCATCAGGGTGGTGCCGCTGATCGGATCGGTGGCCACTTGGCGCAACCAGCGACCCCACAGGGCACCACCACTGGCAGCGTCGTTTTCCGCCTCCCCGGGGATTGGCGGCGCGCCGGGTAAATTGGCGGTGACCGGGTGGCGTCCCCCGGCATCGCTCAGTTCCGGGCGGAAGGCCCCGCGCAACACCGAGCCATTGGGCATGGCGGGCAGGACATCGGCGATGGGGCTGTCAGCCAGGCTGAAGGGCTCGGTGATTTCCGGGCCGACCGAGAGCAGCAACGCGCCGCCCTGTTCTACATAATAGGCGATGTTGCCCAGATAGCTGACCGGCACCAGACCCCGGCGGCTATAGCGGTCAAAGATGATCAGGTCAAACTCGTCGAGCTTTTCCTCAAACAGCTCCTGGATCGGGAAGGCGATCAGGGCCAGCTCGCTCAACGGCGTCAGGTCTTCTTTCCGGGGTGGACGCAAAATGGTGAAGTGGACCAGATCCACCGCCGGATCGGCTTTCAGCAGATTGCGCCAAGTGCGCTCGCCGGAATGGGGCTGGCCGGAGACCAGCAGAACCCGCAGCCGGTCGCGCACCCCATTGACGGACACGGCGGCATGATTGTTCAAGAGCGAGACCTCGCCATCCCGGGATTCCGCGCGCAGCTCATAAACATTCTGCCCGGCATGGTCCAGCTCCAGGGCCAGTTCGGTCGGGCGGTTGGCGGGCACCGTCAACGGCACCGGCGTGCCGCCATCCCGGGTCAGGGTGACACTGAGCGGGGTGCCGTCTTCCACGGCTGGATCTTCCAAGGTCACGGTGACCGGGACCGAGCGGCCGACCAAACCAAAGCCCGGCGGTTCGGAGACCAGCAGCACCCGGTCGGTCTGGTCCGGATTGCCGGTCAGCAGGCTGTGGATCGGGTAGGGGGTGTTTTCCAGGGTCGCAAGGTCCGGCACATCATGGATCTGGCCATCGGTGATCAAAAACGCCCCGGCGCGGCGCTCCGCAGGGACATCGGCAAAGGCTTGGGTCAAATCTTCGAACACGCGCGTGCCGCTGGTGCTGCTGCCCAGGGAGCCGCCCCCGACAGCGCCATCGCCCTGGGTCAAGCTGCCATCGCTGGTCACGATCCGGGTTTCCAGCCGAGGCTGGCGGTCCAGTGCGGCGGTCAGGGCCGCCAAGCTTTCCTCTGCGCGGGCCGCTCGCTCGCCAACGGATTGGGACAGGCTTTTGTCCACCACTACGACGGCAACATCATCCATGGGGATGCGCTGTTCGGTGACCCATTGCGGATTGGCCAGCGCCAGCAACATGGCGACCACCGGGATCAGGCGCAGGATCGAGCCGCGCGCACGCCGGATCAGGGCATAGCCGCCGATCAGCAGCGCCGCCAGCGCCAAAGCAAGGAGCAGTGGCTTGGGCAGCAGAGGCGAAAAAACGATGCCGGTAAAGGTTTCCATCGGGCTCCCAACGTCAATTGGTCAGACGTTCCATGATCGCGGGCAAATGCACCTGATCACCTTTGTAATTGCCGGTCAGGGCGTACATGACGAAATTCACCCCGGTGCGAAAGGCCATTTCCCGTTGCCGCTCGCCGCCGGGGATCACCGCATGGCGATAGCTGGTGCCCTCGGCGGTGCGCGCCCAGGCCGCCGCCCAGTCATTGGCGCCAATGATCACCGGAGAGACGCCGTCATTGTCGCCGCCTTCTGCCGCAACCCAGACCGGATTGCCCGCCACCCGGCCCGGCCATTCCGACAGCAGATAAAAGCTGCGGGTCAGCACATGGGTTTCGGAGGCGGGCTTGAGCGGCGGGATATCCAGATCGGCGGCCAGGGGGCGGATGTCGCGGTCATCGCGGCCATCGATCACCAGCAGGCCGCCATGGCGCAAAAAGTCATTGACCCGATCTACTGCCCGGGGGGTCAGTGGGATCGGGTTCTCCGTGGCTGGCCAATAAATCATCGGGTGGAACACCAGGGTGTCATGCTCCGGGTCCAGGGCCTGGGGGGCGTCCAGCTCCACGGCGGTACGGCGATCCAACACCTCGGTCAAGGCGATCAACCCGGCCTCGGTGGTTTCATCGACCAGCGGATCCCCGGTCAGGATAAAGCCCAGCCGGGTTTGCAGGGCGGAGTCCAGCACTGCGCCGGACACAGTGGCCCCATCCCCGCTGCTTTGGGCCAGACTGGGCTTGGGCAGCACCAGGATCGCGACGGCCAAAGGCGCGGCCACTAGCACCCAAACCAGCCCGGTGCTGACCGCCCGTTGCGGGGTGGCGGACCGGTGGAACGGGGCCAGACCACGAAGGATCAGGGCGATGGCCAGATCCAGCAGGGTCAGGGCCAAAGCCAAAGCCAAGACGGGGGGCATCAGGTCAGTCTCCTTGGACAGGAGGGACAAGGGCGACGGCGGTCCGCCCGGCCAGCTGGCCGGGGACTTTAGGACCGGAACCGATGGGGCCAGATTGACCGCCCGGGCCCCGCTTTCGCTGCCATAAAAGCCTGGCGGCAGATGGGGCGAGATTTGGCCACCCGCCTGGTCCACTGGCGGCAAGGGCCGCGCACTGTCCAATGGGGGGACCAGGCGACCAAAGCCATCCAGCCCACGCCAGGGTTCCAACGGACGCCCGGTGCGCTCGGCCTGGCCAACCCCGCGGCTGACATCCATCAGGCGGGAGAGCATTTGCGGGAACAACACCGACAGCGGCAGCGAGGTCCAGGACGGGTCTGGGCTGGTGTGGAATAACACCACGCGGCCTTGGCCGCGATCTTCGGCGGTGACCAGCGGCGTGCCATCGGTCAGCTGCGCCCAGGTCCGGTCAGCCAGGGTAGGTCCCGGCTCGGCCAAAACTTGAGAGGAGACGGTAATGTCCTCAGGCACGCTCAAGCCATTGAATGGGCTGTTGTCTGGGAACGGGGCCAGTCGCGCCGGGGCTGACCAGGACATCGCCCCGCCCAGGCGTCGGTCACCGCCGCGCAGGCGCACCGGCAGCAGGTCATCCAGGGCATTGTCAGACCGGGGACCGGCAAAGCGCAGCAAGGTGCCGCCAGCCTCAACCCATTCGGTCAGCAGGCGCAGATCGATGGCGGACAGCGGGCGGATGTCGGGCACCACCAAAATCGACAGGCCGCCCTGATCCGGATCCAGCAGCTGGGCCGCACTGCCGGTGCGCACATCGGCAAAGGGGCTGAGCGCCTGCTCGGCGAAATAGAGCGGACGCAACAGCGGCACCCCGCCATCATCCTGGCGGGTCACCAAGCCGACCGGATAGCGCCGCCAGCTGTCATCCATCAAAGCGACCGCCCCGGCGCTGGTCACCGGCTCAACGCCGTTTTCCGACAGATCGAGCCGGGCCGGGACAAAGTCGCCCTGGGCCGGAGGCGCGATGGTTAGGCGGGCGCTGGCGGCTCCGTCGTCAAACAAAACCGGTTCGCGGACGAACACCCGGCCGGAGGAATCCAGCATCCGAACCCAGAGCAAGGCTTCGGCGGCATCGCCGCCAGTCTCAGCTTGGGCCGTTGTTGACGGCGCGGAGGGGTCCGTCGTTGCCCCGGCGGTTTGCTCAGAGGCTTCGGCCTCGTCCGGCGCTGCGGCTTCAACGGTGCCTTCCCGGGTCGAGCGGCGAATGGTGACGTCAAACCCACCGGGGCTGCGCACCGGCGGATCGATCAAAAACGCCGGTCCCGGCTGCCCGGCAGTTTCCCGTCCGAGATAGAGCGCCACCGGACCGCGCTCGGCCAAGGCCTCATGCAGAGCTTGGAAGGCAGTTTCAGGCTCTGCCGCTCCAGCTTGTTCCCCGGCGGTCAGTCCCGGATCTTCCAGGCCGTCATGCAGCCAGACAGTCGAGACCGCATCGGGCAGGGTTGCTTGGGACAGCCGGGCCAGGGTCGCGGCCCGGTCGGTGAACCAGGGCTTGGGTTGCAAGGCCTTCAAGGTCGCTTTGGCTTGCTCAGCGGTTTGCACCGAGGGCGGATCCACCGGTTGATCCTCGGGATGGGCGGCGGTGGTCAGCACAACAACCCCACGCTCATCCAGGGCAGCCTTGTCGATCAAAGTCTCCGCTGCCGTGATCCGGGCATCCCAATCCGCCGCTGCGGCCCAGCCATCATCGATCACCAAAACCATCGGGCCATCGGTCCCGGCGCTGCGATCCGCATCCAGCAAGGGCCGGGCCAGGGCGACCAGGACCAAAGCGGCAATCAGCAGGCGCAGCAGCAACAGCCACCAGGGGGTATGGGCGGTGACCCGTTCCTCGGTGGTCAGCCGGGCCAGCAGGGCGACCGGCGGAAAGCGCAGCCGTTTTGGCGCGGGCGGGGTGACCCGCAGCAGCCAATAGAGCACGGGCAGGACCAACAGTCCCAACAGCACCCAGGGGGCGGCAAAGCTGAGCGAGCCGAGGGCGGGGATCAGGCCGGAGAGGGTTGCGCCCATCAGCCGCCTCCCCACCGGGCTGCGTCCGGATCCGACAGCCCGGCAAACAGGGCCATCAAGGCCGCCTGGGCCGGTTGATCCGTGTGGTGCAGGCTAAAATCCCACCCGGCATGGCGGGCCATGTCCTGTAATTCCGCGCGATGGGCTTGCAGGCGGCGTTGATAGGCGGCGCGGATGTCTTCGGTGCGGTCGATCAGCACCTGGGGTGTGGTCGGGGTCATGCCTTCAAAGCGGATCCGCCCGTCAAAGGGCAGGGTTTCCTCGCTCGGGTCCAGGATCTGGACCAGATGGCCCCGGATCCCCCGGGCGGCCATGGTTTTTAAGCCCGTCGCCACGCCGTCTAAGGGCTGGAGAAAATCACCGAATAGGATCATGCGGGCGTGACGCCCCACCGGAGCCTCCCAGGGCGGGCTTTGGGTCCAGCTGGACTCCTGGCTCTGGTCCGCAGCGGACTGGGTGGCTTGCCGATCCAGGGCGATGGCCATGCGGTTCAGCGCTGCGCGCCCCAGGCCCGGACGTTGGTCTTGGCCGATCAGGCCGATCCGCTCGCCGCCGCGCACCAACAGCACCGCCAGGGCCAAGGTCAGCTCCAAGGCCCGATCCCGTTTGGTCGGCAGGGCCAGGGCTGGGCGGCCTTTGACCCGATTGGTGGCCCGACCGCTGGCCCGACCGCTTGCCCGTCCACTGGCACCCGTGCTGCGGTAATCCATATTGGCTCCCAGGTCGCAGCCCATCCATACTGATTGGGCCGCTTCCCATTCATATTCGCGGACGAAATGACTGTCGGCCTTGCCGGACCGCCGCCAGTCTACGGCGGTTAGGCTATCGCCGGTTTCAAACCGTCGGAATTGCCAAAAGGTTTCACCGGTGCCTTTCCGACGCCGACCATGAATGCCATGGGCGACCGTATCGGCGATACGCAGGGCGGAGACCAGCAGCGGTGGCAGGGCAGAGGCCGAGGCTTCGGCGCGGTCGAGCAAGGAGCCACGCTGTTGCGCTTCCAAGGCCGCAGCGGCTTTGGATCGGGACTTAAAGAGACGCGGTTCTGCGGCAGGGGACCCGATCGGGGGCGACACCGTCTCTGCTCTCCTAAGCCAGCTCTTCGGTCAGGCGATCAATCACCTGATGCACGGTGATGCCATCGGCGCGGGCACCAAAGGTCAAGGCCATGCGGTGCTGCAAGATCGGGCGGGCCAAAGCGATCACGTCTTCCACAGACGGGGCGAAGCGGCCTTCCAGCAAGGCTCTAGCGCGCACCGCCAGGGCCAAGGACTGGCTGGCACGGGGGCCGGGACCCCAGGCGACCCAATTGCGCACCTCTTCTAAGGGGCTGTCGCCGGGGCGACCGGCCCGCACCAAGGTCAAAATGGCGCTGACCACGCTTTCGCCAACCGGGATCCGCCGGACCAGCGTCTGCGCCGCTGCCAGATCCCCTGGGGTCATCACCGGACGGGCGACGGCCTCCTCGGACCCGGTGGTGGCGGCCAACATGCGCCGTTCGGAGTCCTCGTCCGGATAATCCACATCCACCTGCATCAAAAAGCGGTCGAGCTGGGCTTCCGGCAGCGGATAGGTGCCTTCCTGCTCCAGCGGGTTTTGGGTCGCCAGCACATGGAAGGGTTCGGGCAGGTCATGATAATGCCCGGCAATGGAAACCTTATGTTCCTGCATCGCCTGCAGCAGGGCCGATTGGGTCCGGGGGCTGGCCCGGTTGATTTCGTCGGCCATCAGCAGCTGGCAAAAAATCGGGCCTTGGATGAAGCGGAAGCCCCGGCGGCCATCTTCGCCCTCTTCCAGCACTTCGGAGCCGAGAATATCAGCGGGCATCAGGTCAGGGGTGAACTGGATCCGC
The DNA here is from genome assembly GCA_049604415.1 of Rhodospirillaceae bacterium. Taxonomy (GTDB): domain Bacteria; phylum Pseudomonadota; class Alphaproteobacteria; order Rhodospirillales; family Rhodospirillaceae; genus JBMYTN01. The sequence continues at coordinate 52,918 of JBMYTN010000022.1, read as the reverse complement.
TTGTCATCCATGCCCAAAACGGTGCCCAAGGTTTGCACCAAACGGGTCTTGGCCAAGCCCGGCAAGCCGACCAGAAGCGCATGACCGCCAGACAGCAAAGTGATCAGCACCTCGTCCACCACGGCCTGTTGGCCAAAAATCACTTCACTGATGGCGAGGCGGGCCTCCTTGATAATTTGACCCACCCGTTCCACGTCTTGGAGGCTGGTCATATCCGTCGGGCCGTTCCCGGTCCCGTCTCGCGGCAGGCTCGCAGATGCTGCGCTGTCTTGCGGAATGGGGGAAAGGGTCACAAAACGCCTCCTATGCTGCGCCAAGCTGTGCGCGGTGGGGGATCCGGCGGGGAAGGATCTGGGAACGGGCGTTGGGTTCGCTGTTTCCGGGTCCGGTTCCCTTACATGGGGGAGCCAGACCGGGTGCCGTCAACGGATGAAGCGACTCATGCCCTTACAAATCCGGTCTCCATGCGTTTCTGTCCCACCGCTCGGCCCAGTGCATTGGGCACCGGAAGGTCTGCCGAAGGGAATTCCGATCAATTCGCACCCGGAAGGTGGGATTTGTCAAAGCTTCGACATCCGCATTGGCCGAGACGGAACATGGTACTATCGCGGATCGCCAATAAACAGACACGAAATGGTCTGCTTGTTTGCTCAAGTATTACAACGGCGTGAGGATGGGTCCTATTGGTTGATTACGCCGACCGAAAGTGGGACTATTGAGGTAGATGATGTCCCGTTTGTGGCGGTGGAGTTGTTCATCAGTACGCCAGCAGCGTCCGAACAGATCCTAAGCTTTCGAATCAATACCGATGAGATCATCACGGCGGGCCCGGAGCATCCGATCCGGGTCAGTATCGATCCCGTGACCAGGGAGCCGTCGCCTTATGTGGAAGTCCGCCCCGGCTTGGAGGCGCGGATGACCCGCCCGGTCTATTATGAACTGGTCGCCAGTGGTGTGGCCCAAGAAGGGCCGGACGGAGTCCGGTATGGGGTATGGAGCAAGGGAGCATTCTTCTCGCTGGGCGAGATGGATTGGGACGAGACCGGATCGGAGGGCCATTGAGCCCGACAGATCTGGCCAGCCGACTGACGCATATTCTGAAACAGGCGTCCGGGCGGGGCCATGGCTCGGATTTGCAGGCGGCTTTGCGCATTGCCCATGAAGAAGGGCTCGGCGAGGATATGGCCGACAGCCTGCGCCGCACCGCAGCGGGCTATGCCCGCAAGCGCAATGGCACCCGGCCCGCTGCTGTGCTGGTGCCGCTGGTGGCCCATCCCGATGGCCTGACGGTGCTGCTGACCCAACGCACGGCGCATTTGCGCAACCATGGCGGCCAGGTCTCCTTCCCCGGCGGACGGCTGGAAGAAGAGGATGACGGCCCGGAAACCGCTGCCCTGCGGGAGGCGGAAGAGGAAATCAATCTGCCGCCAGACGCCGTGACCGTGGTCGGGCGGTTGGATGACTATGTCACCATCACTGGCTTTTTGGTCACCCCGGTGGTCGGGTTGGTCGATCCGGCCTCCCTGGGCGTGCTGGAGCCGGACCCTTCGGAAGTGGATGACTTTTTTGAAGTGCCGTTGGATTTCATCCTCGATCCGGCCCATCACCGCCGCGAGGTGAAGCATTATAAGGACGAGGTGCGGACTTACTTTGCGATCCCGTTTCAGGAACGCCATATCTGGGGGGCCACGGCAGCCATGCTGATGAACCTGTTTGAGGTTTTAAAGCCATGGTCCGGGCCGGAGGATTGGCCGAGCGCGTCTTTGGACCAACCCCGTTCCGAAATTGAGCGAGGAGCCTAACGGGTGAGTCCTGCGGTCGTTGTTACCCTTTCCCTGATTCTGCCGATCCTGGTCCTGATGGGCCTGATTGCCGTCCGCCGGGCCAATGCCAGGGCCCGGGGCGAAGATCCCGATAGCCTGCCGCCGCTGTTGCAATCGGTGCCCTGGTTTGGGCTTGCAACGGTGGTGTTTCTGGTCGTCGTTGTCGGTACCATGGCGACCCTGTTTTATGGCGGGGAGCGGTCAAGCGAACCGACCTTGCCCGGCAATGCCTGGAAAAACCAGGCCGAGGAGGCCGCAAGCGAGGATGCCGGGGCACAGCGCACACAGCCGGGATTAGACCGTGGGCTCGCGTTACCGCAATGAGTCTGACCCCAAGGACTCCCCGACCGCCCAGCGGCAAGCCGGGATCCTGAAGGGCGCCAAAGAGCATGAGCCGGTGGGCCAATTGCCGCCCCAACCCTGGTGGCAATCGCCGGAGGTGAAGCGGCTGTTTCAGGCCTTAACCCCGGAAGACCAACCCGCCCTGGCCCCGCGCTTTGTCGGTGGCAGTGTGCGCGATGCCTTGATCGGGGCGGGCAAGGCGGGCGATGGCATCAGCGCCGTCATTGCCGATTTGGATGTGGCCACCCCGCTGGAGCCCGACCAAAGCTGTGCTGCCCTGGAGGCTGCCGGGATCCGTTGGATCGGCACCGGCCTGTCCCATGGCACCGTCACCGCCGTGGTGGATGGGCAGACCTTTGAGGTCACCAGCCTGCGCCGGGATGTGGCCTGCGATGGCCGCCACGCGGATGTAGAGTTCACCAGATCCTGGCGAGAGGATGCGTCCCGGCGGGATTTTACGGTCAATGCGCTGTCGGCCGATGGGCAAGGCTGGGTCTATGATTATTTCGACGGCATTGCCGATTTGCATGCCCGCCATATTCGCTTCATCGGGCGGGCCAGCGACCGGATCCAGGAAGACTATCTGCGCATTCTGCGCTTCTTCCGCTTCCACGCCCGGCTTGGCATTGGCTATCCCAATGGCGAGGGCATGGCGGCCTGCGCCCAGCTGCGCGACGGGCTGGACAGCTTGTCCATTGAGCGGGTGCGCACCGAAATCCTAAAGCTGTTGGCGGCCCCGGATCCGGTGCCCTCCCTCTTGGCCATGCGGGATGCCGGGGTGTTGGAGCGGGTGTTGCCCGAGGGCGAGACCGTCCCCCTGCTGCGCATGGTGGTGTTCCTGGAAGACCGGGGCGTGATGGCCGAGGGCGTTGGGCCGGACCCCCTGCGGCGTCTTGGGGCGCTGGTCGGCTGCGGGGCCGTGGATCGCAGCACAGCGGACCAAACCAACTTGGTTGAACAGTTAAGCCGACGCTGGAAGCTATCCCGGGCGGAGCAGGCGCGGTTGAGCGCTTTGGCGGGCGTGCCTCCCCGCCCAGACATGTCCCAGGCGGATCTGGCGGTGATGTTGGATGGCGCAGGCCCGCAGGCCGTGCTCGATCGCCTGCTGTTGGCCTGGGCGGCTGATCGGGACAGCGAAAAGCGCTCTTCGGCCCAGGAGACCGAGGCCTGGCGGTCGCTGTTGGATCGGGTTTTGGCCTGGGATCCGCCGCCCTTCCCCTTGGATGGCGCGGCGGTGATGTCCCTTGGTTTGGCCCCGGGGCCGGAGGTCGGGCGCGTGTTGGCCCGGGCCAAGGACCATTGGTTGCGCGCTGGCATGGGGCTGGACCGCGCGGCGTTGTTGGCCTGGGTCAAGGACCAACAGGACCCAGGATAGTCCGATTTTTACCCAATTGTGACGGGCATCACAGGGAGACCTAGGCTTTCGGCATAGGCTGTCTTTGGGCAGCACTATATCGAAAGCATGGGAGTTCCGATGATTGACCTCTGTTTCTTTGGAGATTCCGTCTCCTTCGGCATGGGGGATGAAACCGGCGGCGGCTGGGTTCAGCGCCTGATTGCCCGCGAGGCCGGTCATCGCGACCGGTTTCGGGCTTTCCCGCTTTCGGTCCCCGGCGAGCAGGTCTCCGACCTGTCCGGCCGCATCCGCTGGGAGGCGGAATGCCGGATGGATTTGCGCCCTGAGCGCTCCGGCTTGGACGGGGCCATCGGTTTGGGCTCGATCCGCATGACCAAACCCCAATCGCGGGGTGCGATCATTCTGCAAATCGGCCATGGCGATCTGGTGGAGTCTGAGCTGGAAGGGCTGGGGGCCAATCTGCCCAACGCCTTGACCTCGGCGGAGCGGTTGATCCGCGAGATCCAGGATCTGTGGCCGGTGCTGTGGATCGGACCGACCATTCCCGCCCGCGAGGCCGGGGTGGTGGCGTGGCCGCGTCAGGTCTCTCGCCCGGCCTTTCGCGGCAAGGTGCGCGCCGATTGCGTCAAAGCCTTGAACCGGGCCTATGCGGGTTTGGCCGCCAGGATGGATGTGGACTATCTGGATCTGGCCTCGGTGCTGGCGGCAGATCCGCGCTGGGACCCGGCCCTCTATTTGGGCGATGGCATCCATCCCGGCGGTGATGGTCATCAGGCCATTGCCGAGGCGGTGGCGGCTTGGGTGCCCTGGCGGACCCTGATTGATGGCCATCCCCCGGCCCAAGACGGTCCGAAAAACCAGTTCACGCCCTTAAAAGCGGTTGGTGCGGCGCTGGGTTAGGGCGCAGACAAACTGGGTGTTACCCCGCTGCCGGAGTCACTGGGGCAGCCACTGGGGCGGGAAAGCCTGCGGTCTGGCGCAAGGCTTCGCCAAGCACCATGGCCCCGGATAAGGCGACATTGATCGACCTTGTTTCCGGACGCATCGGAATCAACAGCCGGACATCGGCCCGGGCGTGGACCTCGGGCGGGACCCCGGCACTTTCCCGGCCCAGCAGCAAAATGTCGCCGTCACTGAAGGGGTGCTCCACATAGGGGATCGAGGCTTTGGTGGTCAGCAGTAGCAACCGGCTGTTCGGGCGCTGGAGAGGCGGACTGTCGAGGAAATGCTCCCAGGACAAATGGCGGGTGACCTCGCCCAGATCCCGGTAATCCATCCCGGCCCGGCGCAGGCGTTTGTCATCCAGGACAAAGCCGCAGGGTTCAATAATGTCCAAGGGAACGCCCATACAGGCGCAAAGCCGCATTATGGTGCCAGCATTTTGCGGGATATCCGGTTGATAAAGGGCGAGACGCATGGGTGATGTCCTGATTTTGTCCGGTGACCATACAGACCTTTGGGCGACTCCGGGGCCGAAAATGCCGCTCTGAGGCCTTGCTTCTGGCAAGGAAACCGTCTCAACAGACCAAGAAGTCGTCCAGTCGGTGCAGGAAACCGGTTTTCCTCCACCATGGATAGGCATTGGCACTGTGGGGCTGGGTTTGCCAGTTTTTCCGGAGTTTTCGGGCTGGGGGACGATCTGGCCAGATCCCAAGCGGAGAGGTCGGAACCAGACTCCGCAGAAATCCATGGCTCGCGCCCCAATACCGCCCTTACGGGTCTCCACTAAGGGGTTTTAAACCCGCCAATACTTTCCATCACGTGTCATTGATCTTTGGGCTTCCCCTAATTGGTGAATTGCCGTAAAACCCGCATGGTTTGCCGCTAGGTGTCTGATATCGGACACCGAACTGCCGATGGACCGGCCCCCGGGATTTTGGGGGACATAAATTGGACATGGGGCAAACAGCCGCGCTGTCACCGGGGGGGATGAGCGGCAGACGCGTTAGATGAGGGGGTTCGCAGAACCAACAGGGCCAAGCCGATTGGATGGTCCGTCTTGTGGTTGATGGAAGGGATCTTGGGATCCCTGCCTGTCTGCGTGGCGTCTTGTCCCGCGTGAATGGTCTGCTGATCATTGGTTTTGTTATGGGCGGGGACCCAGGGCCAATGGTTTGCCGAATTGCCGGTCTGTCCGGCCACCGCCACCAGGATCCCTGGCGTGATCCACAGGCGATCGGTCGCGATGAACCTGGACGGGACGGATTTGGAGAGAGGAAACTCAAGCATGGCTCAAGCCGAAACGCCCGATGCGGTTGGGGGTGATACCCGCCGTGACTTTTTGATTTACGGCTCCCTGGCCATGGGCGCGGTGGGTACCGCCCTGGTGGCTTGGCCGTTTATCGATTCAATGAACCCAGCGGCCGATACCTTGGCGCTGTCGTCCACGGAAGTGGACATTTCAGTGGTTGAGGAAGGCCAAGCGATCACCGTGATGTGGCGCGGCAAGCCGGTGTTTATTCGACACCGCACCGCCGATGACATCGCTGCGGCGCAGGCTGCGGATGCCGATCTGGGCTCCATGGTCGATCCGCAAACCGATGCCGACCGCGTCCAGAAGCCGGAATGGCTGGTGATGGTTGGGGTGTGCACGCATTTGGGCTGCATCCCCGGTGGTCAACGCGATGCGGACGAAAAAGGTGAGTTCGGCGGCTGGTTCTGCCCGTGCCACGGTTCGCACTACGACACCTCCGGTCGGATCCGCAAAGGTCCGGCTCCGCTTAATCTGCCCGTTCCGGAATATGCTTTCCTGGACGATGAAACCATTCGGATCGGATAGGAGCAGCCCCCATGGCTATGTACACCCCGCCGGAATGGAACAACAAAGCTGTGAAGTGGCTTGATGACCGCCTGCCGGTCGTCACCCTGCTGCACAAGGAAATGGTTGTTTATCCGGCTCCGAAAAATCTGAACTATTTCTGGAACTTCGGTTCCCTGGCCGGGATCGCCCTGGTCATCATGATCGTCTCCGGGATCTTCCTGGCGATGAGCTACACCGCCCATGTGGACTACGCCTTTGACAGCGTCGAGCGCATCATGCGCGACGTGAACTATGGCTGGCTGATCCGCTATATCCACATGAATGGTGCCTCGATGTTCTTCATCGTGGTCTATATTCACATTTTCCGGGGCCTCTATTACGGATCCTATAAAGCACCACGCGAAGTGTTGTGGTGGCTGGGTCTTGTGATCTTGCTCCTGATGATGGCGACCGCGTTCATGGGCTATGTGCTGCCTTGGGGCCAAATGAGCTTCTGGGGTGCCACCGTGATCACCAACCTGTTCTCCGCCATCCCCTGGGTGGGTGAGGACATCGTGATCCTGCTCTGGGGTGGCTTTAGCGTCGACAACCCGACCCTGAACCGCTTCTTCGCCCTGCACTATCTGCTGCCCTTCGTGATTTTCGCGGTGGTGTTCCTGCATCTGTGGGCGCTGCATGTGAAGAAATCGAACAACCCGCTGGGCATTGACGCCAAGGGTCCGAATGACTTTGTGTCCTTCCACCCCTATTACACCGTCAAGGATGCCTTCGGTCTGGGCGTGTTCCTGATCGTGTTTGCTTACTTCGTGTTCTTCGCGCCGAACTATATGGGCCACCCGGACAACTACATCCCGGCCAACCCGTTGGTGACCCCGCCGCATATCGTTCCGGAATGGTACTTCCTGCCGTTCTACGCGATCCTGCGGGCGGTGCCCGATAAGCTGGGCGGTGTGATCGCAATGTTCGCGGCCATCCTGGTGCTGTTCGTGCTGCCTTGGCTCGATACCTCCAAGGTGCGCTCGGCGACCTTCCGTCCGGTCTACAAATGGTTCTTCTGGCTGTTCGCCGTCGATTGCCTGATCCTGGGCTATATCGGGGCCATGTCAGCGGTGGAACCCTATGTGACCATCGGCCGTCTGGCGACCATCTACTACTTCCTGCATCTGCTGGTGTTCCTGCCTCTGATCGGGTGGTTTGAGCGACCCAAACCCCTGCCAGAAAGCATCAGTTCCCCAGTGACGCCGCAGGCGGCGGAATAACGGATCGCAAGGAAGGAAAAGGACTCATGAGACATACTCTCAAAACCATCCTTGCGGCTGCGGGCATCACTGCCCTGACCGCGACCGCTGGGGTCTTCACCCCGGCGGAGGATGCCAAAGCTGCTGGCGCGTCTGCCGAGTATAAGCAAGTCAACTGGAGCTGGTCTGGCCTGTTCGGCCATTATGACCAGGCCCAGCTGCAGCGTGGCTTCCAGATCTATTCGGAAGTCTGCGGCAACTGCCACTCTCTGCGTTTGGTGGCCTATCGCAACCTGACCGAAATCGGCTTCTCCGAAGATCAGGTGAAGGACATTGCGTCGAGCTTCGAGGTCGAAGATGGCCCCGATGAATTCGGTGACATGTTCTTCCGGGAAGCCATTCCGGCGGATCGCTTTGTGCCGCCTTTCCCCAATGAGCAAGCTGCGGCGTCGGCCAATGGTGGGGCTTTGCCGCCCGACCTGTCGCTGATGGCCAAGGCCCGCATGGATGGTCCGAACTACCTCTATAGCCTGATGACCGGCTATGACCAGGACCTGTCTACCGGGGAAGTTCCGGAAGAATACGCCACGGATTCCCATGGGGAAGAAGTGACCATTCCGGAAGATAAGTATTTCAACCCCTATTTCCCCGGCTACGCGATCTCCATGCCGCCGCAGCTGTGGGAAGAAGGCGTTGAATATGAAGATGGCACCGAGGCCACCATTTCCCAGCAGGCGCAGGACATTGCTGCGTTCCTGAACTGGGCGGCGGAACCGGAGCTCAATGAACGCAAGTCCATGGGCATCAAGGTGCTGATCTTCCTGACGGTCTTCACCGCCATGTTGCTGGCTCTGAAGCTGAGCATCTGGCGCGACGTCAAAGGTCACTAAGCCGACCCTGTCGGTGATCAAACACGTCCCACATAGGGACTGAGATTGGGAAACCCCGCTGAGCCTTCAGCGGGGTTTTTCATTGGCGGGGAGCGGCTTCGTCTCTATATGGAAGCCCAACAGTCCCCCTGGGGACCTTCTTTTTGCCCCGTCCCCACCGGTTCTGAGCCTCTATGCCTCCGAACAGTGGGGTCGCCCCGGGCCACCGCATGGAAACAGGGAGCCAAGACGGCATGAGCGACGGATATAAGGAATCGGTTCTGGGCGTGATCGGTGGCTCCGGGGTCTATGACATTGATGGCCTGACCGACACCCGCTGGGAGCGGGTGGAAAGCTCCTTTGGCGAGCCTTCCGACGCCTTGCTGTTTGGCACCTTGGGCGACCAGCCGATGGTGTTTTTGCCGCGCCATGGCCGGGGCCATCCGCATTCGCCGTCCTCGATCAACTATCGGGCCAATATCGATGCCATGAAGCGGGCGGGCTGCACCGAGATCATGTCCGTTTCCGCCGTCGGGTCCTTAAAAGAGGAATTGCCGCCGGGGACCTTTGTCCTGGTCGACCAGTTCATCGACCGCACTTTTGCCCGGGAAAAGTCCTTCTTCGGCCATGGCTTGGTCGCCCATGTCAGCATGGCCCATCCGGTCAGCAGCTGGCTGTCGGACAAAGTCGCCGAGGCTCTGGGCGGCACCGATATCCCGCATCAAATTGGCGGCACCTATTTGGCCATGGAGGGTCCGCAATTCTCGACCCTGGCGGAAAGCAATCTCTATCGCAGCTGGGGCTGTGATGTGATCGGCATGACCAATATGCCCGAAGCCAAATTGGCCCGGGAGGCGGAGATGGCCTATGTCTCCGTGGCCATGGTGACCGATTATGATTGTTGGCACCCCGACCATGACAATGTCACCGTCGATGCCATCATCAAGGTGCTGATGGACAATGCCGACAAGGCCCGCTCCTTGGTCAAGGCGGTGGCTCCGATGATGAAAGGCCGCCCCTATCCGCTGCCCGATGGCTGCCACACCGCTTTGGACACGGCGATCATCACCGCCCCGGAAAAACGCGATCCGGCTCTGGTGGATCGGCTGTCTGCCGTCGCTGGCCGGGTGTTGGGTGCCTCCTAAAGCGCCAGGTTTCCCGTTTATCCGAAAGCCCAAAGACAGTATCCGCTGCCCCGCGCCGACCGCCTGTCGCGAAAGGATCCATCATGAAGGTACAGGGAACCCACACCCGCACCATCTGGCTGGCCGCCGATGGCCGCACTGTGGAGATCATTGACCAGACCCGCCTGCCCCATGCCTTCGAGGTGGCACAACTGACCTCTATGGCCGATGCCGCCCGGGCGATCAAAGACATGCTGGTGCGCGGTGCGCCGCTGATCGGGGCGACGGCGGCCTATGGCATGGCCCTGGCGATGGTCGAGGATCCCTCCGACGCCAATCTTGCAGCGGCCTATGACACCCTGTTTGCCACCCGGCCCACGGCGGTCAATCTGCGCTGGGCGTTGGAAGAGCAAAAGGCGGTTCTGACCAATTTGCCGCCGGAGCGCCGGGCCGAGGCGGCCTATCGCCGGGCCGGTGAGATTGCCGATGAGGATGTGGCGCTGTGCGAAAGCATTGGCGAGCATGGTGCGGCGATCATTCGCAAAATCTGGGAGGACAAGGGCCAGCCGGAGCGGGTCAATGTGCTGACCCATTGCAATGCGGGCTGGCTGGCGACGGTGGATTGGGGCACGGCCCTGGCCCCGATCTACAAGGCCCATGATGCGGGGCTGCCGGTCCATGTCTGGGTGGACGAGACCCGGCCCCGGAACCAAGGTGCTAGCTTGTCAGCCTGGGAGCTGGGCCAGCATGGGGTGCCGCATACGGTCATTGCCGACAATGTCGGCGGCCATTTGATGCAGCATGGCCTGGTCGATCTGTGCATTGTCGGCACCGACCGCACTACCCGGACCGGCGATGTCTGCAACAAAATCGGTACCTATTTAAAGGCCTTGGCCGCCCAGGACAATGGCGTGCCGTTTTATGTTGGCCTGCCCGGCCCGACCATCGACTGGACTGTGCGGGATGGGTTGAGCGAAATTCCCATTGAACAGCGTGACGCCCGGGAGCTGACCCATCTCTGGGGCAAGCTGGAAGACGGATCCTTGGGCTGGGTCCAGGTCACGCCGGATGGCTCCGATGCGGCCAATTATGCCTTCGATGTCACCCCGGCGAAGATGGTGACCGGCCTGATCACCGAGCGTGGGGTGTCTGAAGCCTCCGAGGCTGGCCTGTCGGCTTTGTTTCCGGAAAAGGCTTAAATCTAAAAGAAAATGATTGGTTTCAGGCCCGGCACGGCGCGTGCGGGGCGGTGGGAGAGTGTGGCATGTTTAATGATATTCGCCTGCGCCATGATCTGATTGACGCGGCCCTGCAATTGACCAGCCTGGGGCTGAACAAGGGCACGGCGGGCAATGTCAGTGTGCGTCTGGACGAGGATCGGTTTCTGATCACCCCGTCGGGCATGCCAGCCACCACGCTGTCGGCGAAACATTTGCCGGTGATGACGCTCGGCACCCCGGGGGAGTGGACCGGCCCGCGCAAGCCATCCAGCGAATGGCGGTTTCATTTGGACCTGTATGCCGCCCGGCCTGAGGTTGGCGCGGTGGTCCACACCCATGCGCCGTTTTGCACCACCCTGGCCTGTTTGCAAAAGGATATCCCGCCCTTCCATTACATGGTGGCTGTGGCCGGGGGGAAGACCATCCGCTGCGCCAGCTACGCCACTTTCGGCACCGAGGCGCTGTCCAAAGCGGCTTTGAAGGCGCTGAAAGACCGCTCGGCCTGCCTGCTGGCCCATCATGGCATGATCGCCACCGGGCCGAATTTGACTGCGGCCTTGAAGCTGGCGGTCGAGGTCGAAGAGCTGGCGGAGCAATATTGGCGCTGCCTACAGATCGCCGAGCCGAAAACCCTGTCCGATGCGGAAATGAAGCGCATTTTGGAAAAGTTCAAAGGTTATGGTGCCAATGCTCAGAAGGCTCTCCAGGGCGAGGCCTAAGCGCTCTAAAACGCCACCATCGAGGCCGCTAAGACTCCCAGCCAGTAATGCATCACCGTCACCCCAATCAGGTTTTTGTGGCGCAGATAGACGTAGCCAAAAACGATGCTGGCGAAGAAAGTGATGATCACCGCATCAATGCCGAAGGCCAGATGCAGGGAGGCGAACACCAAGCTGGTGATCAGGATCGCCTTATGGCCCTTTTCATCGCTGAGGAATTTCTGAAACAGGCCCTGCAGCAGGCCGCGTGATCCGACTTCCTGGAAGATGGTGTGCAGCAGATATTGCACCAGGAACAGGGTGTCGACTTTCACTCCCGGCATGGCGGAGGCGGCGCCTTCTGTTGCCTCTGGCTTAAAGCCGAACAGATAAATCAGGGCCGGGATGGTGATCAGAACGCAAAGCCCCACGCTTTCATAAAGCGATCGCCACAGCCCTTCACGCCGGATGCCCAAATCCTCCAGCGGGATTTTCATCAGCTTGATAATCAACAGGCAGGGAGCAGCCAGGAACAACACCGCCTGCCAGGAAAAGCCCGGATCGTAGACGTCTTTTACGTAGTCTTCGGCGACCAGATAGAACAGCGCCGTCGAAATCATGAAAATGGCAATGGTGAAGATCAGAAACTGACCGAACTGGTTCTGGATCGTTTTGATCTCAAGCTGTTTGCGCAGGCCGTCGAGCATCTCATCGCTCATGGCCCGCACCCGGCTGACCGCGACACTGGCCAAAGCGCCTTTGAGCTCCCCGGTGACCGCTGGCGCATTGGGCAAACTGCGCAGCGCTGCGGCGGTAATCCGGATCACCGAGCAATCGGTTTCTGCGCGCACCGAGGCGGCCCGTCGCCCGCCATCCAGAAAGGTCAGCTCGCCAAAGCAATCCCCGGCGCGCATGGCGTTTAGGGTGACCGCGCTGCCATCCTCAAACTCCCGGACCGCCCCGGCCTCGCCGGTCATCAGCAAAAAGAAATCGGTGCCGTCATCGCCTTCCCGGATGATCATCTCCCCGGCGGGCACGGTTTCGCAGGTGGCGATGGAGGCGATGGCATCGATGGTGCCATTGTCCAGAATGCGCAGCGTCGGATGGGATCTGAGCTCCTGGGTGACCTGATTGGCCGTGTCTGTGGGGGTTCTGGGCTCAGTGGCTTCCATGGGATCTTTCCGTCACCGGCCAACAGCCGGGCTTGGTTACGCGTCTGCACACAGATAGGATAGGATCCCATATCGGCAAAAGGGAAATCCGACCGGGCGATGCATTGCCCAGTCTCCCACGCGGGCACACAATACGGAGCAGGTCTTGAAAGGCAAGCATAAGGTCCTGATTGTCAACGCCTATTTCGACCCCTGGCGGAGTGCGACCCCAACCCGGTGGTTCATTCCCCGGGGTGGCGCGCCGATTTATTTGGCGGGCTATTTTAACCGGGATCTGGTCGAGGTCCGGGTTTGGGACGAGGTTTTTAACGGCGCTTTGCTGCAGGGTAGCCTGTTTGCCTGGCCAGATCTGGTGGTGTTCACCGGTCTGACGGCGATGTTTGATCGCACCCATCAGCTCTCCGCCTATTTCCGGGCGGCCAATCCCAAGGTGGTCACGGCCATTGGTGGTCCCATTGCCCGGGCCCTGCCCGCGCTCTGTGCCGAGGTGTTTGATTATGTCTGCCAGGGCGATGTGGAGGACATCACCGGGGTGATCGAAGCGGTGTTCACGCCCGATTGTGTGGCCGATCAGACCGCGCCCCGGTTCGATCTGGCCAAGCCGAGCATGGGCTTTGGCTATTTGGAAACCACCAAGAACTGCAATTTTGCCTGCTCCTTTTGTTCGCTGACCGGAGAGAACCGGGCCTATATGGCCCATAGCGAAGCATCGATTGCCGGTCAGTTTGACGCCATGGGGCGCTCCATTGCCGTCATGGTCCTGGACAATAATTTCTACGGCAACAACCGCAAAAGCTTTGAGCACCGGGTCGAATTGATCGGGGAGCAATGGCGCAAGGGCAAGTTCCAGGGCTGGGGGGCTCTGGTCACCGGCGATATGTTCAAAAACCCGGATAATGTGGCTTTGATGGCTCGCAATGGCTGTAAGGCCTTGTTTTCCGGGGTTGAAACTCTCGATCCGGCGGTTTTGAAAACCTACAACAAGATGCAGAGCACGACCTCGGATCCCAGGGTCCTGACCCGCACCTGTGCTGAAAACGGCATGACCTTTGACTATGGCATGATCGCGGATTTCACCCAGCAGACCGTGGCCGATGTTGCCGGGCAATTGGACAGCGTGTTGGCCGATCCGACCATCCCGCTGCCGGGCCTGTTGACCCTGACCATCCCGATTTTGGGCACGCCTTATTTTGACGCCTCGGCCCAGGCGGGCAAGCTGATGCCCAATGTGCTGCTCAGCGATCTGGATGGGCAAAAGATTGTCGAATGGCCGAAGGAACCGCTGGAGGTGGTGGCGCCCTTTGTCCGGGATCTGTTGACCTTCCGGGGCCGCAAGCTGGCTTTGACCCGCCATGCGGCGCGCCATGCCTGGCATTGGCGCAAGCATTTGGAGTGGAAGCAGACGGCGATTGCCTTTGTCCGGCCCCTGCAGCGCTTTGGCGGTCAGGTTGCCGTCGGGTCCTTGCGGCAAATGCGCCAGTCCTGGCAGGAACCACCGCTGACCTACAATGCCATGACCGATGCGCCGCGCTTGGCCTACCGGCCACAGAAATGGCTGCCCGCCGAATTCGAGACCTGCTTTGAACCGCTGCGGGTCACCGATCCCGATGGTGGCTTGACCGAGGCCCTGTTGAAGGGCCGGGCTCAGCCACTGGCCGTCTGAGGCTCTAAGGCATTGCGGAGAAACTGTTGCGCGGACTCGGCCCAGCTATAACGCAGCGCCCAGTCCCGGCAGTCTTGGCGCGAAATGGCCAGCGCATCCAGGGCCGCTTGCTGCAGATCCTCGGACAGCACGCCGGTGCCGCTGTCCCCGATCACATCGCGCGGCCCCATCACCGGATAGGCCGCGACGGGCACGCCGCAGGCCAGGGCTTCCAACAGCACAAGGCCGAAGGTTTCCGTGCGTGACGGGCAGACAAACACATCGGCGCTGGCAAAATGCTTGGCGAGGTCTTCCCCATATTGGCCACCGCAGAAGGTGACCGACGGGTAAGCGCGCTTAAGGGCGGCCAGATCCGGGCCGTCGCCGACCACCACTTTCGACCCCGGCAGGTCCAAATCGAGAAAGGCGCGGATGTTTTTCTCGATGGCCACCCGCCCGACATTCATGAAGATCGGACGGGGCAAGTCCGCAGGCAGCACGGACTGGTCGCGGGGGCGAAACAGCTCGGAATCCACGCCCCGGGACCAACGCATCAAATTGCGGAAGCCACGCCCGCTCAGCTCCTGATGCAGGCTGTCGGTGGCCACCATGCAGCCAGCGCCGAAATTGTGAAACCGGCGGAACCAGGCATGCAACCAGCCCACGGGGATCGGCCAGCGGGACTGAACATATTCCGGGAAGCGGGTGTGATAGCTGGTGGTGAAGGGCAGCCCAATCCGGCGCGCCACCACATTGGCCAGCAGGCCGAGCGGGCCTTCGGTGGCGATGTGTAGATGCTCGCAGTCATAGGCGGCGATGCGTTTGCGGATGGTGCCCCAATGGGTCAGTGACAGCCGGATTTCCGGATAGGTCGGGCAGGGCACGGTGACAAAGTCTTTGGGCGAGAGGATCTCGACCCGCACCCCCATGGCTTCAAGCTCGCGCATGGTGAATTCCAGGGATCGGACAACGCCATTGACCTGGGGCAGCCAGGCATCGGTGACTATGAGCAAAGAGGTCATGAAAGGGTCCGGACCAAACGCGCACGACCGCTGTTTCGGTCGCATGACAGAATTATGACCGTTGGTATAAGGTCCTTCTGACGGTTCGTCGAGAGCCAGAAAGTTCGGTGCTCATGTCGGAGCCCTAAATATCGGTGAAGGGCTGGGTCTTGTTCTGGATCAATAGAACTTTTGTTGGCAGTGAAATCGGCCCTCAATGCGCGTTTCAGTACTATTGTGCAATTTCAAAGAATTAAAGTATTTCTAATTGATTTCTCAACTTGACAATAGCCATACACTTTTTACTCTTATTTGCGGCAGCGCAATAAAGAACAATAAGTGTGATTGTGGCCGGGGAGTCAGACCGCAGCTTGAGAGAGGACCGTCATGAACGCCAACAGCTTGCGTATGAGTTTGTATGAGCTCGACCCGACCTCGATTTCTGCGGTCAAAGCCTTTTGGCCCGTCGTCGACAAGAATTTGGATGCCGTCCTGGATGGCTTTTACCGCAAGATCAGCGGCTATCCGGAAGGGGCGGCGTTTTTCACGCGGCCTGACTCCATTGAAAAAGCCAAGGCGATGCAGCGCGCCCATTGGAAGGAAATGTTCCAATGTGATTTTAGCGAGCATTACCTACAGCTTTGCGTCGAGATTGGCCGGGTCCATGCCCGGCTGGGCGTCACGCCAATGTGGTATATCGGCGGCTATAATTTTGTCATGGCGCGGCTGTTCTCCCTGATCAGCAAGGGACCCCGGCATTTGCGCAACAGCTACCCGCTGCAAAATGGCATGCGGGCGATCATCCTGATGGATATGGAGCTGGCCCTGTCGGCCTATACGGAGTCCACGGCGGCCATCAGCCAGGAGGGGGCGGCGAACACGTTCTCCGAGCGGATGATGGAAGGCACGGTGGATCTGTCCATTGCCATCAATGAGGCCGCGATCTCCAACGCCCGGATGATCACCAGCGCCAATCAAATCGACCGAGATGTGGAAGGCACCACCAGCGCGGTGGATGCGGTGGCGGCGCGGATCTATCACCTGCGCGAAACCGCCAATGTGGTCGGCGACAAGGCGGCCTCGGCCAATGTGGCGGCCGAAAGTGGCGAGCAGGCGGTGCGGGAAGCCAGCCGCCGCAATGAAACCGTCGTGGTGCAGGTCAATGATGCGGCGGAGAAGGTCGATAAGCTGGCCTCGGAATCGCAAAAGATCGGCGAGATCGTCGGGTCGATTGAGGACATCGCCTCCCAGACCAATCTTCTGGCGCTGAACGCCACCATTGAAGCTGCCCGGGCGGGCGAGGCGGGCAAGGGCTTTGCCGTTGTCGCCAATGAGGTCAAAGCCCTGGCCAATCAAACCGCCCGCGCCACGGAAGACATCCGCCAGCGCATTGGCAATCTGATCGCGGACATGACCGAGATTTCCTCCGGCATGTCCTCGGTGCGCGGTGCCGTGGGCGAGAGCAGCGAGATCATTGCGTCTGTGGCGGAAAAGGTGATCGAGATTTCCTCGGAAATCCAGCAAGTCACTTCCAGCATGACCGAGGTCTCGCAAATCCTGGAAGAACAATCCCTCGCGGCGTCGGACGCCTCGCAAAGCTGCGCGGCGGTCTCCGCTGAATCCAAGGAGCGATTGGAGGGAATCAATGCCGTCGTTGAGTCCATGCACAAGGTGGAAAAGCGGATTGGCCTGCAGCTCCAGGACTTGGCCGAGCATGACGTGCCCCATAAGGTCATCCGGATCGCCAAATCAGACCATGTGATCTGGAAAAAGCGTTTGGCCGACATGTTGATCGGGCGCGAGGCCCTGCGGCCGGAGGAGCTCAGCTCCCACCACCATTGCCGTCTGGGCAAATGGTATTACGGCGATCTGGCGAGGCAATATCAGTCCCTGCCAGCCTATCGCGCTTTGGAGGCCCCCCACGCTCGGGTGCATGAAAACGGCATCAAGGCCGCAGAATGCTTCCATCAAGGGGATCTGGATGGGGCCATCGGCTTTGTGGAGCAGGTCGAAGTGGCCTCCCATGAGGTGATCGACTTGCTCGACAAACTGCTGCTGCAGGCCCAAGAGGCGGGGATTTCTTAAGGGTTCCCCGCCCTTATCCCGGCAGCGAGCCCTGAAGAACCAGGACGCTGGCATAGCTGAGCATCATCCCGGCCATCAGATCAATGATGACCAACAGGATCGAGCTGCCGACCGGTGTTTTCAGGCCGTGATGGAGCAGCATGAACATATAGGCCACGGAGGCCAGCAGCAGCAGGGCGGCCAGGAACACGAAGCCCTCTTCACTCAGGCCCCGGAGCAAGAACAGTGCATGCAGCGGCGTCATGATCAAATAGATCGGCAGTCGCATCCAATTATAGGCCGCGATATAGCGCGCCCAGTTTTGGGTCAGACCCAAGGCGCGGGAGATTTCCCAGGACAGGACCGGCCACAGGGTCCAGGTCAGAACATAGGCCAGGGCCTGGACCAGAAAGAACGGCAGCACATTGTCGATCTTGTCCTGGTTTTGATATTCCAACACCGCCAAGAACAAATGCAGCGGGATCAGCCAGGCCATGCCCAGGAAGGACCGATAGACCTCTTGCGGTGTTGGGGCAAAGGCCTGGAAGCCAGCGGTTTGAAACCGCAACAGCCGTCCAACACCAACCAGAATGCGAGCCTGATCTGAAGGGGTCATGGGTTCAGCCTTGGGCGGCGCGGGGGAAATAACGCCCCAACATATCGGTGTAAATATCGGCCAGCAGGGTCAGATCGCTCAAAGCCACCCGCTCATCGGCTTTGTGCATGGTGCGGCCCACTAGGCCGAATTCGGCGGTGGCGCAATGGCTGCGAATGAAGCGGGCATCGGAGGTCCCGCCGGAGGTCGACAGCTCCGGGGTGCGCCCGGTGACCTTGGTGCAGGCCTCGGAGATCAGATCGGACAGCAATCCCGGCGGGGTGATGAAGGCCTCGCCGGAGCATCTGGCCTCCAGGACGAAGCGATCCGCATCGCCGTCAAAGGCGTCTAAGGCGGTCTGGCGCACCCAGGCTTCCAGGCTGTCGCCGCTATGCAGATCATTAAACCGGATGTTCAGCCGGGCAACGGCTTCGGCGGGCACCACATTGGTTGCCTTATTGCCGACATCGACGCTGGTGACCTGGAGCGAGGACGGATCGAAATGATCGGTGCCCTGGTCCAGGGGCTCTGCGGTCAGCGCGCCCAGAATGCCAACCAAACGGTGGATCGGGTTGTCGGCCAAATGCGGATAGGCCACATGGCCGGGCACGCCTTTGATGGTTAGGACCATATTGGTGCTGCCCCGGCGGCCAATTTTGATCATATCGCCCATGGCGTCGGGATTGGTCGGCTCCCCAACCAGGCAATGGTCAAGCTGCTCACCCTGGGCTTCGATCCATTCCAGCACTTTGACCGTGCCGTTTAGAGCCGGGCCTTCCTCATCCCCGGTGATCAGAAAGGCGATGGAGCCGGTGTCCTTCCCATTGGCATCCCCAGTGGCCTCCCCCTTGGCGTCTTGATCGCGCACATAGCGGGCCACGGCGGCGACAAAGCAGGCGATCCCGCCCTTCATATCCGCAGCCCCGCGACCAATCAGCTCGGTCTCGGTGATCTCACCGGCAAAGGGATCCCGGCTCCAATCCTGGCCATCGACCGGGACCACATCGGTATGCCCGGCATAACAGAACACCGGTCCGGCGCTGCCCCGCCGGGCATAGAGATTGTCGACCCGGTCGTCACCGTCGCCAAAGGGCAGGCGGTGACAGGTGAAGCCGAGGACCTCTAGGGCTTGGGACAGGATGTCCAGCGCCCCGGCATCCATCGGCGTGATCGACGGGCGCTGGATCAGGGCCTGGGCCAAGGCCAGCGGGTCGCAAAGCTGCTCGGCGGTGAAGGCCGAGACGCCCTGCGCCCCATTGGCGTGGGCTGCTGGCTGGGTTTCGGATGGGGCAGGAGAACCGGTCACACTCAATCCCGCAGCAAATCGTTGATCGAGGTTTTGGAGCGGGTCTTTTCATCGACGCGCTTGACGATCACGGCGCAATACAGGCCGGGGCCGGGGCTGCCATCGGGCAGCGGCTTGCCGGGTTGGGTGCCGGAGACCACCACCGAATAGGCCGGGACGCGGCCCATAAAGACCTCGCCGGTGGTCCGGTCGATGATCTTGGTCGAGGCGCCAATATAGACGCCCATGGACAGCACCGAACCTTCTTCGACAATGACGCCCTCGGCCACTTCGGCCCGGGCCCCGATGAAGCAATTGTCCTCGATGATCACCGGGTTGGCTTGCAGGGGCTCCAGCACGCCGCCAATGCCCGCGCCACCGGACAGGTGCACATTCTTGCCGATCTGGGCGCAGGAGCCGACGGTGGCCCAGGTGTCGACCATGGTGCCGGAATCGACATAGGCCCCGAGATTGACAAAGCTGGGCATCAGCACCACGCCGGGTGCGATATGGGCGGAGCGCCGGACAACGCAATTGGGCACGGCGCGGAACCCGGCCTGGGTGAATTCTTCGGCCCCCCAGCCATCAAATTTGGACGGGACCTTGTCCCACCAATTGGCTTGGCCCGGACCCCCGGCGATGGGGCTCATGTCGAACAGGCGGAAGGACAACAACACCGCCTTTTTCAGCCATTGATTGACCACCCAGCTGCCGTCGATCTTTTCACAGACCCGCATCGCGCCACTGTCCAAGGCACCCAGCGCGGCCTCAACGGCGTCGCGGACAGCGCCGGTGGTTGCGGGTGAAATCTCGTCGCGCGCCTCCCAGGCGGCATTGATGGCGGTTTCAAGCGAAGCACGGTCGATGGACGTCATGATTGGTGTTCTCGATTGGCAGTCTTGGTGGGATGACGAAAAGGCAGGGGCGCCAAGATCCGACCTGATCCTTCTACGGATCCCATCGGGCGATGGTTTGATCAGATCTGCGCCGGGCTTCTCGTCTTTGATTGGCGGCGCCCACCATGAGGATCGGATCCCGGTCTGTCAACCAACCCCTCTTTAGCGGCCCCGGGCAGGGGCAGCAAAAAGGCGCTTTCATCCCTAAACCTGGGGCTGAACTGCTGTAAATCTTTTTGCCGGTTCACAAATAGTCTGTAGGACCGGTTTTGAGGCAATCGTTGCGTTGACGGAACTCCTGCCCGCCACTACGCTTCGCCGGTTGATCAAATGCGTTTTTGGGGCTTGAGCGACGGCCTTGGCCCAGAGCGTGGTCGGGATCAGGATATGGGGATCTGGGTGTGAGTGGACCGACGTCTGAGCAGACTGACGGAACAACGGACAACGGGTCCGGTGCAGAAACCCCGACTGGGGATCTGACCGTAGGCATGGCCGGGGCCGGTGCAGGGGCCGGAGCCGGGACCGGGGCCGAGACCAGTGATCCCAGCGCCGGGAAGTCCGAACAGGTCCCTATGGCGACGATGCTTGCCCATGCCGGGCCTGCAGCGATCCTGGATCGGGAGGGCCGGGTCCTGGTCGCCAATCCGCGCGGTGATGTGCTGCGCGAATTGTTTGATCCCTCCGCCCCCAACAGCTTGTGCTCCCTTGCCGTCTCGGCGGTGGAAGGCGGCATTCCGGTGATGAAATCCGTCGAGGTGCGTCGACCCTCGGGCATCGGTGCCTTGGACCTGACCTTGCTGCCCTCTGCCGGGGGCCGTCGGGTCGCCGTGTTGGGCCGCGATTCTTCTCTTGAGCTGAATTTGCGCGCTGCTCTCGCGGAGTCCCGGCAGCGCTATAAGGACTTTGTCGACCTGTCGAGCGACTTCACTTGGGAGGTCGGGGCGGATGGCAATTTTGTCTTTGTCTCGCCGACCGGGGCGCTGGGCTATAGTGCGCGGGATCTGGTCGGGCGCGATCCGATTTCGCTGCTGGATGACCGGGACAAGGCCCATGGCACCCAGGTGTTCCGCTGCGCGGTCCGGGTCCATGATACGGAGATCTGGACCATGCGCCGCGACGGGACCTTGGCCTGTCTGGTCGCCTCGGCCATGCCCGTGTTGGGCAGCGATGGCGAATGGATGGGCGCCCGGGGCGTCTGCCAGGATGTCACCGAACAGCGCGAGCGCGACAAGGCGCTGAACCGGTCCCGCAACCGGGAGCGGATCCTAACCTATGTGGTGCGCACCTTCCGCGACGAGCTGGACCCGGCGCGCATGCTCCATGTGGCCGCCGAGGCATTGGCGAAAGGCTTGGGCACCACCGGCTGTACCATCTACCGGGTGCCGGAAGAGGATGGCGAGGACATCCAGCGCGAGTTTATTTTGCGCGGGCTGCATGGCAAAACCGGTGATCAGGACGACATCATCCAGATCCTGACCCGATTGGATACCGAAGGCATGCCAGTGGAGACCATTTTGGGCTCCTGGCAGGTGATCGCAGCGGCGGCGCGCTATCGGCGTCAGGTCAATGGCGCTGTGGTGCTGTGGCGCAAGGTCGAAGAGACCATGGCCCGGGAAGGCTGGACCGATGATGACCGGCTGTTGGTGATGGACATTGCCAACCAAATCGGTATCGCCAATGAACAGATCGGCCAGCATGAACGCATCATCACCATGTCGCGCACCGACAGTCTGACCGGTCTGCTGAACCGCCGGGCCTTTTTTGACGACATGGACCGGCGGATCCGGCGGCTGTCCAAGGACGGCATTCTGTCCTGCCTGATGTATGTGGATCTGGACAATTTCAAACTGGTCAATGATGCCCATGGCCACCACAAGGGCGACGAGGCCCTGCTGATCGTCAAAGACATCCTGGTGCATCACACCCGCCCGACGGATATGGTCGCGCGGCTGGGCGGCGATGAATTCGCGGTTTGGCTCGATGGGGCCGACCCCGAAGTCGCCGAGCGTAAGGCGCAGGAGTTTTTACAGGCCGCCATCCGCTTGCGGCCCCTGTCCGGCGATGAAGAGCGGCCCTTGACCCTGTCCGTTGGCGTCTCGGTCTATGATCCGGAACAGCCGGAACCGCTGGAGCTGCTCACTGCCCGGGCCGATGCGGCGATGTATGCGGCGAAAAAGATGGGCAAAAATTCCTATCATGTGGCCCTGCGCAAATCCGACGCTGCGGCGGAGGGCGAGCCATGACCTTGCTCGACCGTCTGCTTGCCGGGCGCAAGGATCCGAAGCGGTTCCCTCTGTCCTATGAGGAAAGCCGGGAAGCCGCAATCCATGAGGATGTGGAGGTCCGGCGTCTGCTGGCGGAGCGCCGGGATGTGGTGCCCGAGGTGCTGTATTTCCTGGCCGAGGATCCGGATCCTGAAGTTCGGCGCAACATCGCCCGCAACCAGGCCACGCCACCTTTGGCCAATGTGTTGCTGGCTAAGGACATCGAAGAGGATGTCCGGGCCGATTTGGCCAGCCGGATCGCCAAGCTGGCCCCGCAGCTGAATGAGAATGAGCAGGACCGGGTTCGTCGGGCGACCTTTGAGGCGCTGGCCAATCTGGCCCGGGACCAGATCCCCAAAGTCCGGACCATCCTGGCGGAAACCCTGAAAGACGTCGCCGGAGCCCCGCCCTCGGTGATCCGGCGTCTGGCGCTGGATGCGGAGCTGGCGGTCAGTGCGCCGGTGCTGGAATTCTCGCCGGTTCTGACCGCAGCGGATTTGCTGGAAATCATCCGCTCCGACCCGGTCTCCGCCAAGCTTTCTGCGATTTCCAAGCGTGATGGCCTGGAGGAGCAGGTTTCCGACGCCATTGTCGCCACCGATGATGTGGCGGCGATTTCGGATTTGTTGACCAATCAGAGTGCGCAAATCCGGGAAGAGACCTTGGATCTGGTCATTGACCGCGCGCGCGGTGTGCCGGAATGGGAAGAGCCCCTGGTCAACCGCCCGCGCTTGCATGCGGGGGCGGCCCAACGTCTGGCGCTGTTTGTCGCCGATAATTTGGTGGAAGCCTTGCTGCGGCGGCGGGATCTGGACCCTGCCACGGCCTTAGCTGTGTCCCAGGCGGTGAAAAAGCGGCTCGGCGTCCTGCCCGGAATGAGCGATGATTCCGGCAAAGTCGATTTTGGTCCCAATTGGCGCGAGCAGCTGCGCGATGCCCATTTGGCGGCCCTGTTGGATTTTGAGCAGGACCTGTTGAACGAGCAGGAGGTCGCCTCAGCAATTTTGCGCGGCGACCGCTTGGTGGCCATTGGGGCCTTGGCCGCCTTGTCGGAAATGTCGCCCTTCGCCGTGGCCGCTGCGGTCGATGCCGGGTCGTCCAAGGCCATGGTGGCCATTGCCTGGCGGGCCAGCCTGTCGCCGCAATTCGCCATGCATTTGCAGCTCAAGCTGGCCGGTGTCGCTCCCGATGAACTGATCGAACCGACCGAAGAGGGCGAGTTCGCCCTGACCGAGGCGGAAATGTCCTGGCAGGCCGAGATGTTTGACGAGCAAGCCGGGCGGCGCAATCCGTGACGTCCGATCTGGCTGGGGTAGGTGCGGGACCGCTCCGGCTGGCTGCGCCAAGATAAGGGCTCGGCCCCATGCCGATTGTGACCATCACTTATGCGTCAAGCCAGGGTGCCTTCGAGTATCAACTGGATTTGAATGAGAGCCTCAACAATGAGCGCACCATCCTGAATGCCTTGCGGGCCGGACAGGTGCCCGAACCGGAGGTTCTGCGCACCGCGCGGCAGATCCTCAAGCCCGGTGACACGGTGCTCGATATCGGGGCCAATATCGGTGGCATGACCATCCCCTTTGCCAAAATGGTCGGACCCTCGGGTCGCGTGGTCGCTGCGGAGCCCGATCCCGCCAATCTGGACCGGCTGCAGGAAAATCTTGGTTTGAACGCGCCTGAAGCAGCGGTGGTCCGGGTGGTGCCTGCCCCGGTCAGTGCCGCGCCCGAAGAGATCGTCTTCCATTTCAACGGGGATGACAGTGGCGGCAATGCCCTGTGGGATCCAGCCCGCTTTCCGGGCAATGCGGCCAGCGCAGCCGCCCCCCGGAGCGTCAAGATGAGCGCGGCGACCATTGATGGCTTGATGGCGGATTTGGCGCCTGAAAACCGGCCACCGAAATTGCTCAAGATTGATACGGAAGGGGCGGAATATCTGGTGGTCTCTGGGGCGCAAGCTGCCCTCCGAGCCCACAGCATCCCCTTCATCCTGGCCGAGCTGCATGAGTTTGGCCTGGCCCAACTCGGCCATTCCGAGGCCATGCTGCGCGGCTTTTTGCGCGCCCATGGCTATGAGATGTTTGAAGTCTTTGCCGATGAGAGGCCGCCGCGTCTGGTCTCCCCGGCTGAGGGGGTCAGCGGTCCCTATATCCCCAATGTGCTGTTCGCCGCGCCAAAGGATGTCCAGGCGGTTTGGTTCGCCTGAAGAACGCCCCAACAGATTTAATCCCTTAGTCGAATGGTCTCCTTCTTCAGGGTTGCCTAGGCTCCCCCTGATGTCGCCCAAGGAGAGGTTAGGGGAGCCCAAAATGAAACATCTGAAAATGCTGGCGTCGGCTGCTGTTCTGGCGGGTTTTGGTTTGGCGAGCCCGGCCTCCGCCCATGACCTTGGCTTTGCCGGGCTGTTGTCCAACGGCAATAAGGGCGAGATGCCTGCGCTGACCCTGTCGGCCAACAAGCCGGTGTCGGAAGGGCCGATCACCTTGCAGTCTGGCATGTATTACGAGCTGGTGATTGTCAGCGACGGCTCCCGCGAAATGGCCTTGGCCGGATCGGAGTTTTTCCACGCAATCTGGGTCGACGAGGTCGTGATCAATGATCTGGAAGTCCGACCCTTTGGCCTGGAAAGCGTCGAATTTGACGATGAAGGCGAAATGGAAATCGGCTTTATTGCCATCAAGCCGGGCACCTATCGCCTGGGCGTCCCGGGGGCGACCGGCGAAACCCAGGGCGTGGAAATCACGATTAAGTAAAGTGCGGAGGGGAGGTTGTCTCGATTAGGCGGCCTCCTCGGTCCGCGTCGATGGCGTGCTCAGGCTGAAATGGAAGCTGCTGCCTCGCTCTGGTGTGCTTTCGACCCAGATCGCACCGCCATGGCGCTCAACAATTTTTTTGCACACCGCCAGCCCAATGCCGGTGCCGCTATAGGCGTCGCGCCCATGCAGGCGCTGGAAGATGACAAAGATCCGCTCATAAAACTCCGGGGAAATGCCAATGCCATTGTCCTGAACCGAGAAGGTTGCGGTTCCGTCTGAGACTTGGGCGGTGATCTGGATTTCGAGGTCGCGGTCCTCGGCGCGGTATTTGATCGCGTTGCTCAGCAGGTTTTGGAACAGCAACATCAATTGCGAGGCATCTCCGACGACCATCGGCAGGGAGCCAATGGTGATCTTGGCATCCGCCCCGTCAATAAGCGGCTGCAGATTGTCCAGCGCATTGTTGAGCGCCGTCTCCGCTTTAACGGGTTTGAACGGCTCCGCATCGGTTTCGAAGCGGGCATATTCCAGCAAGTCCTTGATCAGGACATCCATCCGCTTCGCCCCCGTGACGGCATAGTCAACGAAATCGAGGCCGTCGCTGTCTAGCCGGTCGCCATAGCGCCGCACCAGGAGCTGGAGGAAATTGGTCACCATGCGCAAAGGTTCGCGCAAATCGTGGGAGGCGATATAGGCGAATTTCTGCAAATCCGCATTGGAGCGTTCCAGGTCGGCCTTGCTGGAAATCAATGCGGCCTCAAAATCCTTGCGATCGGTGATGTCGCTGGCGACGGCGTAGATTTTTTGTTCCTCAAGCGCGGAAATCGCCGACCAGGCCAGCAGTCGATAGCCGCCATCCATATGCTTATAGCGGTTCTCGAAATAGAAGGTGGTTTGGCCGTCTGACAGCTTGCTGACCTCGGCAATGGTCGGCTCCACATCGTCGGGATGGACATATTTCATGAAGTTATCGCCAACCACATCCTCTGGGTCATGGCCCAGCACGGTGCGCCAGCCTTCATTGAGTTTCAGGATCTCGCCATTGAGCCCGGCCACCACATGAATGTTCATGGGCTGATCGAAGAATTTGTTCACAATCCGCTGGGCTTCATCGGCGCTGTGGACGGCCTCTTCGAGCTCCTGTTTGGCTGACACCAGCTTGTTTTGTTGTTTGATGGCCACCGCCCCAATCAAGGCAATGCCCTCCAGCACAAAAATCACATTGGAAAGAATATAGATCAGCTCACCGCTATCCATGTCTTGCAAGGCGGGCAGGAAAGTCACCGCAACGATGCGCATGATCAAAGGGGCCGCGCAAAACCTGAAATAACCGCCCATGCGGAGAAACATATAAGCGGGGTATGTCAGTGCGATGATGGAGAAAACAACAAAGTTCAAACTGGATAGGTCTTGGTTGAAGGCATAGGACAGAAACAACAGGACCGCTAAGGCAATCCCATAGAGCAAAAATGACTGGGAATAGGGGCGATCCTGAAGGTGGAGCAGGCCCGTGGTCAGCAGGACAGCGGAGCAGAACAGGATCAGTTTCGGCACAATCGGCAGCAGGTCGAGCGACCCGAATTCGATCAAGGCGGCGAGATAATAGCCCAGGCCGAGAAAGACCGAGGACAGGCCCCAAAAGATCAGAGGTTTGCGCTCTTCCCAGACGGTGGCCAGGGAGACGGTGATAAAGCCCACCACGCCAATGGTCAGGGAGGTGGACAAGGCCAGAAGAAGGGACGGGTCCTGCAAAGTCAGCATGGAGAGCATCAGCGGTCCTCCTGCCAGCTCCCGGTTATCGCTGCCGCATCACCGCGCTTTGCGATGCAACATATTCTATAGTCCATAGCCATAGGGATATGGATGTTCCCTAAATATCATGGGGTTGGGGGCTGTGCTACCAACTGGATCAATTTGAATCGATTTTGTGCGATTGTCTTAGGCGGCTTTGAAGATCAACCGCACGGTGGTGCCGACACCGACAGTACTCTCCAGGGTGAGCTGACCATCTTGCAGAGCCATCAGCTTTTTGGAGATCGGCAAGCCCAACCCGGTGCCCTCATGGGTGATGCCCTCTCGCCGCCGGGCTTGGATGAAGGGTTCCTGGACCCGCTCCAACTCGTCTTCCGGGATGCCGACGCCCTGATCGGCGATGGAGACCTCGATGCATTGGTCGGGCCGTCGTGCCGCAGTCACCCGCACATGGCCTTCCGCCCCGGTATATTTGTCGGCATTAGACAGGATGTTCAGCAGGGTTTGCTTGAGCATCCGGTTGTCCGCCAAAACCCATTCGGTTTCGGCACCAAAGTCAGTCTGGAAGCGGTCCTGAAGATGGCTTTGGCCCGCCCGGAACATTTTCAGGCATTCGTCTAAGGCCTGATGCAGCGAGAAGGGGGCCATTTTCGGCTCCATCTCGCCCGCTTCGACCTTAACCAGGTCCAGCACATCATTGATCACCGAAAGCAGATGCTCGCCGGAGCTTTGAATATCGCCCGCATATTCCTTGTATTGCGGGGTGGAATGCTTACCAAACACCTCCGCCTGCAACATTTGCGAAAAGCCAATAATCGCGTTGAGCGGCGTGCGCAGCTCGTGGCTCATCAAGCCGAGAAATTCGGATTTGGCCTGGCTGGCGGCTTCGGCTTGGCTCAGCGCCTCTTCCAGCTTGTTTTCAGTGGCGCGTTTTTCGGTGACGTCTTCGGAAATGCCCAACAGATAAAGCGGCACGCCTTGGTCATCGCGGATTGAGATCTTCTTGGTATGCAGCAGTCTCTGGCCCTGGGACTTGGTGTCGATCTTTTCTTCCGGGATGTCGGTCACCAGGGCTTTGGTCAGAGCTTCCCGGTCCTTTTCAACAAAATGGTCTGCCTGCTCGGTCGGGAAAAAGTCGAAGTCATTTCTGCCCAGCAGCTGTTCCCGGGGCAGGCCGACTAGGTCCTCACCGGCTTTGTTGACCATGACAAAGCGGAGATCCTTGGCGTCTTTGACAAAGACCATATTGGGGATGTTTTCGACGATGGAGCGGAAAAACAGGCGCTCTTGCTGCATCTTTGCGAACACCCGGCCCATCAGAATGACGCCAACCAGCAGCATGATGGAGACGGTCAAACCAATCAGCTCGGCAAAGAGATCGGTTGGGGCAGGCTCAAATCCAGCCATCATGCCGTAAATGGTCACGGCACGGCGCAAAGCCATCAGCCAGAGGGCCGCTGCAATCAGCCCCCAGGCCAGCTTCCAGCGCGCCGCCCGGATATGCGAAAACGCCACAATAGCAGCAGCCAATTGCGTCAGCGCAGAGGCAATGAGAACAATGAGACTCACCTGGCGGACCCCCCCAACCCAGCGGTCTAGAATTTTGTTTTTATGCTTAGGGGTACGACTGACCCCTCATTTGTCGGTAAATTAGCCTTTTTTGGGCCCTATCGGAAGACCAATGGCTATAGAGCAGAGGCTTTCTCGGGCAAGGGTCACCAATGAGTGTATTGCTTCCGCAAAAAGATCTCCTAAGCCGTGAAAAGGGTGCTGTTACAGATCAAAACAGCGCCTTTGCGGGTGGCAAAGGATGGTTGGAGGCACCGATTCTGATGGAATGGGATAGATGGTTGGCTGGGGCGGCAGGATTCGAACCTGCGCATGGCGGTACCAAAAACCGCTGCCTTACCGCTTGGCTACGCCCCAACAAGCAAGCCCAATGGGATTCATCTGCGTGAACCGGGCTGCGAAGGAAGAGGTAAAATACTCATCTTGCGCTGCGGTTCAAGCCATTTTCCAAGTTAGGCCGTGAACTCCTCACTTTTCGGACGGCCCCAACCCACAATGGGAATGCCCCGCAGCGCAACGGTGACCAAGGAGATCAAAGAATTAGAAATTTTAGCGTTATTGCGGCGCACCCCTTGCTGATATAGTACCTGAATTGGATGGTCAGTTAATTTCGAACAGAGACCAGCCATCAGAACCGGAGCAAATCCGGGTGGGGGGGCCGATGCAGGCCAATGCGGACAAAGACGATGAAGTGCTGTGCGAGTGCTTCCACCTGACCCGAGGCCAGGTCCTGGAAACCATGCGCACGCATAACATCACCGACCCTGATGTCTATTACGAGGTGATGGACATCACGCCCTGCGGCCTGTGCATGGACGAGGTCGATATGCTGATCGAAACCCTGATCAGCACTGCCCCGCTCCATGGCTCCAAAGAAGCCGCCGAGTGAATACCCACATAAATTAATCGGCTACCAGCCATCCAGGCAGGGGCCTGGAGCCCTTATGCTTCCCAGCTGGGGGAATGTCGCGCGTTGTTTGGCGCGGTACTCCAACCCCAACGGGGTTAGCAAGCCGAAGATCATTGGAAGATAGAAGTCTTTCCCCAAGGCTCGCGACTGCGAGCCCGGCGGCCTATGCCGCCGAGAGCCAAGCCGGAGGCGCTGGCGACTGAAGCTCCAATAAAAAATTTCCGCGACTGCGGGTCCGGCGGCCTATGCCGCCGAGAGCCAAGCCCCATGCTTTGCATGTATCCGACATGACGGCGCCCGGCGATTGAGGGCTACAAAAACTACGAAAACAAATCCGGCGGGATGTCGTTGAAATTGGTGACCATCTTGCCCGAGGCTGCCCACCAGCCAGGATGGTTGACTCGGATCCGGTCCACCGCATCCTGGGCCTCGGTTGAGGTGGCACAAAGGCCAAAACAGGTCGCCCCACTGCCCGACATCCGGGCCAGCAACACGCCCTTTTGGCTTTCCAGGGCCGCCAGGACATCGTTAATCACCGGTGCGACGGTCTTGGCGGGTGGTTCCAAGTCATTGCCATAGAGTGTGCAGGCCTTGGCCAGATCCTCGGCACTGTCCAGCATGCCTTTATGGCGGATCCAATCTGAGGGTTCCGAATAAGGTCCGGTCCGGGCCCGGAACACCGCCGGGGTTGAGACGGCCACACCGGGATTGACCAAAACCATATAGCATTCAGGCAAGACCGGGGCCGGGTCCAGCTGCTCGCCAATGCCCGCCATCAGGGCTGCACGGCCCTTCAGACAGACCGGCACATCGGCCCCCAGCCCGGTGGCCAAAGGATCCAAAGCGCTGGGTGGCGGCGTGCAGTCCCATAGGGCCATCAAAGCGCGCAAGGTTGCCGCCGCATCAGAGGATCCACCACCGATGCCTGAGGCCACCGGGAGCCGTTTGATCAAGGTCAGATGCGCGCCCAAGGCGGGCGGCGGTGCACCCTTGTCGGCATCGGGCCAATATCCGCCTTCCAAAACGCAATCCCGCAAGGCCCGCGCGGCCCGCAGCACCAGATTGTCGCCCTCTTCGCGCAGGGTTTCCGAGCCCGGGCCGGTCACGGACAGCAACAGGTCTTGGGCCGGTTCAGCGGTGATGGTGTCATGGACGCCGCAAAACACCGCCAAGCTGTCGAGCAGGTGATAGCCATCGCTGCGCTTGCCCAGCACATGCAGATGTAAATTGATCTTGGCAGGCGCGGCCTCGACCACACGATAAAGCGTGCGGGGGCCAGGACTGGCGGCGTCCTCCGTCATGGATGCTGTATCCCCTTACTCTGCGGCTTGATTGGGCGCGTCGGTTTGCTCCGGCAGGCCGTTTTCCAGTTTTTGCTGAATGGAGTCGATCAGCTCTTCTTCTTCGGCCATGTCCAGCGCCCGCTTCCACAGGAAGCCAGCCTCCAGCCGTCGCCCAACCTGCCAATAGGCATCGCCCAGATGGTCATTGATGGTCGGATCATCGGGCGTGGCCCGCACGGCGCGCTCCAGATATTTCACCGCCTCATCAAACTCGCCAAGGCGGTAATAGGCCCAGCCCAAACTGTCGATGATGAACCCATCCCGAGGCCGCAAATTGACCGCCGTTTGGATCATCTCTTTGGCTTCTAAGATGTTCACCCCCTGATCAACCCAGCTATAGCCCAAATAGTTCAGCACAAAGGGCTGATCGGGTTCCAGGCTGAGGGCGACCTTGAAGTCTTCCTCGGCCAGCGGCCAGCGCTTGGTCCGCTCATAGGTGATGCCGCGACCAAAATACACCGCCCAATGCCGCCGGGCGGGTTCCGGAATGCGCTCCAGGGCCGCCGTATAGGCCACCTCCGACTCCTCGAACCGTTCCTCATAGCGATAGAGATCGCCCAGCTCGATCAAGGGGTCGGGACGGTCCGGATAGGTTTCCGCCAAGGCCTGCAAGGTGCTGGCCGCTGCGTCGATCTCTTCGCGGGCGCGCTGATTGTCGGCAATGGCCAGACCGGCGGCCAAATGCAAATTGGGGTCGTCGGAAATGGCGCGATAGATCGCCTCGGAGGCCAGATATTGTTTCCGGTCGGACAGGATCTGGCCCAGCAACAGCCGGGTCAGGGCAAAGTTCGGGGCCAAAGACAGGCCCAGATGGGAAAACAGGCTGGCGGTTTGCGGGTCACTGTCCAGCATCAGGGTGGCGGTGCCGTAAAACACCTCGGCAAAGCCGGTCCGGGCATCGACCACCAAAGCAGGCGGCGGGTCCCCATCGGCAAAGCCTTTGGTGGCATCGGCAACCAGCAAAGAATCCGGGAAGCGCTCCGTATAGCGCTGGGCAATGGCTTGGGCCTGGTCAGGCTGGCCATTGCGGACAAAATAGCCGCCAACCAGTTGAATGGCGCGCAAGGTGGCTTGATCGCCTTGGGCGTCCGCATAGGCCATAAAGGCAGCTTGGGCGTCTTCGGCGCGCCCGGCATGGTCCAGGACCAACGCTGTGTGCAACAGCCGCAGGCCGGACACCCCATCGGTCGCTTTCAGTTCATCCAGCGCGACCAAGGCCTTGTCGGTCTCGCCCTGTTCGGCCAACGCCCAGGCCAGCATCACCGGGACCAAAAAGGCGTTCAGGCCGGTTTGATCGACCGAGGACAGCAGATCGACGGCGTCTTGGACCTGGTCCTGCGCGATCATATCGGTGGCGATCACGATGGGGGAGAGCAGATCGCCGGGACGGGCGATCAACAGGCGGCGGGCCAGCTGAGCAGCGGCTTCCACATCGCCTTCGACACCGGTGAAGAAATAGGCCCGGTTTAGGACCTCGGCATTGTCCGGATCACGCTCCAGCACCCGGCGGTAATAGGCTGCCGCCGCTGCCGTGTCATCGCGGAGCTCGGCCTTGCGGGCGGCGAGGAAATTGCCATAGGTCGAATAGATCTTCGGCAGGACCTGTTCGTCCGCCGCATCCAGCTGTGTGCCGACCGCCGTCTGCGCCGCCGCCGGGGTGACCCCGCCTAGGCTCAAACTCAGCCCCAAACCCAGCCCCAGACCAAGCATCATGGCCAGCCTCAGGCCCTGTTGCCTCAGGGATCTGCCGGGAGACCGGATCCCGGGGCGATGATGGGGTGACGGAGCGGGGTGGAGAAGGCGGCTTTGGGTGGGATCAGGCACAGGCCACGGCGTCCTAATTGAAGAGGGGAAGACCAGCAGTCTGGCCTTCCCCCGTTAAAAAGGGGTAACCCCGCGCGCCAATTGGCTCAGAGGGACCCTTTACATGTTGGGATAATTGGGGCCACCGCCACCCTCGGGCACCACCCAATTGATATTTTGTGTCGGATCCTTGATGTCGCAGGTCTTGCAGTGGACGCAGTTCGACGCGTTGATCTGCAATTTGCGCCCGGCTTCGGACTCCGGATCCTCGATGAACTCATAGACCCCGGCGGGGCAATAGCGCGCTTCCGGCCCGTCATATTCGGACAGATTGGTCGAGACCGGCACGGTCCCATCCTTCAGGGTCAGGTGAACCGGCTGGTTTTCCTCGTGATAGGTGTTGGACAGCGACACCGAGGTCAGACGGTCAAAGGTGATCACCCCATCGGGCTTGGGATAGGCAATCGGGCGGCTGTCCCGGGCCTTTTTCAGGGCCTCGTGGTCATGGTGATGGCTAAAGGTCCAAGGCGCCATGCCCCGGAACAGGAAGGTATCCAGGGCGGAATAGGCGATCCCGGCATAAAGCCCCCATTTGAAGGCCGGGCGGACATTGCGGACTTTTTTCAGTTCGCGATAGACCCAGCTGTCCTTCAGGGCTTCCGGATAGGCGGTCAGCTCCGCCCCGGCCCCAGCGCCCTCGCCATCCCCCGCATCGATCAGATGATCGACCACGGCGTCAGCGGCCAGCATGCCGGACTTCATGGCGGTGTGGGTGCCCTTAATTTTCGGCACATTCAAGAAGCCAGCGGTATCGCCGATCAGAACGCCGCCGGGGAAAGTCAGCTTGGGCAGGGATTGATAGCCGCCCTCGGCCAAGGCCCGGGCACCATAGGCCACCCGGCGACCGCCTTCAAAAAACGGCTTGATCGAGGGGTGGGTCTTGAAGCGCTGGAACTCTTCATAGGGGCTCAGATAGGGGTTGCTGTAGTCCAGGCCGACCACAAAGCCCACGGCGACCATATTGTCTTCCATGTGATACATGAACGAGCCGCCATAGGTGTCGCTGGGCAGTGGCCAGCCCACCGTGTGGATCACCCGGCCCGGCTGGTGCACGGCGGGATCAACCTCCCACAACTCCTTAATGCCGATGCCATAGGTTTGCGGCTGGGCATCCTTGTTCAGGTCAAACCGCTCCATCACGGTTTTGGTCAGGGAGCCCCGACAGCCCTCAGCAAACATGGTAATTTTGGCATGCAGCTCGACACCGGGTTCGTGGTTTTCGGTCGGCTGGCCATCTTTGCCGATGCCCATATCGCCGGTGGCAACCCCGCGCACCGCGCCGGTGGTTTCGTCATAAAGCACCTCAGCGGCGGCAAAACCGGCATAGATTTCCACGCCCAAGGCCTCGGCCTGTTCGCCGAGCCAGCGGGCCACATTGCCCAGGCTGACAATATAGTTGCCCTTGTTGTGCATTTGCGGCGGCACGGGCAGCGGGATGTGGTTCGGCGGGGTCAGATACCAGAAGGAATCCGCCGATCCGGTTTCGGTCACCAAAGGGGCGTTGCGCTCGCGCCAATCGGGCAGCAACTCGTCCAGAGCGCGGGTTTCCATCACCGCGCCAGACAGGATATGGGCCCCGACTTCCGAGCCCTTTTCCAGGACGCAGACGCTGATGTCTTCGCCCCGGGCTTCGGCTTGACGCCGGATGCGGATCGCCGCCGCCAGACCGGAAGGACCACCGCCAACAATGACGACGTCAAATTCCATGGCTTCACGTTCGCTCATGGGGCTCCCTTTCTTTCTTTGCCAAAGCGGCGCGGGTCCCAAAACCAGCGCCCCTTTTCCCCTGACAAGTCTCTTCTCGACCTTCTCTTCCGATCCAAGGATCCCCACGTCCCAGGGGCTGCGCCAGGGCCTGAAAACTGTTTCAGGGAGGCTCCCGGATGGGGGATGGACCTGATAGGATCGGGGTCCCGTTGCGGTCCCGCCTGTGGTTCAGCGGGGGTCGGGTCCCGGTCGTCGCGGTGTTTTTACCCCAAGCCGGGGATGAGGAACAGTAGAGAGGTCTTTTTGCACCAGTATTGCCGATCCTTGCGAATTGTTGCAGCGGTGGCAATGCGGTGGATCAAGCCTTCATCGAGGACCCAAGTCTAAGCCTATGTCTGAGCCCTTCTCCGAGCCCGGCGCGCCCCTGCCGCAGGTCCCCCAAACCATCGAGACGCCAGAAATGGCCGCTGCGGTGCTGCGCTGGTATCAGCAGGCCGGGCTGTCCCTGACGGTGCAGGAAGCGCCGTGTGATTGGTATCAGCGAGCCGAACAGACCAAGCCGGTGCGCCGGGAGCCCGAGCCCAGAAAATCCGCTGCGCCGGTGTCGGCCCGTCCGCCGTCTTTTGGGCAGGCAGCTTCGCCAGCCCCATCCGGCCCAGCCCCGATGCCCGCCCGCCGCCCGGTGCTGGTCGGGGAAGAGGTGGCCGAGGCCCGGCAGTTGGCCGCAGCGGCGACGGATCTGACCGCCTTGCGCGAGGCCATGGATGGCTATCAATCCTGTGCCCTGCGCCGCACCGCGACCCATACGGTGTTCGCCGATGGCAATCCCGACGCCGATGTCATGCTGGTCGGCGAGGCCCCGGGGGCGGAGGAGGACCGGCGCGGCCTACCCTTTGTCGGCCCCAGTGGCAAATTGCTCGACGCCATGCTGGCCTCCATCGGGCTGACCCGGGCCACGGTCTATATCAGCAATGTTTTGCCCTGGCGGCCGCCGGGCAACCGCAAGCCGACCCCGGAAGAGGTGGCGCTGTGCGAGCCGTTCCTGGCCCGCCATATCGCCTTGGTCAAACCGCGCCTGCTGCTGCTGACCGGTGGGCTGGCGGCCCAGACCCTGATGGACACCACCACCGGCATCACCCGGCTGCGCGGGCAATGGAAAGACTACCAACCGGCCCCGGAGGCCGACCCGATCCCCGCCTTGGCCACCTTCCATCCGGCTTTTCTGCTCCGCTCCCCAGTGCGCAAGCGCGAAGCTTGGCGCGATCTGCTGGCGTTGAAGGAACGTCTGGATCTGGTGCAGGCGGATGGGGTATGACCGACTCGAGGATGACGGCCCTTTGACCGTGCAACAAAAGGACAGCGCGATGACCAGCAAGCCCCGAACCGTGCGGACAACAGAGGCGGTTCAGGACCGCCCGGCCCCTGCGATCTGGCTGCTTGGGGCGTTGGTGATCCTGCTGGGCGCGATCCTCGCCCTGCCGCAACCGAGCCAGGCCGCCAATGGCCGGGCCCCCATCGGCAAGGCGGTGCTGAGCCCGGAAGATGCGGCGCGCTATAAGCAGATCTTTGCCCTGCAGGAAGACGGCAAATGGCAGCAGGCCGATGCCCTGATCGCCCAGCTGTCCGACCGGGTCCTGATGGGCCATGTCCAGTTTCAACGCTACATGCATCCGACCGATTACCGCTCCAAGGGCTCCGAGCTGGCGGCATGGCTGAAGGCCTATGGCGACCATCCGGGGGCGGAGCGGATCCACAAGCTGGCCCAGCGCCGCACCTCCGGCGGCGTGGCTGCGCCCCGGGGCAATTTCCTGACCGGCATTGGCGAAGGCGGCACCGGCGTCGGCTGGGGGCTGGAATCGTCGTCCTCAGCCACGGCGAAATCGGTTTGGCGCAAATTCCGGCGAGCCTTGAACCGGGGGCAGACCCTGGTGGTCAAGCGCATCACCCAATCGAGCGATGCCAAACGCTCGCTGTCGCAAATCGACCATGACCGCATGCGCGGCGGTTTGGCCTATGCCTATTTTGTCGATGGCCGCGACGATTGGGCGGTGGAATGGGCCGAAAAAGCCATTGCCGGGTCTGGCGACCGGGTGCCGCTGGCCCATTGGGCTGCCGGTCTGGCCCAGTTCCGAGCCGGGAATTATGCCGAGGCCGCAAGCCATTTTGAGGCCGTCAGCCGCTCTGGCCGGTCATCGAACTGGTTGAGCTCTGGTGGGGCGTTCTGGGCGGCGCGGGCCCATACCCGGGCCGGAAGCTTCACCAAGGTCTCGGCCTTGCTGCAGAAGGCCGCCGCCCATCCCCGGACCTTCTATGGCATGTTGGGCCTGCGGGCAGCCGGTCAATTCGCGCCGTTCAACTGGCAAAATGGCGATGCCACCAGTGCGGTGACCCGGGTGGCCGGGACTCCGGCGGGCAAGCGGGCTTTGGCCCTGGCCGAGATCGGCAAATATGCGCTGGCCTCTGAAGAGCTGCGCGGCCTGGCCACGGTGCCCGATGCTGGGATGAAGCGGGCGGTGGCCTTG
Organism: Rhodospirillaceae bacterium; assembly: GCA_049604415.1. GTDB lineage: Bacteria > Pseudomonadota > Alphaproteobacteria > Rhodospirillales > Rhodospirillaceae > JBMYTN01. The sequence goes on along the minus strand of JBMYTN010000022.1, from coordinate 16,148 downwards.
GCCGCTGAGGCCCGGGGCATGCCGGAAGTCGCGCTGCGCCTGGCGGCCCGGGACCGCAGCATGGGCGATCCGGGCCTCTATCCGATGCCCCATTGGGCTCCGCAAGGCGGTTGGCGGCTCGATCAGGCTTTGGTCTGGGCCTTTGCCCGCCAGGAAAGCGGCCTAGATCCGGAGGCGATCAGCCATGCGGGGGCGCGCGGCCTGATGCAGCTGATGCCGAAAACGGCGGTCCATGTCGCCGGGGATCGCAGCCTGGCGCAAAAATCCGGGCGGGACCGGCTGTTTGACCCGACCTTTAATCTGCGGCTGGGCCAATCCTATATCGCCGAGCTGCTGAGCATGGGTCATATCCGGGGCAATCTGCTTTATGCGGTGGCGGGCTATAATGCCGGGCCGGGGCGTCTGATGGATTGGCAGTCGGTGGATCGACACAAAAATGACCCGCTGCTGTTCGTCGAGGCCATGAGCTCCCGCGAGACCCGGAACTTTGTCGAGCGGGTGATGTGCAACTATTGGATCTATCGCGACCGCATGGGGCAATCGACCCCGACTTTGGACGCGCTTGTCTCGGGCAGCTGGCCGATTTATGACCTGCGCAGCGGCCCCCGGGTCCAGACCTCTGCGACCCGCTGACCGGCCAGCTGTGCACGAACCCAAACCGCCCGTCCGTTAAGGAGACCGCAGGTCCATGTCCCGGATCGATACCAGCATCCCGTTCAAACCGGTGCAGATCGCCATTCTGACCGTGTCCGACAGCCGGACCCTGGAAACCGACACCTCCGGCCAGACCTTGGTCAACCGGGCCGAGGCCGCAGGCCATAAGATCGTCGCCCGGGAAATCATCATCGATGACGCGGCGTTGCTGCAGAAACAATTTGCCGCCTGGATCGACGATCCGGAGGTCGATGTGGTGATCTCTACCGGCGGAACCGGGGTGACCGGGCGGGATGTGACGCCGGAAGCGCTCAACGGGGTGATCGAAAAAGACATCCCGGGCTTTGGCGAGTATTTCCGCTATATCAGCATCCCGAAAATCGGCACCAGCACCATTCAAAGCCGGGCCATGGCCGGGGTCGCCAAGGGCACCTATTTGTTTGCCTTGCCGGGCTCCACCGGGGCCTGCAAGGATGGCTGGGACGAGATCCTGGCCACCCAGCTCGACATTCGCCATCGGCCCTGCAATTTCGTCGAGCTGATGCCGCGCCTGATGGAAAAGTAGCGCAGATTTTTAGGTTAGCGGGACAAACCGTCCGGAACAGGCTTTGGCCAGATCCTGCGGGCTGAGGCGGACCTGAACGCCACGGCCGCCGCCATTCAGGATCACGCGCTCGAAGCCCTCCACCGAGGCATCAATAAAGACCGGCAGCCGTTTCTTTTGTCCCAGCGGGCTGATGCCGCCAATGACATAGCCGCTGAGGCGTTCGGCCTCCGGCTTGGCCAGCATGGCGCATTTTTTCGCCCCCGCTGCCTTGGCCAGGGCCTTTAGGTCCATTTGTCGGTCCGAGGGCACCAAAGCGATGACCACGCCGTCGGAGGTTTCCACCATCAAGGTTTTGAGCAGCCCGGCAGGATCAACGCCCAGGGCCTCGGCGGCCTGCATGCCAATATCCGACGCGTTCGGATCATAGGCATAGGTCAGCAGCTCGAAATCGATCTTGGCTTTTTGCAGGGCCTGGGTGGCGCGGGTGGCGGTCATGGGCTGCTGGCAGGGGCCGCCATCACATTGGCATCCAGCCAGGCGACCAGATCATCGGTGATGAAATCGCAATAGGCCGGGGTCAGGCTGGCTTCCTCGTCCGTCGACCAATGCACGGTGTTGCGGATCCAAACCGTGGCCATGCCCATCTCCTTGGCGGGCTTCAGGTTCTTATGCATGTCCTCAAAGAAGATCGCCCGGCGCGGATCCACCCCATGGTCCTTCAGCAGGGCCTGATAGCTTTCTTCCTGCGGCTTGGGGATATAGTCGGCAGAGGCAATATGCTGGATGCCGTCGAAATGGTGCGACAGCAGCAGGCTTTCCAACACCCGCTCCGCATGGCCCATGGAGCCATTGGTGTAAATCAGCTTGCGCCCCGGCAGGCGGTGCAGCAGGGCGTCCAAGCGCGGATCCGGGATCAGAACCCCATGGTCGATGTCATGGACATCCTCCAGGAAGGCTTCCGGCTCCACATTATGCTCTTCCATCAAACCCCGCAGGGAGGTGCCATAGCGGTGGAAATAGTCTTTCTGGATCCGGAAGGCCTCGTCCACCGGCATGTCCAGGGTGCGGGCGATGAAGGCCTTCATCTTCAAATCGATCTGGGCGAACAGGTCGATTTCCGGCGGATAGAGGGTGTTGTCCAGATCAAAGATCCAGGTTTCGAACCGGTCCGGATCAAAGGCCGCAGTTTGGGGCGCATCAACCGGCATGGATCAGGGTTCCCGCGCCGCCTTCGGTGAACAGCTCCAGCAAAATCGCATGGGGCACCCGGCCATCCAGGATCACAGCGGCCCCGACGCCGCGCTCGACCGCATCGATGCAGTTTTGCACCTTCGGGATCATGCCGCCGGAAATGGTGCCATCGGCGATCAGCAGCCGGGCACGCTCCACGGTCAATTCCGGGATCAGCCGCCCGCTTTGATCCATCACCCCGGCAATGTCGGTCAGCATCATCAGGCGTTCGGCCTTGGTGTGCTCGGCGACGGATCCGGCGGCGGTGTCGGCATTGATGTTAAAGGTCTCGCCATGGTCGCCAACCCCGATCGGGGCGATCACCGGTATGATGTCTGACTGGCGGAACACGCCAAGAATATGGGGGTCGACCGAGACCGGCTCGCCGACATAGCCCAAATCCAGCACCTTTTCGATATTGCTGTCCGGGTCCTTGCGGGTGCGGTGAAGCTTGCGGGCCTTGATCAGATGGCCATCCTTGCCCGACAGGCCGATGGCGATGCCCCCGGCCTGGTTTAAGGCCGAGACGATTTCTTTGTTGATCGAACCGGCCAGCACCATTTCGACCACGGAGACCATATCCTTGGTGGTCACCCGCAGGCCGTCTTCAAAGGTGCTTTCGATCTTCAGCTTTTCCAGCATTTTGGCGATTTGCGGGCCGCCGCCATGGACCACCACCGGGTTCATGCCGACCTGCTTGAGCAACACCACATCCCGGGCGAAGGACAGCGACAGCTCCGGATCGCCCATGGCATGGCCGCCATATTTGACCACAATGGTCTTATCGGCGAATTGGCGCATATAGGGCAGGGCCTGGGACAGGGTCTTGGCCTTGCGGATCCATTGCGCGCGCACGACCTCCGGATCCTTGGTTTTCAGATCATCGGTGGAGGAGGCCGTGGGGGGCAGGTCATTCGCACTCATGGGTCACCCGAAACGCTGAAAGCGGGACATCAAAACAACAGATAGACTGGCCAGGGAACCCGAGGTGGATCAGATCAGATCGGCTCAGGTCAGGTCACGGCCAGTTGGGCCAGAGCGGCGCGCAGTTCGGCGATGCCTGCTCCGGTCTGGGAACTGGTTAGCACATAGTCCGGGTGGGCCGCCACCCGGGCCGCAATCGCCGCTGCGGTGGCCCGTTCGGACTTGGCGAGGTCGGCGGGTTTGGGCTTGTCGGCTTTGGTCAGGATCAGCTGATAGGACACGGCGGCCTGATCGAGCATTTTCATCACCTCCACATCATTGGCCTTGGGGCCATGGCGGGAGTCGATCAGCAAACAGACCCGACGCAAGGTGGGCCGTCCGCGCAAATAATCCATCACCAGATTGGTCCAGGCTTTGACCTTGGCCTTCGGGGCCTTGGCATAGCCATAGCCCGGCAAATCGGCCAGCATCAGCCCATGGGGGTCAGCCTCGGACCGGGCCAGGCGGAAAAAGTTCAGCTCCTGGGTCCGCCCCGGGGTCACCGAGGCCCTAGCCAGGGTCTTGCGTCCGGTCAGGGCGTTGATCAGGCTGGATTTGCCGACATTGGAACGACCGGCGAAGCAGATCTCGGTCAGAGGCGAGTTGGGCAGATGGTCCATCCGCACGCAGCCCATGACAAAGTCACAGGGACCGGCGAACAGCTTGCGCCCGGCTTCGATCCGGGCTGCGGCCTCGGCGTCGGCTTCAGCCTCAACCTCGGCCCCGAGACCGGTTTCAGAAAGGCCATCGGATCCGCCCAGCTCTGTGGACGGATCCGAAGGATCGGCGGCAACCATGGCTTTGGATCCGCTAGGTCGATGAGGACGACGAGGAGCCCGACGACGAGGAAGACGAGCCCGAGCTAGAGTCCGATCCTGAGCCCGACCCCTTGCCCTGGTGCTGGTCTTGGATCCGCTTCTGGATCACCCATTGCTGGGCGATGGACAGGATGTTGTTCCAGGTCCAGTAGATCACCAGACCGGCGGCAAATTGCGCCAGCATGAAGGTGAAGATGATCGGCAGGAAGCTCATGATCTTCGCCTGCATCGGATCGGTCGGGGCCGGGTTCAGCTTTTGCTGCGCCCACATGGTCAGACCCATCAGCAGCGGCCAGGCACCAATCATCAGGAAGGTCGGCGGGTCCCAGGGGATCAGGCCAAAGGCGTTGAAGATCGAGGTCGGATCCGGGGCCGAGAGATCCTCGATCCAGCCATAAAACGGCGCATGGCGCATTTCGATGGAGACGAACAGCACCTTATAGAGCGCGAAGAACACCGGGATCTGCAACAGGATCGGCCAACAGCCCGCCAGCGGATTGACCTTCTCTTTCTTATAGAGGGTCATCAGCTCCTGGTTCATCCGCTGCCGGTCATCCTTAAACCGCTCCTGGAGCTTTTTCATCTCCGGGGCCAGGGCCTTCATCTTGCCCATGGCGCGGTAGGATTTGTTCATCAGCGGGAAGAAGATCAGCTTCAGGATCACGGTGAAGGCCAGAATGGCCAGACCGAAGCTGCCGAGATAATTCGCCAGCCAGTTCAGCATGTGGAAGAACGGAATGGTGATGAAGAAGAACCAGCCGAAATCGATGGCGCGGTCAAACAGGGGCAGATTGAAGCGCTCGGCATAGGTATCAAGCAGATTGACTTCCTTGGCCCCGGCAAACAGGTGGTTCTCAATGCTGTCCGACGCCCCGGCGGATAAGGTCACCGCCTGGCCGAGATAGTCGGCCTGATAGCCCGGTTGATTGCCGCTCATGCTATGGACGAAGCGGGCCTTGACCGGACGGGTCTGGTCAAAGGCCAGGGCGGTCAGCCAAAACTTATCGGTGATGCCGACCCAGCCGCCGGTGGTGTCATATTCCACCAGACGGTCATCATCCAGATCGCCATAGCTGACCTCTTCCAGGGCGCCATTGACCACCCCGATCGGGCCTTCATGCAGGATGAAGAAGTTTTCCAGCTTCGGCAGGCCATTGCGTTTCACCAGGCCATAGGGGAACAGGGTGACCTGTTCGCTGCCGGTGTTTTGCACGGACTGGGTGATGGTGAACATGTAATCGGCGTCCACCGCGATGGTGCGGGTGAAGATCAGCCCCGCGCCATTGTCCCAGGTCAGGGTGACCGGGCTGTCCTGGTTCAGCACCGTTGCGGTGGTGGTCCAGGGCGTGTCCTTGTCCGGCACCGGCACAGCGGCATCAGCCGGAACCCAGCCGAATTCAGAGTAATAGGGGTTGGCCGAGCCCTGAGGCGACAGCAGCACCACTTCCGGGCTGTTGTCCTCAATGGTCTCCTGGTAATCGCCCAGGGTCAGGTCATCCAGCCGGGCCCCTTGCAGGCGGATCGAGCCATGCAGACGCGGGGTGTCGATTTTGATCCGCTCGCTGCCGGTCAGGAACTGGTCGCGATCCGGGGTCAGCGGGCCGCCCGGGGCCGAAACGCCCGGCGCGCTCACACCAGGCGCGGTCGCCGGTGTCCCCGGGGCCGCAGGCAGACCATCCGCACCGGGGGCGGGGGGCGTCCCATCAGCCGTGGTTTGTGTGGCCTGCTCAGCCGGTGGCGTGGTGGTCGGTCCCAAAAAGGCATCGAAGGCGAACAGCACCCCCACGGACAAGACCACGGCGAGGATCAAATTACGCTGTTCCGGCATAGTACACCTTTCAAACCCAAAAACTGTCCCGCCGCGAAGAACCCGGTTCTGTGTCGGTTTGCGGTCGGGAGAGGATGTTCACTGTTGTGACGGATCCCGCTTGCTGCGAGCCCCATCGGGACGGTCGCGTCCGAACTGACGTCGGAGGACCTCTCCTGGTCCCGTTTCCGGGACGGGATCGTATCCCATGCCTCCCCACGGATGGCAACGCAAAAGCCGCCAGATCGTCAACCATCCGCCCCAGATCGGTCCGTGAAGGCGAATTGCTTGCAGCCCATAGGCACTGCAAGTGGGATCGAAGCGGCAATGCATGCCCAAATAGGGCGACAGGGTATAGCGGTAGACCAGGATCACGCCCATCATCGGCCAAGCCAGGGGGCGGCCTAAGGCCCAGAGCACCCAGCCCGTGGTCGAGCGCTGTGGCTTTGGCCGCGCCGCCGCCGTTTTGGCCGGTTTTTCGCAGCCACAGCTCACCGCTGAGCGTCCTCGGGCTTGCGAAGCAGCTTTAAACGGGTCAAGGCGGCGCGCAAATCGCTTTGCAGGGCGGAAAAGGCCCGATCCGGGGTCGCGCCGCGCCCGATCAGCACATAATCATGGCCCGGGGCGGCCTCTTGGGCCAAAACCGAGAGCGCCAAGGCCCGCAACCGACGCCGCGCCCGATTGCGGGTGACGGCTTTGCCGACCTTCTTAGACACCGTCAGACCGAAGCGCAGGGCTCCGGGTGGGGCTCCGGGCGCGGCCGTGGGGTGGGCGAGTCGGGTTGCATCCAGATTTTTCGGCTGCGGGGCGGCTTGCAGCACAAGACCGGGCATGGCCCATTTGCGCCGGGCAGCGGCCACCCTTAAAAAATCCCGCCGCAATTTCAATGTGGCGGGATTTGCCGACGCTGCGCTGGGCATCGCCTGTTGGTGCTGCGGATCCTGCATTTTAGGGTCCGGGGGGCCAGTCTCCGCCCTCGCCCTGACTAGGCAGAGAGACGCTTACGGCCCTTGGAGCGGCGATTGGCCAGAACGCGGCGACCGCCAACGGTCGCGCTGCGGCTGCGGAAGCCGTGGCGACGCTTGCGCACAATGCGGCTCGGCTGATAGGTGCGTTTCACGGAACTAAACTCCTGATCATCATCTCGGGGCGGTGCAGGTGGGCGGTTCGCAGGGAATACAGTCCCGAAGGACGCCCATGGGGTTCGCCCCGCATCGATCCTGTCGAATTGCGGAAAGGCGGCCTTATATATGGGCTTGGCTTTCCGGTCAACGGGTCAGCGGGCTTTGGGGCGTGATTTTCTGCCGGATTTGCACCGGTCCGCCCCTTGTCCCTGGATCTGGTCGAGCCGCAACGGTTGATCATGATCTTGCCCGCTCACAGGGTTTTTATTGGACCATTGGTGGGGGGAAGATCCATCTAGAGTTCTGTATGCACCGCATTCAAAGACCCCGCATGCCTTTCTTTGACGCAATAGGATGCAATGATGGCCGAGTCCCAACACCCCAGTGCCTCACAGATCGCGGCGTCCCCGGACGCCCCGGACGCCCTGGAGGATCACGCTGACCAAGACCCCCCCGCAGCCAAAGGAAAATCCCTCCCCTGGGCCAAGCTGGGCATTTTTGGCGCTCTGATCCTCGGCCTAGTGCTGTTTTTTGTCACCGGGGCCGATCAGTATTTAAGCTTTGAGGCCTTCCTGGCCCATCAGGACCAGATCAAGGGCTGGGTTGATCAAAATGTTTGGCTGGCCGTGCCGCTGTTCCTGTTCATGTATTTTATCGCGGTGACCTTTTCGCTGCCCGGGGCGGTCTGGATGACCATCATTGGCGGCTATTTGTTTGGCACCATCGAAGCGACCTTCTATGTGGTCTCGGCGGCGACCATGGGGGCGACGGCGGTGTTTCTGCTGGCGCGCTATGTGATCGGCGATGCGGTGGCCAAAAAGCTCGATTCGGGTAAAATGAAAAAGCTGATCGATGGCTTTTCCAAAGATGCGTTCAGCTATCTCCTGGTCCTGCGCCTGATCCCGCTGTTCCCGTTCTGGGTCATCAACCTCGCCCCGGCCATGGCGGGGGTGAAATTGCGGGTCTATATGGCGGGCACCTTCCTGGGCATCATTCCAGGCACTTTGGTGTTCAGCTCCGTGGGCAATGGCTTGTCCTCGGTGATCGCCCGGGGTGAAAAACCCGATCTGGGCATTATCTTTGACCCCGAAGTGCTGGGGCCGATGCTTGGTCTGGCGCTGCTGGCCCTGATCCCGGTGCTCTACAAAAAGATCAAGGCCCGCAAAGACGCCGCCAAAGCCACCCCCCTTGACCCGGCCCAGAAAGATCCGTCCCAGGGAGAAGCAGTATGAGTGATCCGTTGCAGGTGGATCTTTGTGTGATCGGTGCGGGCTCGGCGGGGCTGTCGGTTGCCGCCGGGGCCTCGCAAATGGGGGCCTCGGTGGTTTTGGTCGAAAAGGGCCTGATGGGCGGCGATTGCCTGAACACCGGCTGCGTGCCGTCCAAATCTTTGTTGGCCTCGGCCCATGCGGCCTGGGTGCACCGCTCCAGCGGGCCGTTGGGCGTGGTCTCCCGGGAGCCGGAAATCGATTTCACTGCGGTGATGGCCCATGTCCGGGGCGTGGTCGAGGCGATCTCGCCCATGGACAGTGTGGAGCGCTATGAGGGCTTTGGTGTCACCGTTTTGCAGGGCGTGGCCAAATTCACCGGTCCGCAAAGCGTCCAGGTCTCCTTAAACAATGGCGGCGAGCAGGCCGTGCAGGCCCGCCGGGTGGTGATCGCCACCGGGTCCTCGCCCAAGGTGCCGGGGATTCCGGGGCTGCAGGATGGCCCGATCCTGACCAATGAGACCCTGTTTGCCTTAAACGAAAAGCCCGGCCATTTGCTGGTGCTGGGCGGCGGTCCCATCGGCTCGGAAATGGCCCAGGCCTTTCGGCGGCTTGGGGTGCCGGTCACGGTGATCGATAAGGACCGGGTGCTGAACCGGGAAGATCCGGAACTGGCCGCCGTGGCGGTGGCCAGCATGGCCCGCGATGGCATTGAGGTCCGGGACGCGGAGGGTCTGGAGAAGGTAGACTGGCAGGATCGCGGCGATGGCGTGCACCAGCCCGCCTTTGTCTATGCCGATGGCACCCGGATCGAGGGCACCCATTTGCTGGTCGCCGCCGGGCGCGCGCCCAGCGTCTATGGCCTGGATCTGGAAAAGGCCGGGGTGACCTTCTCCCCCCAAGGCATCGAGGTCGATGCCCGCCTGCGCACCAGCAATAAAAAGGTGTTTGCCATTGGCGATGTGGCGGGCGGCCTGCAATTCACCCATGTGGCCGGTTATCACGCCGGGGTGGTGATCAAAAACGCCCTGTTCCGGATCCCGGCCAAGGCCGATCACAGCGCCATCCCTCGGGTGACCTATACGGACCCGGAGGTCGCCCAGGTCGGCCTGACCGAAGCGGAGGCCGAGGCCGCCGGGCTGACTTATCAGATCCTGCGCTTCGCGGCGGCGGAAAATGACCGCGCCAAGGCCGAGGCCGCCGAGGACGGCCTGATTAAGGTCATTGTCACGCCCAAGGGTAAGATCTTAGGCGCCGGTTTGGCCTGTAAAGGGGCGGGCGAGTTGATCCTGCCTTGGGTCCTGGCCCTGCAGCAGGGCCTGAAGATCTCGGCCATGGCCACGGTGGTTGCGCCCTATCCGACCTTCTCCGAGCTGAGCAAACGGGCCGCCGGCAGCTGGTATGTGCCGAAGCTGTTTTCTGAGAAAACCCGCCGCATGGTGCGCTTCCTGGCCAGGTTTGGGTGAGCCGCATGTCCGCCGCCCCGGCTGAGCCCGCGCAAAAACCCCCGGTCACCGGGGTGCATCGCTCCTTATCCTCCCGGCTGCTGGTGCTCTGCGTGCTGTTTGTCATGGTGGCGGAGGTGTTGATCTATCTGCCCTCCATCGCCCGGTTCCGGCTGGAATATCTCAATGAGCGTCTGGCCCAATGCCATTTGGCCCTGCTGACCTTGCAGGCCACCCAAGAGGGCATGGTCGATACCGAGTTGCAGATGGAGCTGCTGCGCCATGCCGGGGCCTTTGGCATGACGGCCCGCGCGCCCTATCAAGAAACCCTGACCCTGGGCGAATATATGATCCGGCGCGAAGATGCGTCCTTCGATCTGCGCTCGGCGGATGCCCTGACCCTGATCATGCATGCCTTGGAGGTCCTGCCCCGGGATGATGACCGGGTGCTCTCAATCATTGGCTGGTCGCCCAAGGATTCCGATGTGGTGATCCGGGCTTTCATCTCCGAAGCCGCTCTGCGTGCCGAGATGGTGGATTATTCCTGGCGGATCCTGATCCTGTCCTTGATGATCTCCGGCCTGACCGGGGTGTCCATGTTCCTGGTGCTGCATTGGATGATTGTCCGGCCAATGCGGCGCTTGGCCTTCAATATGACCGAGTTCCGCGATGCGCCCCAGGACCCGAACCGGGTGGTGATCCCGTCCCGGCGCAGCGATGAGATCGGCTTGGCGGAGCGGGCCTTGCGGGAATTGCAAGACACCCTGCGCCGGGCTTTGGGCCAGCAGGCCCGTCTGGCCGGAGTCGGCACGGCGGTGTCCAAAATCGCCCATGACCTGAAAGGGGTTCTGACCACCGCGCTGTTGGAAAGCGACCGGCTGGAAATGATGTCGGCGGATCCGGAAGTCCGCATCGTCACCAAAGGCATCGCCGGGGCCCTGGAGCGGGCGGTCAATCTGTGCGGCAACACCCTGAATTATGCCAAGGAAGGCCCGCCGGAAGCGGCCCTGAAGCGGACCCGGGTCACCGACACCGTGGCTCTGGCCATGGCGGCGGCCTACACCACCAATCCGGAAGCCGACCGGCCCAAGCTGAGCCTGCAGGAGCTTGACGGCCTGATTGTCTGGGCCGACCCAGACCATTTGACCCGGATATTCAGCAATCTGTTCCTGAATGCGGGGCAGGCCAAAGCCAGCCTGGTCCGGGTCGCCCGGCATCGCGGCACCCAAGAAGACGGCGTCGAGGCGATCTATCTGGATATCGCCGATGACGGTCCGGGCCTGCCGAAAAAAGCCCTGGAAAACCTGTTTCAGCCCTTCTCCGGCTCCGCCAAGGCCGGCGGCACCGGCTTGGGTCTGGCGATCTCTCTGGAGCTGGCCCGCTCCCAAGGCGGCGATCTCAGCCTGTTGAGCAGTGGCGCTGGCGGGGCGGTGTTCCGCCTGCGTTTGCCGGTCCCGCCCGCCGGAAGTGAGCCCTTGGAAGAACCGGAGCCCGAGACCAAACGTAAATCCGGGACCGAGGAGCCGAAAGACCAAGAACTGGATTACAGCATATGAGACCGTCCGCGATCGCCCGCTCTGCTCAGGAGCGCCTTCCCCTAAACCGCCTGGCCCTGGTCACTTTGGTGCTGGCACTGGTAAGCCTGTGGGCGGCGCTGCTGCCCGGCATGGCCTGGGCTGCCCCGAAGGCGGAGGCTTGGGAGCGCTGGCGGGCCCACACCCCGGGCTCGACCCTGACTGTGGACAATTCCGCCTGGGCGGCGTTCATCAGCAAATACCTTGTGCTGGGGGCCGATGGGGTGGCGCGCCTGCCTTATGGTCAGGTCAGTGGCGAGGACTATTCGGCCCTGGTCGGCTATGTCCGCGCCTTGGAAGCGGTCAATCCGGACAGCTTGGACCGGCCTGAGCAAATGGCCTATTGGTTCAATTTTTACAATGCCTTGACCGTTCGGGTGGTGCTGGATGCCTGGCGTCAGGACGGCCCGGTGGACAGCATTCGCGACATTGATATCTCGCCCGGCCTGTTCGCCAATGGCCCTTGGGGGGCGAAGCTGGTCACGGTCAATGGCATTGAACTCAGCCTGGATGACATGGAACACCGGATCTTGCGCCCGCTTTGGCGCGATCCTCGGATCCATTATGGCGTCAATTGTGCCTCCATCGGCTGCCCCAATCTGCTGCCCGAGCCCCTCAGCGGCGCCACGGTGGATCAGCAATTGACCGAGGCCGCCATTGCCTATGTCAACCATCCTCGGGGCGTGACCATGACCAATGGCGGTCCGGTGGTGTCGACCATTTACCGCTGGTTCCGGGAGGATTTCGGTGACAGCGAGGCCGGGGTTCTGAACCATCTGCGCCAATATGCCGCACCGGCCCTGTTGCAACAGCTGCAAGGGGTCAGTGATCTGGCCGGTCATGCCTATGACTGGGATTTGAACGCGCCCTAATCCCAATGGTGCCCGCCCTATAGGAATAAGGCGGCAAAGGCGGTGCCGATCACCCCATCCCACAGCAGCTTCAACCCGACCACGCCCAGCAGGCTGTAAACAATGGCTGAAAAGGCCTGTTGCGGGATCCGGCTGTGCAGGGCGAAACCGATCAGCACGCCAATGATCAAGGCGGGCGAGAGCAGGGCGCTGACCTTGGCGGTCTCCAGGGTGATTTGGCCCAGGGCGGTGTAAGAGACCAGCTTCAGGCCGTTTAAGAAGAAAAAGAACATGCCATTGGTGCCGACAAAGGCGGATTTCTCCAGGCGCTGGCGCAGGAAATAGCCTTTGACCGGTGGTCCACCCGCATGGGCGATATAGCTGGCATAGGCCGATAGGGCCCCCAACGCGAACAGGCTGCCGCGTCCGGTTTGTTTTGGCGCGGGTGTGAGCGGGGGCTGGGTCTCCGCTTCGGCCGGGCTCTGGGCAGCGTGACGCCGGGCCAACAGCCAGCGCGCCGCCATGGCCACCGCCATCACTCCGACGGCAATGCGGATCGCATCGGGCTCGGCCCATTCAAAGGTCGCCGCCCCGATGGCCAGCCCCAGCAGCGCACCGGGCATCATCGGCAGGATCACCGCCATGGACCAGCTTTTGCGGTAGCGCCAGATGATCAGGATATCCATCACCACCAGGATCGGCAGATTGATCGCTGCGGCCATTTGCGGGGTCACCGACAGCGCCATCAACGGCACGGCAACCACGCCCAAGCCACCGGCAAAGCCGCTTTTGGAGATCCCGGTCAAAATGATCGACAGGATCGCGGTGACATAAAACTCCGGTGGCAGGCTCATCAGGCTCATGGTGCGACCTCTCTTTTGGCCTCTCGCCACACCGGAATAAAAGTTCGGCTGAAATAGAGGAAACGATTTTATATGATCATAAAAATCACGAATGCGGATTTAAGGCCCTGCCCATGTCTCTGGACCAGTCCCTGTTGGAAAGCTTTGTCGCCGTCGCTGAGACCTTAAATTTCTCCGAGGCCGCCAAACGGCTGGCGACGGTGCAATCGGCGGTCAGCCTGCATATCCAGCGCTTGGAAGATGCCGTCGGGCGGCGTCTTGTGGATCGCGGTCGGGGCCGGGGGGTGCGCTTGACCGCCGAGGGCGAGGCCTTCCTGGTCTATGCCCGGCGGATCCTCGGCCTGACCGACGAGGCCTTCGCCGCCCTGCGCGACACCCGCTCGGGCCTGCCGATCCGCTTTGGCACCACCCTGACCTTTGCCATGTCGGTTCTGCCCGATGTCTTGGCCGCTTTCGCCCAGGACTGGCCAGAGGTGAAAATCCATGTCTCCTGCGGTCGCACCGGGGAGGTCCTGCGCCGCTTTGAAACCGGGGCGCTGGATCTGGCCTTCGCCATGGACCGGGGCCGTCGGGTCGGACGGCTGTTTACGGAGCAGGTTGATTTGGCCTGGGTGTCGGGGCCGCGCTTCCGCATCGCCCCGCAGGCCGATGTGCCCTTGGTGTTCCTCAGCGATGGCCGGGATCTGCGCCGTTACGCCTTTGATGGGCTCGACCGGGTTGGGCGGCGCGGGGTTATTGCCCATACCAGCCCGGACCCGGTCGGGGTGCGGGCGTTTTTGCTCGCCGGATTGGCGGTCACGGTGATGCCCGGCATCGCCGCAACCCCGGATCTCTGTGCGGTGGATCCAGATCTGGGCCTGCCGCGTCTGGGGGAGGCGGTGGTGGCGGCCTATCGTCCAGCGGCCAGCCGTCGGCCGGAGGTGGATGCCTTCGCCGAGATCCTCAGGGCCCGCGTGGCGCAGCAAAGAAAATAGGCGTGGCCGAAACCATCCTCAATTTTATTGGGGACAGGTTCGATGGCTACAGCCTGGTTCCGCTCGTCTGGTGCCTCAAATACCGACTCTATGGTTATTGGCTCAGAGTTTATCGAGCAACAAAAGAGAGTTTTGGCGGGGCTCCCAATTCCATGGTCGTTGGCGGAGTCAAGAACAGGTTTAATGTCTCCATATCCCATCCGGGGGAAGGCAAGCTGTCCATGGGGCGCAATAGACTGGGATCAGGCAATCCACTCACATGGCTTGATAGCGTGGTTTGGTCTTGGCGCGGCTCGTTTGGTTGGTTCAATCCTTCCATCATCCTGGCGAGGAACGACTTAGGTTGTTTCGGCTGGCCTTGATTGAGCAGCCTTTGCAGCCTGGAGTGCAAAATCAGCTCCTGCCCGTATGGCGATAGGTTTTTATAGGCAAAATCATCCGGCACCCAAGACAGGCTAACGCTGTTCCAGGAGGGGCGACCCAGGGGATCGGGGTCCCAAAGCGGGTCCGGGCCCATCGGCATGCTTTGCGGGGTGGGTTGTGGCGCAAAGGGGTTGTGCGACGCGGTCGGTTGGTGCGCCCGGGCCGGGTTTGGCACCCGATGCCCATAGGGCCCGCCCGGGCCCATCTGTCCGGGAGCCGGGAGCGGTCCGGCAGCAGGGGGCGGTGCGGCGCGCCGGTCGTGGGGGGAACCGCCGAACCCACCATAGCCATCATACCCGCCCCCACCATACCCGCCCCCACCATACCCGCTGGGCAGAGCGGGTCGATAGGACGCCTGCTGCATGGTTGGATGGGGCCGGTAGGCCACATTTGAGGCTTGAAGTCCGGCCTGCGGCCAACCGGGTTCTGGGGGCTGCCCCAAGGCGGCCCCTGGCCCCATGGGTCCGACAGGCCCCATTGGCCCGGCCGGACCCTGTTGGCCCGGTTGCGGCACCAGCTGGAGCGGTTGACCGTCTGGGGTTCCCGGGATTGCCGGACGCATCTGTGGCTGCTGCCCCATAGGATCCTGCCCATAGAATCCGGGAGCCGGTGCTGGCGGGTCGATCAGCTCACCATTGGGACCCAGTTGACGCTGGCCATAGGCGGTCCAGGAGCCATGGAACTGCGCCCCATCAATATCCGCATCCTTATAGGCAGGGAACATATGGTCTTCTACGGTATCGACCGGCCAGGGCGAAATGGGGTCCGAGGGCAATGTCCAGACATCGCCGCTGATGCGGCGGTTATGCCCATTGAAAAAGTAACTGGCAAAATCCTTCTCGGTATAGAAGTGGTTCAAGTCCATGGCGTTGAACAGGGGGTCGTTCAGATTGATCGGCTTGCCGTCAAACCCCCGCAAGCCTTCGGCCAGCACATCGCCCCGAATGCCCAAACCGCCAATGCCCACCATATTGATCCGGGACAAAAGGGAGGCCTTCTCATCATCCGTTAGGCTTTTGTCATCCAAAAGATCTTGGCCGATCATGAAGGACAGGGCTTCGGCGGGGGCATGGCCATTGGAATGGCCGGTCAGATAAATCTGACCGCCATTGGCCAGAATGCTTTTGAAATCGATATCGCTGAGGGTTGCTTGAACTTTATTTTTTGCGTCATCGAGTTGATCTAGGCCCTGATGGGTGATGGCGGAAATAATGTCATCAACATCGAAGCCAGTGGTGTTCGCCCCTTGGAAGCTGATGGCGATTTGATTGCGGTCCTGATTGACAAACACCATGCCCGTCAGGCCAGAGGTGGTTTTCTGTCTTTGACCATAACCTGCCATTTCATCCGGTTTGCCGAAGGTCGCGGCGACGGTCCAGCCCTCCGGCAAGGCCAGCTTATTGTCATTGTCATAGGCCTTTCTTTGCAGGGTCATGGACAATGCAAACTGTTCCGGATCCGGGCTGCGCAGCCGATATGCTGGCTCCGCTGGCTCATAGGACCCGGATGGCGGCGGGGGAGCGCTTGGCACGGACTCTGGGATTGGCTGCCCCACATTGGGGGCCCAATCACGGGAGAAGGAGCTGGACATGGGGGAATCCTTTCTTAGCCGGGTCTGAGGTCACAAGCCGCCACAGACATCGAGGATGATGAACCTTGCGGGAGCG
>JBMYTN010000021.1:0-65090 GCA_049604415.1 Rhodospirillaceae bacterium | reverse complement strand
TAATTTTTCTACAGAGATTAGGCGCCCTCGGCCTTCACCGGTTTTTTCGGCGGCACGACCTTGATGTGCAGTTCCTTCAGCTGACGCTCTGAAGCTTCACCTGGCGCGCCCATCAGCAGGTCCTGGGCCTGGCCGTTCATCGGGAACAGGATGACCTCGCGGATATTCGGCTCGTCGGCCAGCAGCATCACAATGCGGTCAATGCCCGGAGCGGAACCACCATGGGGAGGCGCGCCATAGGTGAAGGCCCGCAGCATGCCACCGAATTTCTCCTCGACGACTTCTTTCGGATATCCGGCGATTTCGAAGGCCTTATACATGATGTCCGGACGGTGGTTCCGGATCGCGCCCGAGGACAACTCCACGCCATTGCAAACGATGTCATATTGCCAGGCCTTGATGGTCAGCGGGTCCTGGGTTTCCAGGGCTTCCATCTCGCCCTGGGGCATGGAGAACGGGTTGTGGCTGAATTCGATCTGGCCGGTATCCTCGTCGAGCTCATACATCGGGAAATCGACGATCCAGCAGAATTTGAACAGGCCGTCTTCGCGCAAGCCGAGCTCGTCACAGATCCGGTCGCGGACCAGACCGGAGAATTTGGCGGCGGGCAAAGCCTTGTCGCAGGCAAAGAACACCGTATCCCCGGCCTCGAGGCCAAGTTGGGTGCGAATCGCTTCGGTGCGGTCAGCCTCCAGGTTTTTGGCAATCGGGCCTTTCGGACCTTCGGGACCAAAGATGATATAGCCCAGACCCCCGGCCCCGTTTTCCCGCGCCCACTCATTGAGCTTATCAAACCAGCCCCGGGGCTTGCCCGCCGCACCGGGTCCCGGAATGGCACGGACCACGGAGCCCTTTTCGATCTGCTTGGAAAACAGCCCAAAGCCGCCGCCAGCGAAATGCTCGGTGACATCTTGGATTTCCAGCGGGTTTCGCAGATCGGGCTTGTCGGAGCCATAGCGCAGCATGGCGTCATCAAAGGCAATGCGCGGGAACGGCGCCGGGGTCACCGCCCGGCCCTGGCCGAATTCCTTAAACACCCCTTCCAACACCGGTTCGATGGCGGCAAACACGTCGTCCTGGGTGACAAAGCTCATTTCAAAATCGAGCTGATAGAATTCCCCGGGGGATCGGTCGGCCCGGCTGTCTTCATCACGGAAACAGGGCGCGATTTGGAAATAGCGGTCAAAGCCCGAGACCATCAGAAGCTGTTTGAACTGTTGCGGGGCTTGGGGCAGCGCATAGAACTGGCCGGGATGGATCCGCGAAGGCACCAGGAAGTCGCGCGCGCCTTCCGGGCTGGAGGCGGTCAGGATCGGGGTTTGGTATTCCAAGAACCCCTGCTCTTCCATGGCCCGACGCAGATAGGAGATCACCTTGGAGCGCAGGATCATATTGGCATGCACATCTTCCCGGCGCAGATCCAGGAAGCGATAGGTCAGGCGCATGTCTTCGGGGAATTCCTGGTCGCCCGCCACCATCATCGGCAGAACTTCGGCGGTGGACAGCACCTCGACCTCGGCTGCCCGGACCTCGATCTGGCCGGTGGGCAGCTTCGGGTTGATGGTGTCCTCGCTGCGCTGGATCACCGGGCCAGAGACCGAGATCACGCTTTCCGGTCGCAGGCTCTCCAGGGCCTTGAACACCTCGCTGGAGACATCGCAGACCACCTGGGTCATGCCGTAATGGTCGCGCAAATCAACAAACAGCAAATTGCCATGGTCGCGTTTGCGGTGAACCCAACCGGACAGGCGCACCATGCTGCCCACATGCTCTTGGCGCAAATCGGTACAGGTGTGGCTGCGGTAACGATGCATGGAAAACGGTCCTTAAGTCTGGCTGGGAAAAGCACTTGGGGAGGGAGCGGTCGGAAGGGACACCGATCCGCGCCCTTTGTCAAGTCACCGGCCCCGATCAGGCCACCAGCCATGTCCAGGCCGCTGCACAAGCCATGCCCGCAAGCATGGCCCAAATCGCACTTTTTGCGGCAAGCATGATCCCGGAGGCCACAGCAACCGCCGTCGCGGTCCGCAGATCATTCTGCGCCAGCAGGGAGGCAACCAGGGCGGCGAGCACGGAGACGGAGAGGCCATCCAAGAACCGCTCCAGGCGCGGTGACAGCGGCACCCAGAGCATGATCAAGGGTCCAGCGATGCGGCTGGCAAAGGTGATGCCCGCGACCATGGCGATGACGCCCCAGATGCTCACTGACGCGGCCTCCCGGCGCCACTGGGCCACAGGGCCACCAACCCGCCAATGACCGCACCGAGGATCACATTCCAGCCTGTGGGCAGCAGGTCCACAGTGGCGGCGGCCACGATGCTGGCGGCGATCACCGGGGCAACCATACTGCGGTCACTGCCCAGCCGTCCAACCACGGCGGCGACAAAGAAGCAGGGCATGACCACATCGACCCCATAGCGGTCCAAATCGCCAAAGACGGTGCCGCCCAGAACACCAATGGCGGTGCCCAGGACCCAAGTGACCCATAGCGCCAGACCACCGCCGAGCAAAAGACCGATATCCCGATCCCCTGCCTTAAAGGAGGGTTGGCTATCGGCGAAATTGGCATCGCTGAGCAAGATCACGGCGGCAAGGCGCTGCGCGGGCGGCAAGTGGTTGATCCATTGCGACAGGGCAGCCCCCATGATCACATGACGGGCATTGAGGGCCAGCAGAACCAGGGCCAGGGTCCAGACTGCGACAGGCTCGGTGAGAAACTCCAAGCTGGCAAATTGCGCCGCTCCGGAAAACGCCACCACGCTCATCACCATGGCGTCCGAGGCCGACAGTCCGGCCTCCAGGGCGGCGACCCCAAAGGCGCTGCCAAAGGGGATCACAAACAATGCAATGGGCATCAGCCGCTTGAAGCCTCGGGCGACGCCCTGGGCGGTCAAGGCAATGGGACTTGAGCGGGTTGTCGTGTGGTCGGTCATAGGCCCGGTCTTAGTCTCTCCTGCGGTGACCCTCAAGTCTTGTCCTGAACAGGGGCAATGGAACGCGGCTTGGACTTGCCGAAACAGCCATTGCGGTCTATACGCTGTCCATGTCGCTGATCACCACCACCTCTGAGCTCTCCGCCTTTATCGACCGCCTGTCCGGCGAGACCTTCGTCACCGTCGATACGGAGTTCATCCGCGAAAAAACCTATTGGCCCCGACTGTGTCTGGTCCAGCTGGGCGGCAGCGACGAAGCCCATTGCATCGATCCCCTGGCCAAGGACATGGATCTGGAGCCGCTATTTGCGTTGATGCGCAATCCGGCGATCCTGAAAGTGTTCCATGCCGCACGCCAGGACCTGGAGATTTTCCTGCATTTGATGGGCGACATGCCCCAGGGCCTGTATGACACCCAAATCGCTGCCATGGTCTGTGGCTTTGGCGAAAGTGTCGGCTATGAGACCCTGGTGATCAAACTGGCCAAGGCCAAAGTCGACAAATCCATGCGCTTCACCGATTGGGCCCGGCGTCCCTTGGACAAAAAGCAGCTGGCCTATGCCCTGGGGGATGTAACCCATTTGCGGGTGATCTACGAGGCCCTGCGCGACCAGCTGGAAGCCAGCGGACGGACCAACTGGGTCGAGCGCGAAATGGAACAGATCGCCGATCCGGGTCTGTATTTGGTCGAGCCCAATGAAGCCTATAAGCGGATCAAAGCCCGGACCAAATCGCCGAAATTCCTCACCTTGCTCAAGGAACTGGCAGCTTGGCGGGAACGCACCGCCCAGGAGAAAGACCTGCCGCGCAACCGGGTGCTGAAGGATGAGGGCCTGCTGGAAGTGGCCGCCCATCCGGCGACCACACCGCAAGAGCTGCTCAAGCTGCGCTCGATCTCCAAGGGCATTGCCGAGGGTCCCATGGGCCGGGGGTTGATCGAGGCCGTGGAGCGCGCCCAAGCCCTGCCCAAGGACCAATGGCCGCAGCCGGGCCAAAAGCCGGATCTGCCGCAAGGTTTGGGCCCAGTGACCGATCTGTTGCGGGTGCTGCTGAAAATGCAATGCGAGGCCGAGGGCGTCGCGCCGCGTCTGGTGGCCTCCTCAGCAGATTTGGAGCTGATTGCCGCCAATGATGAGGCCGATGTGCCCGCCCTTAGCGGCTGGCGTCGGGAGCTGTTTGGCGAAGCCGCCTTGAAGCTGAAGCGCGGAGAGATGGCCTTAGCCCTGACCCCCGATCTGACTGGCCTGCGCCTGATTCCGGTAGAGTGAGGGCTTGGCGCGCTGGCGGCCCAGTGCTTTATGCCCCACTTTTTGGTAGAGTAACCGCTTCATGCGAGGGGTGCCGGATATGGCCACAGCGAAGATCCAAAAGTTTCCTGAAGGGTATGGCTTTATCTTCCCGGAAGAGCTGAAAGAGCAACTTCAGTTCACCGAAGGGGATGCTGTTGAGGTTTCGATCAATGCGAATGGCCAAGTGTTGATCGGGACTCAACAATCGGACATGGAAACCCTACAGCAATATGCGCTCGAAGGAATGGAAGACTACAAGAACGCCCTGAGCGAATTGGCCAAATGACCAACAATATGGCACCCCTTTGGATGCCTCCAGACTTCCTGGACTCTCTCCATGAAGAACAATTAAAGCGCCATGGGGGACAACCCGGCACAAGAGATGCTGGAATGCTGGACAGTGCATTGGCACGTCCGCAAAACCTATATGGCTATGGCACAGATGACATTTTCAAATTGGCGGCCGCCTATGCCTTCGGCATCACAAAGAACCATCCCTATCTGGATGGGAACAAGAGAACGGCCTTCCTGACCTGCTATGTATTTCTCCGGGCCAATGGGCACAACCTGAGAGCTGATGAGAACGAAGTCGTCCAAAGAGTTTTGGACCTCTCATCCAGTGCCATCACTGAAGACGACTTCGCTGAGTGGCTGCGGCGCAATTGCGAACCACAGACGTTCTAGACACCGCTGTTATTCCAGGCTCGCCAAGGACGGTTCCGCGCCGAGCAGGCGAGCCAACCGGTCCAGGCGCTTATCAAACGCCTCGGCATAATAGACCGGGTCATCAGAGGGCAGATGCAAGTTCAAGCGGCCCTTGCGCAAATCCAGCGCCGTGCGGCCCACCACGCCCGGAGCACCGCCGGAGATCTCATAGCCCAAGCGCAGGGCGTAGCCAATGGTGCGGACCCGCTGCACCCGATCCTCGTCCAACAGATCCGCCGCATCGGCCATGGGGCCTGAGGGATCATCGGAGCTGTAGCGCCAATACACCGCCAGGGCCAAGCCAGCCCGATCCCGGTGATCCAGACCCATGGTCGGCAGCTTTAGGATCCGGTGAAAGGCTTGTTCAGCCCGGTGGTCGGGATGTTCGGACCAGAACATATCGCCGATCAGGCAGGCCGCCCGGCGCAAGCGGGCCAAACGGGCGCTTTCGTCGGGAAACAGCGGCGTCATCCAATCCATCAGCTCATCGCCATGGGCCGGGAACCGCCCCGCAGACCGCGCCAGATCGGAACAGGCCGCCAGCAAAGGATCCTTAGTCCGGATATCCTCGGGCAAATGGGCGAAGAACCGGCCCTCGCGCATGCCATAAACCGAGAACACCACCTCCGCCGGTTTGCAATATTGCAGCAAGCAATCGAGCACCGCCGCGCCCATGCCGACATAGGGCACCCGGCGACGGTTGACGCTGGCAATGGCCTCCAGGGAGCGCAATGACTGCCGCGAGATCAGCTGATTCAGCGCCTGGGCCTCGCGATGTTGCAAGGTGAAATTATCCAGCACATGGAGCGGATAATTGCGTTGGTCGATATAGACCTTGGCCAGGGCCCGCCAGGTGCCGCCGACCGCATAGAGGGTCCGGCCTTTTAGGGCCGAGAGCCACTCCAGCGGCGCGATTTTTTCTTCCACCAAGGCACGGGCCTTATGGGCATCGCCGCCGGTACGGTCATGGAGGCGTAGGACGCCAAAGGGCAAGGTGATGACCTCGCCAAAGCGGCCATCCTTAACCGTGATCAGCTCCAGGGAACCGCCACCAAGATCGGCAACCACCCCATCGGCCTCCGGCACGGCGCAGAGCACGCCCAGCGCTGCGGTATGGGCCTCTTCCTCGCCACTGAGCACAATGCCTTTCAAATGGCATTCGCGGTGGATGGTGTCCATGAAATCGGGGCCATCGGTGGCGTCGCGCACCGCTGCGGTGGCGACCACATCTAGAAACTCCACTCCCATGGCCTGGGCCATGCTGACAAAGCGCTTGATGGCGCGCAGGGCCTGCTCCCGCCCTTCTGGGTTCAGAACCCCGGTCGAGGCTATCCCCCGCCCCAAAGCGCAGGGAGATTTTTCATTGAAGATTTGGACGGGTGTGCGGCTGCGGCCCCGATAGACCACCAGGCGCACGGAATTGGAGCCGATGTCTACGATGCCGACCGGACGAAGATCAACGGGTCGGTCGGACCCATGGGTCATCAGGCTGTCTCTGGAATCCACCCGCATGTGCCCCCCGCGTGTCATTCCTGTTCATGCGGTCCGTGATCCTCCACCCCACCCGTCTTGTGGACGGCTCACACCGCACTGCAAAAAAACCTGATCCGGCATTACACCGGATCAGGTCAGTCCATCAATAGATGAATAGTAGAAAGATTGCTTACTTCGTGACCGGAGAAAGCTCAAGCTTAGGATTAACCTTGACGCCCGAGGCCGATCCGCGCCCGGACAGGCTGGGATTAGTCATGAAATATTCGTGGGCGGAGAAGTCCTCGGCGGTGGAGTCGAAGCGCACAAACCCGCCAGTCGGGGTCAGATACCAGCTTTGCTGTTGGTCGTTCAGATTGGCGACCATGATCTGGTCGAGCACCTGGGCCTTCACCGTCGGGTTTTCGATCGGCACGAAGGTTTCCACCCGCCGATCCAGATTGCGCGGCATCCAGTCAGCGGAAGAAATGAACACCAAGGCTTTATCCGAAGGCATCTCTGCGCCATTGCCAAAGCAAGCAATCCGGGAATGTTCCAGGAAGCGCCCGACAATGCTCTTGACCCGGATGTTTTCCGATAGGCCCTTGATGCCCGGGCGCAAGCAGCAAATGCCGCGCACCACCAGATCAATCTGCACCCCGGCCTGGGAGGCGCGATAGAGCCCATCGATCACCACCGGATCGACCAGGGAGTTGACCTTGACCCAGATCGAGCCCGGACGCCCGGCCTTCACATGGGCGATTTCCTCTTCGATCAGGGCCAGAATCCGGTCCTTCAGGCCCAAAGGCGCGATGGACAGCTTTTCCATGATCTCCGGCTTGGCGTAGCCCGTCATGAAGTTGAAGGCGCGGATGGCATCGCGCCCCAACGCATCATCGCTGGTGAAGAAAGACAGGTCGGTGTAGATCTTGGCGGTGATCGGATGGTAGTTGCCGGTGCCGTAATGGACATAGGTTCGCAACTCGCCGCCCTCCCGGCGCACCACCTGAGAGATCTTGGCGTGGGTTTTCAAATCGACAAAGCCATAGACCACATTGGTGCCGGAGCGCTCCAAGTCTCGGGCCCAGCGGATATTGGCCTCTTCATCAAAGCGCGCCTTCAACTCCACCATGGCGGTGACCGCCTTGCCGCTTTCCGCCGCCTCGGTCAGGGCGGCGACGATGGGCGAGTTGTTCGACGTCCGATAGAGGGTCTGCTTGATCGACAGCACATCCGGATCCCGGGCGGCCTGGCGCAGGAATTGGACCACCGCGTCAAAGCTCTCATAGGGGTGGTGGACGATGATGTCCTTCTGCCGGATCGCGGCGAAGCAATCGCCGCCAAAGTCGCGGATCCGTTCTGGGAACCGGGCGCTATAGGGCACGAATTGCAGATCCGGACGGTCATCGGAGATCAGCTGCTTGATGTCGACAATGCCGATGGGGCCGGAAATGCGGAACACATCTTCCTCGGCCACCGCCATTTCCTCGCGGATCAGGGAGGCGAGGCTTTCCGGCATGTCGATATTATAAACCAAGCGGATGCAGTTGCCTTTGCGCCGCCGTTTCAGGGCCGATTCGAAGCTCATCACCAGATCTTCGGCCTCTTCGTCGATTTCCATCTCGCTGTCGCGGATGATCCGGAAATGACCGCCTTCGGAGACCTTGAAGCCCGGGAACAGCCGGTCGAGGAACAGGCCGACCAGATCCTCCAGAAACAGATAGCGCACATGGCTATCGTCGCTGGGCAGCCGGATCAGGCGTTTGATGTGATTGGGCAACGGCACCAGGGCGCGCATGCCCTCGGTGTCTTCGGCCTGGGTCTTCAGTTGCAAGACCAAGGCATGGCCAAAATTCGGAATGAAGGGGAAGGGATGGGCCGGGTCGATGGCCAGCGGGGTCAGGACCGGGAAGACCTGGCGCATGAAGTGATCTTCCAGCCATTCCCGATCTTCTTTGGTCAACTGGCCCGGGGTGACAACTTCGATGCCCTCCGCGATCATATCTCCCTTCAGCTCTTCCCAGATGGTTTGCTGATCATCGAGCAATTGCCGGGCGGCGGCGTTGATGGCGGCCAGCTGTTGCGAAGGGGTGAGGCCTTCCTGGGACAATGCATTGATCCCAGCCAGCACCTGGCCCTTCAGCCCGGCGACGCGGACCATGTAGAACTCGTCGAGATTGGAGCCAGAGATCGACAGGAACCGGACCCGCTCCATCAGGGGGTGGCGGGTGTTGCGGGCTTCTTCCAAAACGCGGGTGTTAAACGCCAGCCAGGAAACTTCACGGTTGAAAAACCGTTCTGGCATGTCCAGGGTGATGGCCAAGTCTTCGGTCGGAATGGTCGCTACGGTTGGTGACGCGGCCTCGGTTTTTGGTGCGGTTGATGAGGTTCTTGCGGTCATTTAACCATTCCTGACTTGAACCGGCGGACAATCCGGGAGACGTTTGGCCGGTCGACAATGTTGGGCGGCGTGGAGAACGCTGCGGCGGGAGATGGGCCTATGATGGCCCTCTCGCGCGCTGCCCGCAATGGACCCGCCCCGGTAAACAGGTGATATTTCATTAAAATGAAACGGCTTCTCCTTCTCCGCCACGCAAAATCCGACTGGCAGGACGACAGCTTGGCGGACCATGACCGTCCATTGTCGGCCCGGGGCCAGCGTGCCAGCCTGTCGATGTCGCATTTTTTGGCCAGCCGCTGGCAGCCGGAAGCGGGCGAGAGCGCCGCGCCGCGCTCCGAAGACAAGCTGGATGCGACCTCTGCCCTGCCCTGGCCGGATCTGGTGCTGTGCTCCACGGCCTTACGCGCGGAAGAAACCCTGGCCCCGCTGCTCGAGCATTTGAAGCCCAAGAAGATCCGCGTTGAGCGGGAGCAAGGGATTTACACCTTTGACTACCCGCCGCTGCTGGCGCGGATCAAAGCTTTGCCCGAAGCGGTCACCACGGTGCTGATGATCGGCCACAACCCGGCTTTTGAGCGCCTGGCGGACCGCTTGGCCGGGCCGGGCACGGACAGCAAATCCCATGGGGTGATGCGCCGGAAATATCCGACCTGCGCTTTGGCGGAGCTGTGCCTGGAAGGCCCTTGGGCCGATCTGGAGCCCGGCGGCGCACGTTTGGTGGCGTTCACTCGGCCGAAAGATCTGATGTGATCCGCACTCGCTCAGCCCGCTCTTCCATTCAACGAAGAAAACACCGTTTATAATTTACCATTGGTCAGAACACAGTTAGGCTGAAAGGCCAGACAAAAATTGCAACGCCAATTGTATTTTCTAAAAAAAAGCTCCTATGAAACACCCGTCTCTGCTGCCTGTTCAATGAACATGCTTGCTTGACCATCTCATCACTTGGAGAAGACTATGAATTCAGGTCCAACAAAGATGTCTAAATATTCCAAATTGATAATTATTTTACTTGTATTCCATGTTTTATTGATTTTTGCAATGGCTATGCTGGTTTATTTTATCAACAAAGACATTCGCTTTGATGCAAAAATCATAAACATTGCCGGTCAGATTCGTGGTGGGACTCAAGTTGCAATTCAGCAATATTTTGCCTCCACTGATAACTCTGAGGTTGTCGAAGCTGTTCAAAAAAATATTAATATACTTAAACAAAGCGAATACATCACAGAAGATAATACCTCCGGTGAACTCTTTTCCATTTATGAAATCGAATGGAATGAGATAAAAAACACCATGCAATCCTGTGTCCATGGCGATGCCATTTGTGAGAAAGATTTACTCACACGGGCAACCCAAAGCTGGAGACAGTCCAATGCAATGATTAACTTAATTCAAAAAGATGCAGAGTTAAAATTGAGCCGAACAAATTACTTATACTACTTCCTTTTTGTTGAAATTGTTGCGGTTACAGCCGTTTTGATACTAGTATATTTTGGCATATCGCGTCGACTAGAAGTTAAACATGACGAAGCAATAAAATATACCCAAATCATAGATAAATTTGTGATTAGTTCTTGGACAGACTTAAAGGGTAATATTATTGACGTCTCCACAGCATTTCAACAAAATTCTGGCTATAGAAAAGATGAACTAATTGGTCAAAACCATCGGATACTTCGACACCCGGATACAGAAAAAGAATTATACGAGAAATTGTGGAGCACTATTGTGTCTGGAAGGACTTGGGAAGGGGAACTACAAAATATAACAAAAAATAAAACACCATTTTGGGTTCAGGCATCTATAACACCTGACTATGATTACAAGGGTCGATGCATCGGATATAGAGCAATTTATCAAAATATTACGGATAAGAAGGTGATTGAGAAGATTAGCGTGTCTGATCGCTTAACCGATTTATTTAATAGAGTAAAATTAGATGCAGAATTAGCCAAGGAAAGAGAACGAGCAATTCGATCAAATAACTCCCCTTTATCTGTTATATTATTGGACCTTGACCACTTTAAGAGCGTCAACGACACATTTGGGCATTTAGTCGGTGATAAGGTATTGGTTGAATTGGCAAAGATCCTGAAAAGACATAAGAGATCTATAGATATCGTCGGCCGATGGGGAGGCGAAGAGTTTTTGATAATTTGTCCAAACACAGACTTAAACGGAGCCCTAACAATGGCCGAAAAAATGAGAGCCAAGATTTCTGACTATAACTTTAATACTGTTGGGCAAAAAACAGCTAGCTTTGGTGTAAGCTCACTATATGAGGACGAAGAAATTGAAACATTACTTGATCGTGCAGATAAAGCGCTTTATCTAGCAAAGAAAAATGGTCGAAATCAAGTTCAACCCAACTCAATATCGTAACCGATAATTTGAATTCGGAAATTCATCAGATTTTGGAATCATAAGTAACGAGCAGAGCGGGTCCATTTTCCTCTCCAAAACACTCTTTAAAATCCTCGCAAACCTCGCAGTTAGGCGATTTGCAGATCACGACGCCCTCGCGCTGGCAAAGCTCGCGATAAAAGAACTTCTTCCATTTCATATTGCTGCTGTTGGCTTCCGCGAGGCCCGGGAAGTGGCGGCCCATCAGTGCCGTCAATTCGGCCCGTTCCCGCAAGCCCAAATCCTGCCAAAGATGGTTAGACGCCAAAGAACGCCGGGCGATCATCAGCGCCAGCATCTCTGACAGCCCCACAGACCCATCGCCATGCTCGATCAGAAGATCACGCAGGTCTTCCTCTTCGATGGCGTCTTCGCCGCTGTCTTCAACGCCCTCAAGACCCGAGAGCAGCCCCAAGGCATGTGGGAACATCACCAGCAGCAGGGCCTGCAGGGAGGCCCGATCCAAACCCAAAGCATGGGTCAGGGGTTGGTGGGTTTCGGCCCGCGCAATGGAAATCAGGCAGGCCAAAAGATGGCGATCAAATAGAACGCCGTCCGCTGATCCCACGCCCATCGGAACGGTTTGACCTTGCATCAACCAGCCATAGGTGGCGGCAGCGAGGGTTTCTTGCTCGACATGTCCATCCTTCGGCATGATCTCGGCTCCTTCTGCCAAACCGTTGATAATGATGATTTTACCGCGTCACCCCAATTCAATTAATCTTGGGGTGAACCGGTCCCCTCCGCACGACCACTCCCCTGCTGGGAAGCATCAAGCAAGCCGATGCTATCGGCTAGGCTTGCATGGATTCGTGGGTTTGGGCGTTGGTGCCGCAGACGGTCGAGCAGGCTTCACAGCCAATGCAGTTCTCGTCGTCCTTGACGATCATGACCTTGCGTTCGATCTCTTCGTCCTCATCATACGGATCGACCATTTCGCCATCTTCGTTGATGCCCATCATCTCCAGCACGCCATGGCCGCAGACTTTGAAGCAACGGCCACAGCCGATGCAGAGCTCATCATCGATCTCGGTCAGGTAGCTCGGAACCCAATCCTTGCCGCCTTTCGTCTTGTAGGTCACTTCACCCATCTCTCTATCCCCCAATCATCCAGGCGATGCCTGGAGTGTTAGTTTTAAAAAAAGCGTTCAAACGGCACGCAGCCTTTTCACGCCATGAGGCGCGGCGGGCGGTCGCCCTTGCCTCACGTGCCTGTCCTGCGGACAAGCGCGTTCGGTACTCGCGTTCAAACGGCCCAGGTCCTTTGTTTTGGGCCTTTTCGCGCCATGGGGCGCGGCGGGCGGTCGCCCTTGCCTCACGTGCCTATCCTGCGGACAGGCGCGTTTGGTACTCTCCGCACCCCGCCCCCCCCTGCTGGGAAGCATCAAGCCTCCCCCGCATGGGGGGCCCCGCTTGGGGACTAGGCGGCGGCGGCGTCCGGGAAGCGCTCGATGCACTCCACGCCTTCATCGACCAGCTTTTGGCCTTTGGACGCCAAGGTTTCGATGTCCAGGAAGCCGAAGCGGTGGATGTCACGCAGGAAGGCCTGCAGAACGACCAGACGCCCGGTGGTCAGCATGATTTTGCCGAAGCCTTCATGGGACATTTTCATCATCGGCGAGGCGATCTTGCCGGTGACCTTCTCGATGGTCAGGCCGACAGCGGCGTAATACATCTCGACCCGCCAGAGCACGTCGGGATCCGGATCGCCGATGATCGGGATTTCCTTGCGCATGGCCTTGGTCACGATGAACGGACCGAGGACCTCGGCGTCGGACTTGCCTTCCCAGGCGCCATAAGTGTCATGGGCCCGGATCTGCAGCAGCAGCTGCTTCAGGAACGGGCTGTCGGGCATGTCGGCAGGCGCTTCGGCCTCCAGAACGGCGGTATCGCTCATTTTACGCGGACTCCTCTTCGTAATCGTCTTCATCATCGTCGAGGAACGCATGGGCGCCCCCGGCGGCTGCGGCGACCTTCTCGTCGCGCAGCATGATCTTGCGCAACCATGGCGGCGGGTTGCCGTTCAGCATGGTCTGAACCCGGTCGAGAACCGAGGTCATCGGCTCGTCGGTGGGCAGCTTGATCGGGTGGATGTCATTGCGCACCACCTTGGCAGCCGCTGGGCCGCCAATGGCTTTGACGAACAGCAGGGCCACGCCGGTCAGGGCCTTGACCTTGTTGTTCAATCGGTCTTCGCCGTCCTCGGTGTGCTTGCCGTCCTGTTTGGACAAATCGTCAAACTGGATCACTTCGATGAATTCGTAGCCATCACGCCCGACTTCATAGACGGCCATGTTTTTGGCGCCGTTGAAATGTCCATTGACGGTCTTCATGTCATTGGTGGCCAGGGCAACCTTCATGCGTCCTCCTTCCACGGGGGTGCGGTCCAGTCCGTATTCATCGTCTACCAAACGCAGCCTGCGTGCGGTCATGACCCCACTCCTCCTCGTTAATGCTTGTGTTGGGGGAAAGACGGAGTGTCCTCCGCCGGATAAACACTGTGATGCCCTCCGCCCGGATAGCCGGGACCGGCAGGCACCGCATGGGCGTCATGGGCATCGAAAAACGCGTTGCCCAAGGAAAAGATGAAATCTCGGGTGCCGCGATAGCCCGCAGTCACCTGGTGGGCGGCCCCGATGCGATCAAAGATCGGGAAGCCGGCGCGATAAAGCGGCACGCCCATGCGCTCAGCGGTTTGCCGGGCATTGGCATTGGCGATCATCAGGTCGACATGGACCTCGGCCTTTTCCAAGCGGCGCAAGGAGTCTTCGTGGTCGCCGACGACCACAGTGGCGCAAGGCAGGTCTTTGAGATGCTCGGTCTCGGTGCTGACCACAACGGAGGCCAGCTCGGCCCCCATCTCGGCGCAAAACAGGCCATAGGCGCGGACGGTTTCCGGATCGCCCGCCAGCGCCACGGCGCTGTCCTGGAAGGCGAAATGGCCATCGAGCATGGCATCGAGCAGTTGGGCGCGGCGACGGCGCAGCTTGGCGGGCACCGGGCGGCCAGACAGTTGCGACAAGGCGGCGACAAAGGCATCGGAGGCCTTGAGGCCCAGCAGCCGGTCAAGCTTGATCACCCGTTGGCCGGTTTTGGTCGCCAGCTTTTCGGCACAGAGATCCATATGGCGGCCAATGGAAATGGTGCCGACGGCGGAGCCCATGCGGGCGACCTCGTCCAGGGTGGTGCCGCCCAAGGAGGTGGCGATGTAATCTTCGGGCACATGGCCATCCAGGGAGCTGGACAGGTCGGGCAGGATCACCGCTTCGAGCCCGAAGGCCTCGACGATCTCGCGGACCTCGTCCACATCGCCCGGGGTCAGATGCGCCCCGGCGAGGATGTTCAGGAAGGCCGGACCGTCATAGGCCGGGGCTTCGGCGGCTTCAGGCACCAAGCTGTCGATCATGGCGCCAACGGCCTTGGCCCAACCGTCTTCCAGACCGCCGGAAAAGTCGGGGGTGGAGACGATGACCACGGCGGTGTCATCCAGATCGGGGTTGCGCGCCCGGATCATGCGCAGATCGCCATGGAAGTCCTCGCCCCGGGTTTCCGTCAGACCGGTGGTCAAGACGCCGATGATCTTCGGGTGAGCCCGGTTGCGGATATTGACCAGGGCCTGTTCCAGGTTTTCCATGCCGCCGAGGATGGTTGAAACCTCGCTCATGGCCGTGGTTTGCAGCGGGATGGCTTCCTTAAAGTGGCGCACCATCATCACCAGTGCGAAGGCGGTGCAGCCTTGGGAGCCATGGAACAGCGGCAGGCTGCCCTGCATGCCCATGAAGGCCATGGCCCCGCCAAGCGGAGCGCTGGTTTTCATCGGGCTGACCGAGAGCGCCTTTTTTTGTTGTCTTACGATATCCGCGCACATGTCGGGGGATCTCCGTGCTTGGGGTCAGAGCCCATTCAAGGGGTTAAGAGCCAATTCTGTTTCGGTCTTGGCGACACCGAGTGCCAGAAAGGACGCACAGCGCGATGGGGTTCCATCGTGCAAGCGGCCTGACGCAGCAATCGGTCGCCAAGTCGAAACCCGAACGGGACGGGTGCTTTTGGCCCGTCTTGTCGTCGCTCGTCCTTGAATATGCTTTGGCATGTCCTGCGTCCTTGCTCCTAAAGCCAACCCAAAAGCATCACGTCAGAATGGCTCCTAATCCCTTGAATGGGCTCTATTCTGCGGCCGAAATGGCAGCAGAGGGTTGAACGTTGGCTTGGGTGTCAGAACCGCCGATCTCACTCCAGTCCGGGGCAAAGCCCTCTTCCCAGGGCGCGGGACGGTGGAGTTCGGCCCAGACCGGATTGTTGATCTCGCGGTCCATTTCCCGGACCAGGGTGACCATGCCGGAATAGCCCATGTAGGCGTGGTGGCGTTCCTGGTTGATGTCCATCCAGGCAGTCCGGGCCTTCAGGGCCGTGAACTGGGAGCGACCGCCCGACAGCATGATGTCGGCCTCGCCCTTGATGAACATGTCGTACATTTTCGGCGCGGTGATGCCACCAAACAGCTCGCCCACCTTGCCCCGGGTTTTCTGCAGGGCCTGCTGGGCGCGTTCCTTGTCGCCCTCGGTGGATTTCCGTACCGAGGTGCCGACCACATCCATGCCCATTTCCAGCAGCGCATTGACCACGGACCAGGATTTCACACCGCCGGTATAGAGCAGCACCTTCTTGCCGGTCAGGCGCGGCTTATAGACCTCCATGGCGGCCCAGGCCTTGGCCTCTTCCTCGGCGATCAGGGCTTCGGTGCGCTCAATCAGGCTGGCATCGGCCCCGGTTTCCACCAGCAGCCGGGCGATTTCGCGCAGGGCATGGGAGGTGTCGGCGATGCCGTAGAAGGAACCTTCGAAATAGGGCTGGCCCCAGCGCTCGTTCATCTTCCGGGCGATGTTGATCAGCGCCTGGGAGCATACCATCATGTTGACTTTGGCGGTGTGGGCGGCGGCCACGTCCTGATAGCGGGCATCGCCGGTGATGCAAGCCCGGACCCGGATGCCCAGCTTCGAAAGCAGGGGCACGATCTGGTAGAGCTCGCCATTGATGTTGTATTCGCCCAGGATGTTGATGTCCAAGGGGCTGACATCGTCAGGCTCATGGGTGCCGATGACGTGATCCAGCAGCGCCTCGCCACCCAGCTTGTTGCCGAGATTCTTGGAACCGACAAAGCCCGGGGCGTTGATCGGGATCACCGGCACGCCAAGCTTTTCGGTTGCCACCTTGCAGACGGTGTCGATGTCATCGCCGATCAGCGACGGGACACAGGTCTGATAGACAAAAACGGCGGGCGGGTCATAGCGGCTGATG
This sequence comes from Rhodospirillaceae bacterium, assembly GCA_049604415.1. Lineage (GTDB taxonomy): Bacteria > Pseudomonadota > Alphaproteobacteria > Rhodospirillales > Rhodospirillaceae > JBMYTN01. The sequence goes on along the minus strand of JBMYTN010000021.1, from coordinate 48,591 downwards.
GCTTCCTTGATCGCCCGGTAGAGCTTTTTCTCGCCGCCATGAATGACGTCAAGCTCGCCCATATCCGTGGTGAAGCCCCAGCGATAGATGGTCGGGCCGGTCGAGGCAGTGTTCCGGGTGTCCCAGGAATTGCCTTCGCAGGCAATCGGGCCATGGACCAGATGGACCACATCGGTGATCGGCTGCATGGCAATTTTGGCGCCGTCGAAGGCGCAACCACCGGCGGCTGACCCTGGGGTCAGGCCCTTCACGGTGCAACCCTTTTTGCGATCAGCGTCCGACTTCGAACGGTTCTTCTCGCAGCCGGGTTCGTTGAACACCTCTTGAAGCTTTTGCTTGTTCATTCCGGCTCTCCTGGGTCGGTGGGGGATCGACGGGAGCCTTCAAGCAATTCCAATGCCAATTTTTTTTATGTGTGTTTTCAGCTTTCTAACATTGGGTCCGACAATTGGTTTTGGACCGCCCGAGGAGATTGTCGGGCTTTGTCGGCTTTGCGACAGAGGTCAAGACCCCGTCTGATCGCACCACATCAAGGACCGACAAAGATGGGATGGCTTACAGGCGGGCCAGCAGATCCGCCTTCTTCGCCGTAAACTCGTCTTCGGTCAGGATGCCTCGGTCGCGCAGAGAGGCGAGCTTTTCCAGGCTGTCGAAAATGGCATCCGCATCACTGCCCAGCGCCGCAGCGGGGGTGGGAGCCGCCTGTTGAGGAGGGACTTGTTGTACGGGGGCCGGGACCGGCTGTTCCGGTTGGGCCGGCGGCTGCACTGGCTCTGGCTCTGGCTCTGGCTCTGGCGCGGTTGTCGCCTCAGGGACTGGCTCGATAACAGGTTCGGTGCTCGGCTCCGGCGAGGGTTGATCTGCCTCCAGAGACACGACCGGCAAATCGGCGACCCGGACCAGGCCGAGCTGGCTGGTAAAGGTCAGGGATTGATCACCGCTTTGCTGCTGGCCAAAGCCGCCGATTTGGTGCGGCCCGGTGTCATAGACGCTGACCTGGCCATTGATTTGGATTGCCAAACGCGCGGTTGCCGGGAAATAGGCATAATGCATGTTGTTTTGCGCCCCGGTGGCGCTGGGTTGGCCAAGCTCCTGCGGCCACCAGCTGCCAAACCCAGAGCCGGAGACAAACAAGCTGCTGCCCATCGCACCGCCGCCGGAGGACTGACTTTGGCTCTGGGAAGACGATGCCGGTGTGGAGGCTGGTGCTGGCGCAGGTGTGGGCTGAAAGACTTGGGTCCCAGCCATGGCGTTGGACAGATCGGCGCAAAGGCCATCAACGCGGGCCTTCAGGGCGTTGTTGAACATATCCCCGATCATAGTCATGCCACCCAGGGACCATTGGCCCATGCCGCCGAGTTCCGGATGGTTGAACTGGGCCTGGCTTCCCCCGCCCTGCCCCAGGGCAATCAGAACATGGAGAATGGCATCCGGGCTAAAGCCGTGCCGGGCGGCCACGTCGGTGACCAGTGCTTGCCCCTTAGGGCTGAGCAAAGACATTGGGGAACTCCGATCCATCAGAAACGCGGCCATGAACCAAAGAGTGGGGCCGCGCATGTGCACACACCTATCATAGGGTGCGACCAACCAACAGAACTGAGTAGCAGATTAAGAGATTTGGTTCGGGTGTCGTTCTTAGGCCCCAAACACAAACAATCCGCTTGGGGAGGTGGGGCCCCCAAGCGGACTGCCTGTACCGAACCCGGTTGCCCGGGCTGGCGGTATGGGTGCCAGACGGAGGGGTGTTACGGCACCCCTCTGCCCGGCCCGACCGGTCCCTTAGCGGGTCAGGTCGAAGCTGTAATCGGTTTCCCCGGCGACATTGGTGTCGTCATCCAGGTGATCGAAGACCTCGTCCAGGATCGTGGTCAGCACCCGAATGCTGCCCTGATAGAACATGGTCGGGAAGCGGTGGTGATGGTGACGATCGAAGATCGGGAAGGTCAACCGGATCAAGGGCACGCCCAGATCCCGCTCCAGATACTTGCCGTAGCTGTTGCCGATGACGAAGTCGGCGGGCTCGGTGGCCAGCAGGGAGCGCATGTGCCACAGATCCTTGCCAACCCAGACCTGGCAGCCTTCACCAAACGGGCTGGCGTCCAGCAGAGCTTGGACCTTCTTGGCCCAGGGCTTCTTGGCGTTGGTGCACAGCACGTGGGTCGGTTCTGCACCCAGCTCCAGCAGGAAGGAGACCATGCCCAGGCAGAAGTCCGGATCGCCGTAGACGGCGAACTTCTTACCATGCAGCCAGGACATGCTGTCAGCCATGGCGTCGATCAGACGACCGCGTTCCTTGGTCAGGGTTTCCGGAATGGACTTGCCGGTAAACTCGGAGACCTTCATCAGGAAGTCGTCGGTGGCCTTCACACCCATCGGGTAGTTGAAGGTGGCAACGTCTTGGCCCAGGCCCTTGATGAAGGACATGGTTTGCGGGGTGCAGTGCTCCAGCAAGGACAAGGTGGCCTTGGCGGAACGGGCGGCGATGGTGTCTTCAGCGGTGGTGCCGCCGTCGTACATCCGGAATTCGCCGTCGGTCGGGGTGTCGTAAACGTCAGAGGTGTCGGACAGGACGGTGTATTCGACGTCCATCAGGTCCAGAACCCGCTTCAGTTCACGGATGTTGCCCACGCCGTAGCCATCGAAGCCCGGGATGATGTTGATGGAGGCGCTTTCCACCACTTCAACATTTTCCCAACGCAAGCTCAGGATGCCCTTCATCATGTTGTCGTAGCCGGTGATGTGGCTGCCGACGAAGGACGGGGTGTGCGCGAACGGAACCGGGAAGTCCTGCGGGATAAGGTCCTTGTTCTTGGTTTCGCTGATGAAGGCCTGCAGGTCATCGCCGATCACTTCGGCCATGCAAGAGGTGCAAACCGCAATCATCTTCGGCTTGTACAGCGCATAGGCGTTGGCCAGACCGTCACGCATGTTGGCCATGCCACCGAACACAGCGGCGTCTTCGGTCATGCTGTCGGACACCACGGAGGACGCATCCTTGAAGTGGCGGGACAGGTGGGACCGGAAGTAAGCCACACAGCCTTGGGAACCGTGGACATAGCCCAGGGTGCCGTCAAAACCGGCGGAGGCGTAGAGCGAGCCGAGCGGCTGGCAGGCCTTGTTCGGGTTCACAACCAGGGCTTCACGGGCCAGGTTCTTTTCCCGGTAGTCCCAGGACTTGGTCCATTCACCGATTTCGGCGATCTTCTCGTCGGAGTGGTTGTTTTCGAACTGCTCCTGCTTATTTTTCAGCAGAGCCTGATATTCGGGCTCCAGGAACAGCGGCTGGTGGTCTTTAATTTTATCAACGCTCTGGGGCATTGGTCTGATCTCCCGTCGTCGAGATTGTCTCGGTAGGGTTTCGTTTGGTACCCCCCGGGGGAGCCTCTCCGGTGCCGGTCGCGTGGAACCGGAGAGGCGATCCGAGGGCAATCGGACAGGTCAGGCTTACTCAGCCGCTTCCTTGTCCCAAGGAGCCTTCAGCAAGGACCAGGCCGGGTTATTGATGGCCATGTCCATGTCACGGGCGAAGATGGCAAAGCCGTCATAGCCGTGATACGGGCCGGAGTAGTCCCAGCTGTGCATCTGGCGGAAGGGAACGCCCATCTTCTGGACTGCGTACTTCTCCTTAATGCCGGAGCCGACCAGGTCGGGGCGCAGCTTTTCGATGAACTTTTCCAACTCATAGCCGGACACATCGTCAAAGATCAGCGTGCCTTCTTTCACATAGTGACCGGTGCGCTGATAATCGTCGTTGTGGGCGAACTCGTAGCCGGTGCCGCAGATTTCCATGCCCAGATCTTCGTAGGCCGTGACCACGTGACGGGGGCGCAGGCCACCGACGTAGAGCATGACCCGCTTGCCTTCGAGGCGCGGCTGATACTTTTCGATCACCGCATCGACCAGCGGACGATACTTGGCGATGACCTTTTCGGCGTTCTCTTGGATCGTTTCGTCGAACTGCGCGGCAATCTTGCGCAGGGAGGCTTCGATCTGAGACGGGCCGAAGAAGTTATACTCAACCCAGGGGATGGAGTACTTTTCTTCCATGTGACGGCAGATGTAGTTCATCGACCGGTAGCAGTGGATCAGGTTCAGCTTGGCTTTCGGCGCACGCTCGATTTCGGAGATGGTGGCATCCCCGGACCATTGTGCGATGACCCGCAGACCCATTTCTTCCAACAGGATCCGGGACGCCCAGGCGTCACCACCGATGTTGTAGTCACCGATGATGTTCACATCATAGTCGGTGGCTTCAAAGACCGGAGCGTCTTCACCTTCTTCGCGGGAGAACACCCAATCGCGGATGGCGTCGTTGGCAATGTGGTGACCCAGGGACTGGGACACGCCACGGAAGCCTTCGCAACGCACCGGAACAATCGGCTTGTTGATGTCTTTGGTCTTCTTACGGGCAACGGCTTCGATGTCGTCACCGATCAGACCAATCGGGCATTCGGACTGGATCGAGATGCCCTTGTTCAGCGGGAACAGGGTGTCGATTTCGTCGATGACCTTTTCCAGCTTCTTGTCACCGCCGAAGACGATGTCTTTTTCCTGGAAGTCAGAGGTGAACTGCATGGTCACGAAGCTGTCCACACCGGTCTTACCGATGTAGTAGTTGCGACGTTGGGACCAGGAATACTGGCCGCAGCCAACCGGACCGTGGGAAATGTGGACCATGTCCTTGATCGGACCCCAGACCACGCCCTTGGAACCGGCATAGGCACAACCGCGAACGGTCATGATGCCCGGGATGGACTTAACGTTGGACTTAACGTTGCAGTTGGAGCTGCCATCAGCGGGTTCGGCCTTGGTGACGTCCAGGTGCCGCTTGCGCTTTTTCGCAGCTTTGTCCGGATGAGCCTCAAGGACCTCTTCGATGACCTGTTGGCTCAGTTCCGCATTGTTGATGGTATCGAGGCTCATGCCCTCTCTCCTCGAAAAATTGTGTAGCCGTACAAAGAGGCTCAGGAAGGGTTGGAAACATCTCCAGTCGGACGTCGTCCCGATCCGCTAGTTTCCACTTGCGTGGTCCGCGCCAGCGGACCGGGACGCGCCGAACGTGGCGACTTAGTTGGCAGCAGCCGCAGCAGCTTCCTTGGCTTCCAACTCAGCAAGAGCTTGTTCGTCGGACTTCATGATGCCGAATTCCATCAGCATCTCTTCCAGCTCTTCCATGGTGATCGGGGTCGGGATGACGCCCTGACCGGAGTTGTGGTGGATCTTGGTGGCCAGCTGACGATATTCTTCAGCTTGCTTGCTCTCCGGAGCGTATTGCAGAACGGTCTGCTTACGCAGCTCAGCATGCTGCACGATGTTGTCGCGCGGCACGAAGTGGATCAGCTTGGAGCCCAGCTTGGCAGCCAGAGCTTCAGACAGTTCCAGTTCCTTGTCGGTCTGACGTTCGTTACAGATCAGGCCGCCCAGACGCACGCCGCCGGTGTTGGCGTACTTCAGAATGCCCTTGGAGATGTTGTTGGCGGCGTACAGCGCCATCATTTCACCGGACATCACGATGTAGATTTCTTGGGCCTTGTTTTCACGGATCGGCATGGCGAAGCCACCGCAGACCACGTCGCCGAGCACGTCGTAGGAGACGTAGTCAACGTCGTCATAGGCGCCGTTTTCTTCCAAGAAGTTGATGGAGGTGATCACGCCACGACCGGCGCAGCCCACGCCGGGCTCCGGACCACCGGACTCAACGCACTTGATGTCCTTGTAGCCGATCTTCAGCACGTCTTCGAGTTCCAGGTCTTCCACGGAACCGGCTTCGGCGGCCAGGTGCAGCACGGTGTCCTGAGCCTTGGAGTTCAGGATCAGACGGGTGGAGTCAGCCTTCGGGTCACAGCCGACGATCAGGATCTTCTGGTCCATCTCGACCAGGGCGGCCAAGGTGTTCTGGGAGGTGGTGGACTTACCGATACCGCCTTTGCCGTAGAAGGCAATCTGACGCAAAGCAGTCATATCAAGTTCCTTTCGATAGGTCGGGTACATTCCCTTCGGCGGGGTCTCCAGTGGGATGTCCCGCCACGCTCGCCCTCCCTGCAGCAAGCAGCGTGCCAAACCGCAAAAATACCCATAATTTTTTTATGTTTGTTTATATTCAATGCCTTAAGAGGCTACTTGGTCCAAAAGACCGGTGCGACACACCCTGTCGCAAACACGACAAACCCTGACAGCCTGTAGGATCCCACACAGAAAATACGGTTATTAGCGATTTCCAACTTTGGGCCGATATCCGTCCGTCACAAAGACCAAGATCAGGAGACCCTCCCAAAGGTGAGACTAAGTCGCAGTTACATTTAATAGTGATGCCATTGTGCGCTAATGGGGCCCTACCCTTAGTCTGCGAATGAGTCGCAATTCTTTTCCACTTTATTTCTAGCCCCCATCCCTGCTATAAATTGTTGCAGTTTTGATGTGGGCATTAACCCCGCACATTATTTAAGCAGGACCCTCAGAATGGCCTCTCCCCCGGCCCAACAAAATGATCACGCGCCAAAACGGGCGGATATGCTGCCGGTTTATGGCCAAAGCACCAATCTGGTGGGTCTGCCCACCGGGGTCTTGGCCAGCACAGAGTTCAATGACGGGGCTCCGGAGCTGCATATCTCCGGCGTCAGGGAAATGAACCCCAGCCTGTTTGCCATGCTTGGCGAGGCTCCGGATCTGAAGTCCGCCGCTGAGGCCTTTTATATGTATATGCAGGCCATGTTCGGCCTGGATCCGGAACAATGGGAGGAAGAGCGGAAATCGAAGCGCAAACAGGGCAAAGATCCGGTGCGGCGGTTTCGCTCCAGCTATCTGCGTCTGCTCCGGGGTTGGGGCTATGACAATAACAGTAAGGAAGGGGCTGTTTTGAAGGGATGGGTGGAAAGCCGGTTTGGCCTGTATCCGACCTTTCATGGGGTGCCGATCCTGAAATTCTCCTCTCCGGCTTGGATGGACTATGTCGAACAAAAAATGTCGAGCCGGTTCCACAACAACTCGATCTATGTGCAGCTTGATCTGGTTTATGAGTTTTGTCAGTGGGCCCTGCGACGCTTCGTCCTGGGTCATAACGAGTCCGCCCTGACCCTGTATCGCGGGGTCAATGATTTCAGCGAACATCAAATGGTGGAACGCATCGATAAAAGGACCGTTGTCACGCGCCTCAACAGCCTGGTGTCTTTTTCCTCGGAACGCGAGGTCGCCGATTGCTTTGGCGATCACATTCTGACGGCCAAGGTCCCGGCCTCTAAGGTGATTTTCTTCAACACGTTGCTGCCGACCCACCCCTTAAAGGGGGAAGGCGAATATCTGGTCATTGGCGGCGACTTTAAGGTATCGGTGAGCTACGCATGAACGCACTCCCCCCGCATCCGATCCTCAACAAGGGACACTCCCTGGTGAGCAAATCCGAACTGATCTATGACCGCGCGCTGGGGGCCTATTTAGGCCTCGCCGTGGGGGATGCCTTGGGGGCGACCGTCGAGTTTATGACACCGTCGGAAATCGCCCACAGCTATGGCATTCATCGCAAGATCATTGGTGGCGGCTGGCTGAAACTAAAGCCCGGCGAAGTCACCGATGACACCCAAATGAGCTTGGCAATTGGAGAGTCCCTGTGCCGTCAGGAAGGCTTTGATCTGGCTGACATTTGCGAAGCTTTTGCCGATTGGCTGCGGACCAAACCGGCCGATGTGGGCAACACCTGTCGCCGGGGCATTCGCCGCTATATCAATAATGGCAGCACCCAAACGCCCTATTCCGAAGGCGATGCGGGCAATGGCGCGGTGATGCGCCTGCTGCCGGTGGTGCTGGCGACGGTCCATGATCCGGAGCTAATGGCGCAACGGATCCTGCAGCAAGGCCATATCACCCATAACCACCCGCTGTCCGATGCAGCCGGATTGGCGCTGGGCAATATGCTGCACAGCTTGATCACTGGCGGGGGCCTGCGCGAAGTCCGTGACGAGGCCAATCGGCTGGTCGAGGCCCACAAGACCTTCCGCTTCGAGCCCTATAAGGGGCTGAGCAGCGCCTATGTGGTCGATACCATGCAGACGGTCCTGCATTATTACTTTGTCTCCGACAGTTTCTCCAGCTGCCTGATCCAAACCGTCAACCAAGGCGGCGATGCGGACACCACCGGAGCCATTGTCGGCATGCTGGCCGGCGCGACTTATGGCGCGGAAGCAATCCCGAGCGGCTGGCTGACCAAGCTGGATGCCAAGGCGCAGCGGGAAATCCGGCGCCAGGTCGACAATCTGCTCTCCCTGTCCGGCTATGACTTTTAAGCTTTAAGCGGCAAAAGGTTACGAGGAGTCCACGCCATGGCCCATGTTGTCTTTTTCGAAAAACCCGGCTGTATCAACAACACCCGGCAGAAAAAGCTATTGGCCGAGGCCGGACATGAGCTGGAACCGAAGGATTTGCGCAGCGAGCCCTGGACACCGCAAAGCCTGCGACCCTTTTTCGGTGATCTGCCGGTCAAGGACTGGTTCAACAAGGCGGCCCCTCGGGTCAAATCCGGTGCCATCCGGCCTGAAAGCCTGATCCCAGCGGTTGCCTTGGATCTGATGATCGCTGATCCCCTGCTGATCCGCCGCCCGTTAATGGCCGTCGCGGGCGCTGATGGCATTGTGGAACGCCGGGTCGGCTTTGATGCCGAAGCCGTCGATGCCTGGGTTGGCCTTGCCCCGGCAGTCGAAAAGGACAGCGATCTGGAAAGCTGTCCGCGAGAGCACGGCAAAGCTGGCTAGCGTCGTTAAGAACCGCGCCATCCCCCAACTTCGCAAGATTTATCACTTCGGAGCGTGATAGCGTTTCTGTGCTTGGCAACAGCATGGAGACACCACCATGGATGGGCGGCACTCGGCCTATCATGACCGACTACAACGGGTCATTGACCACATCCATAGCCATTTGGACGAGGATCTGAGCCTGGACCGCCTCGCTGAGGTCGCCTGCTTTTCGCCCCATCACTGGCATCGGATCTATCACGGCATCACCGGCGAGACCCTCAGCGTGACCATCCGGCGGCTCCGGCTGCACCGGGCCGCCGGTCAGTTATCGCAAAGCACAACACCCCTGGCCGAGATCGCAAAGGTCAGCGGCTATGGCTAGGTGCAGGCCTTCTCCCGCGCCTTTCAGCAGGCCTATGGCCAAACGCCGAGCGCCTATCGCACCGCCGGTCACCACGCCGTGTTTACCCTGCCCCGACTAGAGCCCTGTTTGATCTAATAGAGTCATTCTGACGGAGTGCATTTGTGGCAAGATCAAGCAGAAGTCCGCAGGCCATATCCGTAGATACGGCCAAGGGCTTTTGCGTAGGAATTGGCGCAAATGCACCCGTCCCGCAGGGTTTCCGATTGGGGGCCGCCCAGAGGCAATTCGGTCTTGACCGATGCTTTGGCATCGCTCCGCGACCGACTGACCACTGGATCGCACACCCCAATCGAGAAACAGAATTGACCCTATTAGATCGAACAGGGCTCTGGAAAGGAACAGCGCCATGTATCCTATAACGATTGAAACCAAACCCGATCTGGAGGCGCTCTGTGTTCACGCCACCGGAGATTACATGCATATCGGCAAAGCCTTCGAAACCCTGATGGTCAGCATTGGCACGGCGGGTTTGGTCGGGCCGAGTACCCGCTTTATTGGGGTTTATTTTGATGCCCCGGATGTGGTGCCCAAGGAGCAATTACGCGCTGCCGCTTGCGCGGTTCTGGGTGACACCCTGCCCTCGCCGGATGCCACATTGCCCACAGGCGTGGAGCGCTACACCATCCAGGCCGGAGAGTGCGCGGTGCTGAGCCACACCGGTCCCTATGACAGCTTGCCTGCGGCCTATGAATGGTTGTTTGGCACCTGGTTGCCGGAGTCAGGCCGGTTTCCGGCTGACGCGCCGCCCTTCGAGGAATATCTGAACGATCCGCGCAGCACGCCGCCACCGGAATTGCGCACGGAGATTTTCCTTCCCCTCAAACCCGCAATTTAAAATTAAATTTTACCTTGAGAACTGATAGATCAACATGGCCTCGGATTGGGCTTCCCGAACCGCCTTTTCCGGGGTCCTGCGGCCACTGGCCACCGCTTTGACCATGCGGCGCAAGATCCCCGCATCCATGATCCGCGCGGCCATATTGTCCACACTGCCCTGGCCAAGCTGGAGATTGCGGACAACCTCCATGCCCTCCATCAAATTAGCAATCTGTTGTGAGCCATAGCGCCGGGTTACGCCTTGGAGGTCATGCAGGAAACGCTGGTTTTGCGCCAGGCTTCCCTTGGTCGGCAACATCCCGCCGGGCGCTTTGTGGATCCAGGACAGATGGACATCGGGGCGCAACAGATACCAGGCCAAGCGTTCCGCTCCTAGCCGGGCATTCATGTCCATCTGCGCGCCAAAAGCGATGCCGACCACCGAGCCAAAGGCCGCTTTTTCAATGCCCTCCAAGGCCGACACAATCCCGGTATCCGGCAGCAGATTGGGATTAAACGGTTTACCTTCCAGGTCGGAATAATTGTCGCCCGTCAAAGAGCGGGCTGCCGCCGAAGACAGGGCCAGATCATCCATGATGTGGGAGGAATAGACGATCATCCCCACCCGATCCTGGAAATAATAATCCCGCCCCACCGGGGAGTTGGCTTCCGGCGGGCTAGTGTCGATCAGACGCTTAAAGATTTTGAGCGCGCCGATGAATTCCGGCGTGTTGAGATTGGGCACACCCTCCGCATCCACCACCCGCAGGCCGAGAGACAGGGCAATCATGGAAAAGCTCTGTTCGCCGTAGACATCGGCTTCTTTGCCCATAACGATGCCGTAAATGCCGTGCTGGGCCTTTTTGATGGTTTCCGCCGCGCGCACCAAGGCGCCAATGGTGGTCGGCGGTTCCAGTTTCAGGGCCTGGAACCAGCTTTTGCGATACCAGATCGCCTGGACCCAGCCATGATAGGGCAGGCCAAACAGTTCTTTCTGCGGCCCGGCGCGAAACACCTGGAGCGGTCCCGGCAAAAAGGCCCCCGCCCCTAAGGCGCGGTTGAGATTGCGCGGCGATTGGGTGCTGAGATGCCCGGTTTGATAGAGCCCGGCGATTTCCGTGGAGGGGCCCAGGATCAGATGCGGCGCTTCCCCCCGCGCAACCAATTCCCGGATCGACTTGGCAAAGCCGTCTTCCTTGCGGATGATCAATTCGACCCGATAGATCGGATTGGCGATCTCAAAAGCCTTGAGCAGATATTTGGTTTCCGCCGTCCAGCCCGCATTCTCTTCGGTCATCACCAAGCGGATGACATCCTGGTCCTCGGCGGTGGGAACTCGGGATGACGATTGCGCCAGCGCCAGCGAACCCGATCCCAACCCAATCACCAAGGCGCAGAGTAGCGCCGATAGGACAACAACAAACCGGCTCATTTTGACAAGAACTCCGTCAGGGGCGTCCAGTCTGGACCAGGAGGATTGGCCAACAAGGCATCCACCCGGCTACGATACAAACGGGTCGGGCCGTCTTCGGGGACGACGGCCTCCATTTGCGCCAATAAGGCCGCACAATCGGCAAATCGGGCGTCGCGATAGGCGGCGATCATTTGCTCCCAAATCGGCAGCAGCGGCAAGATCCGCAACAGGCATTGCTGACCGGCCATTCGATACTCAGGACTGGTCCCCTCCAGGGTGCTGGCTGAATCAGGTGTATCGGTGCTCGCTTCCGCATCCGGAGCAACCTCAACAGCAGCGTCTGGCGTCTCCGGTTCGGCTGGGGCCACGGCCATGCCCATCAGCTCAAACACCTCGATGGGGGTCACAGCGCCCTTGGGCAGGGCCACATCCATAGACCGGACCAGAAACTCCGCGCCCAGACCATCGCGCACACTGTTGGAGATCAACACCGTGGTGCCATAGGCCTTGTTCAGACCCTCCAGGCGGGCGGCCATATTCACCGGCCCGCCAATGACAGTGTAATCCATCCGCTCCTGGGAGCCGATATTGCCGACAATGGTGTCCCCGGTATTGAGGCCAAAGCGGGTCTGGAATACGGGCAGTCCTTTCTCCTGGCGCGAGACATTGCCCGCAGCAGCGGCCCCACAGGCCAAAATCGCTGCCCGACAGGCCAGGGCCGGGTGATTGTCCGCTGGCAGTGGTGCGTTCCAGAACGCCATGACGGAATCGCCGATAAACTTATCGATGGTGCCATGTTCGGCCAGCACGACGGAGCCGACATCCTGGAAATAATCCGACAAGCCGACGGCCAGATCCTCGGCAGAGACGGATTCTGAGACCGTGGTGAAGCCAACAATGTCGGTGAACATGACCGTCATATTGCGCCGTTCACCGCCAATCTCCGGGGTAATCTCCGATTTCACAATCTGACCGACCAGGGATTTCGGCACATAACTGCCAAAGGAGCGCAAACCGGTTTTCATGGTCGCGACCGATTGCACCAGATCGTCGATCTCCCGGACATAGGATTTGATCCCAACCTCGCCTTCCAGATCGAAGGAGCGGATCCGGGCGGTTTCCTGGGACAGACGGCCCAAGGGTTTGGCCACGGTGCGGGCGACCAACAGCACAATGGGCAGGGATAGGATCAAAATCATGATCGAGATGATCAGGGTGATCTGACCGGACCGGACAATGTCGCCGAGAATGACTTCCATGGGCACCATGGCCACCAAATATTCTATCTTGCCCAGCCCGGTTTCCATGGGCGTGATGCGACCGATATAGTCCCGCACCCCATCGCTGACCCGAATGGTCTCGGGCGACATGTCCTGCATGGCGCGGCTGATATAATAGATCACATTGAACAGTTGATGGTTGGTGTCCTGGATTTTCACCGCCCGTCGGTTTCCCGTCTCCGCGTCTTCGACGCCATACATCACCACATCGGGGCGATAAAACCCGGTGAACTGGCCTTGGGGGTCGAACATGAAGGCCCGGCTGTCATCACCAAAGCGCTGATCGGCCAAGAATTCTGAGAGGGCCTCGATGGTGATATCAATGCCAAACACCCCGGGAATGGGGCCGTCAAAACGCCGTGCGACGGTGAAGCCGATCAGGTTTTGGGTATAAAACGGATAGAGGTCGGTGCGGACAATGCCCTCATTGGCCAAGCCTTCCTTAAACCAAATCCGCTTGCGGGCATCATAGGCTTCGTCAGCGTCAAACCGGCTGGCGACCATCACCCGGCCCGCATCAAGGAAGCGCCACATGGAATAGCGCACCTTATCGCGCCCGGTGTAAATCCAGCGCAGGGCATAGCGGGTATTTTCAGGCGCACCAAGGTCCTCGGGCCGCGCCCCTTCACGCCCGCCGACACTGACCACATGGTAACTCTGCCCGTCGATATAGCCGAAATAAACCGAGGAGACCTGGGGCAAATTGTCGAGGATATCGAGCATGGTCCCGGTGAGAGGATGGGGGGCGACACTGGGCGACTGCGACAAATCATCCAGGCCAGAGAGAAACACCGCCGCATCGATCATCGGACGATAGAGCGAGGACACCCGCTCCTCGATCTTACCGCTGACCTCAATGATCAGAGCTTCGGCGGAATCCACCGCCACATCGGAATGGCTGCGATAGCCATACCAAGCCACCGCCCCGGCCGTGGCGCTGACCACAAGGGTGAAAATGGCAAACAGGGTGATTTGAAGTGGAAACCGCACGCACCAGACCCCCGGACCACCGCCCCGTCACCCATGCCCCAAAATTGAAGTCAGTGAAGAGCTTATGTCACCGTACCAAACCTTAATGGGTCTCGCAAAGGATCTACAACCAACACAAGACCATAGAAATAATGCAGACACTCAATAAGCCGTTTGGAGATGGGGGTTTGCGGCTGGCTTTCAATCTGAGCGCTATTTATCAATCGGAGAATTCAATAAAAAAGGCCGCAGAATTTCCTGCGGCCTCCCAAAATTTTTATCTCGATTTGAAGCGTTCAGGTCGCGGCTTTTTCCGCCACCTTCGGATCCACCGTAAAGCTTTCCCCACAGCCGCAGCGGCTGGTTTCATTGGGGTTGTTAAAGGTGAAGGTCGCCTGCAGCTTGTCGACTTGGTAGTCCATCTCGCTGCCAATCAAGAACATCACTGCCGAGGCGTCGACAAACACCACCGCACCATCCTGATCGACTTTCTCTTCGAAGGGCTGTTCGTCGGTGGCATAGGTGATGGTGTAGGTCAGACCAGAGCATCCAGCGGTTTTTACGCCGATGCGCAGGCCTAGGATCGGCTGATCGCTCCGGGCCATCAGCGCTTTGACCCGCGCCACGGCGGCGTCGGTCAAGGTCAGGGGCGGGGGCAAGGGCATGCTACGATCCAATTCATCTCAAGGCAGAACAGAGTGACTACACAATAAATGCGGTTTTGGACCCCCAGAGCGCAAGACCGGATCTGGCTGATCTGCAGGGGGGCCAAAAACAGGCGTTTTTAGAACATATCCAGGGCGACACGGGCGACGTCGCTCATGCGATCCATGGTCCAGGGCGGATCCCAGGTCAGGGTCACCGCAACCTCGCCAATGCCATCGACACCCGCAGCGGTTTCCGCAGCGGTCATCGGCAGAGTTCCCGCCTCCGGACAGGCCGGTGCGGTCAAGGTCATCAGGATCTCGCAATCGCCCTTGGCGTCCACGGTCACATCATAGATCAAACCCAGATCGTAGATATTGACCGGGATTTCCGGGTCATAGATTTCCTTTAAAGCCTCGCGGACGGTTTCCGGGTCTGCGGGTGCAGTCCCATCGGTCAGGGGCTCTCCGGCGCGGGTGATTTCTCCCTCTTCCGGCGGATCCTCCGGCGCAGCCGGGATGGCATAAGGCGGCATCATCTTCTTCTACTCCCTTTCGGCGTGAGGCAGCGGTTCAAGCAACCCGTTTCACCTTAGGCAAAAAACATCCGAACTTTTTCCAAAGCCTCGGCCAAGGCATCGACATCCTCTTTGCGGTTATACATGCCGAAAGAGGCCCGGGCCGTGGCAGGAACGCCTAAGCGTTCCATCAAAGGCTGAGCACAATGGTGGCCCACCCGGATGCAGACATTGGAGCGATCCAGGATTGCCGCCGCATCATGGGGATGGGCGTAATCCAAGGTAAAGGACACCACAGCAGCTTTATGGGGAGCTGTGCCGATCAAACGCAACCCCTCAATTGCCGACAATTTTTGTATGGCATAAGAGAGCAATTCACCTTCATGGGCGGCAATGCGCTCCAGCCCGACCGATTGGACATAGTCGATGGCCGCGCCGAGCCCAACCGCCTGCACGATGGGGGGCGTGCCCGCCTCAAATTTCGCCGGAGCCTCGGCCCATTCGGACTTCTCGAAAGTCACGGTGCGGATCATGTCACCGCCACCGCGCCAGGGCGGCATCGCCTCCAGCAGCTCATGTTTGGCATAGAGCACGCCAATGCCGGTCGGCCCATAGAGCTTGTGGGAGGAGAAGACATAGAAGTCCACATCCAAGGCCTGAACATCCACCGGGGAGTGCACCACCCCTTGGCAGCCATCGAGCAGCACCTTGGCCCCAACCGCGTGGGCTTCGCCGATGATCTTCTCAATCGGCAGAATGGTGCCCAGGACATTGGAGGTGTGCGCCACCGCCACCAGTTTGGTCTTCGGACCCAGCAGAGCCCGGAAAGCGGCCATATCCAACTCGCCCTCATCGGTGATCGGGGCGACCTTCAGCACCACGCCTTTTTCATCGCGCAGCATCTGCCAAGGCACGATGTTGGAATGGTGCTCAAGCTCGGAGATGACGATTTCATCGCCTGGCTCCAGGAACGCCCGCCCCCAACTATACGCCACCAGATTGATCGCATCGGTGGCGCCCATGGTGAAGACGATTTCCTCCTCCTTATCCGCATTCAGGAAGGCCTGGACCTTGCGGCGGCTTTCCTCGAACAAAGTGGTGGAGCGCTCGGACAGCCAATAGGTGCCACGATGCACATTGGCATATTCGAACTGATACATGTCGGTCAGGGTATCGATCACCCGGCGGGGCTTCTGAGCCGAGGCCCCGCTGTCGAGATAGATGATATCCTTGCCGCGCACCTTGCTGCCGAAGACGGGAAAATCGGCCCGGATCGCCTCGACGTCATAGACATCCGAGGCGTCGGCAACCCCCATCGGGGCGGAGACTTGTTCGATGATCGCGCTCATGGCTGCGTCCCCCGCTCTGTTTCTGTTGCTGCTCAGACGTCGGACCAGACCGCGCCATTGCGGGCCTTTTGCCAGACGCGGACCCGATCCAGGAAGGCCGCTTGCGCTGCTTCATCGGTGATCGAGCCGACCACGTCTTCCAGGAAGGCCTCAATCAACAGCGCCCGGGCCGTATCCTCATCCAGGCCCCGAGCCATCAGATAGAACAGCTGATTGTCATCCATCTCGCCACAGGTCGCGCCGTGGGAGCATTTGACGTCATCGGCATAGATTTCCAGCTCGGGCTTGGTGTCGACCTCGGCCCCCCGGCTCAGCATCAGGGCGTTGTGCAGCTGCTGGCCATCGGTTTCCTGGGCGTGACGCCGGACCAGGATCTTGCCTTGGAACACCGCCCGACCGGTTTCATCAAGCACGCCCTTGAAGAACTGGTTCGAGGTCGCCCGCGGCACCGCATGGTCCACCAACACCGTGTTGTCCACATGCTGGCCTTCACGCACCGCATAGGCCCCGGAAACCACGCCATCGGCGCCTTCGCCGGACAGGGTCACCCGGACCTCATTGCGGCTGAGGCGACCGGACAAGGCCAGGGAGAAGGTCTCATAAGCGCCATTCTCGGCCACATCGACCAGAGCCGAGGCCACATTATGCCCCTCTGCCCCTTCGCCGAGATATTTGTAATGCTTCAGGGTGGCACCGGCACCGACTTTGATCTCGGCCACGCCATTGGAGAAGCTGGCCGCCTCCCCGACCGTGACATGGCTTTCAGCGATCACCGCCGAGGCACCCGGTTCCATCACGATCACAGTCCGGGGGTGGAACACCACCGCCTCGTCCCGGGCCACGGCAACGCTGACCACATGCAACGGCATCGCCAAGCTGGTGTCGGCGGCAATCCGGATCACCACGCCGTCTTTGAGCATGCCGGTGTTGAGCGCCGCCAAAGGCAGTTCCTCGATGGGCGCGCCGCCCAAAGAGCCCTTCAGCGTATCGGGCGATCCCGCCAGCACCTCGGCCAGGCTTTCGACCTCAACACCCCGGGGCAAATCACCGAGCAGGGACAGGCCCTCATCCACCTGACCATTGACCAACACGATCCGAGGTCCGGCCAAATCCAAGACCGGGAGACCCTCCATGGCGTTGACGTCCAGGGAGGCACTGCCATCCGGGGACTTGAAATCAATCTTTTTCAGCTTGCCCAGATTGGTATAGCGCCAGGCTTCCACCTTGGTGCCGGGCAGGCCCCGGGTGCGATATACGGCCAGGCCTTGGGCCCGCAAATCCGAAAGCCAGGGGGCCCCGGCGGCGTCGCTGTCTGGGGCGCCATCCAGGAAGGGAATGCTTTCCACTTCTGCGGTTACACTGCTCATCTGACGGTCTCCTTCGCCGTTCTGCCGATCCAAAACACCTTGCGCAAACACAAGGGTGGATCAGGCGGCCTTGCCGGCGAATTCCGCATAGCCTTTGGCTTCCAGCTCCAGGGCCAATTCCTTGCCACCGGATTTGACGATCTTGCCATCGGCCAACACATGGACATGGTCGGGCACGATATAGTCCAGCAAGCGCTGATAGTGGGTGATCACCAGGACCGCCCGGTCCGGGGAGCGCAGCGCGTTCACCCCTTCTGCAGCAATGCGCAGGGCGTCAATGTCCAGGCCGCTGTCCATTTCATCGAGGATCATCAGCTTCGGCTCAAGCATGGCCATTTGCAGCACTTCGGCGCGCTTCTTTTCACCGCCGGAGAAGCCGACATTGACCGGACGCTTCATCATCTCGTCAGAAATGCCAAGCATTTTGGTCTTTTCCCGCATCAGCTTCAGGAAGGCCATCGGCTCGATTTCATCTTCGCCGAAATATTTCCGCTTGGCGTTCAAGGCGGTCTTCAGGAAGGTGGTGAAGCCAACACCGGGGATTTCCACCGGATATTGGAAGCACAGGAAGATGCCTTCACAGGCGCGCTCATTGGGGTCCAGCTCGCTCAGATCCTTGCCGTCAAACAGGATCGAACCGCCGGTCATTTCATAGCCCGGCTTGCCAGTGATGATGGAGGACAAGGTGCTCTTGCCCGCCCCGTTCGGGCCCATAATGGCATGCACTTCACCGGGATTGAGGCTGAGGGACAGGCCCTTCAGGATCTCGGTATCAGTGGCTTCAACCTTCGCGGCGACGTCTTTGACTTCCAACAAAGCCATGGTTCGGCTCCTCACACTCTTCGCTCGGGGATCTTGGGGGCAGCCCACCTCCGCCCGGCCTTGATCCGCTGTTTAAACTCCCGCGCCCTTGGCGCGACGGTGTCACTCTTCATCGGCAGCCCGGGCCAGCCGGGCAGCGGGCCTTAGCCCACGCTGCCTTCCAGGCTGATACCGACCAGCTTCTGGGCCTCGACGGCGAATTCCATCGGCAGGGTCTGCAGCACTTCCTTACAGAAGCCATTGACGATCAGCGCCACGGCGTCCTCTTCGGACAGGCCGCGCTGCAAGCAGTAGAACAGCTGCTCTTCGCTGATCCGGCTGGTGGTCGCTTCATGTTCGACCATGGCCGACGGATTGCGGCTTTCGATGTAAGGCACCGTGTGGGCCCCGCAGTCCTCGCCGATCAGCAAGCTGTCACATTGGGTGAAGTTTCGCGCGCCCTCGGCCTTCGGATTGATCCGCACCAGACCGCGATAGGTTTGATCCGCACGCCCGGCGGAGATGCCCTTGGAGATGATCCGGGAGCGGGTATTTTTGCCCATATGGATCATCTTGGTGCCGGTGTCGGCCTGTTGGCGCTTGTTGGTGATGGCGACGGAATAGAACTCGCCAACCGAGTTTTCGCCCTGCAGGATGCAAGACGGATATTTCCAAGTGATGGCGGAGCCGGTTTCGACCTGGGTCCACATCACTTTGGAGTTCTTACCCCGGCAGGCGGCCCGCTTGGTGACAAAGTTATAGATCCCGCCTTTGCCGTTTTCATCGCCCGGATACCAGTTTTGCACCGTGGAGTATTTGATCTCCGCATCATCCATGGTGATCAGTTCGACCACGGCGGCATGCAGCTGGTTTTCGTCACGCTGTGGGGCGGTGCAGCCTTCCAAATAGGACACATAGGAGCCCTCGTCGGCGACGATCAGCGTACGCTCGAACTGGCCCGTGTTCTGCTCGTTGATCCGGAAATAGGTCGACAGCTCCATCGGGCAGCGCAGACCCTTGGGGATGTAAACGAAGGATCCATCGGTGAACACCGCAGCATTCAAGGCGGCGAAGAAGTTATCCGTGTAAGGGACCACGGTGCCGAGATATTTCTTCACCAGTTCCGGATGCTCATGCATCGCTTCGGAAATCGAGCCGAAAATCACGCCCATGTCGGCGAGCTTTTTTTTGTAGGTGGTGGCCACGGAGACGCTGTCAAAGACCGCATCCACCGCCACAACACCGGCCAGAATTTCCTGTTCTTTCAGGGGGATGCCGAGCTTTTTGTAAGTGTCGAGCAAATCCGGATCGACTTCATCCAAGCTCTGAGGACCGGCCTTTTGCTTCGGCGCCGCATAGTAGTAGACGTCTTGGTAGTTGATGGCCGGGTAGACCACCTTGGCCCATTCCGGCTCCTCCAGGGTCTTCCAATATTCGAACGCCTTCAGGCGATATTCCAGCATCCATTCCGGCTCTTCTTTTTTCGCCGAAATGAAGCGGATGATGTCTTCGTTCAGGCCTTTGGGGGCCTTGTCGGATTCAATATCGGTGACGAAGCCGTATTTATACTGCTCCGAGACCTCTTGGACCGTTTGCACCGTTTCCTGAACAGCAGCCATCGCTTTTCTCTCACCATTAAGGGTTTCAGCCCGGTTCCGAGGCCCACCACCTCCGTCGCACCGGTGCCAACGCACAAAGTTTTATCTCCTGACCAGGATCATCCGACCCTGACCAGATTGTCTGTTAGGCCGGGACGGCCCCCTTGAACCATGCTCCCCCTGCCGCCTCCGGCGGTTCCCCAAGGAGAGGCTCAGCCATTTCGGCTAAGGTCACAGCTCTTAACGCATTTTCGACTTTGCGGTTCACCGCATTCCAATGGCCATGCATCGGACACAGGGTTTCCAAACCGCAAAGATCATCGCCGGTGTCCACGCAAGCGGTCAGGGCAATCGGCCCTTCCAAGGCTTGGATCATGTCGGCAACCGTAATGTCAGTGGCTGGTCTCGCCAGGGCATAGCCGCCCGCCGCACCCCGGGTCGAGGTGACCAGCGCGCCGCGCACCAAGGCTTTCATCACCTTGGACACGGTCGGCAGTGGCACTCCGGTTTCGGAGGCGATCTGCTGGGCCGCGCGGACCCGCCCGGTTCGGGCCATGTCGACCAACAGCACAACGGCATAATCGGTCAGTTTGTTGATGCGAAACATCACGCACCCCTTAAAGCCAGCCTGTCCGATCAGGGTGACGAAGCTTGAAAACGGGGAGCAGATTGGCCAAAAACCATCTGAACCCGCTGCAGCCCGTCAGGGCTTTTCGCGCCGCCCTCAATCAGGACCAAATCAGTACTAATTGGATAAGGTGGCGAGAGGATGAAATCAAGAATTTCCTGACAATAAGTCCCTTGTCCAGAGCAATTTTTTGCGCCGCACCACAAGGGAGACATAATTCGGAAACGTTTTCAAACCGTTGGCGCGCCATAGAAGCCCCTGTGGCTCTGGGCAATATCATCGAATGGGTCAATCAATTCTGCAAATCTGCAAGATTTATAGGGGTTTCGGTTGCGAATAGCACTTAACCGCAGCATCTAATCGACGAAATTCACCCCAACTGCACATCGATTCGGCATTGCCCTAAGGGCTTTAAGAAACAGCCTTATTTTTGGGCAGTGCCTGCTTTCTGCCCACCAAACACCAATTTGTCGAAAAAGGGTCAACCGTTTTTCATCCAATTGTCCGAGATCGGACATTTGAGACTGCGTATAATTCGCAGATAGACTGTTCCCCTCCTCCCCAAATCCATGGTGATTGATGCGCCCCTCGCCCCTATCCCGTCGCTCTGTCCTAAAAGGGGCCTCCGCCTTGGTCGTGGCTTCGACCATTGCCTCCCCCTTGGCGATGCCGAACCTGTCCAGAGCCGGCAGCCGCCCCAACTTTACCCATGGCGTCCAATCGGGCGATGTCAGCACCAACTCCGGGATGGTTTGGACCCGGGTCGATCGGCCCTCGCAGGTGATGATGGAACTGTCGACCAGGGAGGACTTTGCCAATCCGATCAAGCTGCCGCCTTTGACGGCCCTGCCCGAGGGTGATTTTGCCGTCAAGCGGCTCCTAGAGGGCCTGCCAAGCGGGCAAGAGATCTTTTATCGCTTTGTTGCAGCGGACCTGTCCGACCTACAGGCGACCTCCGCGCCCGTCACCGGGCGGTTCCGCACCGCGCCGAGCCAAAACCGTTCGGTCCGCTTTGTCTGGTCCGGGGATACGGCGGGCCAGGGCTTTGGCATTGATGATGTCGGCATGCTGACCTATGCCATCATGGCCAAGCATGAGCCGGATTTTTTCATCCATTCCGGGGACACGGTCTATGCCGACAATGCCATGGCCGATGAAATGACCCTGCGCACCGGCGCTGTTTGGAAAAACACCATCCTGACCGAGGAGAAGCGCAAGGTGGCCGAGACCCTGGAGGAGTTTCGCGGCCAGTGGAAATACAACATGCTGGATGCCCATGTCCGGGCGATGAATGCCCAGATCCCGACCTTTTTCCAATGGGACGACCATGAGGTGGTGAACAATTGGTCTGCGGCCAAGGATTTGACCGAGGACGACCGCTATACGGAAAAGTCCGTGCCGCTGCTGGCGGCGCGGGCCGGTCGGGCCTTCCATGAAATGACCCCGATCCGCTTCACCCCTGCGGAACCGGGTCGGGTCTATCGCAAAATCGCCTATGGCCCGTTGCTTGATGTGTTCTTTTTGGATCTGCGCTCCTATCGCGGTCCCAATTCCGATGGCCGCCAAACCGAAATGACGCCGCAGAGCCGGGTGCTCGGCGCGGCACAACATGCTTGGCTTAAGCAGGCCTTGGCGGCGTCCCGGGCAACGTGGAAAGTCATCGCCTGTGACATGCCGATTGGTCTGAATGTCTGGGACGATTGGGAGACCTTGAGTGGTGTGGAGGCCGTCGCCAATGGCGATCCGGGCCTGCCCGGCGGTCGGGAGCTGGAATTCGCCGATCTGCTGCGCTTCCTCAAGGCAGCCAACATCCAGAATACGGTCTGGGTCACCGCCGATGTGCATTACACCGCAGCCCATCACTACAGCCCGGAGCGCGCCGGGTTCCAGGATTTCAATCCGTTTTGGGAGTTTGTTTCCGGACCGCTGCATGCGGGCAGCTTCGGACCGAACCCGCTGGATGGCACCTTCGGCCCCGAGGTCCGCTTTTTCAAGGCACCCACCCCAGAGCAAGGTTTCAACCTGCCGCCCACAGCGGGCCTGCAATTCTTTGGTCTGGTGGACATTGATGGCGTGACGGAGCAAATGACCGTCCGGCTGATGGACCGCCAGGATGAAGAGCTCTGGCGCATCACCTTGGATCCTGTCAAAGGCTAGCGGTGAACCATTTTTTGCCAAACCCCCGACAATCTTGGCCGAGGTCCCCTTGTTCCCAATGGCGGCCCAAGGCACACTCCGGCCAGAGGTAAGGGAAGGCGCGGCAGGGAGAAGCGGCGATGAAAGCGGAGTTGGAAGCCCGGATCCAGGAGCGGGCCTATTTCATTTGGCTTGAAGAAGGCCAACCCATGGGCAAGGAGCGCGAGCATTGGCTGAAGGCTGAGGCTTGGGTGATGGCCGATCTGGCCGCCCAACCCGTCGCCGCCGCACCGCCTGCGCCTGCTGCGCCTCCAACCCCAGCCCCTACTCCTGCGGCTGCCTCTGCTCCGGCCCCGGCCCCTGCGCCCCCGGCAGCCGCACCCAAACCAAAAGCGCCGCGCAAACCCCGGAGCACAACGGCGAAAACAAGCACGGCCAAAACCTCTGGGGCGAAGGCGACCACAGCCAAAACCGCCACAACGAAAACTGCCACAGCGAAAAAGCCCGCTGCCAAAAAGCCTGCGGCGAAAAAACCGGCGGCGAAAAAGCCGACCACGGCCAAGGCAGCAGCGAAACCCTCTGGAGGCGATGCAGGCTAGGCCCTACACTCAGGCCATGGCCAAACCCGCCCCCATATCAAAAGCCAAACCGCCACCCCCACCCGAACCCGCGCCACTGCGGGCCGATCCCTTTGCCGATCTGTTGAGTGGCAGAGCCCGGGATCCGTTTGCTTTGCTCGGAATTCAGGACGGCCCGGCGGATCCGCTCTACTGCACTGAGACCGGCGGGCGCTGCATCCGGGTGTTCCGGCCCGATGCCTTAGCCGTGTCTGTCCTGATCGAGGACGGGGCAAATCTGTCCTTGGATCAAATCCGGCCCGAAGGTCTGTTCGCGGCAGACCTGCCAGATACAACAACCCTAAAGCCGGGCTATCGGCTGCATCTGACCTTCTCCGATGGCGCGTCCTGGGAAGAGCCGGATGCCTATGGCTTTGGCTCAACCTTAGGCGAGATGGATCGGCATTTGTTTGTCGAAGGCACCCATCAACAGCTTTACCAAAGTTTGGGCGCCCATCCCTGTACGCTCGACGGCGCAGCCGGGACCCGCTTTGCTCTTTGGGCGCCCAATGCACAGCGGGTGTCGGTGGTCGGTCCATTCAATCATTGGGATGGCCGCCGCGCGCCCATGCGCCCGCATCCGGGCTCCGGCCTATGGGATATTTTTCTGCCCGATGTCGGCGCAGGCAGCCTGTACAAATTTGAAATCCTCGGCCAGGACGGCCAATTGCTGCCTTTGAAGGCCGATCCCTTTGCCTTCCAGGCGGAACATCCGCCGCATACCGCCTCGGTGGTCCATGGCCTGCCGGACTATGGCTGGGGCGATGCGGATTGGGTGGCCCGACGGGGGCAGACCGTGCGCCAGGATGCGCCGTTGTCAATCTATGAGGTCCATGCGCCGTCCTGGCGTCGCCATCCCGACCCTGGCGGCTCTGGATCGGGGACGCCGCTGAGCTGGGATGAGCTGAGCGCACAATTGATCCCCTATGTGGTCGAGATGGGCTTTACCCATATCGAGTTGCTGCCGATCAGCGAATATCCGTTTGATGGCTCCTGGGGCTACCAACCGACCGGCCTATTCGCCCCGACCAGTCGCCTTGGCCCGCCCGAACGCTTTAAGGCCTTTGTTGATGCCTGCCACCAGGCGGGCATTGGCGTGTTGCTCGATTGGGTGGTCGGCCACTTCCCCGAAGATGCCCATGGCTTGGCGCAATTTGACGGCACCGCGCTTTACGAGCATGCGGATCCGCGCCAGGGCCGCCATGAGGATTGGGGCACCCTGATCTACAATTATGGCCGCACCGAAGTGGTCAATGTCCTGCTCGCCAATGCCCTGTTTTGGATCGAAGAATTCCATATTGACGGGCTTCGCGTCGATGCGGTCGCCTCCATGCTTTATTTGGATTACAGCCGCGAGCCTGGGGAGTGGGTGCCCAACCATCAGGGTGGTCGGGAAAATCTGGAGGCAGTCGCTTTTTTGCGCCGCTTAAACGACACCCTTCACGCTCTGTGCCCCGGGGCGATCACCATTGCTGAGGAAAGCACCTCCTGGCCCGGGGTCTCCGCTCCCACCGAACATGGCGGGCTCGGCTTTGACTATAAATGGAATATGGGCTGGATGAATGACACGCTGTCCCATATCTCCCGCGACCCGATCCATCGCCGCTGGCATCACCATGAGCTGACCTTCGGCATGGTCTATGCGTATTCGGAGCGCTACATCCTGCCGCTGTCCCATGACGAGGTTGTCCATGGCAAGCGCTCCCTGCTCGGCCGCATGCCCGGGGATAGCTGGCAGCAATTCGCCGGACTGCGGGCCTATCTGGCGTTTCTGATGACCCATCCGGGCAAAAAACTGCTGTTCATGGGCGGGGAGTTTGGCCAAGGCCGGGAATGGGCCTATGGCCAGAGCCTGGATTGGCATTTGCTCGAGATCCATTGGCACCAGGGCCTGCGTGATCTCACACGGGATTTGCTGCAGCTTTATCGCCATGACCCGGCGCTGCACAGCCGGGATTGCGACCCGGCAGGCTTCGCCTGGGTCGACTGCACCGATGCGGATCATTCGGTGTTGGCCTATTTGCGCAAAGGGGCCGACCCCAAAGACCTGTTGCTGGTGGTCTGCAATTTCACCCCGACCCCGCATCACGGCTATCGCATTGGCCTGCCCCAAGGGGGGCTGTGGCGCTGCATTTTCAATAGCGATGCGGCCTGTTATGGCGGCTCCGGGTTGGGTGATTTGGCCCTGAATGCCGAACCGGTCCCGAGCCATGGCCATGGCTGGTCGGTGCTGCCGACCATCCCGCCCTTGGCCACGGTGATCCTAAGCCCGGATCCCCGATGAGCCCGCGCCCGGATCCTCAGGCACCGGACTTACTGCCCTGGACCCACTCTGCCTTGGGAGCAACCTTGCTGTCCGAGGCGGATGGCGGCGGCGTGTGCTTCGCGGTTTTTGCCGATGGCGCAAGCCGGGTTGAGCTGTGTTTGTTTCCGCCCTTGACCCCCGCCATGGCAGCCGATCCGGATCATCGGGCCTCCATCGACCAAGCCGAAGAAATCCGCCTGTCCTTTGCCCCGGCCACGGTGGAAGGGGTGTTCCAAGGTCGACTGGTCGGCAATCCCTTTGGCGCACCCGCCGGAGCGGGACTGCGCTATGCCTTCCGTATCCATGGCCCCTGGACCCCCAGCGCCGGGCAGCGCTTCAATCCGGACAAGCTGGTGCTGGATCCCATGGCCCGGGCATTGGACGGCCCGTTCCATCCGGATCAGAGCCTGTTTGGTCATCATCCGCCGTCTGAGGACGCCTTGGCCCAAGATGAGCGCGCCGCCCTTCTCGCCCTAGCCCCGGATCCAACGCCAAACTATCGCGCCCTGCCCCGCTGCGTTGTCTGTGCGCCACTCCGCCCGGCCCAAGCGCTGACCCGTCGGCCCTGGATCGAGAGCGTGGTCTATGAGAGCCATGTTAAAGGCCTGACCCGCCTGCTGCCGGAGGTGCCCGGAGAGCACCAAGGCCGCTTTTCTGGTTTGGCGCATCCGGCACTGATCAGCCATTTGACCGGGCTCGGGGTCAGCGCACTGGAACTGCTGCCGGTGACCGCCTGTTTGGATGAACCCCATCTCTGGCCGCTGGGGCTAACCAATTACTGGGGCTACAACCCGGCTGTGTTGGCGGCCCCGGACCCGTCCATGGGGTCCCCAGAATCCTTGCGCGACGCCATCGGCGCGTTGCACGAGGCCGGGATCGAGGTGATTTTGGATGTGGTGTTCAACCATGGGGCCGAGGGCGGGATCCTCGGTCCGGCGGTGAGCTTCCGGGGCTTGGGCGAACGGGCCTGGTATCGCTCCCATGCCGAAGACCCGCTCAGTTTCCACAATGACAGCGGCTGCGGCAATGTGATCAATCTGGATCACCCCATGGTGCTGCGCCAGGTGATGGACGCCCTGCGGCGCTGGGTTTCCGAATATGGCGTCGATGGCTTCCGGTTTGACCTCTGCGCCACCCTAGGCCGCTCCTTCGGCCCCTTCGACCCGGTCGCACCCTTGCTGTCGGCCATCACCCAAGACCCGGTGCTGCGCGGGGTGCGCCTGATTGCCGAGCCCTGGGACATTGGCCCGGGGGGCTATCAGGCTGGGGCCTTCCTGCCGCCCTGGATGGAATGGAATGATGCCTATCGCGATGCCGTGCGGGCTTTCTGGTTGACCGAAGGCGGTGGCGATGCGGCCGCCATGGCCACCGCCCTGGCCGGATCGAGCAATCGGTTCCAGGGCTCCGGGCGGCGGCCAAGCGCGTCGGTCAACTTTGTTACCTGCCATGACGGCTTCACCCTGGCCGATTTGACGGCCTATGGGCAGAAGCACAATCACGCCAATGGCGAAGACAATCGCGATGGCTCCGACCATGAAGGCAGCCGCAATTTCGGCCATGAAGGCCCTGTTGAGAGCAGCCATCCTGATCGAAGAGAAATCGAAGCCCGGCGTCTTCGAGCCCGGAGGGCTCTGCTCGGCAGTCTCTTCCTGTCCTTGGGCGTGCCGATGCTCTGCGCTGGCGATGAAATCGGTCGGAGCCAACACGGCAACAACAATGCCTATTGCCAGGATAGTCCTTTGTCCTGGATCGACTGGTCAGCGGCGGACCAAGATCTGCTGCGCTTTTGCCGCAGTTGTATCGACTTGCGACGCCGCTTGGATCAGTTTCAGCGCGACCGCTGGCTGTCGCCCGAGACTGACGTCTTGTGGCGGGCCCCCGATGGGGCGTTGCTGGAGGGTGAGGCCTGGGGTCATGCGCGCGGGGCTTTTGCCATGCAGCTGCGTGGCAATGGGGACGGTCCGGATGTGCTGGTGCTGATGAATGCAAGAGAAGAAAGTGTCGACTTCACACTCCCGGATGGACAGGCATGGGAATGCGTTCTGAGCGCAGATCCTGCGCGACCGACACCTTCACCCTCGGGTAGAAGGTCCTTGCCCGCAACGGAC
Source organism: Rhodospirillaceae bacterium (assembly GCA_049604415.1). Taxonomy (GTDB): domain Bacteria; phylum Pseudomonadota; class Alphaproteobacteria; order Rhodospirillales; family Rhodospirillaceae; genus JBMYTN01. The sequence continues at coordinate 20,894 of JBMYTN010000021.1, read as the reverse complement.
CTAAAGGTTTTCTTATCCGTCGGGTGAATGTTCATTCATAGTCTACAACCATTCATTAATAATCTAGACCAATCGCCCAACTCATATCTAAGTAGACCTGAAGATTGGCACACAACTTTTCAATGAATACGCCTCCCATAGCCAAAAGGAATACTTGAGTATCTCGCTTATAATGGTAAAAAGGCGATGTGGTTCTCCCTGTTTTCGTGGAGCAAGAACATGGCGCACAGTGACGTCGCCGATCCTATCCCGCCCAAAGGCGGACCTGTTTTAGAGTGGCTTGAAGAATTGTTCGATGTCCAAGGTCAGGATGATTACCTTGGCGAAAAGGTCAGCATGGCCTCCCATATGCTTCAGGCCGCCATGCGCGCTGAAGCCGCCAATGCGGCACCCAATGTGGTCGCCGCAGCCTTGCTGCATGACGTGGGCCATTTTACCTCTCCGCTGGGCAAAGCCTGCTATGAGGATGGCCTAGACAATAATCACGAAGCCTGGGGGGCGGAGCATCTGTCGACTCATTTCCCGCCCTCGGTGACGGAACCGATCCGCTTGCATGTGGAAGCCAAGCGCTATCTGTGTGCCGTGGATGCGAAATATTTCAGCAGGCTGAGCCCTCAATCCGTGCTGACCCTTGGCCTTCAAGGCGGCAAGATGAGCATCTCTGAGGTTGCGGAATTTCAAGTCAATCCGCACAAAACCGGCGCTTTGTTCCTGCGCCGTTGTGACGAAGCGGCCAAAGCCCAATCGGTTAAGCTCAAACGCTTTGCCGACTACAAGCCGCTGCTCAAAGACCTGCTGCTGCACTAGGGGACTGAAGCCAACATTGGTGTGCCGGTTACAGCACCGGCCCTGTCATGCTGTCGGTCAAGGGCACGCCCATGCGGTCCAATATGGTCGGTGCGACGGAAAGCTGGTCGGCGCAATCCCCATAGTCCGCCCCGGCCGGACGCCCTAAAGCCTCGCCCTCGGGCGGGATCTCATAAAACGCCACTTCCCGGACGATGGGCATGGTCCCACCATGGTTGCCGTCGACGGACATGCCATGGTCGCTGGTGACAAAGACATGGTAGCCCATGGCGCGCCAGTCCGGCAGCATGCGCGAGAGAAGGTCGTCAATCCCGGCTGCTGCGCGGCGTTGCTGCACTGACCCGCCGCCATGGGTGTGCCCCATATGATCGCAGCCCATGGGGTGGATCAGCATGTAATCCGGGCTGGTTGTACGGATCAGGCGGTCACCGGCGCGCAGCACCTCGCTGTCCGGGGTGGGGTCAACCAGATAAAACCGGCCATGTTCAATCGCCCCCTCGCCGCCATTGACCTCCATATCCATCACCGGGTCATAGGGGCAGCCATTATACAGCTCGGCAAACCAGGAATAGGCCGCCGCCGCCGTATGGCCCCCGGCTTGGCGCACAGCAGAAAACACATTGGGATGGGTGGTCATGCGCACGACCTCGTTGGAGGTCACCCCATGGACCACCGGCGCAACCCCTGTGTGCAGCGACTCATAGGCCGGTCGGGACAGGCTGGGCAAAACGCTTTGCATCCGACAGCGTGCGGCAATGCCTGCGGCCACCAAAGCTTCCAGATAGCCCAATTCCTGAAGAGAGACATCATGGCCGAGGCCATCAATCAAAACCAATATCACTTTGCGCATGGGAGAAAGACCTTTTGAAAATAGTCGAGTGCCGCAGTGCGGGACGCCAGAAGATGCCAGCGCGCCGGTTAGGTCCAATGAAAGTTTTTTGAGGGAGGATCGAGGAGAACTTTCAACGCGGAGGCAAAACGCTATGAGCGCTCCCGGCATTTGCTCCGCAAACGCCTGCCGCTCGGGCCGCATTTTGGCTTTGCCAAAATGCTATGATTCACCCGCGAATTCTCGCAATAGGCTGTCGTTGCATTTGACCCGATTGCCACCCAACTCCTGCAGCGCACCGGAGCGGCGCAGATCGGCAATCATCCGGCTGGCGGTCTCGGTGGTCACCCCCAGCATCGCCCCCATATCTTCCCGGCCAAATAAAGTCCGGATAACAGAAGACCCTGGCTCTCCAGGACCACGGTGCGCCGCATTGCCGGGAGCAGCCACAACCACAGCACCCTGGTCATCTTCCATGGGCAGATCCAACACAAGCCGAGCAACCCGGGATTTGGCACTGCCCGTAGACAGACCGATCAGGCGGTTGTCGGCCTCGCGGACACAACGATGCCAGCGGTCCATCAATTGACGGTGCAAGCGCGGTGTCTCCGCGCTGAGGCGGTCCACAACTTTGGTTGGGATCCGGCAAAATTCCGAGGGCTGTAGTGCCACGGCGGAATGCTCATAGCGCTCCCCAACCATGGCTTCCATGCCAATGGTATCGCCCGGTCGCATCAATCGGACAATCCGGTGCAAGCCATCGGGCAAATAAGCCACCAGCTTCACCAGCCCAACGCGCAAGGTAAACACCGCTTCGGCGGCGTCTTCCGCCTCATAGAGCGCCTCTCCGACCTTCAGCGACACTTCTTCAATCGGCAGATGGATGAGATCGAAATCTTCCTTCTGCAGATCCTTGAAAAGCGCCATTTCCCGAATGCCACAGCCTTCGCATTGCGCGCTGCCGACCCAGGCGGCCTCGATGGATCCTCGCTTCACCGGCGTTGTTTCCCAATCGTTGCGTGCCGCATGTCTGCGCGCGCGGCTCGAGACGATGATCGTAGCGGGACAACCCCAGAAAATCAAAGACCACCAACTCAAAGCCCGCTAAATCAAAGCCCTGGTCATCAGTCTGGGAAAAAAACGGCTTTGGGGACCCTTGTGGACAGCCTCTTAGAGCGCGAGCGCGGAGCCCAAAACGGTCCAGGCGTAAATGCCCCCAAACAGGGCTCCGAGGGCGGCAAATTCCTGCACAGCTTTGGCCATTGGTCTCTCCTTTGGTCCCGCTTGGGTGATTGATCTCTCTTTGTTCTTTTTTTGTACCCGCATTATGAGAACATGAAAAGAACAAAATGCGTCCCGAGTCGTTTTTCCTGACTCAAGCCCGATCTTGTTCCCAAAACCGGAACATGGTTTGATGCCGCCTCTCGCCAACACCGAACCTGCAATGTTGTAAGACCGTGGACGTGATGACCGCGCGGCGCCTCTGCGTCGCCCCGATGATGGATTGGACCGACCGGCATGACCGCTATTTCCTGCGGCACTTCTCCCGGCATGCGCTGCTCTATACGGAGATGGTCACCACCGGTGCCTTAATTCATGGCGACCCGGCCCGCCATTTGGACCATGACGCGGCAGAACATCCCTTGGCTTTGCAATTGGGCGGCTCAGACCCATTGGATCTAGCCCGGTCGGTGCAGATCGCAGCGGCTTGGGGCTATGACGAGATCAATCTGAATGTCGGCTGCCCATCAGACCGGGTGCAAAGCGGACGGTTTGGGGCCTGTTTGATGGCCGAACCGGCTTTGGTTGCCGACTGCGTCACAGCCATGGCTGAGTCCTCTGCCGTTCCGGTCACGGTGAAGCATCGCATCGGGATCGATGACCAAGACGACTATGACTTCTTGGCCCGGTTTGTGGAAACCGTGGCCGCAGCGGGCTGCCGGGTTTTTATTGTCCATGCCCGCAAAGCCATCCTATCGGGGCTGTCGCCAAAGGAAAATCGGGACATCCCGCCCCTGCGCTACCCGGTGGTGCATCGGCTGAAAGCGGATTTCCCAGAGCTTCGCATTGTGATCAATGGCGGCATCCGATCGATCCCAGCAGCCCAAGAGCATTTGGAGACTGGACTGGACGGGGTCATGATTGGCCGGGCGGCCTATGAGACCCCAGAGATCCTGGCCACCGTGGATCGGGATGTTTTCAACGATCCGAATGCGCCTGTGCCCGACAGCCATGCGATCGTTCGGTCTCTGATGCCCTATGCGGATCATTTGGCCGCAACGGGTCAGCCTTTGAAACGTTTGACCCGCCATCTGACCGGCTTATTTCATGGTCGTCGGGGGGCTCGACTCTGGCGTCAAAGATTAAGCGCTGTGGCCAGCGACAATGCCTATGGGGCGCCCGCTCTCGCCCATGCCCTTTCCGCTGTGCCCGAAACCGCGTATCCCACCAACAACCCCGTCCAATCGGTGCAAGAGGCGGTATAACCATAGACCAAGGAATATGGACTTTTGTTTTAAATTTTAAAACTCTTCTTAGCCTGACTCTTTCACTCTTGATTAGCGGGCCTCGGAACGTCACCCTATTGTCACGTGCTGCAAAGCGTAAACAGCTGTTCAGCTCCAAAGATTGATAAGGTTTGGGTCAAGGACACTATGGGTCAAATCGTCTGGCGTGACCAAATGGCCGTGGGCATCAAAGAGATTGATGATGACCACAAAAATCTGGTCCATTACATCAATAGAGCGGAAGAACTGATCGAGGCTGCGCCGTTTCGCAAAGGTCACATGGCGCAAGTTATTCTTGATCTGATCCGCTATACCCGGGTGCATTTTGAGCGCGAAGAACGCTTAATGCAGCGTATTATTTTCCCGGATGCTGGCGCACACCAAGACTCCCATGCCCGCTTTGCCGCAGAGCTCTATGATATTGGCGAACGCTACCAAGCCAATCCAACGGTGGACACGGCCCGAGAGGTTTATGATTTGATGGCCCGCTGGGTGATTGAGCATTTGGTCCGGGCCGATCGGGAAATCATCAATCACCTGCAACGCCGGGGTGGTGCCAATCGCATTTCATGGCGTCCGGAAAACCCGACCCAAGACACGCTGCGCACCCCTGAGCCGTCCATGGCCGCGACGTCCTGACATTTTCCGATCCGACAAACGAAAAAGCCGTCTCACTTCATTTGAGACGGCTTTGTTATGTCTGCGCGGATGCGCAGGGGGTTTTTTAATCAGTACTGCATCTGGGCCTTCAAGGTCACCGCTCCGCCATCATTGACAGCAAAGGCTGCTTCCTCAAAAGGCGGCGGCCCCAATTTCGGTTTGGCGTCATTGGAAAAGCCATAGCCCTCCAGAGGGAAACCAAACAGGCCTTGGTCGAACTCGCCATTGGAGTTCTCATCATGGAAAAAGGCCATGGCATAATTGCCCGGATCCAGATTGCGGAACTCTGCCACTGCTTGGCCGTTCTGCGCCGTGGTCCGTGTTGCAACCCGATGGACATTCCATTTCGGGAACGCGTCCGGATTGTCGTAAATCGCCACGTAAACGGTGCCATCATTGGAGCGCAGGCCGTCGATGGTGACTTGAATGGTTGAGCGATTGGCATTCACCGGGTCTGCATGACCCACCAGTCCAATAACCAACCCAAACGTCACGGCAACAGCGCCTGTAACCCCAAGGGCAGACCACTTACTTTTCTTTCTGCCACTCGATTGCATTCTTTGCCTCACAAGCTCTTTCATTATTTTACACAGTGATATGCGCGCGGATCAAATCACCGTCAAGGACTACTTGATGCTGCGGAGGTAACCATAAGAAAATAGCAAAAAATCAGCGCAAATATGGCGCAAATGAGGCCTTTTGGGAAAGAAATTTATACCTTATCGGTCCGCTCGGGATCCAAAGCCAGGCCATAACCACAGTCACAAGCCCGACCGGACTTCACCAAAATCATCGACCACCCGCCCAGGGTACTTTGTTCCCAACGGAATTCGGCATTGCATTTTTGGCAGGTGGTGTCAGGAGGACGGCGCCCCCCCAACCCCTTCACAACGCGGTCGGCCGAGGCGATCTGCTCGCGACGGCCATTGCGAATGATCAGGGCTGCGGTGCGGGGATCAAGGCCGCTGCGTTTCATGCCCGCGCGCCCCGTCACGCGTCTTCGAGGATTTTGCCGATCAACTCGGAGCGCACGGTATCCGCCTGGTCATTTTCAATCTGGCAGGTGCCCGCAGCCTCGTGGCCGCCACCGCCATAGGACAGGGTCAGCGCGCTGATGTCGACAGCGGCGCTTCGGTTGAGGATCGACTTGCCCAAAGCAAACACAGTTTTGGACCGCCCCAGCCCCCAGAGAACATGCATCGACATGGTGGCTTCCGGATAGAGCGCATAGACCATGAACCGATTGCCCGCATAGATGATGTCCTCATTGCGCAAATCGAGCTCGACCAGGCGGTTGTCATGCATGGAAGCGACCCGACGCAGCTGATGCTCAAACTTCTCCGCATGCTCCAAATAGAGCTGCACCCGCTCTTCCACATCCGGCAGAGCCAAGATCTCTTCAATGCTGTGATGGCGGCAATACAGCACCAAATCCATCATCAACTGGTAATTCGAAATCGTGAAGGTCCGGAAGCGGCCAAGCCCGGTGCGTGGATCCATGATGAAATTCAACAAGGTCCATCCGCTGGGGGCGAGAATGTCAGCCTCGTCATATTGTGCGGAATCTGCCTGATCGACCGCCTCCATCAAGCCATTGCGGATATCGGAGAACCGCTCATCGCCGCCAAAATGCTCATACACCACCCGAGCCGCCGAGGGGGCATCGGGAATGATGATGTGATTGTCCCGGGGCGCGACGCGATTGGCTTCCGACAAATGGTGATCGAAGCACAAATGCACGCCTTCGACATAGGGCAGATTGGTGGTGATGTCGTTGCTGGTGATCTTGATCTTGCCGTCTTGCATATCCTTGGGATGGACGAAGCAGATTTCGTCAATCATGTCCAATTCACGCAGAAGCACGGCAGCAGCGAGGCCATCAAAATCCGAGCGGGTCACCAATCGAAATTTGGAGGTCGTCATCCTGATCCACTTCCTCGAACGATCTTGGGTCCCGTCCTTGGGGACCATTTATGCCCGCAGCAAGGTCATCCAAATGGATCACCCCAAGACGAAATCTTGTGCCCTTGGGCTCCCGGGCTTAGACGCCAGCCAAGCAGGTCGGGCTGAAGAACCGGTCTATGCCGATCCCCCAAGGCCACGAGCAAAACAAGGCATCGTGCCAGCAGGTTCTTAGGGAGACTATCCCGCTCTTCCGGGACACTCAACCAAAGAACGGACGCCCTCCCCATAAGCTATGCCTATGGAATAGCACTGAATTGATTTTTCTGACAAATTGGTTCACCATCAAAACAATCAATGCGACGCTTATCCGTTGACCCTGTGCGTCCCTGCACGCAAAGACCACCCTTCTAAAGACCGTTTGGACGGTGAAAACCCGCTGGACGGATCCAGGGACGATGGTTTTGCAACCCCAGCTATGGATGCCTATGGTTTCGCCTGGAAGACTCACCATCTGTTCAGACAAGAAATGATGTAACGCATTGGCTTCAAAGCGGAAGCATCGCCCGAGGGTGGCGCATGCCGACGCGGTTTGGTGGGACCCCTATCCCTGGAAAAGCTGGGGACACCGTGGTCCTGGCCAAGACTCTTTGGCCTTCACGGGCCGCCTTGGAGGGCAGCATGTGGTCCCTATTTGGGTTCCGGTCGCGCAACAAACATAATATCGAACCCGAAGATCGATTCCTTAAGTCTGACGGCAAGCATCAGTCTGTCTGGATTGTCATCGACATCGTGCAGTTTCCGGACCTGCCGCCCCATGCCAGATTGGTTCGACAAAACGAGACCTGGGCTGGCTATCGGACGATTTCCGTGCAGGCCTTAAGGGATCTGGATTTTTACAGCCGCCTGCCCCGCAGCGCTCCAGCGATTGAGCCCTGACCAAGCAAGGCTCAACCCGGCCCCGGGTTACTCCGCAGCATCCAAATCCGTTTCCGTCGCGCCTGAGAGCTTAAAAGGCACCGGTGCAGCCGGATACCATTGGAACACCGGCACCAGGGTATCGGGGTCATAGGTTCCCTTCTCGGCGGGACAGGCCTCGGGATTGCCCGCTTCGGTGGCAAAGGCTGCCGGGTCAAAATGGGTGTGCGAGCCTTCTGGCGATACGCCATCGGGTCTCGGGATCGGCGCCCAAACCTCGATCCGGCCCAAACGGGACAACAACACCCGGTGGGGGCTAAAGCGTTGAATAGCGTGCAACACCGGATGTGCGGCATCTTTGGCCACCTGTTCCCCCAGATGGGACCGCAAGATTTTAAGCAGCTCCGGATCCCGGCTGCGCACCAAAACATCCAGATGCGGGATTCCCAATCCAAGGTCAAACAGGACCGAGATCCGATCAGAAGGCCTTAAGGCTTCAATGTCCGGACCAATTTCGGTCAAGCCAACCCGGCGCGACATCAAGGCTTTGCTGGTATACAAACAGAGATCAATCCGCTCCGCAGACGCCTCCGGGTCGGTCACAGCGGTGCCATCGGCCTGCCAGCCCAGGACTTTGATTTTGCGCATGCCATGGTCCAAGACCAGCCGCATGCCCCCCTGATGGCCCCGAACCTCGCCACCATATTCCCAAAGCCTTGTGCCACCGCTGGCATGTTCAACGCTGGAGGCGACATATTCCGCTGCGATCCCCGGCGCGGACATCACCCAGCAACCGGCAGGATCACTGAGAGAGGCCAGCATCCGGTGGTCCATATCCTCAGTGGACAATCCCAGCACCGGGGCCCCAAAGCCCAAGCGGAGCCGACGGGCTGGCAAATCGGCAAACACCGCCGCCTTGCGCAGGGCGTCATATTTTGACCAGGACGCGATCTCGTCGCGGTCCCGCGCACAACCGAGGCAATATTCCTTATCAGCGGTCATTTTGCACACACCGACACAAGGTGATGGCATGGGTTGTTCCGGTGCGGCTTTTAGGCGGTCAAGGGCAGACATATTGGCAAACATCCAATGATAACAGGGATGGGGAACGGGTGAGCCCTGAGAGAAGGCTGGGTGTTTTGCCGATATGAGGATGCAAACCAATCCTGTCACCCCCACCCCTTTGCAGAAGCCAGCCTTGGCTGAGCCAAACAAAGCCCCACATCGGGAAGATGGCCGGTCTTGACAGCCTGGACAAACACCCCTTGATCCACCGCCCAAGACCCCATAAATACTCTTGCGCACTGTGCATTCTCTATTGCAACACATCTGATTTGTGTAAATAACCCTTCCAAATCTGGGCCGATAGCCCCAGAACCCGACAGGGACCGATCCAAAAAGGAACACATCCGTGAGCCATTCCAGCGCCCTCTCCCTCGATCACGGCTCTGCCCCCCTTGCCGCCCCAACGCTCGGCCCCGCCTCGGCCAAAAGCATGGTTTCCGCTGCTGCGGCGGGCTTTGCCCCCTCGGTGCAAGACGGCTTTTTGGGCAGCATCGGCAACACGCCGCTGATCCGTTTAAAATGGGCGTCGGAAAAAACCGGTCGTGAGATTTTGGGCAAGGCCGAATTCATGAACCCCGGTGGGTCCGTGAAGGACCGGGCTGCCCTGGCCTTGGTCCAAGACGCCTTGGAGCGCGGAACCTTGGCCCCTGGCGGCACCATCGTCGAAGGCACTGCGGGCAATACGGGCATCGGCCTGACCTTGGTCGGCAATGCCTTGGGCATGAAGACTGTCATTGTGATGCCCGAAACCCAGTCCCAGGAAAAGAAGGATATGCTGCGGCTGATCGGGGCGGATCTGCGCCTGGTGCCTGCCGTGCCCTATGCCGATCCGATGAATTATGTCCGTTACTCCGAAAGCCTGGCGCAGGAAATCGGTGGCTTCTGGGCCAATCAGTTCGACAATGAAGCCAATCGGGAAGGGCATCGCCGCACCACCGGGCCGGAACTCTTGGCCCAAACCGGCGGTCGTTTGGATGGCTTCACCTGTGCGGTGGGTACCGGCGGCACTTTGGCCGGGGTCGCCATGGCCCTGAAAGACGCCAATCCGGACATCAAAACCGCTTTGACCGATCCCATGGGCTCCGCCCTCTATAGCTGGTTTAAGCAAGGCGAGTTGAAGGCCGAAGGCAGCTCCATCACCGAAGGCATTGGCCAGGGCCGGGTGACCGAGAACCTAAAAGACGCGCCGTTGGACGAAGCCTTCCAGGTCACCGACGCGGAAGCCCTGGAAGCGGTTTATGCCATGGTGCGCGAAGAGGGCTTGGTGCTGGGTGGATCGGCGGGGCTGAACGTGGTCGGCGCGATGAAACTGGCCATGACCATGCCCGCCGGATCTCGGGTCGCCACCATTCTGTGCGATGGCGGTCAACGGTATCAGAGCAAGATCTTCAACCCGGAGTTCCTGCGCAGCAAGGACCTGCCGGTTCCGGACTGGCTGGCCTGATCGGGATCCCGGCCGCAGACCGCTCGGTTCGAGACAGGATATTTCAAACTGCGCCCTTAAAGGCAATTTTGCCCTTTGAGGCCCCATCCCTCTCCTGCCCACTTGGCCTATAGTGCCCCGGTAAACACTCTGGAGCCCTAACAAGTGGACCGGAAGGATGCCTGATGTCCCGTGACGTGACCGATGCCCTGGTCGATACCCAATGGCTGGAAGACCATCTTGATGCCCCTGATATCCGGGTGGTGGATTGCAGTTGGTTCCTGCCCAGCGATCCCCGCAACGCCTTAAAAGAATTCAAGAACTGCCACATCCCCGGCGCGGTCTATTTCGACATTGACGCCATTGCCGACCGGACCTCTAGCCTGCCCCATATGGTGCCCGATCCGGTGGCCTTTTCTTCCGCCGTCCGTAAGCTGGGCTTGGGTGACGGCCTGCGCATCATCGCCTATGACCGCGCCGGTGGGGCCTGTGCGGCCGCCCGGGTTTGGTGGATGTTCCGCTTGTTTGGCCATGCGGAAGTCTCCGTCCTGGATGGCGGGTTGGGCGCTTGGATGGCTGAAGGCCGTCCGGTGGATGATTTGCCGCGCACGCCGGGACGCCGCCACTTCACAGCCCGGATGCAGTCCCCCCTCTTGCGGTCGCGCAAACAGATCCGGGCCAATGTGGACAGCGAAAAAGAGCTGGTGGTCGATGTGCGCGCGGCAAACCGGTTTGCTGGCGCAGCGGATGAGCCCCGCGAGGGCGTGCGCAAAGGTCGGATCCCTGGCAGCGTCAATTTGCCCTTCACCGATCTGCAGGTCGGTGACCACGGCCATATGGCTGATCCCGATGTGCTGCGGGCCAAATTTGCTGAAGCGGGCCTGACGCCAGACAAGGCCATCGTGTCGAGCTGCGGCTCGGGCGTTACGGCCTGCTACATTGCTCTGGCCGCCCATCGCTTGGGCTATCCCGACATAGCGGTCTATGACGGATCCTGGACCGAGTGGGGTGGAGATCACACCTTGCCGATAGCGGTGGGTGCACCCGGCTGACCTAGGCTGCGGTGACAAAACGGCAAACGGGCCGAAGCGTTGGCTTCGGCCCGTTTGGTCTTTGGTAAGCAAAAGATCTCTGCCCGGCTTGGGGAGGTCCAGGGCGTTAAGATCTTCGCTCCTATTCCGCTGCCATCTGATCGGACTCGCCTTTGGTTTCGGCCCGCAAGCCGGTTCCATTGGTTCGAGCAACCGATCCGTCCGGGAAGCGCCACAGCGTTCCCGCCTTCTTTTCTTCTGCGTCAATCGTCGCACCAAACCCATGGGCAATTTCGTCAGCCAAAGCGCGAATGGCGTCTTCGGACATGTCGAGCTGCCAATTGGATCCGAACCGGGTTTCCATCGTGAGGGAAAACAAGTTCATTGCGTGATGCGATGTCTTAGCCATAGCCATCGTTAGCCTCGTCCGTCGGGGCGTGGCCGCCCGGTGGAAACGAGACGTCTCCTCTTGCGAAAAACAGCGGGCCTTTTGACCCGCCGAACCGGTGGTCATGACCGGTTTGTTGCAGCGCACAATAACCGTATTCACAGGCGTGTAGCAAGTTAAACTTCGCCAGAACCGGAGTGTATCAAAGACTGGCGATATTTCTGCCACGATTTAGTCAAAGTGTTTATCACCCAAAAGGTTTCAGCAAATTTTTTTTATGTCTACTTCGTAAAAGATGCATTAGATCGAAAGCGCTAACGTTTTGCGCACCGGTTTGGTTGAAAAACTATTCGGATATAATCGCATTAATCCCCGACGATATGTTTAGTGATATAGTTTAGTTTGTGTCTAGCCGACTCCCAAAGCCGATGGCCGAAATCGGGATCCCCTGGAGACAGTGGGGCACCAACGGTGCTGTTCGGATTGGCCTGGAAAATGGAATTCGACCTTGCAGATCTCGGCGAAATGTCTGAAGTCTGTCAGACGGTTCTGTCCCCAATGCCCATTTTGGATCTTTTCATGAAATCCGATACCAAACTGACCCATCTCGGCCGCAACCCTGCCAAACATGACGGCGTGGTCAATACACCAGCCTATCGGGCCTCGACCATCACCTTCCCGACGGTCGCGGATCTGCTAAGCCGGGAAAAGCAAAAATATGATGTCAGCTTTTATGGCCGCTATGGCACGCCCACCAGCTTTGATCTGGAAGAGGCCGCCGCCAAAGTGGAAGGCGGGCTGTATGGGGCGGCGACGTCCTCTGGCATGGGGGCCATTGCCGGGACCCTGCTGGCCTGTGTTGAAGCCGGAGACCATATTTTGATGGTCGACAGCGTCTATTGGCCAACCCGCTTTTTCTGCGACAAGCGGCTGAAGGCCTTTGGCATTGAGACCACCTATTATGATCCGCTGATCGGTGCGGGCATTGCCGATCTGATCCGGCCAAACACCAAGATCGTGTTCACGGAAAGCCCGGGATCGATCACCTTTGAAATGCAGGACATTCCCGCCATCGCCGAAGCCGCCCACAAAGCCAATGGCGGCAAAGGCGTGTTGGTCGCCATGGACAACACTTGGTCTTCGCCGCTCTACTGCAATCCCTTTGCTTTGGGGGTCGATATTTCGGTCCAGGCGGGGACCAAATATGTCGTTGGCCATTCCGATGCCATGCTCGGCCTCGTCACCACCCGGGATAAGGAGCTGCATACCCAAATCAAAGCGATATTGGGCAGTTTCGGCTATGCCCCGGGCTCCGAGGAGGCCTATCTGGGCCTGCGTGGCCTGCGCACCCTCTCGGTTCGCTTGGAACGCCACCACCGCAATGCTCTGGCGGTGGCTGAATGGCTGAAAACCAGACCAGAGGTCGAACATGTGCTGTTCCCCGCCCTGCCGGACGACCCCGGCCATGGCCTCTGGCAGCGCGATCACAGTGGGGCCAGCGGCCTGTTTGGCGTGTTGTGCAAACCCTTCCCGGAAGAAAATGTCACCGCCATGCTGGACAATATGGCCCTGTTCGCCATGGGCTATAGCTGGGGGGGTTATGAGAGCCTGATCATGGCGACCCATCGCAGCATCGCCCGCACCGCCACCCAATGGCAGCATAAGGGAACCAGCTTCCGTTTGCATATTGGCCTGGAAGATCCGGATGACTTGATCGCCGATCTGGCCGCCGGGTTCGACCGCTTAAGCGGCAAGACCGCTTAGAGCCCTTCCCGCCTCTCGCTCCTCCTCTTTTTATGAGTCTCCGCCATGACTGCCTCTGAGACACCGAGCCTGTCCGCACCCATCGCCAAGGCCTTGAAAACCACCGCCGACGGTCTGATCCCGGCCATTGCCCAGCAGCATGACACCGGCGAAGTGCTGATGATGGCCTGGATGAATGCCGAGAGCTTGGCGGAATCCCTGTCAACGGGCCGGGTCTGCTATTGGTCGCGCTCCCGGCAAGCTTTTTGGCGCAAGGGCGAAAGCTCCGGCGAGGTTCAAACCCTGAAAGAGGCTCGGCTGGATTGCGATGGCGATACCCTGCTGTTGCTGGTCGACCAACAGGGCGTGGCTTGCCATACCGGGCGGCGGTCCTGTTTCTATCTGGGTCTGCGTGAAGATGGGCTGGAGGAGGTCTCGCAACCGCTGAAAGACCCGGCCAGCCTTTATGGCAAAAAGGCCTGAGGCGACGACCATGAGCACTGGTTCTGAGCCAATCCCGGTTACGATTCTGACCGGTTTTTTGGGTGCCGGAAAAAGCACCTTGCTCAATCACCTGTTAAGCCGCCCGGAAATGGCGGACAGCGCCGTGCTGATCAATGAGTTTGGCGAGGTCGGGCTCGACCATCTGTTGGTCCGCGAGGTCAGCGAAGACATTGTCATGCTGAACTCTGGCTGCCTGTGCTGCACCGTGCGCGGCGATATGATCACCGCCTTGCGTGATTTGTTCCTAAAGCGGGTGCGCGGCGATGTGCCAGAGTTCCAACGCTTGGTGATCGAAACCACCGGCTTGGCCGATCCGGCCCCGATCCTGCACACCATCATGACCGACCCGTTGATTGGCGCGCGCTATCGGTTAGACGGCGTGGTCTGTGTGGTTGATGCCCTCCACGGCGATGGGCAGCTTGATGCCCAGGAAGAAGCGGTCAAACAAGCCGCTGTGGCCGACCGTTTGGTGCTGACCAAAACCGATTTGGCCCCGGCAGAAACCCTGACTGCCCTGAAAACCCGGCTGCGGCGGCTGAACCCCGCTGCCCCGATGCTGGTTGCCGAGCATGGCGTGCTCGATCCCACCAGCCTGTTGCAATGCGGTCTGTTTGACCCGAGCAAAAAGACCCCGGATGTGGCGGCATGGCTGAAGGCGGAGGCTTATGCAGAGCCTCATGGCGACGGTAATGATCACGGCCACAGTCATGATCATCACGGACATGAGCATGGACATGGGCATCATCACGGGCATGCCCATGATGTGAACCGCCATGACAGCCGGATAGCGGCCTTTTGCCTGACCTTTGACGACCCGGTGCCATGGGATGGGTTCATCTTCGCCATGGAGATGCTGATCGCCTCAAAAGGCGCAGATTTGTTGCGGATCAAAGGGGTTTTGCATGTGATCGGCCAGGACAGCCCCGTGGCCGTCCATGGCGTCCAACATGTGTTTCATCCTCCGGCCCCCTTGCCGGTGGCACCGGAGGCCTTGCCGCCGCGCTCTGAACTGGTGTTCATCACCAGGGATCTCGACAAGGCCACCGTTGAGAAAATCTTTCTCGCCACTTTGGAGGATCAAGCGGTTACCGGTTAAGCCGCTTGGACATTGTAGAGGAAGACATCGATCCGCTCTTTCAGCCGGTCGGTGTTGCCCCCGACCAGTTCAGCGGATTCCAAGACACTGGTGGTCGACTTCCCAGAATTTTTCGCCGCGACACTGACATCAGCGATCTTATGGGAGACCTCTGTGGTGCCCGAGGCGATTTCATCCACATGGCGTGTGATTTCACTGGTGGCGAGGCTTTGCCGTTCCAACGCATCCACCACCGACCCGGAAATCGCGCTGACCTGATTGATCACATCGACAATTTCCTGAATGGCATCCACCGCATTTTTGGTGTTGTCCTGGACCTCTTGGATCTGGGTGATGATATCCTGAGTCGCCCGACCGGTCTGGCTGGCGAGGTTTTTGACCTCCGAGGCCACAACCGCAAAGCCCTTGCCCGCATCTCCGGCCCGTGCGGCCTCGATGGTGGCATTCAAGGCCAGGAGATTGGTCTGATCGGCGATGTCATTGATCAAGTCGACAACCTCGCCAATCCGCATCACCGAGTCATTGAGCTTGCCAACGCTGTTGTTGGTGGTTTCGGCCTTTTGGCGGGCCTCTTCGGTGATCCGCGAGGAATCCGCCAGTTGGGTGTTGATATTGCCCACCGACGAGCTGAGCTCATCGGCCGCACCGGCAATGCCTTGGACATTCGAGGACGCTTGCTGCGCGACCGAGGCCACATCGACCGCCTGCTGGGCGGTATGCTCAGAGGATTCTGACAGCACTTCAGAGTTTTTCCGTAGGCTGTTGGCGGACTCTCCCATGGCATCGAGGGCATCTGTGACTTCGGTGCGGAAACGATTGATCATTTGATCAACGCTCTGCGCCCGTTCCTGTTGGCGATCCTGTTCTTCCTGCTGGCGGGCCCGGAGGAGTTCGGCCTCCTCCATGCCTTCGCGGAACACCACCAAGGTTTCCGCCATCTGGCCAATTTCATCATCCCGGTCGGCCCCGGCAATGGTCGTGCTGTAATCGCCATTGGCCAATTTGCGCATGGCTTGGGTCATCTCGGAAATCGGTTTGATCACCCGGTTGTTCAGCAACCAGGTAAAGCTGATCAGCAAAACCAATGAGGACAAGGCGGCCACCGCCAGGATCACATTGGCGGCGGATTCCGCTGAAGTCAGCTCGGCGGTGATCAATTGAGAGGCACTTTGCTCCTGGGCCGAGATTTCACTGACCAAGGCCGCAATGCCTTCCAAGGCCGGATTGTCATTGATCTTTACGGTGCCATCGATCTCCTGGGCGGTTTTGCCTTCAGCAACCAGATCCTGCACCAGAGCGGTGTTCTGTTCATACAAGGAGACGACACCAAGGATGGCATCCAGGTTTTGGCTTTCAGCAGCGCTGATCCCCAGGCCGCGATATTTGCTGATTGCCTGTTTGGCATCCGCGACCTTGGCTTGGATTTTGGCCACGCGCGGCGCGTCATGGCGCAGCACATAATTCTTAAACTGGTGGATCATGCCGCCAAAGCCCATGGCCGAGACCAAGGCGTTGAGCTCCTGCTTCTTGGCAACAATCACTTCGTTATATTGCCCCCACTGGGTGGCGGACTCACTGGCCGAATTCTTGATGCTGTAGGCTGAAAAAATGAAGATCGCCCCAGAGATGACGATCAATGCCGCCATAATCAGATTGATCGCGCGCAATCCTGTTAGCTTCATGGTCCTCTCCTTACATGCGGTCGCACATCTTCAAACCATGGTCAAATGACCTACAGACCTATCGGTAGGTTGGCCCAGGAACAGATGCGGATGGGTTCATTTTACTGCGGGAATATGTATAATATGCCGTCGGTATTTTCCACTAATAAGTTAATAACATTATGCGCAATATAGGTTTATGTTGTTGCTCCATGGCAGCCATGCGTCATGAACAGATCGGCATTCCGAATCAGAAAGGACCTGCCCCGTGATCACTGCGGACCCCGGACCCGACGGCAAAGCCCGTTGCAGCTGGTGCCTCTCGACCCCGGATTACATCGCCTATCACGATGACGAATGGGGCTATCCGGTCACCGATGATGTGCGGTTGTTCGAAAAGCTGTGCCTGGAAAGCTTTCAGTCGGGCCTGAGCTGGCGCACCATTCTGACCAAGCGGGAGAACTTTCGCGCCGCCTTTCTGGGCTTTGATTTCCACAAGGTCGCACAGTTCGACGAACAGGACGTGGCGCGCTTGCTGCAAGATGCGGGCATCATCCGCCATCGCGGCAAAATCGAAGCCACCATCAACAATGCCAAGCGCGCCAGCGAACTGATTGCTGAGCAAGGGTCTCTGGCGCATTATTTCTGGCAATTCGAACCCAAACCGGACCCTGATCTGGCCCCAGGCGCGATACGCTCCACCGCACCGGAATCCGTCGCTCTGTCCAAAGACCTGAAAAAGCGTGGATGGAAATTTGTCGGGGCAACCACGGTTTATGCCTTCATGCAGGCCATGGGCATGGTCAATGACCATCATCCCGACTGTGCGTGGTTTGATGTGATTGAGCAGGCCCGTAAGGACTTTCAGCGGCCTTAAGAATGGGGAGCCGATCCGGCTTTCTGGCCATATTGCTCCGCCAGCCGAACAAAGGCGCGGATCGCAGGCACCCGGGAGCGGACCTTGAGCCAAGCTGGCCCTTCCCAGATCTGCTCCGTGGCATCAATGATCGGGATGCCCCGGACCCTGGGGTCGGGCACCCGGTCATGGGACAGGACAAAACCGATGCCGAGATCGGCGGCCACCGCCTCGGTCACCGCCTCCCGGCTTTCCAAGCGCAATAGAGGTTCCAGGGTAAGGCCCGCTTTGGCCAACGCCCGGTCGGCCATGGCTTGGGTCAAGGAGGGGCCGACCCGAAAGATCATCGGCTCGCCGACCAATTCGGACAGGTTGATCTGCTCGCGACCGGCAAAGGCATGGTCCGCCGGGACCAACAGACAGAGCCGCTGCGACAAATAGGGCCGCGTCTCGAGCCGGCTGTCATCCTCGGTTAAATGCAACAAGCCCACATCGACCCGACGCTCCAATAGGGCGTTCCGGGCTTCGCCGGTGGCCCCTAGGGTGACCGTGACCCGGACCTGGGGAAAGGCTTCGCGAAACCGTCGGATCAGGGGCATGAACACCTGCGGCGAGGCGGTGGCAAAGCGCAATTCCCCAGGCACGTCGCCCGCATGATCCAACAGCTCGGTGATCGCCGACTCCAGATCATCAATTTGTTGGCTCAGCGCATAGAGTCGGCGGCCAATTTCGGTGATTTCGACTCCATCGCCGGTCCGGTCGAACAATAAGACACCATAGTGTTCTTCAAACTGCCGGATCTGCGCAGTGATTGCTGGCTGACTAACGCCAAGACTTCTCGCAGCGCGGGTGAATGACCCCGCTCGCGCCACCGCGTTAAAAGCTCGAATGCGGGCGTAGGACACAGACATTGCAGGAAACTCCGGGACCAAATCACCCGCTTCATAACCGATTAGGCCTCCCACATAATTAAAAATTATATCTGGTTACAGAACCATAACCTAAATGTCTTCGAAGCTTCATTTCACTTTTGGTCGCGAGGGGGGAACATTCCACGCCTTCTGGGCGACCTTTTGATCTGGGGTTCGCTTCCCAGGCGTCTATGCGCCCATTCCGTCCTTTCTGCCTTCCGTACTTCCAAAAACCCGTACTCTCGAAGACAGACATCCAGGAGACCGTCCCGCATGTTCTCAACCTCCCTCCGCGCCGCGCTGTGCGGCGGCGTCGCCCTTGGCGCCGTTCTGGCCGCTGGCACTGCCCAGGCCGCCGATTGCCCGATCCCGACCGCCTCTGACATGAAGGGCCTGAGCTCGGAATACCCGCTGCAGTTTGAACTGGCCGCGTTCCAACAGGCCGGATCCTGCACCCTGAGCTTCTCCGAGAACCCCGCTGCGGCTGAACTCTATGCCATGATCCCGGGCCACCCGGCCGATCTGCCCGCCGATGTGGCTGCCCGCCTGCCGGAAGAGCCGCTGGTGGTGGTGCCCTATGGGGAAATTGGCACCTATGGCGGCACCCTGTCCGGCCTGTCCAAGGCCACGGAATCCGGCACCTCGGACCTGCTGTCCATTCGCCATGTGAACTTCGTGCAGTATCACGACGATCTGCAAACCGTGAAGCCGAACATTGCCAAAAGCTGGGAATGGAATGACGAAGCCACCGAGCTGACCGTCCACCTGCGCAAGGGCCACAAATGGTCCGATGGTGCGCCGTTCACCGCCGAAGACGTGGTGTTCTGGTATGAAGATCTGATCCTGAACCCGGACGTTTATCCGGAAACCCCGTCTCGCTGGCTGTTTGCCGGTGAGCCGCTGAAGGTGGAAGCTCTGGACGAAACCACCGTGAAGTTCACCTTCCCGGTCCCGTCCCTGGGCATCATCAACCGCTTCGCCGTGGATTACGGTCAACCGTTCCAGCCGAAGCATTTCCTGTCCAAATTCATGACCAAATACAATCCGGACGCCGAAAAGCTGGCCCAAGAAGCCGGTCTGGAAAGCGCTGCGGATCTGCTGAAGGTTTATTACAGCGGCTCTGACTGGAAAGACGTCCCGACCCCGCTGCTGTCCGGTGCCGCCGATGCCGTGACCCCCACCCTGGAAAGCCACATGGTGGTGGAAGACACCTCCACCGGACGGAAGCTGGTCGCCAACCCCTATTTCCACATGGTTGACCCCGCCGGGAACCAACTGCCCTATATCAACATGATTGAAGAAGAGTATGTGAAGGACAAAGAAGTCCAAAACCTGAAGATCACCAATGGTGAGGTGACCTTCAAGCAGCAAGCGATCTTCATTGAAGACTTCCCGCTGCTGAAAGAAAACGAAGCCAATGGCGGCTACAAGGTCTTCCTGCGTCCGGCCCTGGGCGAGAACGTGTTCTATTCCTTCAACACCACGGTGAAGGATCCGGAACTGTTCAAAATCTTCAGCGACGTCCGCTTCCGCGAAGCCATGTCCATCGCCATGAACCGCGATGAAATCAACGATGTGGTGCAGTTGGGTCAAGGCACCCCAATGCAATCCACCCCGGCGGAGCCCTCCACCGTGTCCTTCGTCTCCGACGAGATGAAGAACTACATGATCCAATATGACGTCGACGCCGCAAAAGCCAAACTGGCCGAAATGGGCCTGAAGGACAGCGATGGCGATGGCACCCTGGAGCGCTTTGATGGCCAGCCGCTGATCGTGCGTCTGGTGTATTCCTCCCAAGGGGCACCGGTGCGGATGCATGAGCTGGTGCGCGATTATTGGGGCGCGGTTGGCGTTCGGGTTGACCTGAAAGAGGTCTCCTCCGATGAATATCGCGCCGCTGCCAACAACAATGATCTGGACCTGACCACCTGGAAGCATGACGGGATTTCTGCCCCGGCCATCAGCCAGGATGTCACCTCCCTGATCCCGCCCTTCGGTGATTACTTCTCCCCGGGCACCGGCTTCGGTTGGGCCGAGTGGAAAACCTCTGACGGCGCGCAGGGCGTTGAGCCGCCGCAATGGGTGAAGGATCTGTATCCGCTGGCCGAGCGCTTCCTGCAGGTGCCGATGGGTTCTGATGAAAGCAACCAAATCGGTGCGGAGATCGTGAAGCTGCATGTGGAAAACATGCTGAAAATCGGCACTGTCGGGGAAGTCACCAACCCGATCATGTACCGGGCTGATCTGGGGAACTTCAAAGAGTTCACCGCCAAGACCTATGATTATTACTGGACCTACCCCTACACCCCGGCCCAGTGGTACATCAAGCAGTAGTCTGATCACTGCAAGACACAACGGAAGGACCCCACCCCTGGGGTCCTTCCCCTCTTTTTTGTTATTTGATCCCAACACCTTTATTCAAAATCACTTCAGTCCTGGTCCTGCTTCCACATCACCCGGAGGCTAACCAAGAGAGGTTGGAGCCCTTTCCGACCAAATCGGTTCATTCTGACGGAGAGAATTTGTGACAAGAACAAGCAAAAGTCCGCAGGCCATATCCGTAGATACGGACAAGGAGTTTTGCGCAGGAATT
>JBMYTN010000020.1:0-66853 GCA_049604415.1 Rhodospirillaceae bacterium | reverse complement strand
CCGTACTACCTTATGCGCGGCGGCGAATACACCCATGAGGACGCGCTAAACTTTGCTCTGACCTTCGGCACAGGTCTGGTGGGAGGTGTTGCCGCCAAAGCTGCCAAAAAACCGATGAAAGACGCCCTGCAAAAGGTCGTTGATGAAGCCCCAAACAATAAATACTACCGTCGGCTTGCAGGGTTTTCTTCCAAAGCACCCATTGAATGGCAGATCGAACGTTTGATCGCTATGGGTGGTAAGCCGGTAAAGGTTGGAGAACTGAATGCGTCGCACATCGCCGACATCAAAAAAGTCGTGTCGCAAAATACTGGTCAATTATTTGAGACAGCAGATGGCTCGATTTACGCTAGCAGAGGTCTTTTGCTTAGTCTCAGGAACGAGAGAGCCAAACATGCCGATAGACTGATCTCAGAAATGCCAGATTTTCTTCAAAATGGAAACGTAAGAGGAAACTACAATCAAAAAACACCAGATCGACCGATCATAATAAGACCGTCAACTGCCGATCCCAAAAAATTCGACGTCATGGTTCTCGATGCGGAGCTAACCCCGGGGGAAATCGGTATCCCAACCATGATGACTGCGCCAAAGCACACAATAAAGAAAGCACCAGTACCCTGATGGGGTCCGCACAAAGTCCTGGCGGCGCCGGTCCCCGCCAGTCCCCCAATACAGCTGTCAGGCGCGCTGCAAACGGCTAGCCGACCCACAATACCTCGCGAAGGTGTGCCTGAGTGAGAAGTGCATAGAGCGTTGAACAGGGCACTGTTGATTTGGTCAACACCGAACCTCGAATGAGCTCCTTCGACACCAATGTGACCAGCATGAAAAATAACAATTCAGTCTCGGGTTGTCGATGGGCTTCGACTGTCAAAGAGGACAGTCTCATACCGCCTCCTAGGCATGAGATCGCCCAATCATTCGGACATTTTCGCGGAAACCGCTCCCGGTGCCTTTTCACCGCCAAGCCGGGTGGTGACAGATCAGGGGTGCAAGCGCAGCTCTGATCGCAAGCAGGAACCCGACCCCAATCGGGTCGGCAAGCCCGCCCTAGGGCGAGGCCAAGCCCTTTGCTTTGCATGTCTCCGACATGACGGCGCCCGATTTCTGAGGGCCGAAAAAATCCGACGCAGGCGGCAACACATAAATCCGAAAAAATCCCAACAGGTTCCCTTCAACGCACAGAACCAGAGAGGTCCTATGATCGATGTGCTTTGGACTGAGACCACCGCCCAACGTCGCCAAGCCGGAGAATGGCTGTCGGAGCGGCTGGAGGGCAATCCGAACTACGAAGTCAGCGATCTTTTCGCCGCTGGCGTGGTGAACGACGGCACGAACATTTTGGCCGTCGTCGCCTACCACACCTATTTTCCGTCCTCCGGCACCGTGCAGCTATCGGTGGCGGCGGACACCCCGAAATGGGCGACCAAGCGGGTCCTAAAGGAACTGCTTGGATTCCCCTTTCGGGTTCTGGGCTGCAACAAAGCCTGGGCTGCCTGCCGGTTCGACAACACCCGGGCAATTCAATTCAACCAACGCCTCGGCATGACACGCGAAGCCATCTTGCGCCAGCATTTTGGACCGAACACCCATGCCGTCATCCAATCCATGCTCCTGCGGGAGTACGAAAAATCAAGGTGGGTATAAATCATGGGTAAAGGCACACCAAAAGCTCCAGATCCCTATGAAGTTGCCGCTGCGCAAGGCGCGGAAAACCGGGAAACGGCTCTGGCCAATCTCGAAACGTCAATGTTTGACCAAAAAACGCCCTGGGGCACTCTGACCTACGAGCAAATCGGCACAACTGAAAACGGCAATCCTCGATATCAGGCCACCCAAAATCTGAACAAGGCCGGTCAGGACCTAGTCGACTTCAGCAGCAACCAGCTGGGCCGCATCAAATCAGCCATGAACCAGGGCATTAACTTCGGATCTTTGCCCGAACGGGCCGGAGTCGATTTCGTTCAGCAAGGGATGCAAAACGTTCCGGAGATCCGAAATGCCAATTTCCTCCGCGGTGAAATGTCTGGTGTCCATGACTATGCCAATGACCAGTTCGTTGGACAGCATATGCAAGGCGCACCCGACTATATGCATGCCGCCCATATTGACCAACGTCTGGCCAATATGGGCGCCCCCCAAGGTTGGAAAACCAGCGTTGGTGACTACGCCAAGGAACGCAGCGCTGTCGAAGATGCCCTGATGCAGCGTCTGAATCCCCAATTGGAGCAACAACGGGCTGCGACCGAGGCTCAGTTGGCGGCCCAGGGCCTGCAACCGGGCACCGAAGCCTATAACCGCGCCATGGACGCCCACCATCGCGGGGCCAATGACGCCCGCCTCGCCGTGATTGGCCAGGCCGGGAACGAACAAGCCCGGATGGTCAACATGGCAATGGGGGAAATGCAACTGCACAACGCCGCTCGGGCTCAAGCGGTCGGCGAGGCCTATCAAGCCGCAGGCCTGCAAAACTCAGTACGGCAAACCCAGTTTGGCGAAGCCAACACCCTGGCAGCTTTGCGAAACAACGCGCGCACCATGGCTTTGGGCGAGGCAACAACCCTGGCAAGTGCGGACAACGCGGCGCGCGGCCAACAACTCAATGAAGTTTACCAAAATGCCAATCTGCAAAATGCCGAACGGGCAGGCGTTCTGCAAGACCAGCTGATGGAACGAAACCTGCCGATGGCCGACTACAGCTCCCTGATGGGCGGTGCGGGCATGGGCTTTGGTCAATATGCCCCGACGCCGCAGTTTTCCATGAGCCCGGCGCCGATCGCTGACAGCATCTACGGCACCTATCAAGCCCAAATGCAGAACCACCAAAACAGCATGCAAGGCATATACGGTCTGCTCGGCGCCGGTTTGGGCGCAGCGGGCATGTATTTCGGCGCTGGCGCCCCTGCCTTGATTGCCGGTCCTACCGTCGCCAATGTCGCAGCACCAAAGGCTGCAGCCAAACTCGGAGGAATTTACTAATGTCATACGGAAAATACGCACAATCGATCGCAGCCAATGCCCGGGAGCTCAACAATGGCAGCCATACCGGAGGTTTGGCGTCAGCCCTGTCTCAGGGTTTATCCGGATGGATGATGGGCAAAGGCATGGCCGAAGATCGAGCCACCAAAAAAGCGCATCGAGAGCTGACCAAGCAGTTCTATCAGACGGCACAGCAAGCCTTATCACCTGCCCAGCCGGCAATGCCGGAACCCATGACCGGTCGCCCGGATCCATTGGGCGTTAATCACAGTAAGGGCCGCATCGCCCGTCTGATGGAGACCCCGCTCCCGATGCAGCACAAGCCTACCCCATTAACCAAGCCATTGGAGGAGGACCCGCTGACGCCACAAGTGGGTGCTCCGTTGATGCTCGCGCCGGAATATCCGGGCGACATGCCCGCTCAACCGCAATTTGCCGGACTTGGACCACAAGGTTTTGGACAAGGACTTCAGTCCGCATCCAACGCCCCTCCGTCGATGATGACCGCTGGCTTGGACATGTCGACGTCTCCCTATGGAAACCGAGGTCCTCAAGGCCAAACGCGATCATTCTTCAACAATCCCCAGCGCGGATATAGGCGCGCCTAACCCGCCAATGGTGTGAAACAAACCACCCAGGGCCAATTCCGCAACAATTGACTCACGGAATTGGCCCTAAGCTTTTGTTTTGCGGCGTTTTCATACCGCCCAACCACACCGCAGTTCCCCGCATCATCAAGGACTGCAAAACCCGTTGCGCTGCCCTTAAGGCGCAAAGGGCCCGTCGCGTTGCGCCAAGCCATCTGCCCTGATTGGCAGCAAACACTGGCGCATGGACCGTGCACACCCGTCCTCATCATTGCAAAGGGAGCCTATCAATGCCCTATGGAAAATATGCACAATCAATCGCAGCCAACGCCAAAAGCCTGAACAATGGCACCCATGCCGGAGGTTTGGGCTCGGCCTTGTCCCAAGGTTTGGCAGGCTGGATGATGGGCAAAGGTCTGGCCGAAGACCGAGAAGCCAAGCAGGCCCAGCGGGACCTAACCAACCGGTTATACAGGACCACGCAGGCCTCCCTGACACCACCGGGTCCCTTACCACCCGAACCCCTGACCCCGTTCATACCCCCTCGCCCCAGCCCCGTGGGCGGGCCCCAACCAAAAGGTCGCACAGCGCGCCTTATGGAAACCTCGATACCGTCTGCAGCCGTGACGGACCCCCTATCGTCCGATGCAAGCGCCGAAACCCCTCAGGTCGGCGCGCCATTGCAACTGATGCCTCCGATCGATGCTCCCCTGCCACGGGACAGTCAACCGCCCGGACCGCAGATCGGAGCGCCCTTGCAACTGACAGCGGAGCGGCAACTGCCCATTCAGGGTGGTGGGCGCCAATTAGGACCACAACCGGCAATCCCGTCGCCTCAAGGGGCTGGCTATGGCCGACAGGGCGCATCCGCACAGAACCACGACCTGCTGCGGGTTGCCCTGGAGATGATGGCTTCACCGTCTGCCACGCAAGCCCAACAGGCCATGGCCCTGCAGGTTCTCAATCACGCCATGCAGGGATCTAAGGCGGTTCGGACCATAACCGGACTGCAAGCCAGCCAACTCGGCCTTGACCCACAAGGCATTTATCAGATTGGAGCCAACGGTTGGGTCAAACCCATGACGCTGTCTTCTGCGAACGCCCCCAACAACTCTGCCGGATCTCCGTTGTCGGACCCCGGCCCAGGCTACGAGGTGCAGTGATGCCTATCGCTTTCAATCATGAGACCCAACAAGCCAAAATGCTGGACCAGGACGGCCAATGGGTGCCAACCGAAACAACAATTAATCCGGAAACAGGGCTACCACATGCCTGGGATGGAGCGCAATGGCAGCGGGTCTACCAAAAGGAGCCCATCGATGAGTTGTTTCCCGGCTGGACTAGAGTAACACCCGGTGATTATGTCCAGCCCATATTCCCACCAACATGGAGTGGGCATGACAACTTTGTAGACAACGTCCTCTTCGGTTTTGGCGACAATCTAAAGGCAGCGTCAACCGTGACTGAAAATGCTCTCGCAGGTTTTTTCGATCCCGAATACGAACCGGTGCCGTGGGATACAGCCTATGACGAGGCATTGAAGCTGTATCGAAACGCCAAGGACCGCTATACGCGCGAGAACCCAGCCAGTGCCGCAGCAACGTCGATTGCCGGTGCGGTGGTCGGCGGCGCCCTACCCGGTGGCCTTATTACCAAAGGCGTCGGCAAGACTTTGCAAGCGGGCGGGATTTCCGGCCTGGCCCGGTGGATGATGCCCGGATTGATGAGCGGGAGATTGGGTGTGGCCGCACAGCGAGCCGTTACCTCGCCCGTGATCCCGGGCATGGTCGCAGGCGGCGGCGTCGGTGCTCTGCACGCCGTCGGCATTGACGATGGCAAAGACCCTGTTGGCGCTGCCATCAGTGGTGGGACAATCGGCACCCTTGCCCCTCTGGCTTTGGACAGGACTGGTAAAATCATGTCTGGCGTCACCGATCCCGTCAAAAAATACCTGTTGGAGGCTGGCGTCGCGCTAACCCCCGGACAAATAGGGGGACCCTTGGCGCGAACAGCGGAAAAGGTTGTCGGCGACCTGCCCTATCTATCCCCGGTGATCAAAAGTCTGGAGGCCCGGGCCGGAGAAAGCTTCAATCAAGCCTTTGCCAATCGGGTACTGGCTCCCATCGGCCGCAAAGCCTCCAAAGATGCGGTTGGAGCCGACCTGTTAGAGGATGTCGGCCTGAAAATCAGCACCGAATATGACCGGGTCCTGCCAGCAGTCAAACAGTTGCTCCCAGATGAAGAACTGGCAACCGATCTGGCCGCAATTGCCCAGTCTGGTAGCGATTTCAAAGATGTCGTTGGGGATGCCGTGACGAGACATATCAATCAATATGTCCAGCAAGGCATTGGCAAGGGCATAAATGGTCGTCAGTGGCTGCTCATCGATAAACAGCTCGGCCAGTTGGTCAAGACGTTTAAAAGTGACCCGCACATCGACTATCGGGAAGTCGGCGACAGGCTGGGTGATGCACAAGTCGCCTTGCGGGAATGGCTGGAGCGCAATGCCGATCCAGACATATTGCCCCATGTTGAAGCAACCAATAATGCCTGGAACCGTTTCAACCTCATGCAACGGGCCATGCCCACCGACGGCACGGCCTTTACCCCAAATCAACTGATGTCAGCGGTCCGCGACCGCAGCAGCAATCTCGACCCTCAAGCCCTGGATCCGACCACGGTTCTTGGGCGACGCTTTGCCGCTGCGGGCCAGCAAGTGTTGGGGAGACCGGGCGGCAGTAGTGAACTTGGCGAACGTGTAGCGGATACGGGCTTGTTGGCGTCCGTGCTTGCCGGGTCCGTTGACCCTACCTACTTGGCCGCCCTACCAGGCGCAGCCATGTACACCCGCTGGGGCAATGAAGTGTTGCGATGGCTGGCTATAAACCGTCCGGAAACACTCCGGAAAATGGGTATGGGTTTACGAGAAAACGTCGATGTTGGTGCCGCACCAGCAGCCGCCGGGGCCGTCAGTGCTACACAAGACTAAGGCTGTTGTGGATGGATCAGTGCGATGCTGACCTGTCGCAAACACTCTTCATAAAACACTGCCAGACGGGATCACGGCGTGACTCCGTCTGGCTCCTCCTTCGTCGCATCATGCTTAAGTGGGGGACTCAGCACCAACTTTGGTCCCGCGCCAATACCGCACCAAATCAAATGCCAGCCAGACAAGTTGCGGCAATGCGTAGGTTGCAAAACCCTTTACAAAGTCAGGGGGACCACCGTCGGCAAACCCGTAGGAAGAAAGCAGGCCAGTGATCCCGTAGGAAATACCATTGGCAAGCAGGTATTTCAGGATGCCCCCGTTCCATTTTTTCATGAGCCAGAGCAGAAGGGCCCGGAGCAAGAAGGTTGCCACCAAGGCACCGGCAAAACCTGATAACAAAGCAGCCCAGTTCACGTCCAATCTCCGCCCGCTTTAATGGCCCAATAAAGACAAATTAACACAGCAATAGCAAACCAAAAACCTGTAGGCAATGGACCGCGCCCAACCGGATAGGAAATCCAACTTCGACTGACGCAAAGCAACCGGCATCCTACGGACCCGCACCAACACCGCTCAACCAATATCTTGGCGTTCCAACCGGTCCCACCCCTTAAGACAAAGGAGCCACTCCATGCGATAAAGCTTCCGAAATGCAGGCTGGAAGAGTCTGTCCAGGCCAAACCCCGCCGGTCCACCGCGCGGGGTTTTTCTTTGCTCAAAACCCAACACCACCAAACCCCAACCACCAGCACCGGCGCATTTTTTAATGCTCTGGCCCGTCGCGTAGACGGTCTTTGCCCAACAGAAGGAACCCCAGCCATGGCCCGTGATGGCAGTGGAAATTATAGCCTGCCCGAAGCAAGCTATCAGCCCAACACCGTGATCTCTTCAACCTCGGTCAACAGCAATCTGGCCGATATCGCCTCGGCCCTGACCGGCTCCCTGGCCAAAGACGGCCAGACCACCGCCACGGCAGATCTGCCCATGGGTGGTTACAAACACACCTCGGTCGCCAATGGCACAGCGCGGACCGACTATGCCGCCATCGGTCAAATCCAGGACGGATCCCTGATCTGGTGCGGCACCGCCGGAGGAACCGCCAATGCGCTGACCCTCTCGCCCGCGCCCGCCATCACCAGCCATGTCGCTGGCCAGACCTTCGTCTTTGTCGCCGCCTTCGACAACACCGGGTCGACCACCGTTGCCGTCTCTGGTTTGGCGGCAGAGGGGATCTTGCTGGATGGATCAGGCCTCAGTCCCGGGGACCTGGTGGCCGGGAAGCTCTACACCATCCTGTTTGATGGTGACGAATTCCAGCTGAACCCGCTTTCTGTGTCGCAACCGATCAACGGCCCGATTTTGTACAACGGCAATATGGCGGTCTGCCAACGGGCGACATCAAGAACAACCGACGGCTATCTTGCCGACCGTTGGCATTGCTCCGGCGGGGCCACCTCCGTGACCTACTCCGTTGTGCCCGACGGGCCAACCGGATATCAAAACTCGCTTCAGCTTTGGCGCACCGCAGGCACATCGGGGTCTGATGCCCTGGCGATCACCCAAGTCTTGGAAACGGCGGACAGTATTTTTCTCCAAGGAGAAGAAGTCGTTCTCAGTGTTTGGGCGAAAGCTGGGATCAATTTTTCCGGCACAGTCTTCACCGCGCATTTACAAAGCGGAATGGGAACTGATGAAGGGGTCGCAACCACCTTCACCAATCAAGCCAGTCTGATATCCGAAACGCAAACACCGACGGACAACTGGGTCCGCTATGTCTTCAAAGGGACCGTCAGCTCCACAACAACGCAAATTCGCGTCATTTTTTCCTATACGCCCAACGGGGTTGCCGGGGCGGACGACTTCATCCGCTATACCGGTATCCAGCTCGATAAAGGCGGGCGGGCCTTACCCAATCAGCATGAGCCCTACGCCACCAATCTGGCCCGCTGCCAGCGGTTCTTTCAGAAGATGGCCGGGACGGAAACCGGCTGGGCGGTGTCCGCCACTGGGGCGCGGGCCGGGTTCACCTTTCCGGTGATGCGGGTCGCCCCAACCTTTGGCACCTCCAGCGCGACGGTGCTCTATGGCCCCGGCGGTGCCGGGGTGGTGTCCAGCGTCTCAAGCTACACGGTCAATGGGACCTCCAGCTTCTGGGCCGACTTTACCATCCCCGGCGGCCTGACCCTGAACACCCCAACCATCGTGATCTTGAGTGTCGAGCTGAGCGCGGAGTTGTAAGGCTCCGCCCGAAACGGTCCCTAACAGCTGAAACGCGGGCCCCCCGGCTGATAAGGCGCGGCAAGTCCGCGTTCCACCAGCCCCGCCGCCACGTCGACATCATCAGCGATCACATCGCCAATGACCCGACCGGCATAGGTGCCAAATTTCGGTTCCAGCAACCAAACCCGCTGGGCTGGCACGACCAAAGCCTCCAACCACTCCTGCGCCGCACGGCCTTGATCCGTGCAGTCGCCTTTGCGCAATTCCGGCGCATCAATCCCGCGCAGCCGCACCGAGACCTCGACCTCGGTCCCCGGCCAGATGGTGGCGCGCGCCCTGATCGTATCGCCATCCACCACCCGGATCACGCTGAGCGGCACGGTGTGGACATGGGCGATCTGAACCGGGTCTTGGGCCAGCCCCGGCCTGGTGCCAACAGCGATCAGCAGCATCACACAATAAACGAGCGTCAAACGCATAGCGGGTCTCCGCACCATTCACTCTACCCGTTTTAACACGGTGAGCGATCTGCGGTCACTCAACCTAAGCGAATAAATTCTCGCTTGGGGAGGACGCGTTTTGCCTGTCCCCCCGTTTCGATCCCACTCCCATGCCTCTCCTCCCCTTCTCTCTCCCAGGAGCCACAAACCATGATCTACCGATATGCCAATGAAGATGGCACCGCCATTCTTGTGTCCACAGACAGCCCCGATGCCACGGTGGTCAAGATCGTCCCCACCGATCCGGGCAATGCGGATTTCCGCGCCATCGAGGCCGAGAACCCGACCATCCTGCCCTGGATCGATCCCTTTGCCGGGGGCGATCCGACATGAGCGACGATCGATCTGATGCGGAAGCCCTGCGCGCCCTGATCAGCGAGCTGGAAAGCGCGGGCATCGACATTTCCACCCCGGAAAGTCGGCGCAAATTGCGTGATGACCTGGTCTTCGCCCACACCACCCGCAAACGCTGTGAACGCTCGACCATGATCCTGCTCACCACGGTGGTCGGCGGGGTCATCGCCTTGCTTGGCGGCTGGGCCATGGCCGGGTTCCAGGCCGCCATGCAGGTCGGAGGGCCCAAGTGATGGTCCGCGATCAACTGAAAAAATCCACCAAAACCGACCGGGTGCTCTGGCTGCCGCTCGCCGCACTGGGCGGGGCCGCCGTGGTCCTGTTGCTGCTGCCCGCCTTGTACAAGGGCTGGGCGCTGGTCTTCGCTGACCGCTCCGAGCCCGTGGTTTGGGAGAGCACCATCGTCCTCACCCCGCAGCCGGTCGCGCCGGGGGCAGAGGTTCGGGTGCGCTATAGCGGCCATCGGCTGCGCCATTGCGATGGCGTGGCCCGAGATCACTGGGTCAGCCCAGAGGGCGAGCGGCTCTATAGCCTGGAGGCCCCGATCGGTTATTCGCCGGTCGGAGACTTCAGCGCTGTGGTGACCTGGACCGTGCCCGAGACGGCCCAGAGCGGCCTGCACCGCATTGTCTCCCGCCTCGCCCATTCCTGCGAGGACGGCCTGCACAACGCCTTCCACCCGGCGGACGCGCTCATCACCGTGCGCGCGCCAACCACCCTGCCCACCAACCGTCCCATCACGCCCCCCAACCTCAACCTCAATCCCAATCAGGAGGAGGATCCGTAATGCGTGCCATCAACTGGATCATCTGGCATTGCGCCGCCACGCCGGAGGGCCGCGACGTCCAGCCCGAAACCATTCGCGACTGGCATCTGCAGCGCGGCTGGTCTGACATCGGCTACCACTATGTCATCACCTTGGATGGCACGGTGCATGAGGGCCGCCCCCTGGAGCGCCCCGGGGCCCATGTGCGGGGCCAGAACCGGGACAGCATCGGCATTTGCTATGTCGGTGGTGTTGATCGCAATGGCGCACCCAAAGACACCCGCACGCCTGCGCAGATCCAAGCGCTGCATGCCCTGACCGAGAGCCTGGTGGCCCGGTTCCCCGAAGCCCAAGTCGCCGGACATAACCAGTTCGCCGCCAAGGCCTGCCCGTCCTTTAACGCCGCTGCGGATTGGGCCGCGCATCTGGCGGGAAAGTCCCAACCTCTGGAGGACCTAACATGATCGCATCCCTTGTCACCGGGCTGGCCAAGCCGCTGACCGATCTGGTCGATAACCTGTTCACGTCCGACGAGGAGCGCGCGGCGGCCAAAGTCAAGCTGCTGGAGCTGGAGCAGTCCGGCAAATTGCAGGAGATCCAGGCGCAAATGTCGGCGATCCTGGCCGAAGCCAACAGCGAGGACCCCTGGACCAGCCGCGCCCGCCCGACCTTCCTCTATTTGTTCTACGCCGTGATCGGCAGTTGCTTCGTCATGGCCTTTGCCGGCGGCATTCTGTCGATCTGGTGGCCCGAGGAAGTCACCACCGCCGCCCAGGCCATGGCCAATTTGCTGTCGGCCACCTTAGGCTCTATCCCCGACTGGATGTTTGGTGCCTTCACGGCGGGCTATCTCGGCTATGCCGGGTTCCGCAGCTGGGACAAGCGCGCAGTGCGGAAGTGAGGACATGTCCTTTGGGCGGCAATTCTCGACAGAGAGCTTGACATGAGCTACCTTAAATCGAACCTATCCATATCAATCGGGTCCATCCTGAAGTGCTCATGCGCCTTTAGATGCCCCGTTTTCAGTCTCTTCGCCACCCCTGCCCCGACAGCTGTTATGCAAAGTGAAACCGCTATAGCCCCTGATCTTTCGGCACCGATCGATCTTGATCCCATTCCTTCTCACCTGAGCAAGGAAGAGGTTGCCGATTTGGCTGAAGAGCTTGCCGGTATCTTGGACTTTGCTCCCGGGGATGACCTGGAACCTATTGTTCAGTGGCTTGGCGGGACAATTCACGAAGTGGACGACATCGCATTCTCAAGCGGCGTCAATGGCACTATTGAAGTCAATGGTTACCAGGACTTTACGATTAACGTCCCCAAGAACACCTATGACGCCCGACAACGCTTCACCATTGCCCATGAAATTGGCCATTACGTCCTCCATGCGCCTTTAAAGGATGGGCATAGACTTGTCGCGAGGCGTTATGATTCCGGCAGAACAGAATGGGAAGCCAATTGGTTTGCGTCCTCTTTCTTGATGCCAACCAAAACATTTACCGAACGTTTTCAGCTTAACAAGGGAGACTTGGTGGCCACGGCCAACCAATTTAAGGTTTCCCTTGAAGCCGCGACCTATAGGGCAAAAAACCTAAACCTGCTCTGATCTCATCTGATTTGGGCCCTTTCACATTGAAAAAATGAATTCGAGCGAAAGCAAGACCACGTCGACTCATGACCATTATGTTTTGAAGCTCTTTATGAGTGTCGATATTGTTGGGTCAACCGCCTACAAGCAAGACAAACGCACTGCGTCACCAGAGGAGTCCACGCATCAGTGGATTGGTTTGTTTACCGAGCTGTTGCTGAACTTCCAATCGACCCTGGGCACCACATGGGGCTCTGCATGGCAGCGGTTTGACCCATCCTCTCACCCGCATCACAACACCGGCCATCCGGAGTTTTGGAAAGCCAGAGGCGACGAGGTCATCTTTTTCTTGGACCTCCATGCCAAAGAACAAGCCCATGTCGCGATCCAAGCGCTCATTTCTGCGATCAACACCTTTAAATCCGAAACTCTGAAAGAGACCGATGCGCCCTTCTTAAATTTAAAAGGCACTGCTTGGTTGGCTGAGTTCCCCGTCAACAATATTGAACTGATCATTGGAGAAGATATCGATCAGAAAGACATTCCCCTAAGAGATAAAAACGAGAGATATATTTTAAGATTGGTTCAAAAACAACTTGGGAAAATTCGCAATCCTGTGTCCGATTTTATTGGCCCGCAAATCGACTTGGGGTTCCGGCTGGCCGAGTTTGCCTCGCCGATGAAACTCATCCTGTCCGCAGACCTCGTTTACCTCCTGATTGACACCTATGAGACGCAGTGGGGCAAGGAATTTGAGCCGCTAATTTATTTTGACGGCGCGCATCCCTTGGCTGGGGTCTTATCGGGCAATCCCTATCCGATTTTCTGGGTCAATGCCATGGCTGATGACCCCCTGACCTCTGCAGAGACAAAGCTTAGAGGCCGAAAAGCCATCCCCAAAGACACCTTGAAGACATATCTGAAAGAATTTTCAAAGAAATATACCCA
The DNA here is from genome assembly GCA_049604415.1 of Rhodospirillaceae bacterium. Lineage (GTDB taxonomy): Bacteria > Pseudomonadota > Alphaproteobacteria > Rhodospirillales > Rhodospirillaceae > JBMYTN01. Next base: position 53,919 of record JBMYTN010000020.1, on the reverse strand, counting down.
GACCCATAGTTGGGTGATCTTGCCCTTCTTCTGTACTGCGGACGGATCATTGGCCTATGGCAGCATTCCAGACAATCATGGCAATGGAGAACATAGCCGATATTGCGAAAAATGGCAGTATTATCAAGACTTGATCACTTTTGACCCGAGCCAAACAGAGGTCACAGCCTCAGAGGTTCAACACAACAAATTTGAGATTGATAAGCTCCTTGATGACCTAAAAAGAAGCAAGCTGCGTTAGGCCGTGCGTTGATAAACGGAACGTCGCCCCGCTTGTCTTATAAGCCCCCCGTCATGATTTTGTCATGATCCAATCGGAATAAAGCCACCGTATTCCTGCTACCATTTAGCAGGAGAAACCCTCGTGATCTTTCTCAAATTGGGCCTCATTGCCGTTTGGGCATGGGTCGAGACCAAACATGTCTTGACCATTCCCAAAGGCCCAAACGGCTATTTCAAAGCTTTGCTTGAATCGAAAGACGGTAAGGGGCGGAAAACCTACCCCACCGCCAGCAAATCTTTGTGATTATCAAAGTCAGGTACGCTCAAGCCTTAGTCTCCGCCCGGTTTGCGCACGATCAGGAACACCCCGTTTTTCTTTGATGTTTGCCAGCGCCGTTCAATGATAAATCCTGCCCGGGTCAGGCTGGCCTCCAGCTCGCCCGAGCTGAAGACCTTCACAAAGGGGATCAGCCCCAGGGCATAGCCCACCGGTCCGATCCACTTAAACACCGGCAAAAAGTCCGCCAAACAGGCCGTGCTGGAAACGAATACTCCGCCCGGCTTCAACAAGCCAAAGACCTGGGTCACGGCGTCGTCCAGGTCCGGCACCAGATGCAAAATGTTGAGTCCCAACACGGCATCAAGCCCCTCCGGCACCGCCTCTACCCCCGCCAAATCCGTGCAGGCAAACTGCACCGTCTCCACACCGGCTGCGGCCGCCTTGCGCCGTGCAATCTCGATCATCTTCGGCGCAATATCCGTTGCCAAGATCCGACGGACATAAGGCGCATGCGCCAACGCCGTTGAGCCGGTCCCACAGCCAAACTCCAGCACCTCCATCTCCGGGCGCAACACTGCGCGCGTCATCGCCAGCTTGGCCTCATAGGCTTCCGCATTGGGCACCGGTTTGCGGGCATAACGCTCCGCAATCCGATCCCAGAATTTTGCCAAAGGGTGGGTCTCTGTTCGTTGGGTCTCTGTCTGGGCCTGCGTCATCTCTGTTGTCCATGTGGTCTTTTTACGGGTTCTTGTCTGCGCCCTTGTTTATCTCTGCGAGGATGAAAAGAAAATTGACCAATTCTGTCGATTTGATATGCATTTTTGCATGGATCAATCCCCTCCCCCTTTCGACTGGAACCGCGCCCGGGCCTTCCTGGTGACCGCCGAGCACGGCTCCTTCTCCGCCGCCGCCCGAGTGCTCAATCTGGCCCAGCCCACTTTGGGCCGTCAGGTCAAAGCCCTAGAAGAAGAGCTGGGCGTTGCCCTGTTCGAACGGGTTGGACGTGGCTTGGAACTCACACCGGCGGGAATGGAAATCGCCGAGCATTTCCGCGCCATGGGCACGGCAGCGGACCGGGCCATGCTCGCCGCCTCGGGCCAGTCCCAGGCCATCGCCGGGACCGTGCGGATCACGGCCACCGAGGTGGTCTCCGCCCATATCTTGCCGCCGATCCTTAACGCTCTGCGCCAGGCCGAGCCCGGCATTACCGTGGAGATCGTTGCCACCAATGATCTGACTGACCTGCGCCGCCGGGAAGCCGACATCGCGCTGCGCAATGTTCGCCCCGCCGATCCGGAGCTGATTGGCCAAAAGCTGCGTCCCGGCAGCGCCAGCCTGTTCGCCGCCAAGCGCTATGTCGCCGAGCATGGCCCCTTCGAGACCACAGCCGATCTGGCCAAGGCCAGCTTTCTCGGCTTCCAGGACAATGAACCCTATCTCAGCGCCCTAAACGCCTTGGAGCTCGGCCTGACCTCGGGCCAGTTCCCCCTCCTCAGCGCCAATCATCTGGTGCAATGGGAGCATGTCAAACAGGGTGCGGGCATTGGTGTGATGGTGACCCAGGTCGGCGAGGCTGAACCGCTGGTGCAGCGGGTCGGGGCGTGGCTGCCGCCCTTCACCTTCGAATTTTGGCTGGTCGCCCATCGCGACTTGAAGACCAGCCGCCGCGTCCGCCTTGTCTTCGACTGGCTATTTCGAGCTCTAACGGCCTAGACCCCTAACCGTCGCCGTCGCCGTCGCCGTCGCTGTCATCGGCACCGGACAGCACCACCTGGTTCCGACCATTCTCCTTGGCCGCATAGAGCGCCACATCCGCCCGCCCCATCATCCGCTCCGGATTTTCCTTGGTCAGGCGCGCCGCCACACCAAAGCTGGCGGTCTTGTGGCCGACCACGGAAAACTTGGTCTTTTCGACCCGTTTGCGGATCTTTTCCGCCAATGCCTGCGCCCCTGACCCATCCGTCTCCGGGCAAATCACCACGAATTCCTCGCCGCCCCAGCGGCCGACATGATCGGTGTCTCGGGAGTTGCTTTGCAGCACCTCGGCAATCTCGATCAAGACCTGGTCCCCGGTCAGATGGCCATAGGTGTCGTTGACGCTTTTGAAGTGGTCCAGATCGAGAATGATCACCGAGACTGGACGGCCATAGCGGTCCATCCGCTGGCATTCCACCTCCAGCAAGTGGTCCAGCTTCAAGCGGTTGCTCAGCCCCGTCAGCGCATCGGTCGTCGACAGCTCCTCGACCCGCTTTTGGTCGGTGATGTCTTTGCGCACGGCGGTGTAGCCGACGATCTCGCCATTTTCGCATTGCGGCGAGATGAACGCCCGCACCCAATAATGCGTCCCATCTTTTTTCTTGTTCTTGATCTCGCCTTCCCAGCTCTCCCCGGACGAAATCGTTCCCCACAGATCTTGATACAGGCTGTCGGGCATATCCGGATGCCGGACAACCCGATGGTTTCGCCCGATCAACTCGTCCTTCCGAAATCCGGAGATCTGGGCAAAGGCCGTTGAGGCATAGGTGATCTTGCCATCCACATCGGTTTTCGAGGTGATGACATGGCGGTCGATCAAATCCACATAGCTTAGATTGTCCGCATGTTCGGCTTCCAAGCGCCGATGGATGGTGAAGTAGATATAGCCAATGATCGCCGTGATCAGGATCAGCTCCAGACCCAAAATCCAATAGAGGTGGTTGAGTTGATTGAGCTTTCGGTCCGCCTCGCGCTGTAGATAATCCACCACCGTGTCGGTTTGGAACCACAGTTCCTCGGCCTCTTGGCTCAAATCCTCCAGGCAGCGATAGCGCGCCGCATCACATTCCAGCATCTGCAATTCGATTTCGGTCCACGTGCCTTTGATGGAATCCACAAAGGCCATGCCCGATCCCAGGAACCGGTCATATTCCGGCGACAGCAATGTCTCCAGGGCGGCTGAGACCCGGTCCGCGCTGTCCTCAAAATTCACACCGAAGGCAAATTGACCCATGGTGGCCTGGATCCCGCCCCGCACCTTGCCCGCCAGATTGATGACACTGGCATCCAGCCTGCTTTGGTCGGTCAGGTTCTTGACGTAATAGGCGTTAAACCCGATCACCAGAATATGGATTGCCGCGACGATATAGAGTGTCAGGGTCACGGACTTTACGGGGCTGACCATGGTCACCTCTGATAGCTTGCCTCCTGGGTGCGGGTGCAAAGGTAATCCAAAGGTCGGTAAAAATCTTTAACGCTCTGAGGGGCCTTTGACCCGCCCGGCAATCACCAGGGCAATGCCTCCCAGCACGGCCAAAGACGCCAAGGCCAGCCGCAGCGACACTGGCTCGTCCAAGGTCACCACCGCCAGCAGCGCGGTGATCACCGGCACACTCAACTGCACCGAGGCCGCCCGGGCCGCGCTCAGCCCCGGCAGAGCGGCATACCAGATCGCATAGCCGCAGCCCGAGGCCAGCGCTCCGGACAACACCCCATAGAGCACCCCCATCGGATCGATGTCCAGGCCTTGGCTGACCAGGACAACCGCCGCCACCGCCAGGGCTATGGGCAGGCCGCGCAGAAAATTCCCTGCTGTGGTTGCCACCGGATCGCCGGTTCCCTTACCCAGCAGGCAATAGACCCCCCAAGCGATCCCGGCGGACAACATCAGGCCCGCGCCGAGGGGATCGGGGGCACTGACCCCGGGCGAGAGCAAAACCACCAGCCCGCCCAGGGCCAGCACCAAGCCAATCCATTGGCCTGTCGCCAACCGCTCGCCGCACCACAGCCCCCAGAGGATCATGGTTGCCTGGACCGCGCCGAACAGCAGCAGGGCCCCGGTGCCTGCTTCCAGGGAGACATAGGCGAAGGAGAAGGCCACCGCATAGGCCAGCAGGGCTGTCGCCCCGCGCCAGGATCCTCGGAGGATTGGGGAGCCGGATTTTTTGCTCAGCAGGATGGAGATGATGGCGAGCATCACCGCGCCGGAGCCGATGCGGATGGCGGTGAAACTGGCTGGATCGATGCTGGTTTCGGCCAGGGCCAAGCGACAAAAGATGGAATTGGCGGCAAAGGCGGTCATGGCCACGGCGGTTAGGCCCGCGAGCTTGATCGGAGCACCCTGTTGCGCACGCCCATCCATCATTTAGTCCCTCAAGGGATTGCTGCGATCCGTCCCTAAGGCTGGCGCCCCGAATCACCTACGTATGTAGTTGCACTCTTTATCTGGCACTGAAAAATCGTGCCCAACTCATCTCAGGGAACCGGAGCGCTCTGAAAGAGCGCGACTGGGCCGTTGAGGCCCCGCGAAGCGCAGCGGAGCGAAAGCCAAGCCGGAGGCGCCCGGCGCTTGAGGGCAACAAAGTTCGGGCAAAGCCCGAACAAAACAAACTCCCCCGCCTCAGGGAACCGGCGCCACGCGCCACCTACATATGTAGTTGCACTCTTTATCTGGCACCGTAAAACAGCACCCCTCTCGCCTCAGGGAACCAAACCCTCTCGCCACCTACATATGTAGTTGCACCCTTTTATCTAGCAGTGAAAAACCGTGCCCAACTCATCTCAGGGAACCGGAGCGCCCTAAAAGGGCGCGACTGGCGCGCTGAGCGCCCGGACCCGAATGGGTCCGTAAGCCAAGCCGGAGGCGCCCGGCGCTTGAGGGCAACAAAGTTCGGGCAAAGCCCGAACAAAACACCCCCCCAAACTCACCCTCACACCCGCTGGGAGGAACTCCGGATATGGCGAAGAAAGCGCCAGACCTGTTCCTTCAGGGACTCGCTTTGCTCGCTTAGGGAGCGGGAGCTTTCCATCACCCGGCCCGCCGCGACCTCGGTTTCCCCGGCCACTGAAGTGACCGTTTCGATGGACTCTGAGCATTGCTCGGTGCCGGTGGCCGCCCGCTGCGCCGCATCGGCAATCCGGCGGGTGGCATCGCCTTGGGTGTTCACCGCCTCGGCCACGCTGGCGGAAATATCATCGACCTGGTGGATCACCTCGCCAATGGCGGCAATGGCGTTGACCGCCTCCTGGGTCGCGTTTTGCACATCGCCGATTTGGGTCGAGATCTCCTCGGTCGCCCGACCGGTCTGATTGGCCAGATGCTTGACCTCATTGGCGACCACGGCAAAACCCTTGCCCGCCTCGCCCGCCCGCGCCGCTTCAATGGTGGCGTTCAGCGCCAGCAGATTGGTCTGTTCGGCAATGTCACTGATCAGGCTGACGACCTCGCCGATCCGACCGGCGGCCTCGCGCAGAGCCTCGACCTGGGTTGCCGCCTGGCCAGCCTTGGTCACCGCATCCTTGGCGATGGCCGAGGAATCCGATACCTGCTGGCTGATATGGTCGATGGAGACCGTCAGATCCTCGGTGCCCGCCGCTGCGGATTGGACATCGGTCCGGGTCTCGCCAGTGATGGTCGCCACGCCGCGCACCTGATCCAAGGTCGATTGGGCGTTGGCTTGCATGTTCTGGGCGGTGGATTCCAGCTGCTGGGTGGAATCGCCGATCACAGCGATCACCCCGCTGACCGATTGTTCCAGCTCATCGGCCAGCTTGGCGATCAGGATCTTTTGTTCCTCCTCGGCCTTGCGCCGGGACTCTTCCTGCTCCAGCTGCATCGCCGCCATGCGATGGGCACTGTCTTTAAAGATCTGGGCCGCATGGGCCATGGCGCCGATCTCATCCCCGCGCCCCACATGCGGAATGTCGGTTTCACTGTCGCCGTCGGCCAGGCGGTTCAAGGCGGTGGTCATGCCGTCAATCGGTCCGGTGATCGAATGACCGATCCAGACGGCGGCGACAATGCCGAAGAACACGATCCCCACCGAGGCCCAGACCATGATCGAGCGCGCGCCCACCAGTTCCGCAGACGCCGCGCTGCGGATTTCGCCCTGATTGGCCATGGCACCCAATTTCAGTTCCGTGGCTGCATCGGTGATCAGCATGCCCAGGCTGTGCAGCTCTTCTTCGATGGCCGAGATCTCCCCGACCACGCCGGACAGATCATTCAGCCCATCTTCAAAGGCGATATACAGATCCTCTATGGCCTCGGGATTGTCCAAGGCATCCATGGCGTCGATGCCTTCAAACAGGCTTTCCCAGATCGCGTTGAACTCATCCTCGCCATTGGTCAACAAATAGCGGTCGGTATAGATCCGGGCCTGGAGCATGGCTCGGCTGAGATCCGTATTGCCGATCACCAGATCCATCTCACCTGCTTCCGCCGCGCTGTCGCGCTGGGCGACGGCCCATTCGACCATGCCGTCGGAGGCCGGATGCAACACCTCCTCGACCAACTCAACCCGCTGATCCACCAGCTCCAAGGCCGGAACAATCGCCTCGGCATAGGCCTGGAAGGCGGTCTGCATCTCCTGCACCCGGGCGGCTTTGTCCTCCCGGCCCGCCATGCTCTGCACATCGCTTAAGCTGCGGCTGAGCGCCGTGGTGGCCTTGGCGATATCGGCCTGATCGGTGGTGGTCGGATCTTCCAGATAGGCGCTGACCAGTTTTTCCAGGGATTTGGCGTCCAGATCCAACTGCGCCGAACTCAGGGCCAAATCGGCGCTGTCGCCATATTCGGCGAAGCTCTCATTCACATCGGAAAAAACCACGACGGCCATCAGACCGAGCAGGCAGGTCAGGACGAGCACCACAAAGAAGCCCGAGACCAAACGCCATCGGATGGAGATTGATGTGAGCACGATGTCCCTGCCTCCCCTAAAGCGACCGGTCCACGGACAACACTGTTAGACATCTGCCTATGGGGCTCTTTCGATATCCCCTGCGGTGCCCTCTCCCAGTTGGGCATCCGCAATCCGGTCCGAGCCCCGTTTTGGCGGTCTCGTACCCTGTCCCGTCGGCGGCGTCTTGTGTTCCGTTCTACAGAACGGGTCCGGCCACTCTTTTGTCATAAGGCCGCAAGCCTACGCTGCCCTTGGTTAAAAAACCAGAACCAAAACAGCCGACTAACCTGTAAACCACTATACCAATCGGCGATCTAGTCGGATCGGCGGTCCCATTGTCGCCCCTCATGGGCAATTGAAACGTCTACGAGTGCCCGCCAAATTCTTTCAACTATATAGGGGTCTCCGCCGAGGGATTCGGCCTTCTGTGCCGCCCGTTGCACCACCTCTTCGATTCGCCATGGAACGACGACATCTTGTCGTTGAGCCTTAAAATCCGCCGCCTTGCCGACATAGGACAACCGTTCAACGAGGAGCGGGATCAGCACTTCATCCAGCCGGTTTATCTCCCGCCGGATGTCGGCCATGTCCCGGCAGTCCTGTGCTGATCGTCTGGCGGAGTCTGGCCCTGAAGGTTCGCTTGTGGGGCGGGCAGAGGCGGCTGCGGAGTCGGTCTTGGTCACGGTTGCGGGTCCAACTTGTTGCGCTGCGGCCAATCAACCCTAATAAGCGCATTCCGTAAAGACCGGATCGATCTCGCCATTCCAGCGCCCGTAAAAAGAGTCGAGCAGTTCCTCGGCCTGGGTCCGCCCGGTTTTGGCGATCAGCCACAGCGGATCGAGGAAACCGGTCTCGTCCCGACCGCTGCTGTTCAGCCGATTACGGTTGGTCAAACCGGTCTTGGCGATCTCCAAAGCGCGGATCGCCAGATCCTGCACCGTGCCATCGCGGAACTTGGTTTTCAGCGCCGTGGTCGGCACCGCCTCGCGCAAATAGGCATGGTCCTCGGCGGTGAAATCCTTGATCAGATCGAAGGCCGCATCCAGGGCCTCGGTGTCATAGAGCAGCCCGACCCAGAAGGCGGGCAGACCGCAGAGTCGGTTCCACGGCCCGCCGTCGGCCCCGCGCATTTCCAAGTATTTTTTCAGCCGGACTTCCGGGAAGCTCACCGTTAAATGGTCCGACCAATCCTTCAGGCTCGGCAATGCGCCGGGCAGAGCGGGCAGCCGACCCTCCATGAAATCCCGGAAGGACTGCCCGGCAGCATCAATGTATTTGCCGTCGCGATAGACAAAATACATCGGCACATCAAGCAGATAGTCCACATAGCGCTCAAACCCCATGCCGTCTTCAAAGACGAAGGGCAAGGTGCCGGTGCGGGCCGGGTCGGTGTCGGTCCAGACATGGGAGCGCTGGCTCAAGCGACCATTGGGGCGGCCCTCGGTGAAGGGGGAATTGGCCCACAGCGCCGTGGCCACCGGCTGCAAAGCCAGCGAGACCCGGAATTTGCGCACCATATCGGCCTCGGTATCGAAATCCAGATTGGTTTGCACGGTGCAGGTCCGGATCATCATGTCGATGCCCATGGACCCGACCCGGGGCATTTCATCGCGCATGATCTGATAGCGGCCCTTGGGCATCCAAGGGATATCCGCCCGGGGCCATTTCGGCTGAAAGCCAAGCCCGAGAAAGCCGATCCCCAGCTCGCCCGCCACCTGTTTCAAATTGCGGTGGTGGGTGGTGACCTCGCGGCAGGTTTCGTGCACCGTTTCATGCTGCGCGCCGGACAGCTCGATCTGGCCGCCGGGCTCCAGGGTGACCGAGCCCATGGTGTCGCAAGTCAGGGCGATGATGTTGCCGTTCTCGTAGACCGGTTGCCAGCCAAAGCGGGTCAGCCCCTCCAGCAAAGCCTTCACGCCGCGCTCGCCCTCATAGGTCAGCGGGCGGTTGTCGGCCAAAGTGAAGGCGAATTTCTCGTGCTCGGTGCCCATGCGCCAATCGGCCTTGGGGCGGCAGCCGCTTTCCAAATCGGCGATCAGATCATCTCGGGTCAGGCGCGGGGCGTCGCCCTCTGGAACACCAGAGGCGGAGCTTGAGGCAACAACGGACATAGAGAAATCCTCACTGAGACGGGCGGACAGAGTCTCGCCAGAATTGCACTGACACGAGGGCCGCCGCCGCTGCGGTTTCTGCGCGGAGGATCCGGGGGCCGAGCCCAACCCTAGTCACAAGGGGATGGGATTGCAAAACGTCAAGTTCTTTGGGGGAAAAGCCCCCCTCCGGTCCAATCACAATCCCGAGCGGGCCAAACAGCGCCTCGGGCGTTAATCCAGACAAATACGCCCCGATGGGCACCACATCCTGGCGTTCGGTGGCCGCCAGGATCGGGCGGTCCGAGGGCCAGGCCGCCAGCAGCGTCTCCAGCCCATCCAGCGGCTCTCGCAGGGTCGGCAAACTGAGGCGCTCGCATTGCTCAGCGGCCTCGATGGCCTGGGCCTGGAGCCGGTCCAGCCGGATCCGCCCGCTATTGGCATGGTCGGTGAAGACCGGCCAGAACTGGTCCACCCCCAGCTCGACGGCCTTTTCGGTCAAATAATCCTGAGCGTCTTTCTTGAGCGGCGCAAAAGCCAGCCAGGGTCCCGGGGCCGGTTCCTCGGCCTGGGACCGGAGTTGGTGCTCTGGGGTCGCCTCCCCGGCCCGCTTGGTCAGCTGGGACAGGCGGCAGCGCCATTCGCCATCCACCGTGTTGAACAGCCGGATCTCCGCCCCCGCCGCCAGCCGCATCACCGCATGCAACCGATGCACCTGATCTGGCAGCAACGCGACCGGCTGACCCTCGGCCAGGGGGGCGGCGGTGTGGAGCCGGACCAGACGGGCGGCCCGTGGAGCAGATCCGAGGTTGGAACGGGACGCGGCCATAATATCGCAGGGGACCTCTATAGGGGGCGTTGGGGAATGGGGGCGGACGGAGCCAGTGGATTGCGTCTCCATGTGCACCTGAGTAGGCTGTGCGCGCAAGAGGTCAAATCGGATCACCTTCATGACATCGGCCATGCCCGACAGCACCGCCAGCGACATCCAGAAACAGTCTTGGATTGAGCGCATCACACCGAGCAGCTGGCATCCCTATACCCGTTTGATGCGGCTCGACCGGCCCATTGGCACTTGGTTGCTGCTGTTCCCCTGCTGGTGGGGAGCGGCCCTGGCGCCCTGGTCCGACTTTTTGCCGATCCGCTGGCATGCGCCTTTTCCGGACCCCTGGCATCTGCTGCTGTTTGCCTTGGGCGCGCTGATCATGCGCGGGGCGGGCTGCACCATCAATGACATCGCCGACCGGGATTATGACCGCCAGGTCGCCCGGACCGCGACCCGACCCATTGCCTCGGGCGCCATCAGCCGCAAGGGCGCGGCGCTGTTTCTGGCCGTCCAGCTGTTAGCCGGGCTGCTGATCCTATTGCAGTTCAACAGCTTCACGGTCTGGCTTGGGGTGGCCTCCTTGTTGCTGGTCTTCCCCTATCCGTTGATGAAGCGCATCACCTATTGGCCGCAGGCCTGGCTGGGCCTGACCTTCACCTATGGCGCGTTGATGGGCTGGGCGGCGGCCACCGGCGGTCTGGCGGCCCCGGCTGTGCTGCTCTATGCGGGCTGTTTTTTCTGGACCCTGCATTACGACACCATCTACGCCCATCAGGACAAGGAGGACGACGCGCTGGTCGGCGTGAAATCCTCGGCCCTGGCCTTGGGCGAGCGCACCAAACCGGCTTTGCTGATCTTCACCGCCGTGATGATCGGCCTGTGGGCGGCGGCGGGGGCGACCGCCGGTCTCGGTTGGGGTTACTGGCCGCTGCTGGCCGGGGTCGCAGGCTTCTTGGTCTGGCAGTCGCTGAAGGTGGACATCCACGACCCGAAGGACTGCCTGGCCCGCTTCAAGGCCAACCGCTTTGTCGGCTGGGGGCTGCTGGCCGCCATTCTGGCCGGTCAGGTCAGCGCCGCATGACCGACCCGTCCACCCCGCCTCCCTCGCCTGCCTCCCAGCCAGCTCCCCAACCAACATCCTCGGGAGCTTATGACGAGGACCGGGCCGAAGCCCTGATCCGGGACTGGACCACCCCCACGGTGCCGCCGCTGGTGCCCGAGCTCACCTTGCATCTGGCCACTGAGCTGACGCCGCTCTGGGAGGCCACCGAGGAGACCTTACAACAAACCGGTCTGCCGCCGCCCTTTTGGGCGTTTTGCTGGGCGGGTGGACAGGCTTTGGCCCGTTGGGTGTTGGACAATCCCGATGCGGTGGAGGGCCGCCGGGTGATGGATTTTGCCACCGGCTGCGGGGTGGCGGCCCTGGCGGCGGCGAAGGCCGGGGCGGAGCGGGTCCAGGGCAATGAGATCGATGCCTATGCCCTAACAGCCCTGCGTCTGAATGCTGCTTTGAACAAGGTCCGGGTCGCGCCTTTGGATGGCGATGTCATTGGCAGTGTTGACCGGGCCTGGGATGTGGTTCTGGCCGCCGATGTGCTTTACGAAAAGGCCTTGGCGGACCGGGTGTTGCCTTGGCTGCAGGCCTTGGCGGCGACGGGCACCCGGGTGTTGCTGGCCGATCCCGGGCGGTCTTATTTGCCCGGCACCGACGAGGGCGTCAGCAGCTCCGGCGGCCGTCTGGTGGCTTTGGCGACCTATGACGTCGCGGTCCCGGAAGCCATCGAGGACCGATCTGTCCGCACCACCACGGTGTTTGCCCTGGTGCCGTGAGGTAAGTGCTATGGAGTTGAAGTTTATATCCGGCCTTACTGGTCGCTTAACGTCGTCTTCGAACCGCTGAACCAGCACAGTGGCTGCAAAGGGGCCACCTCTAAATCGCCGAAATTTTGTTTGCGCTTGGATTATCTGATGACTACACTTTTCGCGTGAACTATACTAATTTTCACATTCAAGTACAGCGCAACTTTCGAGTTGGTTTTATCGCCATACGTCAAGCACAGGACAAACCTGCGGCAAAGGGTCTGGGCGAATTCATGCGTGCATATGTCGGTAAAAATGAACTTGAGCCCCTTAGCATCAAACAATAACGCGCTTCGTCCCCAAAACGGGTCGAAAATTCGTGAAGGTCGGGGGCACAGTGAGACGACGTGAAAATCCTTTGGATGCAATCCTCAAAGCCCGTGCTGAGTCCCATGTCCGCCGGAAAGGACTGCTTGAAAAGCTTCAAGCGCAGCGCAACCAAATAAAGACGAAGAAGAGCCCTGCGGAGGTCGACCAAACTGATCCAGGCGTCCTCTCTCCCTATCGGGACGTAAATCCAATTGATGTAGTTCGTGCTGCGCAGGGCCTGCGGCTCATGACGCTTGGAGACACCGTCGGACCAGCCACACAGATCAACCGTCCAACCATTTTCATGCTTCAGGAGTTTTTACAATCATTGGCAACTGGAGAGTCCGGGGCGATATTGCAGTGGCCGTTCGCACAACGCGATATATCACTTCTCCACCCTTTGGCGATGCTCGCCCTGATATGCCAACCGGAAATACAAACGACCGAAGGATATAGTTGGTGTGAAGAGCCAATACCCCTGCGAACACTCTATTTCCCGTGGCGTGGGGGAGCTTCGACGGCAGGTCAGGCTTCAATGCTCATAGATCGTCATGAAGTTATCATCAAAAACAAATATCACCTCACTCGCCGTCAGGTACGCCCGAAGGACCGCAACAAAATTCTAGACGCCCTGCACGAAACGCTCGGGCACCTTTATTCTCTAAGCAAGCGAGACGCCAGCAAGCCACATCTGGCTCATCCTTCACTATCCGAAATCTATCCCGTAGCTGTCGCCGACAGTGTCGATACGGTGCCACGGTACTTTGACAAAGCTGTCGGCGAGCTCTTCAGTCGCGTGAGATATAGCGCAGCACTCGACAAGCTTACCGATCACCGCGCGAAGTTGTCCGATCCTAGAAAGGCTCCATTCGGGCTTTTCGGTGTCTCGCCCAAGGTCAAATTCAAACAAGCTCTGGCGGCACCTGCTCTCTCATCCAGCAAAGGAATTGCCCCGGACATCTGTATTCTCGATCTGGGCTCGGCAGGCATGAGTCGCCTTGGACCTGCATGGGGAGAAATTGTGGAAGACTTTCTTTCAGAAGCAAGAAGGCGATTCCCAGGGATGCCCTTCTTTGCAAATACCCAGGATGCTTTTATTCATCAGCGTATCTGCAAGATGCTGCGCAAGCAAAATAAGAGTGCTTCCCGTTCCAGAATGCTCGTCCGTGCAACCCGGGACGCTTTGAGCAAGGACCCCTTGGTGGAAGTGGCATCTCAGACCATTGCAAGCTTCACGGCTGTTGCGGGTCCGTCTGCGGAGGCTCTTGCAGCTTTGGCAGAAGCTGCACGCGGATGCTCAGATCCTCATCTCGCCGGAACACTTCGCAGGGAAATGGGGAATTTGCGGAAGGCGGCTAGCCTGCCTTGCGGTCTAACCCCAGCGTACGACTTCCTGTGTCAAGAGATCGGGCAATATGCGACCGAAATCTTCCTTGAACATCGTTCGCGAGGAACGCTTTTAGCACCGCTTGAAGACGCCCTTGCTTCGGAAGTTGGCGGCTCGGAAAGGGCGCGACTGACCAAGGCGCGAGATGCGGTAAGTACCGCATTTGAAAGTCTCGATAACGAAACACCTATCGGCTCGCTCTTGGCCGATCTGATGACAACAATCCTACGCAAATCCAGCCGCACATTGATCGCTTTCGCATCCGACGTTGACTTGAGATTAGGCCTACATCGCCTAGCTGATGACACCGACGCTGGTCGCGCTATACGAAAGCGCCTCGACAAAGGGCACATCCTTCTCGCCAGCGCTGATACTCTGGATATGAAGTTGGCTGAGATCGAAGCGGCGCGCGACCGTAACACATGGAAGAGGTTGGTTCTCATCGCGCCCAACCTTGACTGGTTGTCTAAAGTTTCGATCCGCGCGTGGCTCCCAGAGGAATTAATAGTCTTATGCGAACGCACTTTGGCGGAGCGCGTTGCGGGAGCGTTTCAGCGTCTCGCCACACATCCCGATCTCGGCCGCGACAAAATGTTAGGGGCTCGCCTCGCCGCAATAACAGAAGCCGCGAAAACCGAGGCAGAGGCCCGCTCCGTGGGTTCAGTGGACCTAAATCTGGAACCAAGGATGGAATCCGAACCACCCGAGGTGATCATCGACCTGACGGACGATGAGCCGGACGAGAAACGCGCAATTTATCAATTTTTACTTTCGAGTGGCCGCATATTGCGCGCCCACTCGAGCGCGGTCTTGATCAGGTATGATCACAGGGCACCGATAAATCCGTTCGAGACAGCGCGCGCGCGATCACTCGTTCCGAGCGACTCTATCGTGGTGCCAGACACGGCATTTATCAATGAGGCAAGAGACCTTCTTCCGCTGCGAGTCCTCGCCCAAAGCTGGGTTGATGTTTATCACACGACGGTTGAGGCTTCGCTCGCAGGCATTGCGGGGAGCTCGTTAAGTGCGAAAGCCCGCACAGTGCATACAAAAATCCAAGCGAAAGGCGCGCGAACACAAAGCCACGCCGCCGTGCTGAATTGGCTGAACGTGGAAGATCACAAGCAAGTTCCTCCGGAGAGCCGCCAACCTCACGCACCGCAGCGCCTCCGGGAGTACGAGGCGTTCATGCAAGTGCTTGGCGTTCACGAAGCTCTCACTGAGAAGATATGGTCCGAGGGAATTCAGCCTTTGCGTATAGATCGTCGTAGGGCCGGTCAAAAAATGGCGCAGGCCTTTGTGTCTGTCCTTGTTGATCCTCACGGAACCGCGTCCGGACTTAGTACAGAAGTCCGTGAGGGAATCGTCGCACTCAGAAAGAAGGCGATCGACCATTTAGACCAAGTTGTCAGCGTAGAAATTCTTGAGATGGGCGGGAATAATGACTGAACCAGCACAAAATCATTCATCTTCGAATTCGGCATCTCGCCCGCCGAATGCCATCGATTTGACTGCTAGCGAAGAACACTTCCGCGTTAGTACAGGAGCTGATTTTGCCGAGGCCAAGGAAGCAATGGTCGATGCACTGTTGCGCCTCACTGAGCAACACTGCACCGGTGAAGGCTCAGATGGCGAGATTATATTCGGTGCCCGTCCGTCCTCTCGAATCGTAAGCGCATTCTTGCTACCGCGTTACGACCAGTCCGGGGCGGAGGACGAGACCAGCGACATTCATATCTCGACCATGGGAGTCGATCTGCAGATCGCTTCAGAGACCCCGGGCACAATAGCTGTTGAGCCATCGTTTTGCGTGTATGTGCGCGAACTTCCAAGTTGGACCGAGCTGACCGATCCGCGCAACGATATGATGCCGCAAGTACAGCTTTCGCGCGAAACCCGGCAAACAGTCGAGCAACGCGCGCGCCGCTATATTGAAGAACGCATTGCAGCCCTGCCGCCAGTGGAAGATGAGCAGGAGGAAGAAACAGAACGCGCCGGAAATGCCCTCGCACAAGCCGAACGCTCATATGAGCTTTCCGAGGTATCGGAGGATGCGCCTACGGCTCCTGTTTCTTCTGACGAGCAAGGAACGCTCCAAGCCAATGCCGAATCTGCCGAGCGCGCGGAACGGGCAGCTACACAGCATCAAGATCGCTCCAGACGCCGAGCGGAGATGCGTAACGAACGCAATGCCACCATCGCGGACATCAGGCGAGAAGCCTTCGACCGCGCTTTCCGGGAATTGGGTATCTACATTGTCGATTCAAACGGGCAATCCGAACGACCCGTCTCCTCAAACGATGTCGAGGAAGCTCCTCGCAGCGAATTGATTGAGGCGGGCATCGAGGATGCGCTGACGAGCGCGGACCTGTCCGAACAGGGAGCCTCTCCTGAGTTACACGAAGATGGTCCACCGACAGCCTCCGGAGCCCTCGGCGCCTTGCGCGAGGGAACTGGCCGGATCGCAGACCAGTTTGCCGCGCCTCAGCCGATTCCCCAAAAATGGCGACGCAGGCACTTGGAGCTCGGCTCATATTGCTTGGACGTGCAGGACGAGGCGGCTCGTGAGCAAGCTATCAGTTCATTTGCTGATACTTTGCGTATCCGACTCGCCGAGACGCTCACAGCTTGGCTGGCGACAGATGAGGGTCAGCGCGATGCTTACCGACCCGGAGAAAGGATTCTTCCTAGTCACTTCTCAGATGAAGCGAGCTGGAATGACTACCTTACTTCGTTGAGAACGCGTCGTCCGGCTGTGCTTGACGACATACGGCCTGACATCACTGGCGTGGAACTGATCGCCGACCTCGATCCTGACTTTACTGATCCGACGCGCTTAAATCTGCGCATCGCCCTGCAGAATGATTCAGCGATGCCGGGAGGACGCGATCCTTCCGCTTGTGAACACGCCATATTTCAGGCGACCCTCAAGGTCTCGCTTCCACGCTCCCTACACAAGCCGCTTCGCCTTGACCGTGTAAAGCCTTCCTATCGCTTTCGTGATTGGCTGGAATACCCTGCAATGGGCCTTAACTGCGGCGTCAGACAACTCGATTCTGAGTCCGACGACGTTGAGGTTCGCACAACATGGTCGCCTCGCTATTATCAGCCGCGCATTGAGCCGCGCTTAATCGAGGGTGTTCCTACCTCCTACGCCGAACTTTCCGACGAAGCGTCTGACCCAGGGCTTCTTTTCGCTCTTCCTGACGAGTACGACCGATGGATCGGCCAACAAGGTAGCCTTGATGTAGGACAAAATCTCGACGCTGCTCTCGCCGAGCAAGAACGGCAAACACACGCTGAAGACATCGAGGCGTATCGGCGCGAGGCCCGCTACATCCGCGAAGGTATTTCTTTGCTGCTTTCGGGCCGCGAAGCCTACAGGGAATTAAAGAACACGCCCTCGAACTCACCTCGGCGCACAGAGCTATCGAGGCGGGCTGCGCCTTGGATTGCATGGCTACGGACGAATGAAACGTTCCGGGCCTACGGCGGCACACGGTATACAGACTGGCGGCTCTTTCAGCTCGCCTTTATTCTGGCGCATATTCCGACCCTTGCTTCACGCATGCCGGAATATTCCGAAGAGTTTGATCCGTTTCGAGACGAGCTGTCGGCGAGTCTGCTCTACTTCCCCACCGGAGGCGGAAAGTCCGAAGCCTTTTTCGGTCTTCTCATCTTCAACCTCTTTTTTGATCGACTTCGCGGTAAGGGAAGAGGCGTCACGTCGCTTGTTCGATACCCGCTTCGTCTTCTCACTCTTCAACAGGCGCGACGCCTTACGCGCGTGCTTGTGCAGGCCGAACTTGTTCGGCTTCAAAGCAGCATTGCGGGTTGGCCTTTTGAGATCGGATTTTGGGTTGGCTCGGGAAACACACCAAACCGCTCGGCCCAGGGTTTCGGAGGTGTTCCGGCCGTTACAGTTGCCGCACACGCAAATGATAGTGCGCTCTTAAATCCGTCCGAGGGTGCAAGTGAACAGGCGAAGAAAGAACGTCGCCGTTCCGCCAGATATAAAGAAGCACTCGAATCCTACGACAAGCTCCGCAAGTGCCCATGCTGCGGTGAGACCACCGGAATGCGAAGGTTTCCATTGCAGCATGGAAGGATCGGGATTGTCTGCTTCAACGACAATGATTGCGCCTGGAACGCTGCCAACCCTCCCGAACCACACCGCGTGCCGCTTCCGTTTATCCTCACGGACGATACCATCTATCAAAGAGCGCCGTCCGTAGTGCTCGGCACAATCGACAAACTTGCGCTGATCGGCCAACACGACAGGACCATCAATGCGATTGCGGGTATGTTCGGTGCCGCGCGCTACATGGACCCACAAAGCCGACACCTTTTCATGCCACGGGGGACAAGGGCACTCGCGAAAGCAGAGGACGATGGCTGGCAAAGGCTGAGACCGGCTTTTTCTGATGGCATGTCCGTCTTCACCGACCCCTTTCCGAGCCTCATCATTCAAGACGAAGGGCATCTTCTCGACGAGAGTCTCGGAACTTTTTCGGGTCTTTTTGAAACGACTCTAGAGAGCATCTTCAGACGCCTCGGCAACGGCATTCTCGGCGAAAGTGTTTCCCAATGGCCCGCAGATGCGGCAGCCGCGCGTCCCCCGAGACTTGCCAAAGTCATCGCAGCGACGGCCACGATTTCCGACCCGGACAGACAGTTGCGAGTCCTCTATCAGCGCGAACCGCTCCGTTTTCCATACCCGGGGCCGGGTCTCTACGAGTCCTTCTATGCGGCTCCGCGAGAGCCACGGCATCCCATCCGCATAGAATATGCCCAAAGATTACCGGCCACACGACGCCCGGAACGCTCCGCGCCTCGCATGCGAACATATGTCTCGATGATGACGAACGGTCGTTCACATACCATGACAACGTCCGTCGTCGTTTCGGCGTATCATCTCGCCTTCACAAGACTTTGGCGACTTGTCGAACAAGGCCGGTGCGATGATGCCGCCGCACGGATGATCAGTGCGTTGACGCCTGACGATGCGCTCACCCCTCTGCGTGCGGATTCACTTCGCACCGTACTGGCGCTGCCTGGCGGAGACGCGATTTTTGCCACACTCCTCGATCTGCTGCGGATTTCATTGACCTATGTGACCAACAAGAAAGGCGGAGACCAGGTCATTGAAACACTTGCCGCCCAGGTAGATCGCGATCAGCAGGCAGACGGAATTTCAGACCTTCCGTTTACGACTGATTTGATTTCTGGTGGCGTGACGATAGCCGAAATTCAAGACATCATGGCGCGTGCCGAAGAAGGTCCCCTAGCGGGTGGGGCTTTTCCTTCCCTCGATATTGTTCTGCGTAACATCGTTGCCACTTCTGCAATCAGCCACGGAGTCGATGTCGACAAATTTAACGCAATGTTCTTTGCCGGTCTTCCTTCCGACATCGCTGAATACATTCAGGCATCAAGCCGTGTCGGACGGACCCACGTCGGCTTTAGCATGTTCGTCCCTACGCCTCACAGCCGACGAGATCGCTACGTTGTAGAGACACACGATCAGTTTCACCGCTTCCTTGAACGGATGATCCCACCACCCGCCGTTCAGCGATGGGCTGATCGGGCGATAAAACGTGTAGTGCCAAGTGTGTTGCAGGCATTTCTTTGTGCCGTTGTCGAACAGGAGCTCTTTTCGAGCTTACCGGACACCGAAAAGCAAACTGCACAGACATTTACAACGGCAGCGGCGATTAGGGCTTGGGCAATCAGACATCCGGGCGGTGAGACAGCAGCTATTCGAGCCGTTCGAGACTTTGCTTTCGATGCCATCGGTGTTGACGGTCGTGGACCCGACGCAATCGGAGCGACAACCCATAGCGAGCATTACCAGAGGTTTGTTGAGGACCGCGTTCGCGAAGTCGTGCAGAAGTTCACGGAGCGCTCTGACGCGAGCCAGCTATCAAACTTCTGGCAAATGAATGAGGCGTCGAGTTTCCGCAAGCCGATGACGTCTCTTCGCGATGTGGATGCGGGCGGTACGATCTTGGGCGCGACACGGGATCCATTTCGCCGCCGCAACATACATCTTGAAACAGTTCGCCACGTGATGCGCGTAATACGCGGCCAGCGCGTACCGGGGCGTTCGGACTTGGATGCTGATCCCGCTCCGATTGACGCGGAGGATCGTTAGCATGACCGATCAAGACCAAAACAACCGTAATCCCGCCGCCGGTCGAAGCCCCACTCGTCTTTTCCCACCCCGCATGTCGCGGTCGCAACCACAACTCGCGACCTCTTATGCACCTGGCGCGATGTTTACTTGGGAGGGCGGAAAAGGTGCGTGCATGGCCGTCCCTGTAGAAGGCGCGACAATCGATTTTAGTGCTCGCCAAACCCGACGTGCGCAAATTATTGAGAATCTGGAAGAGGCCTGTGAAAGCTGGTTGGCCCGAGGGCTGAATATCACTCGGGATGCGCGTGTCTATGAGGTCCAGATCCTCGATACCTGTTTCTACAATACCGTTCGCAACAACGTAGAAATCGCACTCGACAGATTCGAATTCATGCGTCCTGACAAAGTCGGGTATTTGCCGGGACCGCTCGTCTACCGCTGCGACTTTTGTGAGCGGGTGCGAGAATACGTTTCGCCGGCGCAGCAATTTGCCGAACCGTTGCCAACTTCTTGCACGTCGGGTGAAGGACAGGAATGCCGATGGCGTCAGTTGGATGTGGTCTATGTACACTGGTCCGGCGAGTTAGAGGGACTGTCTCCCTACCGCAACACGATGGGCGGAGATGGCACAATCCGCAAAATCCCCCGCTGCCAGTGCGGTGCGTCGGACTTCCGCCTGATAAAACGAGGAAACCAATTCAGCCTATGGCGCTTCAAATGCATGAGCTGCCAGGCTGAGCGCGAAGTCTATCAAACCGATACCTTCTCAATGTCGCTTCTTAAGCCGCGCATTGAAGCAGGAGACCCCCACCAGTGGAGCGAGATCAATATGATCCCGATCTCCTATCGTGCTTCACCGGTCTTTTACGTCCAGTCGGCGCGTTTCATTGTGTATGACAACGATCCCGAAGTCGTATCACTCATGCAATCGACAAGAGCGAACGATCTTGTCGCAAAGCTTGCAAGTCTTCACGGCTATGGCGGCAGTGATCCGAGTGACGAACGGATTCGCGCACAACTTGAAGAGAAGGGGCGCGGAGCACTTTGGCCGCCGTATGAAGCATTGCAGCAGCAAGTCGAAGTACTTCGCAGTGCTGGGCAGGACACAAGTGCTTTTGAAGATGCCGCCCGTATGATGCGAGAAAGCTGGTATGCTTCCGGCGATCTTGTCATAGAACCGGTTGCAACGCCGGAGCTCGAAGAACAGGTGCGCAACCGGCACCTTCTCGACTACGCAAAGCGTTTTGATCCCATGCGAAGCACGGTCGAGCACGACGCTCTTCGAAGAAGAAAAGTCGATATCGCATCCGAAGCAAGCAATCTACGGCTGCCTCACGCCGAGCTTTGCGCAGAATTCGGAATTCCAGAACTCGAGAGTGCCTATACCCACCGCGTTGATCATGACCTTGCGCAAGCTGGAATTCAGGATGCTTACTTGATCCGCAACCTTGATATGGTCGAGTTTTCCTTCGGTTTTACGAGAGTATCGTCAACACCTACAACGGTTCAAAAAAATCTGCGGATGCCGGTTCGTCTCAAAGGTTTCCCCGAGCTGCAAAACGGACGGCGGCCTATCTATGTCATTGAACAGCAAAATGAGGCAATATACATGCGGCTGGACCCTGCCGCTGTAGGCACGTTTCTTACAGCGAACGGTGTTCTTGATGCCCTGCCGGTCGCTCCGAAATCACTCGGCTCGCAGGTCATAGAACAATATGTGGATTTCGGACTATTCATGCAGAGCTTTACGGCCCGCGATGAGGCGTCGCGTGAGCGTACGCGGGACGTACCGTCACTCGTCTACATGTTGCTTCATACAATGGCGCATCAGGTTATGCACGGAATAGCGCGCTTCTCCGGCCTCGATCTAGGATCGATGAGCGAAGCCATTTTCCCTGCTGATCTTGCCTTTCTGGTTCACCGACGGGGAATGACCGAAGACCTTGGGAACATCTCGTCAATGTGGCGGGATCACAATGGAGCGTTTCTTGACTATCTTGTTGCCCGTCGCGAACTGCGTTGCGGCTCCGGTACGCTCTGCGACCATCGCGGCGGGGCATGTCCAGCATGCGTCATGGTCCCTGAAACGTCATGCATTGCTGGAAACCAGCTTCTTTCGCGAGCAGTTCTCGCAGGCGGGCGGTCTCCGCTTTGGGATATGAATACAACACCGCTCCGAGGATACTATCAGATCGTCAGCGATCTACGAGCGACCCAACCGACAAATGGCGAATGATGGCGGACGACGCCGAAGTTGTACGCTGCTCCTCCCCATGGCCGGGTAGTGCAGCACAGCTACTTGAAGGTCTTGCACGGCTTGGAGGGGGTATTTGGCGAACTGACCAAATCTGTAGCGCATCCAGAACCGCCCTCACTACGGGAGACGCCATCCCAATACTTTGCGGACTCGAAGCCGCCTCGATATGCACTCGCTCCGAGGACGGAGATGAATGGAATACAGAGCTTGACAGAAATGAGTTGCTTCGGCTCGCGACCCTCTTACGTGGCGCTGAACAGTTTCGCCGTATCAAGCACCAGTTTCCGCAACTGGAATTTGTCGTCACAATGCCGATGGCCCCGAGCTATCTCGCGGAAACACTGCCAGACACCCCCTCACGGCCCGGCGGCTACCTACCAATGTCGACTGCAATGCTTAGGATTGCCCAAACTGCTGCTGAGCGCCTCGTAATAATGTCGCCGTTTGTCGACAGTTTCGGTTTCGGGTGGCTCCGCAGCGTGTTCAACGCTTCGCACGCTCCCAGAAAAGATCTCATACTTCGCGATGAGGATCGTTATGCCGTCGAATTGTCAGTGCACCATGCCGAATGGCTGCGGGCGCAGGCAATAGAAGTCTGTGACTATCACCTTCCTCACAGCTCAGGCACCAGATCGCTGGCGCTCGAAACATTTCACGCCAAAATCGTTCTTGCAGATAGTTGCCTGGGCTAAGTCGGTTCAGCGAATTTCCTCGGATCAGGCGACGGTACGTCCCTTGAGGCCGGAGTTCTCATCGACGGCACCGCTACGGTCCAGGTCGCCAAGCTCATTGACGCTGTTATTCGGGCGGCGCGGCGTATCTGAGGCCTTGTTTTGCACAAGCACTTCGCCAAGGTTTTCGAACAGCAGGCGTAACCCATGCTCAAAAGCGCCGGATTGGATTGCCTTGATTGATTCTGGGTCAGGCAGAGCGAGTCTCTGCAAGAGTTTCGCTGAAACGCTGAAACTTCCTGATACTGCCGAAAAACGTTCGTTTGTAACACCCGCATTGAGCAGCTTCACCAGCATTGAGGGCGAGAGGGACGGTCGCTCCGATAGCGCTTCAATGAGGATTACATGGTTCTCAGCGAGAAAACCGTTGGCAAACTTATCACGAAACTTCTTTGGCACCACCGCTGCATTTAACCGTCTGTTCTGATCCCGATTACTTGTGCGCTGTACGATGACTGAGGGCCTTTTCGAAGCATAAACAGTACTGTCGCTTTTTCGGGGTTTATACCAGAGCGCATTCCCCAACCGGCCGGCGGCCTCGAAATCGAAATTCCCGTCTGGCCGTATTGCGGATGCCCAGAGCAAGGGCATCGCACCTTTTTGCCTCTCTGGCAGAAGCCGTTCGCGTTCGCGTGTCGGAACGACCTTCCCCACGCGAACCCTGTATCCAAAGTCCGAAAGGGTGAACGTTTGCCCCTCGCTAGCTGCCTTATCATCGGTCCTCGCGGTAAAGACCTGAACTTCTCGTGCCACCGGAAGCGTCCATGGTTCACCCGCACATCTCGCCAGTCCGGTTCCCCGGTGCGTTCGCTCTCCGGCAGCGTCCACGTAACCGAGGTCATAGCAATGAAATGGCTCGGCGACTGGGTTCTCGGTTTCTCTGCGGCGGCGGAGCACTAACATGCATATGTCCTGGACAGCACCCAGAAACAGGTTCTCGCGCTGCTCGTGCAGATCAATCCGCTCAACGTAAGCCCGGCGAAATACTTCGTCGCGCAGCCCGGCGAAGTATGGACCTGCGACGAAGCTCGTCGGCAAGATAAACACCAAACCGCCGCCCGGTTTCAACCAATCGAGACTGCGCAAGAGGAACAAGGAATAGAGGTTTGTGTGTCCGCCGAGATTTGCACGACCCGAAGCTTCGAGTATTTCGTTGCCAATACGGCTGAAGACCTTCCCATATGGTGGGTTGCCGATCACAAGGTCGAATTTTTCGGGAATGGAGGTAGCTAGCGCGTCCGCGCATTGAACTGTTCTCAACGGCCCCGGTTGTTCGAAGCCAAACTCCCTGCGAAGCATGTTCTGGAGCAATGTCTCAGACAGCTCCGCGAGTCCCGGTTCGATTTCAATACCCCGTATATCCGCAAGCACCGCTTTACAGGCATTCTGGGTCGATATGCCTTGCTTGCGTCTCAACTCGATCATGCGCCGGGCCATGAGTGTCACGAACGCCCCTCCGCCGCACGAGGGGTCAAGTACCCGTGGTCCGCCATCCTCTGCGATGAACCTGCAAGCTGCGTCGAGGACTGCGTTTGACAAGCTGGGCGGCGTAAAGAATGCCGACAGAGCTTTGCGCTGCTCAGCGCCCATCAGCAAAGCATAAGCGCTCGAGACTGCGTAGTCGCGCTCAACTGCGTTAAAACTCTGAAAATCATAGAGCACATCATGAGGTAAATCTATTTCGGCAGGGTTATTCGCCAACTCCAAAGAAAATTTTAGCGGTTTTCCGAACCGTTCAATAATTGCGGATCTATTTCTTCGAATGTAATTAAAGAACTCGTTCATGAGCATTACTCAATGTTTAATTTGATAATAATAGCGCAAAATGTATCTGTAAAATGAGGAGCAAGGTAGAACATTTTGAACAGTCACTATTCATTTGAATTCACCCCATGCCAGACATTACCGATCTGGCGTAAAAAAGCTTAGCAATGAGGAGAAGCAAGAATAACCAACGCGCTACGCCGCTCTTTCTCGTGTTTGTTAATACATTGGGAAGCCGCCCGGTCGACCGGTTGGAAATCCGCCTCCGGGGCACTTAATCCAGGCTGCAAGAGGCTTTGCAATCGCTCCCATTTCAGAGACTCCGCCCGCTCATAATCCCGGCGGATCAGGTCACGAATATAGTCACCGGTGTCGTCGTATTTTCCGTCACCACTGGTTTGGGTTCTGACAAAGTCCTGGAGGCTGCTCGGCAGCGTGACAGTGATGCTTTCAGCCATCGCGTTATCCTTCTGCGGTAGAGAATAGTGCGAAGATCCCTTTCCGTTTGTCAAGCGGACCCGGGAGAACGCGCAAAAACCCTATCCCGGAAACCCCGGGTCACTGCCCAGCTCGCCGACCATATTGCGCGCCATATCGCTGCGGATCCGGACCAAAACCGCTTGCGGATCGGCCTCTGCGCCCAGCGCCGCATCGGCCCGGGCCAGGGCCCAGCGCAGTTTCACCAGAGCCCCCGGCTTGGTCATGCTATCGACCATGATCGCGCCAGCTTGTCGCACCCGCACCGCAGGCTCATAGGGGCCATCCAAGGTCGCGCCATCGGCAAAGGGACCGATCACCACCACGGCAATTCCGGCCTCCAAGGCCGCTTCGATGGGCTCAACCACCGAGACCGCGCCCTCGCCGGGCAGATTGCCTTTGCCAAAGCCCTCGATCACCAGGCCACGCAGACCCGGGAGCGCCGTGAGGGCGGACACCGCAGCGGGCGGCGTGCCCGGCACCACAGGCAAATGGATCACCGCTGGCGCAAAGCCCATCCCGGGCGAGGCCCAGCCTGTGCCCGCACTGACATGACCGCGCCGCCGGGCATGGGCGGCCAATGTGACCGGACCTTTCACGGAGCCCAGCGGGGCAACCCCAGGGCTGTCAAAGGCGCTGTAACGGTCACCATAGAGCTTCACGGTCCGCGCCCCGCGCAGGATCGCATCGCCGAAAACCACGGCGACCTCCGCCAGATCCGACCGGGCCACGGCAGCGGCCCGCAGAAGATTGATCCGGCCATCGCCATGGAGAATGTCTGGCGTGGTCATCGCCCCGGTCACCACCACCGGCACCGGCAGATCCGGCCCCAAAGCCAGCGCCAGCGCCGTGGCGGTATAGGCCAGGGTGTCGGTGCCATGGGCGATGATAAAGCCGTCATAGGCGTCTAAGCGTTCGGCAATGGCCGCCGCAATGGTCGACCAGTCCGCCGGGCTGACATTGCTGGAATCCCGGTTCATCACCAGGACCAGATCGACGCTGTCTTCGCCGCCAAACAATTCCGGCACCATGGCGCGGAGCACATCAGGGCTGCTGGGCGGCGCATACATCTGCCCGCCCTGGCCGTCGGAGACCAACTCCATGACGATGGTCCCGCCGGTATGCAGCACGCAGAGCTTCACGACGAAAGGCCCCTATGCATCGGCCTCGGCGGTTTGCCAGGGCGGATCGACCTTAGGCCGGATGCCCAGGAAGCTGTCCAGATCAACCTCGTCCATCTGCTCAGGCAGCAAGAAGGTGTCGGCATAGTCCTGATAAACGCCGCTGCGCAGGAACAAATCATAGATATCCGGGTCCAAATGGCCGTCTTTGACCATAAAGGACAGGATTCGGATGCTCTCGGTTAGGGTTTTCGGCGTTTTATAGGGCCGATCCGCCGCTGTTAGGGCCTCAAAGACATCGGCAATGGCCATCATCCGCTCCAGATCGCCCATGTCTTTGCCGAGAATCCCGTTGGGATAGCCCGATCCATCCATTTTCTCATGGTGGTTGCCCGCAATGGCCGGCACGCGCTTCAGGTTTTTCGGGAAGGGCATCTCCTCGAGCATCTTCTGAGTCTCAACGATATGGTCGTTGATGGTCCGGCGTTCCTCATCGGAAATCGTGCCCCGGGTGATGCAGAGATTATAGGCCTCGCCGAAATTATAGCGGTCGGTCTTATGGTCCTCGCGGTCCTGCAGCAGGGTTTCCACCACCGGCGCAGGCGGCGGCGGGTTGTTCTCCAGCCGCTTGGTTTCCTCCCAGGACAGACCCAGGGAGCGGTCGAAATAGCGGGTGAAGGTGCGCTTGCCAATTTCGCAGACCCGATCCTTCAGCTCATCGCGCATGAACTCGCCACCAATATTGCACTCGGCAACAAAGGCGAATTCGTCATCCAGGGCTTTGCAGGTGTCCTCAAAGGCTGCTTTCAACTCCGGTTCCGGCGTTGCGCCCTCGGCCACGCCCTTCCAATAGGCGATCTCCGCATCCCGGCGCAGCACCTCAAAGCGGGTGCGGATTTCGTGGATCCGGTTGTTGATCACCTCCAGCTTGGTCGGCTTGTCCATGACATATTCCGGTGTGGTGACCTTGCCGCAGTCATGCAGATAGGCCGCCACATGCAGCTCATACCACTCCTCCTCGCCCAAATCGAACTGGGCGAAGGGACCTTCTTGAACCGCGCACATTTTCTCGGCGATCATTTTCGCCAGCGCCGGAACCCGCTCGCAATGGCCGCTGGTATAGGGCGATTTGGCGTCAATCGCGGACGCCAAAACCTTGACCATGCTGTCCAACAAGGCTTGCTGGGCGGCGATCAAAACCTGGTTGTCCAAGGCGATGGCGGCCTGGCTGGCCAGGGCCTCGATCATCTTTTGCAGCTGCAGCTCGAAGGCGATCACCTCGCCCTTCTCGGTCCGCGCATTGATCAACTGCAGAACGCCCATCACCTCGTTTTTGTGATTGCGCAGCGGGATGGTCAGGAAGGATTGCGAGCGATAGCCTGTGGTCTCGTCAAACCGCTTGGTGCCCGCGAAGTCATATTCCTCGGCCTGATAGGCATCGGGGATGTTGATGGTCCGGCCATCCAGCGCCGAGGCGGTGCAGACATTGTGGTAATTCGGCTCGCCGGTTTCCGGGTCATAGATCGACAAAGGCGGGAACGGGATTTCCTTACCCGTCGTGCCGCCCAGCATAATGCCAAGCGAGTCATTGCGGACGATCTTGAACACCAGGGTGCGCTCATCTTCAGAGCGCAGATACAAGGTCCCGCCATCCGCATTGGTCAGCGATTTCGCCTCCAGCAGGATCTTTTCCACCAGCCGATCATGGTCGCGTTCGGAGGACAGGTTGATCCCGGCCTCGATCAGCCGCTGCAAATGCTGATGCTCCAGAGCATCGGCGGCCTTAGCGGCGGCATCCGGATCCTCTGGCTCCCGGCTATCGGAGCGTTGCGGCACGACCGGGGCCTCAGACGGCGACGGGGTGCGGTTATACAGCCCCGAACCACGCCAGGACGACGCCCGGGCCGGGAAGGCTCCGGCCTCGCTCATCACCTGGGAGAGGGCCTCGAGATCAGCAGCCCCGAGGGCGGATGGAAGATGTTTGTTCATTGACGGCTCCAGCGCAGTGCCGAAGGTTTCCACGATATCGCGATTGTACCAGCCGATTTGGGTAGAGGAATAGCCGTTCCGGCGTTAATTAAGAAAGGGTCTATCCCCGCTTCTAGTTGAGACAACACGGTTCCCAATGGCAGCTCCCAAATCTTTTGAGTCTTTGCGCGATTTTATGGCCCATTTAGAACGTGAGGGTCGATTGGTCCGGGTCAAGACCCCAGTTTCGCCCGAGCTGGAAATGACCGAGATCCAAACCCGCTTGCTGGCGGAAGGCGGACCGGCGGTTCTGTTCGAAAATGTCCAGCGCCCGGGCCGGTCCACGCCGGATATGCCGGTGCTGGTCAATCTGTTCGGCACCGTGGAGCGGGTCGCTTGGGGCATGGGCCGGACACCCGACGAATTGCGCGCCGTTGGCGAGACCCTGGCCTTCCTGAAGCAACCGGAACCGCCGGGCGGCTGGCGCGACGCCGTCGAAATGTTCCCGCTGCTCAAAACCGTTATGGCCATGAAGCCGAAAACCGTCGGGCGGCGCAGCGCGCCCTGCCAGGAGGTGGTGCTGCAAGGCGAGGACATCGATCTGGGCCGGATCCCGGTGCAAAGCTGCTGGCCCGGCGAACCGGCCCCGCTGATCACTTGGCCCCTGGTGGTCACGCAAGGCCCAAGCAGCAAAAAAGAAGACGGCTTCAATCTGGGCATTTATCGCATGCAGGTGCTGGGCAAGGACCGGACCCTGATGCGCTGGCTGAAACATCGCGGCGGGGCGCAGCATTACCGGCGCTGGGCCAAGGAAAAGGCCGAGCCCTTGCCCGCCGCCGCCGTCATTGGGGCCGATCCGGGCACCATCCTGGCCGCCGTCACCCCGGTGCCCGACACCCTGTCGGAATATCAATTCGGCGGCCTGCTGCGGGGCAAGAAGGTCGAGCTGGTGGATTGCGTGTCCGTGCCGCTGAAGGTCCCGGCCCAGGCCGAGATCGTGCTGGAGGGCCATGTGCTGCTGGACGAATTCGGCGATGAAGGCCCCTATGGCGATCACACCGGCTATTATAACTCCGTGGAAAGCTTCCCGGTGTTCCAGATCTCGGCGATCACCATGCGCCAATCGCCGCTGTATCTGTCCACCTTCACCGGACGCCCGCCCGATGAGCCCAGCGTGCTCGGCGAGGGCTTAAACGAGGTCTTTATTCCGCTTTTGACCCAGCAATTCCCGGAAATCGTCGATTTCTGGCTGCCGCCGGAGGGCTGCAGCTACCGCATTGCCGTGGTGTCCATGCGCAAGGCCTATCCCGGCCATGCCAAGCGGGTGATGATGGGCGTCTGGTCCTTCCTACGCCAGTTTATGTACACCAAATTCGTCATTGTGGTGGATGACGACATCAACGCCCGGGATTGGAAGGACGTGATGTGGGCGATCTCCACCCGGATGGACCCGGTCCGCGACCTGACCTTGGTCGAGCGCACCCCGATTGACTATCTGGACTTCGCCAGCCCGGAAAGCGGCTTGGGCGGCAAGATCGGCCTGGATGCGACGGACAAAATGCCGCCGGAAACCCATCGGGAATGGGGCCGCAAGATCGAGATGGACCAGGACGTCATCGACAAGGTCTCGCGCAAATGGGCTGAATATGGCCTGCCGGGATCGGGCAAACCGATCTGGAAATAGCCGCTCTCCCGACCTCCATGGCCATGAGAGCCCTTGCGCGGGCTCGGAACGGGTTCCACATCCGGCCTACTGCTTATGTGTTCACATCCTCCCTGTCCTTAGGAGTCCTGGGTCCATGTCCGAGTCCACCCCCGCCGCCGCCGATGCCCTTTCGCTGCTGGAGGATGTGGTCCGGCAAGCCCAAGCCAAGGGCGCCTCTGCCGCCGATGCCCTGATGGTCGATGGCACCTCGCTCTCGGTATCCTACCGCCAGGGCGAACTGGAGGATCTGAAGCGGGCGGAATCCAAAGAGCTTGGCCTGCGGGTCTTTGTCGGCCAGCGCCAGGCGGTGGTCTCCACCGGCGATCTGCAGCGCGACGCCCTGGAAGCGGTGGTCGAGCGCGCCGTGGCCATGGCCAAGGCGGTGCCGGAAGACCCCCATTGCGGGCTGGCGGACCCGGACCAGCTGGCCAAGACCCTGCCGGAGATCGATGGCTATGACGATTACGAGCCCTCCGAAGAGCAGCTGAAAACCCTGGCTCTGTCCTGTGAAGATGCCGCCCGGGCCGTTGAGGGCGTCACCAATTCCGATGGCGGCGAGGCGGGCTGGGGCCGCTCCCTGGTCGCAGGCGTCGGCTCCAATGGCTTCGCCCATGCCTATTGGAACTCCCATTCCTCCTTTGGCGTCTCGGTGATTGCGGGCAGCAGTGCAGACGGCATGGAGAGCGATTACGACTACTCAACGGCGGTGTTTTTCGACGATCTGAAGGATGCTGAGGAGATCGGGCGCTCCGCCGGGCAGCGCGCCGTGCGCCGTCTGGGGGCCGAGCGGCTGAAGACCGGCAAGCTGCCGATCGTGTTTGAACCGCGCATGGCGCGCGGTCTGGTTGGCTCAGTGCTCGGTGGCATCAATGGCAGTTCCATCGTCCGGGGCACCAGTTTTTTGAAGGACAGCCTGGGCGAAACGGTGTTTGGCGAAAATGTCACCATCCGCGAGGATCCGCACCGGCCCCGGGGGCCGCGCTCCCGGCCCTGCGATGCGGAGGGGCTGGCGAACAAGGCCCGGGCGCTGATCGACAAGGGGCAGATCACCACTTGGCTGCTGGATCTGCGCTCCGCCCGGCATTTGGGCATGGAGAGCACCGGCCATGCCGGGCGCGGGATTTCCTCGCAGCCCTCGCCGACGGTGACCAATGTCTGGCTGGAGCCGGGCACGGTCTCTCCCGCAGCGCTGATGGCCGATATTGAGGACGGCTTGTATCTGACCGACCTGTTCGGCCAGGGGCTGAACATGATCACCGGCGATTACAGCCGGGGCGCGGCGGGCTTCCGGATCCAAAACGGCGAGATCACCACCCCGGTGAACGAGATCACCATTGCGGGCAATCTGAAGGACATGTTGAACAACATGACCCCGGCGGATGACCTGGAGATGCGCTGGGGCACGGACGCCCCAACCCTCCGCATTGATGGCATGACCATCGCCGGTGCGTGATCAACAGTTGTAAGGCACGGGGTGGCTCCCAATCTCTGGTCCATGTTTGAGAGAGAGGGATTTTCAGCATGAGCAAAGCTGACGTTGTTATTGCCGCCAAAGCGCCGATGGCCGTGGATTTGGAAGAGGGCAAGACCTATTGGTGGTGCACCTGTGGGCGGAGCAAGAGCCAGCCGATGTGTGATGGCACCCATACGGGCACCGGTTTTGCGCCGATGGAATATAAGTCGACCATGACCCGCAAGAAGCGGTTCTGTGCCTGCAAGCACACCAAGACCCCGCCCTTCTGCGACGGCACCCATAACGACCTGTAGGGCAAAAGCGCCCCTGGTCGAAGTAAAATGGTGTACGAGACCGCGATGGTCTCCATCGCGGTCGAGATGCGGCCGACTGGCCGCCGCGCCCCATGGCGCGAGAAGCCTCCGTGGCGCTTGAACGGTTTCTTCTTGACTCCACTGCGGGGCTGTAGATACTCCGCGCTTCTTCCCGGGGGTGAGGCTCGCTCCAGGCGGGTCCATTGTGCTTTGCGCTGATCGGTTTTGATCGGGCGCAGATGGGCGCCAACCGGGACACAAACGAACAACAACCGACGCAACAGCACTCCAGCTAAGGTGAGATTGATTATGGGTAAGCGTTTGAATTCCAAGTATAAGATTGACCGTCGTCTTGGTGTCAATCTGTGGGGCCGCCCCAAAAGCCCGATCAACAATCGGGAATATGGCCCGGGTCAGCATGGCCAGCGCCGCCGCAAGCCGACCGACTTCGGTGTCCAGCTGATGGCCAAGCAAAAACTGAAAGGCTATTACGGCAATATCAGCGAGAAGCAATTCCGCCGCTATTACGCCGAGGCCGTGCGCCGCAAGGGCGATACCTCCGAAAACCTGATCGGGATTCTGGAGCACCGCCTGGACGCCGTGATCTACCGTCTGAAATTCGTCCCGACCGTGTTTGCCGCCCGGCAGTTCATCAGCCACGGCCACATCTTCGTCAACGGCACCAAAGTGACCGTGTCGTCCTTTGTGGTCAAAGCCGGTGACGTGGTCGAGGTCAAAGAAAAGTCCCGCCAGATCCCGCTCTATATGGAAGCCATCGAAAGCGCTGAGCGCGATGTGCCGGAATATCTGGAAGTGGACCATTCCAAGGGCCGGGGCAGCCTGATCCGCACCCCGAAACTGGAAGACGTGCCCTATCCGGCGCAGATGGAACCGAACCTGGTGGTCGAGTTTTACTCCCGCTAATCGGACCCTTCGTCCAGCTTTGCCTGTTCATCCCCTGTCGGACCCGGTTCGACAGGGTTTTTTTTGAGCCCTGTCCGATCATGGACCCACCGCATGCCCGCCTCTGCTGACCGGCCCTATTTCGCCTATGGCTCCAATCTGGATGCCCAGGATTGGCAGCGCTTCTGTGCGGAGCATGGCTTTGACGACGCCCATGATGGCTTAAACCCGCTGGGTCCGGCCTGGCTGGGGGATTGGGAGCTCAGCTTCACCTATCGCTCCCTGCGCCGGGATGCCGGGGCGCTGACCATCAATCCGGCCCTAGGCCGCTGTGTCAGCGGGGCGTTGTTTGCGGTCTCGCAGGCCGGTTGGCGGGCCTTGGACGCCAAGGAAGGGGCCGGGCAGCGCTATGACCGGATGGAAACCATCGTCGTTGATGCGTCGGGGCGCGAGATCCTGGCCCTGACCTATCGCACCCGGCCCGAGCTGCGCTTAGAAACACCGATCCCGCCGAGCCGTGGTTATCTGGAGGCTGTGTGCCGGGGCCGCCGTGCGGTCGGTCATGACACGGCAGCCGCCGAGCGGGCCGGGCGCGGCGAGCCCAGCGGTGATCCCGGCGCGGTGTTCGTATACGGCACCTTGCAGCCAGGGGAGTGCAACTTCCCGGCTCTCGCGCCCGTCATTGAGGCCAGCCAAGCCCAGCCCGCCTTGTTGCTGGGCGGGGGGCGGCTGGTGGATCTGGGCAGCTATCCAGGTCTGGTCGATCTGGGCCGTGAGGACGCCCATCCCGTGCGCGGCACCTTGCTGCCTTTGACCGACGCCCCGGGTGCGGTCCGCGCCATGGACCCGATTGAGGTTTTCCAGGGCTACGGCGTGGCCGACAATCTCTACCGCCGGGTTTTGGTCCGGGTCCGCACAGAGGACGGGGCCGAGCGCCTAGCCTGGAGCTATCTGTATCTGCAGGACATCAGCGCGGCGCGGCCGATTTCAACAGGGATGTGGACATGTTAGAAACAAAAAGAGAACGCCAAGCTCCCTTCCGGAAAGTATTGGTCTAAATAGCTATAAAATAATGCTTTATAGGGTTATTCGGCATATCATTACGCTTGTGAAGATCTCACAAACTGAATATATATAAGGACAACTTTATTTTGCAAAGGACGGAGCTGTTATGTCCTGTAATCAAGATTGGCCCCTCTGCTGAGAGACAGATGCCAGAGCAGACCCAACAAGGCCGCTGTTTAGCGGCCTTTGGTTTTTTCGCTTTCTTTGTTCCGATAGGCCCTCAGGGCTGAATTGAGCCAAATAGCATTCTCGTAGAAGGTTTTTGAGCCAAATTTGGTCTGCAAATCCTGAATATGCTTTTCGAATAAATCAAAAATCTGAAACACCGCCGTCCCTAAAATGTCGTTGATATCTTCGATGGTCAGATAGCCTCGGCGGACCATCAGGCCAATGTTTTCAATGAAATGCAGGGCCGGGCTGTAATTAAAATACTCTCGTGTCATATAAAGTTTCGTCATTTTCTCTGAGAATAAGCGGTTGATCTCCACCCGGTCTGTTGAGTCTCTCACCCGGCAATATTCAACAATCAGTATTTTTGCTTCCCGCATAGGGCCCGTATCCCAGATTTCCTGGATATCGAGAAATACCTGGGCGCGGTGGGTATTTTTCAGATTTTTGTTCTGTTCCTTGGCGGCCAAGAATTGGTGGCCAGCAAAAACGGCTGCTCCCAACGCGACCAAAAACAACAGCGAATTTGTGACATAATATATGGTTTCAATGTTTTGCTTTCCGGCAACCAAAGTCTCTGGGGCCAAAGGCAACAACAACACGATGGAGACCGTGGCCAAAACCCCGATCAGGAACACACTGAAAAAAAGCAAAACGGCCAGAAGTCGGTCCGTGTTGGGTCGGCCAATTCGATTATCGCTCATAACCCACCTTTTTTTACCGAACAACGCCAATGGATTGTGCAAAGCCTCTAACATCTTTCTTTGGTGCAGAAAAATTCAAGTGGCGTTTATCGCGTTTTTGCTATGGGGAATAAGGTTGATCGCGAAAGTGCAAAACCTCTTAGGCACGCGCCAACAGCTTTATCGCTTTATAAATCCTGCATTTATTCAAAACTGAATTAATTCAAACTTGAATAAATGCATTTTTCCATAGCCCTTTATGCCATTTAAAATGATGAAAACCGCCAATTACCGCCCTGACTCGAATTGAATTGACAGCTGAATTTATTCAGATATGAATTAATTCATATCTGAATAAATTTTCGGACTGAGCCATGCACAAACGCGAAAAAGAGCGGGCCCTCCTAAAACGCAAATTGGAGGCAGGCGTGAACATCCACATGCCCGCTCCAAGGAGAATTGGTAAAACTTGGCTTTTAAAGCGATTGGCCGAGGATTTGCCGAAAAACCAATGGCATGTCATCGATTTCGATGTTCAAGGCATGAGCAGCCCAAAAGAGTTCGCTAAAAAGCTGTGCCAGCGCATCCAAAACCATAGCAGTATCGCTCAAAAATTTTGGGCCAATGTGAAACAACGCCTGAACACTCTGAGCAACGGTGCCTCTGTCACAGACCCCAAAGAAGCCCTTGGTCAATTGGATCCGATTGAATTTTGTGAAACGCTTGTGGCCTCCCTGGATGCACAAGAGGGTCGCACCGCAATCTTGATCGATGAGATCGCTTATTTTTTCCTGAAGCTAGCAGAACAGAATCCGGAAGAAGCCTATTCCTTCGCCTACAAGCTCCGCTCACTTCAACTGGGCTATACATCAGTTCAGTGGGTGATGACCGGCTCCATCGGATTGGATGTTATTGCCCGACGGTTTGACTTGGAGGGTGCCTTTGTCGATTTCGAAATCTTTGTCCTTGAGCCCTTTACCCCAGACGAAGCCCGATCCTTCCTGCGCGACCCGATTTTTTACAACCAAATGACCGCACCGTTTGATGCGGATGACGACGATTTCAATTGGTTGTTCGAGCAATTGGGCTGGCTCGCCCCTTATTACCTAAAATCGGTGGCCAATGCCGTCCGCCCGTCGACACTCGGACAAGATAATAAGCCAAAAGCAACGCGCGGAGACTTGGAGAAAGCCTACGATGCTCTCTTACAGTCAAACAGAACCTCTGAGTTCGCGGTTTATCCGGAGCATATCGATAAGAATCTCCGCCCAGAAGACCGCTTCATCGCCCGACACTGCCTGGACACTCCCTCCGCCCACCCAGGCGGTGAACGGGAGGAAACGATCATCGCGAGCATTACGGGGCGACACAGTGATAAGACCCGACGCAACGTCAAAGATGTTTTGAACATTCTTGCCAATGACGGCTTGCTGATCCGCCAAGGTGATCGGTGGAAGTTTTTATCGGGCTTGATCCGGGGCTACTGGCAAAGGCATGAAGCCTAATGACCCACACACCTGTTCCAATGCTATACAACCAAGACACATTGGCTGACGATGATTTCGTCGCCAATTTTGTCGCCCGTCCCCAAGAACTGGACACCCTGTTGCGCCGCCTGCGCAGCATTTCTCCAGAGGAGAGCGGCCAGCATCATCTGGTCATTGGGGTCAGGGGCATGGGCAAATCCTCCATGCTGCGCCGCATCGCTATCGCCATAGCCCAAGAGCCCGCGCTGAGCGATCAATTCATTCCGCTAAAGTTCCGGGAAGAGCAATATAATATTCTGAGCCTGGGCACGTTTTGGCGCAATTGCGGAGAGGCTCTGGCGGAGTGGGCCGAAGCCACTGGGCAAGACGATCTGGCCGCACGCCTTGACGACGCGATGGCGACTGCGGCCTGGGCCGGGGATGAGGCCCCGGCCGAACAGTTCGCAGCAGAATTAAGGGCACTTGAGCGCCGCGCGGTGCTGCTGCTGGACAATCTGGATTTAATCTTAAGCAATCTCAAACCGGACGACCACTGGACCCTGCGTCGTTATTTGCAGGACACAGGCGGACCTGTTGTGGTTGGTGCCTCACCGCAGGCCCTAAGCCAAAGCGCAGATCGCGACGCCGCGTTCTATGAATTTTTCCAACCCATGTATCTGGAACCACTGGATGGTCCGGAGACAGAACGCTGCATGCGATTTTTGGCCACGGAGCGCGGCGAGGCTGGCAAGCCTGTCCTACACGTCTTGGAAACCCAACCGGAACGCCTGAGAACACTGCACGTCTTAACCGGCGGCAATCCTCGAGTTTTGACTTTGATCTACCGGCTTCTTGAATCCGCAGATACTGAAGCGACCATGAGAGACCTTGAGGTTCTCCTGGATCAAGTCACTCCCTATTACAAGCATAGGGTCGAGGAATACCAAACAGCACAGCAAAAAGCTGTTATCGACGCCATTGCTTTACATTGGGACCCAGTAACGACCGGAGATCTGTCTAAAATAACTAACATTCCTTCGACTACCTTGTCTTCTTTATTGAATCGGATGCGGAAAGATGGCTTAATCGAAACCTTGGAGACATCAGGATCTTATTCAGGTCATCAAATAACTGAAAGATTTTTTAATATTTGGTATTTGATGAGACATGGCACACGCCGTAGCAAACAAAAATTACGCTGGCTCGTTGGGTTTCTTACTTTGTTTTACAGCCCGCAAGAACTATTAAACATATTTCAAAGAGCAAACTCCTCTGGTTTAGCATTAAATATTGAATATGAACATGCTGTTATCGAGTCAATCACAAGACACTATGATGCCCTCTCAAACAGCGATCAAACGGGAAATCTTCAATCGGAAGCAGAGAACGCTTACCTCCGTATTTTACTAAAAAAATCTGCAGACCTTTTGAATAAAGATGAGTTTGATGACGCCCTCTCTTGTTTAGACGAATTATCATCAAAATTTGGCGCAACCTTAAAGAAATCAAACACAAGGCTATTCGTTGATATAGAATTAACCATCGCTTTCGCTATTTATGAAGTTGGAGATAAAGGCACTGCAATAAACAAAATGGATAAAATATTCGTAGAGTACCTTGATAACAAAGATCCATATGTAGAAGTGAAGTTAGCAAAATCTCTCTTCAATAAAGGAGCAATACTTGAAGAATTAGGAAATATTGAGGAGATGGTAAGAAACGACCTAGAAATAATTGATAGGTACCAAAAAAATTATAATCAAGAAATATCGATTGTGGTGTTGAAAGCACATTTAAGAATTGCCAAGACTGCAATAAATAGAAATCACACAAAAACGGCGATTATTTTTTTCAAAAAAATAGTTGAATTATTTGGATCTTCTAATGAAGAGACCGCAAAAGACGCCGTTGCGATCTCCAAATTTTTCATTGGCCAACAACTATTTATCGAGTTTAGAGACTTAAAACTCTCTGAGAAATATCTT
Organism: Rhodospirillaceae bacterium; assembly: GCA_049604415.1. Lineage (GTDB taxonomy): Bacteria > Pseudomonadota > Alphaproteobacteria > Rhodospirillales > Rhodospirillaceae > JBMYTN01. Next base: position 16,093 of record JBMYTN010000020.1, on the reverse strand, counting down.
ACACAATCAATCACTATGGACCGAACTTCAGCAGAAATTTGCCTATTTTGGATTCAAATCTTAACAAAGCCGACCAAAGAAGCCGAAGAGAAATTATATATACTCAGGAAACAAGGCAACAATAACTTCATTCTTCTCGAAGTTGGATTGCTCATAAAAAATGATAACTTCGGATTTGCGATAAATTACCTCGACTCAATCCTAAAAAATATTGAATCCATGAATAGTTGGTTGATTCATATTTGCTTTGTTAGCATTTTTCGATTGGTAGAAATAAAAGGATATACACAAAAATTATTGGACTGGTTCCAAGAAAGTGGAAACTCAGATCGTGCAGCTCCTCTATATATTGCCTTTAAAGCCTATATCGAGGACAAAAACATACTCTTGGATGTTAATCCTGAGGTTCGAGAATTGGCAGAACTCTTTTATGATAGCCTCGATGCACCGCGCCGCTACGCCAAAGAGCAGGCGGCAAAGGAGGGCATAAAATAAACGGCCCCTCCGCGAAGAGGGACCGTTTGAAAGGCAGATCGTTGGCGTCTCGCGCCAAACTGAACCCCGCCTGGGATCAGGCCTTGGCGGCGGCGGCGACGCCCTTTTCCTTGAACAGGGTCTCCAGCTCGCCATCAGCGGCCATTTCGCGCACGATGTCGCAACCGCCGACGAATTCGCCCTTCACATAAAGCTGCGGGATGGTCGGCCAGTTGGAGAATGCCTTCACACCTTCGCGGATGCCATCGTCCTCCAGGACGTTGATGCCCTTATACTCAACACCAAAGTGGTTGAGCACCTGAACCACCGCAGCGGAAAAACCGCATTGCGGGAACATCGGGGTGCCCTTCATGAACAGCACCACAGAATTGCCGTCGATTTCCGTTTGGATACGGTCCTGCGCGGGAGCTTCGGACATAAGCAGACTCCTCAATCTGGATCAAAATGTCGGGGGATCTGTCCCCCATATGCGGTCAGCCCAAGGGGCTTGTCAACAGATCGACCGCCCCCCATGGGCCAAGACAGGTCTTTTTCCCACCATCCGGACCCCGGCCAGCAGGCTCAAAAGACCGAGACAAAGCAGCCTTCCGGGCCAAACCACAGCACCAGCCCCGGCTCCTTGGCGAAATTCATCGCTGGGTCGACATGGACCCGGATCGCGGTTTGCCCCGGACGGTCCACCTCCGACTCCGGGCCGAACACCGCCGGATCCTCGACCTGCCAGCCCTTGGCCTCGGCGGCATCGCGCAGGGCCTGCTTCGGCAGGCAGGACCGTTTGGCGGCGTCGCGGAACAAGCCTTGGACGGCCTGGGCATGGTCGCGGAGATTGCGAGCATCCCAAGCCTCAAAGCTTTGCACCGCCAGCATCCAGAGCAGGCCGAGAAACACCAGACCGACCAAAAGCCATTTGATCATGGCGACTGCCCCGATCTGGCCCGATCTGGAACGAACCGGAAGGACCGAAGGATGATTAGTCCTTCGGCTTGGTCTGCAGGGCCAGCGCATGCAGCTCGCCGCCCATCCGACCTTTCAGCGCCGCATAGACCATCTGATGCTGGGCGACCCGGCTTTTGCCTTGGAAGGCCGAGGACACCACCAGGGCGGCATAGTGATCACCATCCCCGCGCAGATCCTCGATGGTCACCTCCGCATCCGGGAACTCTTCCTTGATCAAAGCTTCGATTTCAGCGGCTTCCATGGCCATGCTCAGGCACTCCCCTGTGGGTTGATCAAAAACACAAGCCAGACCCGGGGGTGCCTAGCCATTCATATAACCGGGCATCCAGTCCTCATGGGCCGCAGACAGCGGACCCAGGGCCGGGCCGGTTTTGCCGTTGATCGCAATTCCCGGGCCGCCGGTCAAGCCGATCTCGTGCACTGCAACACCGGCCTTCTTCGCCCGCTGCGCCAAGGCATAGATATCCTTGGGCGGCACGGTGACCACATAGCGGCCCTGATCCTCGCCAAACAACATCGCAGCCGTCGGCTCCCGGGCAAAACCCAGCTGGCAGCCCAGACCGCCCGCCATCGCCATTTCGGCCACCGCGACCAGCAGGCCGCCATCGGAGACATCATGGCAGCAGGACAGCTTGCCCTCGGCGATCAAGTCCCGGACCAGATCGCCGGTCGCCTTTTCCGCAGCCAGATCCACCGGCGGCGGCGGTCCAGCTTCCTGGCCTGCGACTTCGCGCAAATAGAGCGAGCGGCCAAGCCAGCTGCCGACCTGTTCCGCCGGGCCGCCCAGCACCAGGATCGCCTCCCGGGGCTGGGTGAAGCCGGTGCCGACCACCGCATGGACATCGGCGACCACGCCGACACCGCCAATGGCCGGGGTCGGCGGGATCGCCTTGCCCTCGGTCTCGTTATAGAGCGACACATTGCCGGAAACGACTGGGAAGGCCAGCGCGGTGCAGGCCTCGGCCATGCCCTGGCACGCCCCGACAAACTGGCCCATGATCTCGGGCTTTTCCGGATTGCCGAAATTCATATTGTCGGTGATCGCCAGCGGCGTCGCCCCAACAGCGGTCAGATTACGCCAGCATTCCGCCACCGCCTGTTTTGCGCCCTCGACCGGGTCGGCATAGACATAGCGCGGCGTGCAATCGACGCTGACCGCCAGACCCTTGGTCCGCCGTTTGCCGGGATGGGCCTCGTCCACCAGCGCCACGACGGCGGCATCGCCCCCAGGGCCGATGGTGGTCTCGCCGCGCACCAGATGGTCATATTGCTCCCAAATCCAGCGCCGGGAGCACAGATCCGGGCAGGCCAGCAAGGTCAGCAGCGCCTCGTCCCAGGGCACAGCGGGCAGGCTGGCCGGATCGATCGGCGCTGAGGCCGGGGTCGGCACCCAGGGCCGGTCATATTCCGGGCTCGCTTCCGCCAAGGGGTCAATCGGCAGGTCAGCGGCGACCTCGCCATGCCAGGTCAGCACCATGCGCCCGGTATCGGTCAGGGTGCCGATGATGGCGAAGTCCAGCTCCCATTTCTCGATGATCGCCCGGGCCTCGTCCTCATGGCCGGGCTTGAGCACCAGCAGCATGCGCTCCTGGCTTTCCGAGAGCATGATCTCGTAGGGCGTCATGCCCTCTTCGCGCATCGGCACCTTATCTAAGGCCAAATCGACGCCCATACCGCCCTTGGAGGCCATTTCAAAGGAGGACGAGGTCAGCCCTGCCGCACCCATATCCTGGATCGCCACAATGGCATCGGTGCCCATCAGCTCCAGGCAGGCCTCGATCAGCAGCTTTTCCGTGAACGGATCGCCGACCTGGACCGTGGGGCGCTTGGACTCGCTGTCCTCGCTGAATTCAGCCGAGGCCATGGTCGCGCCATGGATGCCGTCGCGCCCGGTTTTGGAGCCGACATAGACCACCGGATTGCCGATGCCCGAGGCCTTGGAATAGAAAATCCGATCCACCGGCGCGACGCCAACGGTCATGGCGTTGACCAGGATATTGCCGTTATAGCCTTCGTGGAAATTGACCTCGCCGCCGACGGTGGGCACGCCGACGCAATTGCCATAGCCGCCAATGCCGGAGACAACGCCGGAGACCAGATGCCGGGTCTTTTCATGGCTCGGATCGCCAAAGCGCAAGGCGTTCAGATTGGCGATCGGCCGCGCGCCCATGGTGAACACATCGCGCAAAATGCCGCCCACCCCGGTCGCCGCCCCCTGATAGGGCTCGATGAAGGAGGGGTGGTTGTGGCTCTCCATTTTGAAGATCGCGGTCTCGCCATCGCCCAGATCGACCACCCCGGCATTCTCGCCCGGGCCTTGGATCACCCAAGGGGCCTCGGTCGGCAGGGTTTTCAGCCATTTTTTCGAGGATTTATAGGAGCAATGCTCGGACCACATCACCGAGAATATCCCCAGCTCGACCAGATTGGGGGTCCGGCCCATGATCTCCAGGATCAGGTCAAACTCTTCGGCGCTCAGGCCGTGTTCTGCCGCCGTTTCGGCGGTGATGGCGGCGCTCACGACAGGCTCTCCACAACGGACAGGAACAAGGGCTGACCATCGGTTCCGCCTTGCAGCGGATCCACATGGTTTTCCGGATGCGGCATCATGCCCAGAATGCGGCGGTCGGCGGACAGGATCCCGGCGATATTGTCGCGCGATCCATTGGGATTGACCTCCTCGCCCACATGGCCGCGAGCATCACAATAGCGGAAGGCCACCCGGCCCTCGCCTTCCAGCTCGACCAGGGTTTCCCGATTGGCGAAGTAGTTCCCATCCATATGGGCCACCGGCACGCTGATCACCTGGCCGCGAAAATAGGCCGCCGTGAACGGGCTCTGGGTGGTTTCGACCCGCAGGGACAGGCGCTTGCAGATGAAGCGCAGATCCCGATTGCGCATCAGCGCCCCGGGCAGCAAGCCAGTCTCGGTCAGGATCTGGAAGCCATTGCAGACCCCGATCACATAGCCGCCACGCTCCGCATGGGCCTTGACCGCATTCAGGATCGGCGAGCGGGCCGCCACCGCGCCGGAGCGCAAATAATCGCCATAGGAAAAGCCGCCGGGCAGCACCACCAGATCCAGATCGTCGGGCAGGTCGGTGTCCCGGTGCCAAAGGTAAATCGGTTCAATGCCGGATGCCGCATAGAGCGCCCGGGCCATATCCCGTTCCCGGTTGGTGCCGGGGAAAACGACAATGGCGGATTTCATCAGCAAGGATCCCCTATCGGACAGCGGTTAGGGCGTCAGATCGATGGAGTAGTTTTCGATCACCGTGTTGGCCAGCAATTGCCGACACATGGCCTCGACCGTCTCCCGCGCCTTGTCCGCATCGGTTTCGGCCAAGTCCAACTCGATGACCTTGCCCTGGCGGACATCGCCAACGCCCTCAAAGCCGAGATGGGCCAAGGCACCGCCAATGGCTTTGCCCTGGGGGTCCAAGACCCCGTCTTTCAAAGTTACATGAACGGTCGCTTTCACGGGTCGAGCGCTCCTTGTTGAAAAATCGTCGGGGGGAGAAACTTATTGAAGATGATACGCGGCCCAGCGTTTACTTTTGAGACACACACCCTCTCAGGTTTGTTCACGGTTTCTTCGACTGTAGAACGGCGCGTCGCCCTACGGGCTCCCCGCCTCAGCTGTTGTTCAAGGGAGCCTGTGCTTCGCCCAGGCTCCCTTTAAAGCGTTCAAACGCCACGCAGGCTTTCTCGCGCCATGGGGCGCGGCGGCCAGTCGGCCGCTGCTCGGCGCTCCGCCCTTCGGGCTCCCCGCCTCGTGGGGTCCTATCCGTTCAGCGGAGTGACCCCTTACCCCTTACTGCATTGTCTCCGGACCTTTGATGTCCCGGGGGCCGCCTTCGGGCAGGATACCAAGCCGCCGGGCGACCTCCTGATAGGCCTCTTCCACCCCACCGAGGTCGCGGCGGAAGCGGTCCTTATCGAGCTTTTCGTTGGTCCGCACATCCCACAGCCGACAATTATCCGGGCTGATCTCGTCGGCCAGCACGATCTGCAGGTCGCCATTTTCGTGATACAGCCGCCCGAACTCCAGCTTGAAGTCCACCAGCTTCATGGCCACGCCCAGGAACAGGCCCGACAGATAGTCATTGATCCGCAGGGACATGGCGATCATTTCATCGACCTCCTGCACAGAGGCCCAGCCAAACGCCGTGATATGCTCCTCGGAGACCAGCGGATCGTCCAGCTCGTCATTCTTGTAGTAATACTCGACGATGGAGCGCGGCAGCGGCTGGCCTTCGGGGATGGCGAAGCGCTTGGTCAGGGATCCGGCGGCAACATTGCGGATCACCACCTCGACCGGGATGATCTCGACTTCGCGGATCAGCTGTTCGCGCATGTTCAGGCGGCGGACAAAATGGGTCGGGATGCCGATCTCATGCAGGCGCTGCATCAGATATTCGGAGATGCGGTTGTTCAGCACCCCCTTGCCGGTGATGGTGCCCTTTTTCTTATTGTTAAAGGCGGTGGCATCGTCCTTGAAATATTGCACCAGGGTGCCGGGCTCCGGGCCTTCGAACAGCACCTTTGCCTTGCCTTCGTAAATCTGTTTGCGTCGCGCCATGGGGATCTCAGTCCGGAAAACCCGGAGACTATCAAGAATGGGAAGGCGGCTCTTATAGCAGGTTTTGCCCCGGGCCTGTCCAATGGGAATTGCCGATCAAGGGCTGGGCTGATCCTCGGGATGGCCCTCGTCCCCGTCTGCGCCCTTCGCCTTGGCTTTGTGCTTTTTCGCCCGATGGTCTTCGGATGACGGGCCGGTGTAATCCTCGACCCCATGTTCCAGCGCCCAACAGGCCAGACGCACGGTCTTCGGGATCTCGACCTTGGCCCCGTCGCGCTCGCCCTTCTCATAATATTGGACAACGCGGCGCTTCAGCCCCAGGGCCTCAGCGGCTTCTTTCTGCGAGAGTTTGAGTTTTTTGCGCCACGCCTTAAACGCAGACGGTTCCATCTGTCGCACCCCAGATCCTTCCACCGATGTCCCGGCCCCGATATGCTCTTTGGCAAGCTCCTTAGCATGCTGCGGGGCATGCTGATCGGCGGGTAGAACCATTGTCCGTTGATGACAGTTCGGAGACTATTGTGCGACGCGACGTCTTGTCCACGGAAAAGCGCACCAAGTGCAGTCTCTTAACAAGATCCCTGCGGGACCTTGTTTTGCGGCCCTCGCCGGGCGCGGCTTAACGCCGCTTGGCCCCGTCCTCAATGGACTTGCCGATCCCTGCGGGATCGGAATAGGTATATAAATCATAGCGTTAGAAAAAAACTATTCGGGCAGCAGGGTTTGCCACTCTGGGGCCGATTCCGTGCCATCCCCCGACCCAGACTTGCGCGGACAAAACCGCAGGATCGGCCCGCGTGGAGTGCCGTCGGGCGCCGCCAGGCCAATGGTCGGCAAGGCGAGCAAAGCCGAAGAAGACGTGGCGAATCCGCGCTCGGTGCGGAAGCACATCGCCGCCGTCTCTGCACTATCCGCATCCCGCTCCCGGGAGGCCAACAACGCCTCCCAAGCCTGCCAATCCCCCAACCCATCCGCATCCGGGTCCGGTTGCGGCAATACCGCCGCTTCAAACAGCGGCAAATGGTGGCGAATCCGAGGGTCGGCCTCGTCATTGCGGTCCAGGGCGGTGAAGATCGACAGCCCATCAGGGATCGGGTGGATCTGCGGCGCGGTCTTCCCGGCCTCATCGGCATGACGGATCCAGAATCCATCCCGATTGTCGATGATCAGCAGGTTAAAGGGTCGATAGGCCTCCGGGTTCAGGTCCTTCATCGCCTCCGCTGCGGCCACCGCATCCGCATGGTCCAGCGCTTCAAGCACCAGTTCGCCCCGGCTGCGCTTGCCCGCCTGGGGGCCGAGCGTGCCAAAGCGGTTCAGCAAGCAGGCAAACACGCCCCAATCATTGACACCCAGCCAGGAGCCACCGGCCTCCTCGTCCAGACCGGCGACCACCTCGGGCCGGTCGGGCCAATGCCGGGCCGGAGCCTGCCAGGGTCGGGTTTCCATCTCGTCCCGATTGGCCCCGATCAGAACAGGCCAGGAATTGTCGGGCCGCCTATCAACCACTACGGTGCACATGGAAGTCCTGCCTCGCACATTGGGAGCACGCCTTTGGGATTGAACGGAAAACCGTCCTCCCGGCGGACGTTAAGGGGTACACGGCGCATCGGGCAAGCGCTATAAGAGCGGGTCCCCGGCGGTCCGCCAACTCTTGGAGTTGGCTTCATAAGCTGGTTCAGGCACAAGGCGCGCGCAAGGGGACACAGGGGGAGACCATAAGAAGGAACGGCCAAGATGACCGATGCCTTTCGCGAGCGTGAAAAAGGCTTTGAAGCCAAGTACCAACATGACCAAGAACATCTGTTCCGGGTGATCGCCAAGCGCAACAAGCTGTTTGGCTTGTGGGCGGCCGAGGAACTGGGCCTGTCCGGCGATGACGCCGAGGCCTATGCCAAGACCGTGGTGGAATCGGACCTGACCGCACCCGGCGACGATGATGTGGTCGGCAAAGTTCTGGCCGACCTTCAGGAAAAAGGCGTGGACATCAATGACCATCGCCTGCACTTAAAACTGCAAAAGTTCCAGACCGAAGCGGAAACCGCCGTCAGCGCCAAAGAGGCCGAGTGATCTGGTTCTTTCGCGGAACCAGATGAGGCACGAGGCGTATGGCAGGCAAACGGGGCGGTGACGGAGGATTTGGCCGGATCACCGGCGGCCTCAGCGGCAAAAAATCCAAATCCGGCGCGCCCCGTTCTGCTTCAGGAAAGTCTTCTTCTGGCCATGGCGTGAAGGCCTCGGACTCTAAAGGCGGAGCTGGTGCGGGCTCTGGAGCCGCCTCTGGTGCCATTGGCAAGGGCGTGTCGCCAACCCAAAGCGGCCATCGGGAGACCTTTGAGAAGGTCAAAACCGCCCGGGGGCGCAAATCCTCCTCGACCCGCTGGCTGCAGCGGCAACTCAACGACCCCTATGTCGCCGAGGCCCGCCGCCAGGGCTTCCGCTCCCGCGCCGCATTCAAACTGACCGAAATGGATGACCGCTTCGGGCTGCTCAAGCCCGGCGCGACGGTGGTCGATCTGGGCGCGGCTCCGGGTGGCTGGACCCAGGTCGCGGTCAAGCGGGTCGGTGCCGAGGGTCGCAATGCCAAAGGCCGGGTGGTCGGCATCGATATTCTCGACTGGGACGCAGTGCCCGGCGCGGTGACCCTGATCGGTGATTTCCTCGACCCGGAGGCCCCGGACCGGATCCGCGATGCCCTGGGCGGCACCTTGGCCAATTTGGTGATCTCGGACATGGCGGCCGCGACCACCGGCCACCGGGCCACGGACCATATCCGCACCGTCAGCCTGGCCCAAGCAGCCTGGGATTTTGCCGAGACCATCCTGGCCCCGGGCGGCGGCTTTGTCTGCAAGGTGTTCCAAGGCGGCACCGAGCAAAGCCTGCTCGATGCGGTCAAGGCGCGCTGCAGCAAGGTCCGCCATGTCAAACCACCCGCCAGCCGCTCGGAATCGCCTGAGCTTTATCTGGTCGCCACCGGCTTTCAGCCAAATTAAATCGGGCCATTGCGCCACACCATGCTGCAGAAGCGAGCGGTCCGGGTGGCAGGGCGGAGACAGCGACTTGCCCAAACGCCGTTCCTGTGACATAGAGACGCGCTCCTGACGCGTTGCCGCCGCCTTTTCTTTCGGAGCACCCCCGATGCAATACCCCGAGGCCCTGACCTTCGACGATGTGCTGTTAGAGCCCGGCGCGTCGGATGTCCTGCCTGCCGCCGTTGACACCAAATCCCGTCTGACCAAGACCATTGATCTGGGCATCCCCTTGATGTCCTCGGCCATGGACACGGTCACGGAAAGCGAGATGGCCATTGTTATGGCCCAGTCCGGTGGCATTGGGGTGGTGCACAAAAACCTGGATATCGACAGCCAAGCTGAAGAGGTCCGCAAGGTCAAACGCTACGAGTCGGGCATGGTGGTAAACCCCATCACCGTCTTCCCGGACCAGCCCCTGGCCGAGGCGCTGGATCTGATGGCGGTGCACAAGATCTCTGGCATTCCGGTGGTCGAACGCAAAAGCGGGCGTCTGGCCGGGATCCTGACCAACCGGGATGTGCGCTTCGCCGAGGAGATCGACCGCCCGGTGTTCCAATATATGACCCGGGACAATCTGATCACCGTGCGCGAAGGGGCCACCCATGCAGAAGCCAAGCGGCTGCTGCACAGCAACCGGATCGAAAAGCTGCTGGTGGTCGATGAGAATTACCGCTGTATCGGCTTGATCACCGTCAAGGATATCGAAAAAGCCACCACCTACCCCAATGCCTGCAAGGACGAGCAAGGCCGCTTGCGAGTCGCCGCCGCCACTGGTGTCGGCAAGGAAGGCATCGCCCGGGCCGAGGCCCTGCTGGCGGCTGGCGTCGATGTGCTGGTGGTCGACACCGCCCATGGCCATTCCAGCGGCGTGATCGCGGCGGTTTCCGAAGTCAAACAACTGTCAAACTATGCCCAGGTGGTGGCGGGAAATGTGGCCACTCCGGATGGCGCGCGCGCCTTGGTCGAGGCCGGGGCGGACGCCATCAAGGTCGGCATCGGCCCGGGCTCCATCTGCACCACCCGCATTGTCGCCGGGGTTGGGGTGCCGCAATTCACCGCCGTGACCGAGGTCGCCGCCGCCCTAAAAGAATCCGGCGTGCCGGTGATCGCCGATGGCGGCATCAAATATTCCGGCGATCTGGCCAAGGCCGTGGCCGGGGGCGCGCATACCGTCATGGTTGGCTCCTTGCTGGCGGGCACCGCCGAGGCCCCGGGCGAGGTCTTCCTGTATCAGGGCCGATCCTATAAGGCCTATCGCGGCATGGGCTCCATGGGGGCCATGGCCCGCGGTTCCGCCGACCGCTATTTCCAGCAAGAGGTTGCCGACAATCTGAAGCTGGTGCCCGAAGGCATTGAGGGTCAGGTGCCGTTCAAAGGCCCGGCGCATCAGGTGATCCACCAACTGGTCGGGGGTCTGAAGGCGGCCATGGGCTATACCGGCAGCCACACCATCCCGGATTTGCAGACCCGGGCTCGGTTCCGGCGCATCACCGCCTCGGGCTGGCGGGAAAGTCATGTCCATGACGTGACCATCACCAAGGAAGCGCCGAATTATCGCGGTGGCCAGTCCTAGAGCTTTTTCAGCCGAAGTGGGTACCGGTTCGGCGGTTCGAAAATGCGACAATACAAAGAACCTTCGCGCTCCCGCCCTCTGCTCCGCGTCACACTCCGTTTAGGTCCCGTTTCATGACCCCCGCAGGCCGTCTCCAGGCCAGCATTGAATTGCTGGCCGCTGTCCTCAGTGATCCCCGCCCCGCCGATGGGGTGGTCAGCGCCTTCCTGCGCGCCCGGCGCTATATGGGGGCCAAGGACCGCCGCGACGTTACCGAACGGGTTTGGTCGATCCTGCGCAGCCGGGAGCGGTTGGATTGGCATCTGCAAAAATTCGGCCTGGACCCGGTGCAGCCCCGGGCCTTTGTCCTGGCCCATGGGGTGGTCTGTGATGGCCTCACCCCCTCGACCCTGGCCACGCTCTGCACTGGCGAACGCTTCGCCCCGGCCCCGCTGAAACCTCGGGAAGAGGACTGGCTGAAAGCCTTGGCGGGCCAAGCTTTGGAGCATCCGGACATGCCGCGCGCCGTGCGCTTGGAATGTCCGTCCTGGCTGCTGCCCCGGCTGGAGACCGCCTTGGCGCACCAGGGCGGGCCAGGGGACGGGCAATTGGACGGAACCAGTGACGGGACCAGTGAGGAGCCAGATCAAGCCAAAGACCCGGACGCCGAAATCGCCGCTTTGACCCTGGGCATGGCCCCGGTGGATCTGCGGGCCAATCTGCTCAAGGCCACGCGAGAGCAAACCACCAATCTGTTGACCAAGGAGGGCATCAGCGCCGAACCCGGCCCGCTGTCGCCCTGGGCTTTGCGGCTGGCGGAGCGCCCGCATCTGGCCGAAACCAAGGCCTTCAAGGAAGGTTTTGTCGAGGTCCAGGATGCGTCCTCCCAAGTGGCCGCCCTGCTCTGCGGCGTCGGGCCCGGGCTGTCGGTGCTCGATTACTGCGCTGGGGCCGGGGGCAAGACCTTGGCGTTGGCCGCAGCGATGGCCAATAAGGGCGCGGTCTGGGCCACCGATACGGACCAGGGCCGTCTGGACCGCGCCAAGACCCGGATCAGCCGCGCCGGAGCCCATAATGTGAACCGCCGCCTGCTGGGCGATGCCGGGACGATCAAATGGCTGAAGCGCAACCGCAAGCGCTTTGACCGGGTTTTGGTCGACGCACCCTGTTCCGGGATCGGCACTTGGCGGCGCAATCCCGACGCCAAGCGCCGCCTCAGCCCGGAAGACCTGCATGAACTGAGTGCCCTGCAGGCCTCTTTGCTGGAAAAGGCCGCCCGGCAGGTCAAGCCCGGCGGCGGGCGGCTGATCTATGCCACCTGTTCGGTGTTGCGCGAAGAAAACGAAGGCGTCTTGGAGCCCTTCCTGGCCGCCAATCCGGACTTCGCCCCGTTGCCGGTGGCCAGCATCTGGTCCGAGGTCGGTGGCGTCGGCCCGGCCCCGACAGTGGACAGTTCGCCTTATCTGCGCCTGACCCCGGCCCGCCATGGCACCGATGGCTTCTTCATTGGCATCTTAGAGCGCGCGGCAGCCCCCCAAGCCGCTGCCCTCGAGGCGACCAGCGCGCCAGCCGATCCAGCCGCTGACGGCGCAGGCTCGCCCTAAAGGCCGCGCCGGACTGCTCACCCTGACAGGCCCGCAGCACGGCAACCGCGCGGTCGGGATCCAAGGGCAAAACCTGCTCGACCAAAAAGTCATCGGGTTTGATGACCTTGGGCGCGCCGTCGAGGCGGCGCAGCACCCGTTTGGGAAAATCGCGGCGGTTTTCACTCACCAACCAGTCAGCCCCACTGGCCAAAGCGGCTGCCAGCACATGGCCATCAGAAGGATCGGGCAGAGACAGCTGCGGCGGCGACAGGCGAGGCAGAAAGGCCTCCCAGCCTTCGACCAGGGCCTCGGGAAGCGCGGCGAGGAACCCATCGCGGCGGGCTTCCAAACCTGCGCGATCCGCTGTTGGGTCCTTGCCCAACCGCGCCCCAAGCCATTCCTGGTGAATGCGGTGGGTCCAGCGCGGGCGCAGCAGCCCCGCTTGGGCCAGCCCGATCATCAGATCATTGAGCGGCGCAGCGTAAAGGACATTGGCGTCCAACACCGCATGGGGGGCATGAGGGACTTGGAGGTTGTTGTGGGGACCCGTCGGCTTGTCCCTTAACCCTTGGGCCACAGGACCATCTGGGTGCAGCGGAACAAGGCGACGGTTTTTTCGGTTTTCGGATGATAGATCCGGGCGTCCCAGACATGGGTGGAGCGGCCCAGATGCACCGGGGTCGCCTCGCCCATGGCCACGCCATCCAGCACGGTGCCCATCAGATTGCATTTCAGCTCGATGGTGGTGAAGCCGGTGGAGCCCGGCGGCAAATTCATAAAACAGCCGATCCCGGCCAAGGTGTCGGCCAGGGTTACCACGCTGGCCGCATGCATATAGCCGGTCGGGGCCATGGTCCGCTTTTCAGCAGGCAGGGAACCGATGACCTTTTCCGGCGACGCCTCCAGGATCTTCACACCCAGGGCAGCGGGCTGGAAGCCCTCCAGGATCCGGTTGAACTCTTCTGCGGATTTGGCCTTGGTCGGGTCCAGCGCAGGGCGATAGGGCTCGGTCATTGGGGCCGCCAGTGTTTTGCGAAGGAAATGGGAGAACGGACTGCGGAGCAGGCAACAGGTGCGGGACGGAGAGCGGAGGGATTTATCCGCCCGCTCAGTCGCTGCGCAGGCTCTGCTTAAAGCCTGGGATTTCCGGGCCGTTGCCAAAGGGCACCAGCGGTGACGGCGTCTCCCGGGCATCGAGGAATTGCTGCAAGGCCCAATGGACCGAGGGATAGGCCAGCCCCTCCCACGGAATGTCTTTGGGGTTCACCAGCCGGGTTTCCTGGCTTTCCAGCCCGGGGGCGTGATCGCCCGACAGCATTTCGCCGCGATAGATCATATGCACCTGGCTGATATGGGGCAGCTCATAGATCGCCAGCAGATCGGTGATTTTGATCTCCGCGCAGGCTTCTTCCAGCACTTCACGGGCGGCCCCGGCGGAGGCGGTCTCGCCCAGCTCCATATAGCCCGCCGGAATGGTCCAATAGCCGCGCCGGGGCGGGATGTCGCGCTTGGCGATCAGGACCTTGCCCTGCCAAGTGCAGACCGCGCCGACGACTATTTTGGGATTCTCATAGGAAATATGGCCGCAATCATCGCAGACCAGCCGGTCGCGGTCGTCGCCATCGGGGACGCGGCGCGAGAAATGCGGCCCCTGCCCGGTGCGCACCGTGTTCTGAAACTGGCTCTTGTCGGACAGCTCTTTGCTGTTATCCGCCTCTGGCATGGGATCCCTTCTCACGGTCGGATTGAACAGTCCGTTAAATCCACATGTCGAGATAGGTACCACGGGGCGCGCGGATGTCATAGCGTCGCCCGTCGGCAAAGACGAAGAAGTTCTCTTCATCGTCGAAATCGCGCAACAGTCGGCGCTCGGCGGGATTGGCCCCCCGGGCGGCCTCGGTGCGTTGCGGGGCCTCTACTGGGGCGGAGGGACGGGCGGTTTGGCTTTGGCGGGATTTCTTGGTCGGCGCGGTTTTCGCCGGCGCTTGGGGGCGTCGCCCCGGGGCCGGGCGGTTGACATTCCGGGCCGCCAATCGCGGGTCTAAGTCATTGGGACCATTGGGTCCTCGGGGTCTTTGCGGCGGTTGCACCATGGTCGGTCGACTATGCCGTCACATCAACGGATGCGCCCGGGCCACCGCTGGCCACAGGAACCGAAATCGCCGCCTGGGTGTTGGCGGTGCCCGCCTCCAGCAGGCTGACGGCGGCCTGTTCGGCGGCCAGAGACTGCCGCAACCCCACTGTTTGGGCCTGCAGCAAGGTTTGGGCCTGTTGCAAGACGGAAGCGCTTCCGGCGTCCATATCTTACTCCCGAGTCTAAAATTCGAAACACTCAATTCTTATGGTACCTGTGCTTCGTGGCGGGAACAAGACAAGCCGGAGCGCGCGTCCGTCTTCAGGTCAAATCCAGCCACTATGGCGGCCCCGTTGCAGAGACCGGGGGTGAGACGTGGGCTGCCGGGTTTGGCTCGGCGGGGCCACATGGGTCAGGGTGCGCACCGCCTCGATGCCATCTTGGGCTTTGGCCAGGGCCAGGGCCGCATCCAAGGCCTTGGTGTCAGTGCCGAACAGATCGTCGCGCTGCCACGGGGCCATATGGGCCAGTTCCTTGGCCGCAGCCTGGTCCGCCGCGCGGCGGCGCTGCCACAAGGCTTTCGCGCCTTTGATCAGGGATTGCAGGGAGAAAACCGGGGCGGCGGTCAGGGTGTCGATGCTATGTGCCATGGGGAGGGCTCCTGGTCTGAGACGGTGTGTCTATGGGGGCGTCGGGATCATCCCGTTTGCCTTGCCAAGAGAATGGGGCCTCGCTATCTTTGAGTCCAACGAGATGTTCTCAGCGTTATTATGAGAAAAACTCACACATCAAACGGACCCGCCCCATGAGCGCCATTCTGCCCCCCATGCCGCATCTGGATATGGATTTGATCCGGACCTTTGTGGCCATTTGTGAAACCGGCAATTTTTCCCGTGCCGCAGAGCGGGTGAACCGCACGCCTTCGGCTGTCAGTCTGCAGGTGAAAAAGCTGGAAACCCTGGTCGGTCGGGCGTTGTTCCAGCGGGAGAGCCGCTCGGTGATGCTGACCCATGATGGCGAGCGGCTGCTGGGCTATGCCCGCCAGATCCTGAAGCTGAATGATGCGGCGATCGCCCAGTTCCTGGCCCCGCCCATGGAGGGGATTGTGCGCTTCGGGGCCCCTTTGGACAGCGGGGTGGTGGCCGTGCCTGCGATCCTGCAGCGCTTTGCCGCCACCCATCCCCATGTCCAGGTTGATGTCCGCTTAGATACCGGCGATGCCCTGTTTGCGCGCTGTAAGGATGGCGGGCTGGATGTGGCGGTGCTCAGCCGGGAAAGCGCCCCCCATGGCCCGCTGCAGCCGATCCACCGGGAGCCTTTGGTCTGGGTGGGCCGCAAACATGGCCAAGCGGTGCATCAGGACCCGATCCCGCTGGCCTTGGCCGATCCGGGCTGTTCCTGGCGAGCCATGGCGGTGGCGGCGTTGGACAAGATTGGGCGGCCCTATCGGGTGGCTTATTTTTCGGAGCATTGCCAAGGCCAGGCCGCCGCCGTTGAGGCCGATCTGGCCGTCGCGCCTTTGCCGCTGAGTGTGGTCAAGCCACCGCTGGCGGTATTGGGCGAAGAACAGGGCCTGCCGCCGTTGGGGGATTTTGCCATGCGGATCATGGTCCGCCCGGAGGCCGGTGCCGTGGCCGAGGCCCTGGCAGAGCATGTCACCCAGAGCTACCGCGATATGGCCGATCAGGGTTTGAGATTGTTTGCGTGAGGGGAGATTAGGGTTTCGGGCGGTTTTGTTTATCGTTCGGGCTTCGCCCTCACTAAGCCCTCAAGCGCCGGGCGCCTCCGGCTTGGCTTTCGCTCCGCTGCGCTTCGCGGG
>JBMYTN010000019.1:0-76814 GCA_049604415.1 Rhodospirillaceae bacterium | reverse complement strand
AGATGCTGCGATTTGTAGAACCAGTTCACGAAAAAGGTGGCGATGGCCAAAATCAAGCCGAGCATGGCGATGATTTGGTTCAGGCCGAGGCCGCCCAGAAATGCCGAAAAAGAGCCCATATAGGTGACCATTGTCGCGTGTCGATCCATGCAGTCAGTCCCACAGCTTTCGCGTGACCGATGCAATGGGGGCGCTGCGGTCAGGCAGGTGGATCAAAAGGCCTGCTGGCAGCAAAGGCCCATGTTCCGCCAACCCAGGATTGGCGTCCAAAACCGAACCGAGCATGTCCGCATCGCCATAATGGGACCAGACAATCTGGTCGACCATGTCGCCGGACAGAGAGCGAATTTGCGCGGCCATAAACTATGCACTCCCATCCTGTTGGATTGATCGCCTTGACCAGAGGCCATCCTGGCTTGTCATGAACCGTCCTTAGGAACGGTCAGATCCCCTTGACCTTGGCGAATGCCACAGGGACCGGCAACGGTCGAAGGATTTGGAAGACACCCATCTGAATCCTTCCGTTTCCACCGAGCCGTTGCCGGTCTGGCGGGGAGCGCGTTCACCCATGCTCGCCAGGGGTATCCATACGGACCATCCGGTCTTTGCGACGGTCCAGTGGCATAGAAAAACGCTGATGTCCCTAATCTGCGATTTGTCGGGTCTGGCGGTCCACAAGCCATCGGTTGGATAGGGAAAATCCAACCCCTATCGCGGTGTTGGGCAAATCAGACTGGTCCTTTGCAGGTCCCGGCTGGTTTTGGTCTGAACAACGCTCTTGACATCGCGAGATATGACAGCTCGGGATACTACCCATAAGTGTTTACACCCAATTGGTAAGTATTTGATCTCATTAGCCCAATATCATGCCTAAAAATGTAAACACCTATTGTATTTACTTATTTTTGTGCTGACTTTTAATCAGCGGGTCACAAGGTGGAGTCGCTTTATTTTCCCCCCGGGTCCTCCACGACAGCGTCGCCATACCCGTGCCATGAGCCTATTTCTGGAGCCTGACACATATTGGATAAGTCGCCCTTCCCGCCTATGCTCCGACTGAGCAACAAGGGGGAAGCCGGATTGTGATACAAAAAAAGCGCGCGCATGCTTTGTGGCCTCTTATTGCAATCAGCTTTTTGGCGACGCTGTTTCTGTGCCAAATGCCAGTCAGCCATGCCCAGGACTATTCCGGTCCGCTTTATGACGCCCATGCGCATTTTCCGCGCGGAACGGATCCGACCTTTATCCAAACGCTTTATCAGAAGGCTGGTATCGCAAAGGCAGTTTTGTTTGTGCGTCTGTCGGACGCAGCGGAGGCCGCTCGCCTTGCGGCGACCCTGGGGCCAGATTTTTTGCTGTTTGCCGATGCCCATAAAGGCCGCAAAAAAGGCCGCTATCGCGTGGATCTGCAGCGATTGGCCCGCTTTGAAACGGGCCTTGATGCCGGGACGGTCAAAGGCTTTGGCGAGCTCTACTGGACTTTGGGCAAGTCTCCCTTTGCCCCAAACGGCCTGCAAACCGATTTTGACCGAGCCGAAGAAGCCGATTTGCTCCGCCTAGCGGCGGCTCGTGGATTGGCGGTGCATATCCATGATGAAAACCTGTCCAGCGAAGACCTGGCCCGGATCAAGGCTTACCCCCAGGTGACGTTTATTCTGGCCCATGCCGGATATCAGAGCCCGGAGCGTTTGGCGGCGCTGTTTGCCGCCCATGACAATCTCTATGCGGAGCTGTCCCTGATTTCCAACGCCCATTTCGGTCCATTTAAGGGCAATCCGCCCCTTAAGGTGGCACCCTCCTCGGCTTGGCTTGGGGTGTTGAGCCAGTGGTCTACCCGGTTTTTGGTCGGCTCCGACATCGGGGCGAATGCCAAGCGCATGGCCATGCTGCCGCAGATCATGTCGGATTATCGCCGCTTGCTCGGCCATCTGCCCAAAGACGTCGCTGAGAATATTGCCTATCGCAATTTTGAGCGGCTGTTTTTGTCGCCTCGTTAAGACCGCTCGGCCTTGGATGCCTTGCCTTTAAGCAAAATGGTTAGCAAGGCCAAGGCCGCTAAGGCCAGGGACGACGCCCCAAGGGCGAACAACAGTGCAAGGTCATAGCCGCCCATCCGCT
Organism: Rhodospirillaceae bacterium; assembly: GCA_049604415.1. GTDB lineage: Bacteria > Pseudomonadota > Alphaproteobacteria > Rhodospirillales > Rhodospirillaceae > JBMYTN01. Next base: position 74,696 of record JBMYTN010000019.1, on the reverse strand, counting down.
CTAAGATGGATCCGAGTTGCGGCGACAAGGCCAGAGCCAACAAAAACGGCACCGCCATCATGCCGGAAATCGCCCCAAAGCCGGTTCGCCCCAACACCTCGGCTGAGACCACTGGCTTAAGGATGTTGGTCAGTCCATAGCTGCCCCGAACAACAGCGAAAACCCATAGGCCGCCATCGGAACATCTTCCACGGACATCAACAACAAGACGGCCACGAGAATTCCGCTAAAAGATAGGATGGTCAATGGCACCGGGCGGAGACGATTGTCCAGACGCATCATCGCCAAACGCCCGGCAACCTGCATCGGACCGAACAGGGCGGAGACCAGAACCGCTTCAGACAGGCTAAGCCCAGAGCTGGTTAAGATCGGAACAATGTGAATCAGGATCAGACCTTCGGTGAGGCCAATGAGCGGAAAAGCAAGAAAAATGAGCCAGAATTCCGGCTTGCGCAGCGCCGCACGCACCGCTGCCCGATCCCTGTTTTTGGCCTCGACGCTATGGCTGTCATGGGGGCAGCATTCGATCATGGTCGCCCCGGCATAGAGTGCGGGCACACCGATCAGCAGCACTGCCCCGGCGAAGACCCAACTGGCACCGCTCCAGCCCAAGGCCTCGGCGAGAAAGGCACCGGAGGGAAAAGCCAGGGTCGAAGCGAACCCCGCCAGCAGGGTCACTTTGGTGATATTGCGGGTAGCCTCCGCCCCGGTGGTCCGGGTCAAAAAGGCGAAGCAAGGCTCATAGAGGCAGGCCCCTTGAGCAATTCCCAACAGGACCCAACACAGCAGGAACAGCCAATAATGCTCGGCAAAGCCAAGCAACAGCAAGGCGAGCCCACCCAGCACCATGCCACCGCTGAGCAACCAGCGGCTCAAGCCGCGATCCACCACCCGCCCCGTCAAAGGAGAGATCACGGCACTGATGATGGAGACCATAAAGGCAAAGGTCAGCGATTCCTTGCCCCAGGTGAACGACTGGTCCCAGGTCAGCAGCAATGCCGCAAAGATATAATAGAGCCCGGCGAAGCCAATGGTCTGCCCCACGGCCAATAACCAAACGCCAGTCCGTTCCGCTTGCTGCGGATGGCGCTGGGAATAGCCATGGAAATCCAGCCCGAGACGCTCAAAAAGCGCGTCGATGCCGTTGGCCAATCGATGGGCAGAGGAAACCATGATGGAGGTCCGGAGAAACCCTGAATGCGCCCTTGCCTATCAGAGTCTCCCGCTTAGGGATATGGCACCAACGCTGACTGTTTTGTGACAGGACCGCGTGGGGTCAAAGGCCTTACAGCTTGTTATCCTGCTCAGCCCGCTCGGCCAGCAGGGCATGCATCCGGGTTGCCGCCCCGGTGCCAACCTCGGCATAGAGGTTGAAGACCTCGTTGATGCCGTTTTCCTTCAGCTCTTCCTCCTGTTCGGGGAACAGGGCAGAGGCCAGGATTGGCCCCTCATAGCCGCGCAGGCGGATCCGCCGGGCCGCCTCCAGATTGGCTTCATGATTGGGCATGGCAAGGAAGACCATTTCGAAACCCAGCTCCGGCGTGTTCAGCCGGGCCCAAAAGTCCGGGTTGGTCGCATCGCCATTGACCACGGTGCGGCCTTCTTTGCTGCTGCGCTCGACCTGTTTTTCGTCCAGATCGATGCCGATAATGCTGTTATCCGCATGGGCAATCATTTCGTCATAAGCGGCACGCCCGACCCGCCCCATGCCGAAGATCAGGATCTTGTAACCGCTGAGATCAATATCCTCATCGCCGGGCAATCGAGCTTTGCGCTCAAAGGGCCGCACCCAGGTGCTGATCCGCTCATAAACCTCATTGGCGTAGACATTGACCGGCGAGGAGAGGATGAACGACGCCGTCAAGGCCAGGGCAATCACCGTCAACCACTCGCCCTGCAGCCACCCGGCTTGGATGGCAATGGCTCCGACAATCAAGCCAAATTCGGAATAATTGCCCAACACCAGGCCGCCGAAGGTTGCCCCCCGGGTGCGCATCTTGAAGCGCAACAAAAGCCAAATGAACAGGGCCGTTTTTAACGGGATCAGCAACAGCAGGATCATCGCCGACCCCGCCGTTTCAAAGCTCGGCAAGCCGGTCAGACCGATGGTCAGGAAGAAGCAGACCAGGAAAACGTCCTTGAAACCCATCAGGATCCGGGACAGCTGTTTGGCTTTCTCATGATGGGCCAGCAGCACGCCCAGCACCAGGGCACCCAAATCGCCCTTCATGCCAACCAGTTCAAACAATGCCGCCCCGCCCAAGGCCACGGTGAAGCCAAACACCGCCAGCAGTTCCTTATGACCGGCGAACTGCATCAAATGACCCAGCAGGTGCCGGGCCGGGATGAGAGCGACCAAAGCGATGGACCAGATGGTCGGCAGCTTGCCCGCTGAGGCGGCCAAAAACACCACGGCGGCAATGTCTTGCATGACCAGGACGCCAATGGCGATCTGACCATAGCGGGCCATCAAGGTGCCCCGGTCCTCCAAGATCTTGACCGCAAACACCGTGCTGGAAAAGGACAGAGCAAAGGCCAGCACCAAGGCCGTCGTGACGTCTAGCCCTTCAAACAGCAGGATCCCAGCCCAGCCCAGCGCCAGGATGGTGGCCGCCGTGAAGCCGATGGTGGCGATCATATGCACCCCGGTGGTCGCCCAGATCTCCGGGCGCAGCAAGGTGTGCAGGCGCAGCTTCAGACCGATGGTGAACAGCAACATGGTCACGCCGATATCGGCAACCGCAAGCAGGAAGGGATCGTTTTCCGCCCCCAGCAGGTTCAGCACAAACCCGGCCATCAAAAACCCGACCATGGGCGGCAGGGTCATTTGCCGCGCCAGCAGGCCAAAGAGGAAGGCAACGGCAATCCAAGCCGGATCCCGGTAGTCGATGGAAATCAAGACCGTGTCCAAGGGAGCTCTCTTCCTGACCTGCGCTGGGATAGGTTGGAGGCCTACAGTAAAGCGTTGTTATCGGCGGGAAAAGAACAAGATGACCTGACGGGCCTGGCGTTGGAACAATCGCGGTCCCTCCTTTTCCAAGCCCTGTTTTTCCACATGGGAAATGGTGCGCAATGCCAGCCAAACCGCCAGGGAGCCAAACAACAGGCCCCCCACCGCCTGCCCGATCAGCACTCCAGGCGCGCCGAACAACAGCGCTCCGATCCACACAAAGGGAATCGTGCCCACCGTGTGTCGGCCCCAATTCAGGGCCGTGGAGTAAAGCGGGCGGGCCAGATTGTTAAAAAACGCATTGGCGACAAACAAAGCACCGTTGAAAAAATAGGCCAGCGCCAAGGGCCCACAGAACAGATAGATCAGGGTTAGGGACACCCCACTGGCGTCAAACAAGGCCGCGATATACTCCCGCAGGCCAAATAGCATGGCGGTGACGACCACGATCACCAGCCCAGTAAACAGCAAAGCGGCGCGCAGGGTCTCGCGCACCCGGTCATGGCGCCCTGCCCCGATATTCTGGCCGACAATTGGTCCTACGGCCCCGGAGAGCGCAAAGATGGTGCCAAAGGCCACCGGGATCATGCGCGAGACAATGGCCATGCCCGCAACCGCCTCCTCGCCAAATTCAGCCATGGAGCGGGTCACCCAGGCTTGGCCCACCGGCGTGGCCAATTGGGTCAGAATCGCAGGCAAGGCAATGGCAGTGATTGGCGGCAGATCCTTCAAAAACGCCAAAGGTGTGGGCAGGCAAAAGCCGCCATGGTCGCGCAATAACGGCGCGATGGCGAAATAGGCCATGGCAATCCGGGCACAGACACTGGCGATGGCCGCTCCGGTCAAATCCAGCCCGAGGCCAAAGATCAGGATCGGGTCGAGCACCGCATTGACCACCCCACCATAAATGGTCGACATCATCGCCTTTTTGGCATCGCCATGGGCGCGCAAGATCGCCCCACCCGCCATGGCCAGCAGCAGGATCGGCAGCGAGGGCACAATGATCTGCAAATAATGCACGGCGAGGTCATGGGTCTCGCCGCTGGCCCCAATCAGCGAGACCAACAAATCCAGATTGAGCCAAACCGCCACCGCAAAGGCAATGGCGAACAAGATCCCCGCACTTAAGGCATTGGTGGCCCGGGTTCTGGCCCGTTCCGGATCCCCCGCGCCCAACTCCCGGGCAACCAAGGCCCCAGCGGCGATGGCCACACCAATGTTGAACGACGTGGTGAAAAACAAAATCGAGGCGGCATAGCCGACGGCGGCAGCGAGCTCGGCTTTGCCCAACATCGAGATGAAGACCATGTCGATGAAATCGACCGCAAAGATCACCATCAGGCCGAGGGAGGTGGTTAAGGACATCACCGTGACGTGACGGAACAGATTGCCCTCAACAAATTTGGCCGGTTGCTTCTGGTTCACGATCTTTAAGGCCTGCTGAAACTGTTGGCAGCACGCCCATCTGTGCGCTGCATCCCCATAGGTCAGCCTGGGTGAAAAAATTTCAACCCAGCGGGCCAAATCACCGGGAGACGGCGTTAAACAAACTTCGGGGATCAGGTCTCCAAATAGGGTTGGACCCGTTTTTCACTCTCCTCCCGGTACAGACCAAAAAGCTTCTGCCACCATCCCAGAAGAGCCTTGGCGTCGGGTCATACGGCGCCGGAATTGATCCTGGCTCTCCGATCTGGGATACGCCGCCGATCAATAAGATGGTCTGGATGGTCTTCAAGCCCGGACAGATTGAAGAAGCGGGAAATGCTGGCAATGAAGCGGCTTGGTAGATGCTCCTCATCCAGAACCGGTCCCTCAACCGCACGGCGTTGATCCATATTGGCCAAGCTGCGCCGGGTTAGCATTTCCGACAGGTCTTCGCTCACATGCGGGAAGGCTTGAATGATCGGCGCCAAATCAGACTTGGTCAGTTCGAACACCACCCCATCGGACAAGGCGGAAACAGTTGCGGATCGGGGCTCCCCGGTCAGCAACGCCATTTCGCCAAAAAACTCGCCGGCCCCCAGCCTGGCAACCGCGAGGGGATTATGGTCTTCCACGGCAATGGAGATTTCCACCACACCGCTGACGACGACAAACAAACTGTCACCTTTGTCGCCTTCGCGCACCAAGACCTCTCCGGCATCAAAGGCACGACGGGACATCAGCGCGCCAAGTTGCGCCCGCTCATCGGGCCCAAAGGGAGCAAAGACCTCCAATTCGTCAACCAGAGCCGGGATGCTGGCATGGCCTTCGCGGGCATCCGCCTTAAGGTGGAACAAGGTGAATTCTTCATGGATCCGCGATTCAAACCCCGCATAGTGCAGATTGCGGACCACAGTGCGCCAAATCTGGGAATCCAAAGGGATGCTGGTTGGGTAATCGAGGCAGAAATATCGGATGTGATATTCACCGGACCATTGCTTGACCCCGTCAAACCGCACTTCCAGAGGATGGGTCGGCAAAATGCCCTCTGCGACCAAAACGGAATCCAACAATATCTTTTCAACCCAGCCGGGGCGCGCGCCGGGATCGACATGCACTTCAAGCTGAGATCGATAGGCTTCGGCCGGATAGCTGAAATTCTCCAACATGGAATCCGAGGCTACAGAGTTGGGCACACAGATCACGTTGAGATCAATGGTCTCCAACCTTGTGGTCCGCCATGTCATGCCGACAACCCGGCCCGGCTCATAGTCCCCGATCTTGACCCAGTCGCCAATGCGGAACGGTTTTTCCACATTGATGGCGATCCCGGAGAAAATATTCGCCAAGTTCATTTGGATTGCCAAACCGATGATCATGGCCAAAACACCGGAGGTGGCGAGCAAGCTGGTGATTTTCTGGTCAAAGACAAAGGCCAAAATGCCCATGGCAGCCAGGATATACACAATCGCGGCAAAGAATTTGCGCACCACATTGGGCACATCTCGGTGGGTGCGTTGTTCCAGCTTACTCCAAACAAACCGCTCCAAGGCGATGGTACTAAGTTTGGCCGGTACGACCCACCACACCACCTGGAAGACGGTCGTCGTCCAGGCGATTTGCTGGACCGGCAATTGGCGCACCGCCATCCAATCGATAACCACCTTTTGCGCACAGACCAAGGCAAAGAGGCTTAGAAGTGCTTGGGGGACCCATAACAGGCGGGCCATGTCTTGTCTGGAGCGATAGCGATCTTCCGTAAACACCAGGGCAGCCAGCAAAAACAGGCACACCACCAGCAATATCTTGGCTTGGCCGACTGACATCAGGTTGCCAAGGGCAAATCCGCCTGGTTCCAAAGTGATCACCAAATTGAACCGGGAAAACCCATCTGCGCCCGATCGATCATGCAAGGGATTGCCCAACCGATCCAACGGCAAGGTGTCCTGATATAAATCAATGGCTTGTACAGACCAATCCGGGCCATCCGGTGTCAGAAGACTCCGCGCCACGGCATCGGGGGTCCAATTGCCCTGCCCGATCTGCATCACCGTATGATCGGGAACCAACATGACGTCGCTGCGGGTCAAGCTGAGATCCCGCAACTGCAGGCCGATTTGAGTTTGTCCATAATGCAGGTCCGCAGGCAGAAAATCGGTTTTGAACCGGCCAATCACCCGGTGCAGGCGATAGGTGGTTGTCCCATCCCGGACCTCCTCCAAGGGCGGTCCGAGGGAGACTTCCTCGGCGGCGTTTTCAAACCGCAAATGGCTGAGATCAAGGTCCCCCTCAAAGCGGAACCAAATTCGAAAATCAAGCTCAACGGATCGATTTTCCAGATCAATATTGCGGATCTCGTTTAGCGCCACCCCAGTATGGATCACCTGGGCTTCGGAGAAGAAATGGCCGTGGATCTGGATCACCTTTTCCGGATCCACTTGCGCCCGGCCTCCAGTGGGCATCAACTGGACTTGGGGTGAGACCAATGTCCCGCCACTATAAATCCCCAGAGGCACAGCCTTCATGGCATTGCCATCCAAATCCAGGAAAAAGCTGCCTGTTGTGCCGCGCAGGGCCTTATCCGTATGGGTTATGGCGGCAATCTGATCGCGCAACAGGGCTCTGGCTGCGACCATGTCGCTTTGGACAAGGGCGGCAAGATCGGGGCTGTCTTCCATCGCCCGGATCAGAAGGAAGGCCGCATCGCTATAGGCCGCTGCCAAAGCAGATGGATCTTGGCCATAAAGCGCCTGATAGTCGCGGCGGAAAGCGGCCCCGGCCTGCGAGAGCGTGTCCAACAGAAACGGGGCCACAACCACCATATCGTTGGTATAGGCCCCCGGCGTTTCCCGTTCGCGCCGCAAGGATCGAAACGCCTTGGGCAATGCTGGGTCTGCCAAAGAAGCCGGTCCGGCAAAGCGATAGGGAATAATCTTGCCAAGCCGTCGCTTTGGCTTGTCTTGCAACAAGCGAATAACCGCTTCGGCATCCTGCTCCCCCAGAGCCAGGAGGATCATCTCTTCATTGTAACTGCGCGCCAATGTGCTCGATAAGGTTTCCAACACCTCCTGGCGCTCCGCCGGGCCTGGAGGCAAGAGCACACTGTTGGTGATGCTCAAGGTTCCGACACCGGACCTGTGCAGCAAGGACAGTTCACTGCGCAACGCACTGCCAAAGGCCCGACCGAAGTCCGAGGCCTCTTGTAGCAAAATCAGCTCGGTCTCCTCGGAGACACGCACAAGGTAATGGGCCAAGACACGGCCTTGCAGCTCTGCGGTCAATCCGGTGCGGAACAACCAATGGTTTTCAACCAACAGCCCTCCATCCCCATCCCCCCCGGTGACAATCGGGATTTCCTCCAGCATGCCGATGGCACCGACCCGTTTGAGAACTGTGTCCTGATAGGGACCGAGGATTGCCAGGATCTCAGGATCGGCGGCAAGGGAGCGGGCCAGTTCTAACCCGAGCTCCGGATCTCCCTGGCTATCCCGAACGGATAGATCGACCCGAATGCCCTGTGCTCGCCCCCATTGATTGACATGATTGAGATAGGTTTTCACGCCCCGGAGCATCTCTTGACCCTGGGCGGCTTTGGGACCGCTCAGCGGGGCAATCAATCCGAGGGTATATACCGTCCTAGCAGTCAGGGCATAATCCGGCAGATACAGATAGCCCGCTCCGCCAAGACTGAGCATAAACAACACAGCGGCGGCCAAGGAGCCGAGAGACGGCGTCCAGCGGGCGAGACCTTTTCGCCCGGAAACCGAAGGCTGGCTTCTGGCAACAGATCCACTGACGGCGTCGCTCGAGACCCCCATGCCGTCCATCTTTTGGCTTCCTTTGCGCCATCGCCCTTCTGCACGCCATAGGGCTGAGGTTTTTCCTGCAAAAACTGTGATTGAGGCGAATAAGCTCGCCTTGATAAGTACATTTATGGGTGTGTTGACTCATTGTATCTCGGCTTGATTATAATCAGCCTTGAAGAAGTGGCAAGATATAACCACAACTAAAAATGTATTTAACTTGGTTCACATTGTATTAATTGAATATTTGCCCATGGAAATCACCTTGATATCTCATGCGAGAAATCAAAGACCAAATTCAGAAAATACGAGAAAGATGCCTGGCTGAACCAGGGGTCTTAAGCTGCTTCCGGCCCGGACAGATTGAAGAAGCGTGACATCCGGGTCAGGAATCGGTTGGTCAAGGTGGAGCTGGTTTCATCGGCCTGCAGCATGGCCCGGCGCTTGCGCATGTTATCCAAGGTCCGCCGTGTCAGCATCTCCGAGAGGTCCTCGGTCAAATTCGGGAATTCCTGAATGATGGGCTGCAGTTGATCTTTTTTCAGCTCCAATACCACGCTGGAGGTCACGGTTGTCACGGTGGCAGTTCGGGGCTCGCCGGTCAGCAGCGCCATTTCGCCAAAAAAGTCACCGACTCCCAGCTTGGCCACCGTCATCACGTCACCGGTTTCCAAGGAGATATCCACGGCGAGCACGCCCGCAGCAATGATGAACAGGCTGTCACCCGCATCGCCTTGGGACACCACCACTTCGCCCGGTTCCACCATCCGGCGTTTGAGCAGTTTGCTGATCCGCTCCCGTTCCTGCCGACCAAAGGGTTCAAACACCTCGATATCTTTCATCAAGGTCGGGATTTGATCATGGCCTTGCTTCACCTCTTCCTTGAGGTGGAACAAGGTGAACTCCTGGTGGATCCTAGATTCAAAGCCCGCATAATGCAGATTGCGGATCACATTGCGCCAGATCAGCGAGTCCAAGGGCACACTGTCCGGATAGCCTGCACAGTAATAGCGGATGTGATATTCCCCGGACCACGCCTTGACCCCGTCAAATCGGACTTCCGGGGCGGGGTCCGGCAGCACGCCATCATTGGCCAGAACCGCATCCATCAGGATCTTTTCCACCCAGGCCGGACGGGCTCCAGGGTCGACATGGACCTCGAGCTGAGAGCGATAGGCCTCGGATGGATAGCTATAGTTCTCCAAAGTAGTGTCCGAGGCGACCGAATTGGGCACGCAGATGACATTATTGTCGATGGTTTGAACCCGGGTGGTGCGCCAGGTCATGCTGATCACCTGGCCGGGTTCATAATCACCAATCTTGATCCAATCCCCAATCCGGAACGGTTTTTCGATGTTGATGGCGATGCCGGAGAAAATATTGGCTAGGTTCATTTGGATCGCCAGACCGATGATCATGGCCAGCACGCCGGAGGTGGCCAACAGACTGGTGATCTTCTGGTCGAAAACAAAGGCGAGGATCCCCATCAGCGCCAGAATATAGACAATGATCGAGAAGAATTTTCGCACCACATTGGGCACTTCCCGCCCGGTGCGTTGCTCCAGATTGGTCCAAATGAACCGCTCCATGGCAATGGTCAGCATCTTGGCAGGGACTGCCCACCACAACACATGAAAGATGGTTGTCGCCATGGCCACTTGAGGCACTGGATAATGGCGGTTGGTCATCCAATCCACCACCACCTCCTCGGCGCAGACCATCATCACCAAAACCAGAAAGAACTGTGGAAACCAAAGCAGACGCATGACGTGGGGCGTGCGCATGTGACGCGCACCAAACACCATGGTCAGGGCCAAAGCGATTCCGGAGATCAAAAACATTTGCAGGGCAAAGGTTTCCTCCAGCAAGCCGCGCACCGTCACCGTCGTCGGGGCCAAGGCAATGCCGAGATTAAACCGGGAAAATCCATCCAGATTGGCCCGGTCATAGAGCGGATTGCCCCGCACATTGATGGGTTGGGTGTCCTGATAGAGATCGATGCGATTGACCGTCCAGGATGGCCCTTCGCCGGGCAGGATCCGACGCTCAACGGCTTCCGGGGTCCAACTGCCCCGCCCCACATTCATCGCCGCATGGTCGGGGACCAACAGCAATTGAGAGCGGTTGAGATCGAGGTCGCGCAATTGGATCCCGATTTGGGATTCACCAAACGCAAGGGTCTCTGGCAGGAAATCGGTCTTAAAGTCGCCTGTGACATGGTAGAGCCGATAGGTCAGACCACTTTCTTCCAAAACATCTTCCACCGGCGCGCCCAAAGACACCGGTTCTGCGGCGTTGAGGAATTGGATCTTGTTCAGATCGACATCGCCCTGATAGCGAAACCAGATATGAAAATCCAACTCCGCTCGGCGGCTCTCCAAGTCAATGGACCGGATTTCATTCAAATCTATGCCGGTGTGAACCACTGCGGCTTTGGTGAAAAAATTGCCATGGATCTGGATGATGTCCCGGGGGTCGAGCATCTCGCGATCCAGGGTTGGCAGCAATTGGGTTTGCGGGGAAATGATCTTGCCATGGCGATAGAGCCCCATCGGCACCGTGTTTAAGGCATTGCCATCGGCATCCATAAACAGATTGCCTGTCACTCCGGCCACGGAGCGATCCTGACGATCCCGCCAAGCCAACCGATCCCGAATTGCCGTCCTGGCCGCCGCCAAGTCCTCATTGGCCAGGCTGGTCAAATCCGCCACATCGACCATGGCTTGGGACAGAATAGCCGCCGCATCCCGTGACGCTGCGGCTAGGGCGGATGGTTCACCGCCAAACTGGCGCTGATATTCATGCCGGAAGGCCAAGGCGGATTGGGTGTTCGTATCGCGCAGGAACGGTGCCACCACCAACATGCCATTGGTATAGAGCCCCGGCTGCTCCTGCTCCCGACGGGTTTGAGCGAAACTCTCCGCAATCGCTGGATCAGAGAAGGAGGATGGACCGGCCAGTCGATAGGGAATGACCTTACCAAAACGGCGCTTTGGATTGTCCTGGATATGCCGCAAGACCGGGATCGCGTGGTCCCGATCGACGGCCAGGATCAAGATCTCTCCGGCATAGCGGGCCACCAAATCGCTGACCATTTGTTCAAGGGCTGGCTCCCGCGCCTCCGGGTCCATGGGCAAGGCTATCGTGTTTTCGATGGTCAGGGACCCGACCCCGGAGCGGTGCAGCAAGGAAAGCTCATCACTCAAAGCCAAGCCTAAAGAATTGCCAAAGGCGCTGTCATCCTTGATCAAGGTGGCTCGGGTTTCGCCCATCACCCGGACAAGGTAATGGGCCAACACCCGGCCCTGGAGCTCCGAAGTCAAGCCAGAGCGGAACAGCCACTCCTTGCCAAAACTGACATCGGCCGCTCCATCGGCCCCGCTGATCACCGGCACGCCCTGGTTTTGGCCAATCCCGCCGACCCTCTGCAAGGCCTGATCGGATAAGGGACCAATAATCCCAAGCACATCATCGTCCTCGGACAGCGCCAGGGCCGCTTCGGCAGATTGTGCTGGATCCCCAGCATTGTCGCGGACATCAAGAACGATATTGTAGTCTTGGAGAGCGCCTAAGCCGTTGAACCTATTGACAAAGGTTCGAATGCCATTGACCATTTCCCGACCTTGCCGGGCATCATCACCGCTGAGTGGCGCAATCACACCCAATGTGACGCTGGATTTTGTTGGGGTCAGCCAGTCGGGAATGTTGAGAAACGCCAATCCGCCCAGACAGCCAAGCAAAAGCAGCCACGCGGTGATCGACGAGACGGTCACCCTGAACCATCGTTTGAGGCCCGTTGGCGCAGAGCCGAGCGTCCCCGAACCCGATCCCGACGCGGTGGATCTAAAGGGGGATTGGGGGGACGGAGGTGTCGCTAAAACAGTCATGCACCCTCGCTCGGCCCGTTCCGGGTCTCCTTTATCGCGGCATTGGCTCTCGTTCAGCGGATGGGCATGGGGTACATCAGCCCCCCATTGGTCCAAAGCGCGTTCAGTCCCCGCTCCAAGCCCAATGCGGAGTCCGCCCCGACATTGCGCTCAAAGCTTTGGTCGTAATTGCCCACCTGTTTCAGGATCTGGAAGGCCCAATCCTTTGGCAAGCCGAGGCCCTCACCCAAGCTGCCTTCAACCCCGAGCAGACGGCGGATTTCCGGGCTTTCCGCTGACACCGTCAACGCTTCGACATTTTCCGAAGTCACGCCAAGAGCTTCTCCGGCGAGCATGGCATAAAGCGACCAGCGGACAATATCGGCCCATTGGTCATCGCCCTCTTTCACCGAAGGCCCCAAAGGTTCCTGGGAAATCACATCGGGCAGCAGCATATGGGACTCAGGGTCCGGCAAAGTGGTGCGCTGACCGGCCAAGGTCGACCGGTCACTGGTATAGACATCGCATCGGCCTTGAGCATAGCTGGCAATGGCATCATCGGCGGTGTCGACCACGACGGCGCGATAGTCCATCCGGTTCAAATTGAAAAAATCGACCAGATTCAGTTCGGTCGTGGTTCCGGCTTCAACGCAAACCCCGGCCCCGCTGAGTTCCAGAGCATTTTGCACCCCGACATCCTTGCGGATCAGGAAGCCTTGACCGTCGAAGAAATTGACGCCAGTGAAGGTGATGCCAAGCTGAGAGTCCCGCAACAGGGTCCAAGTGGTGTTGCGCGATAGAATGTCCACTTGGCCATCGGCGACAGCATTGAAGCGATCCCGGGTGAGCAGCTTTGTGTAGCTGACCTTTGAGGCATCGCCAAAGACCGCTGCGGCAACGGCCCGGCAGACATCAACATCCAAGCCTTCCCATTGCCCGGCGGCGTTGACTTCGGAAAAGCCTAAAAGGCCATTGCTGACCCCGCAGCGCACTTCCCCTCGCCCCTTGACGGCGTCAAGCACACTGGCGGCCTGTGCAGGAACAGCGGCCATCATCAGACCCAAACAGGCACCGGACGCGAGAACAGCGGCACAAATCTTCGACTTGGTCACCAAGGAACCCATGGTTCGGCATCTCCTATCCTATTGGCTAAGCATTTCTTGCACCAACACCGGAGTATCTTACTGGGATTTTATTTAAATTTTCTTTCGGTTACCATAGTCCGTTCTGCATAGGGCCCGGATGGACAAGCGGGTTAGGCAACAAAAAAACGCTCTCACCTTTCAAGGAGAGAGCGTTTTTTGACGTTGAAGCGATAAATTGTTGTGGGATCAGCCCATTTCTTCCTGACACTCTAACGCGCCTTCCAGGGCGACATAAGTGCCAGCAAGGTCGATGGCCAAAACCTCAGCACCATCCATATTGTAGATCGTCATAGTGTATTTCTTGGCGATGTCGAACAGGAAATCCGGATTATCGAACGCGATATCTGCGCCTGGGACCTCGCCAAGATAAAGACCCTTAGCTTCGCCTTCATAGGGCTGATCATCCAGGTCAAAGGAAACCGGATAAATGGCGCCGTCTTCCAAATAGCCCCAGTTTTCATTAAAAACAGTCACATAGCCGCCACCAACGGTCCGGTCGAACCCGATGCGGACCACGGAGCCGTCCTGATACTCGGCCGTGATCAAACAGCCATTGCCTAAGCTGGGATCAACCATAATGTCCCAGCCTTCCGCACTGCCCCAGGGTTCCAGAGATTGGGCTTGGGCTGAACCGACGGAGCCGAGGGCTGTGACCCCAGCCAGTGTGAGGGCCATCGCAAGGTGACGGCTGGTTTTGGAAAACGTCATCATCTGTCCTTTTGTCGGGATCGGGATCGGGATCGGGATCAGTGTCAGGAGAAAAATCCCTCCGATCGAAGTTGAGTTCGACTCTATAACCAAAAAATGTATCACAAGAGAGATGGCGCAAAACTGTCCATAGCGCCTTTCCGACAGATTTTTTACAACCAAAGACTAGGCTGCGGTGACAGTTTAACCTAAAGCCTATAAACGACCCCTACTCCCGATCCGGATCCTCCCAGGCTCGCAAACGCCGCGCAGCGGCTTCGGCAAAGCGGATCAGCAAGGCCTTACGCCGAGCTGCTGATAGCGGGACCAATCCCGCCTCCCCTGTGGGATCATTGGAGGGACAGGACCGCAGCCAGTCCGCGCCATAGCGATCAGCGACGATCAACCCGCTGCTCTCCGGAATCCGCTCCTGCGGAAACTCCTCCGGCACCGCAAAGGCAAACAGGTCAGCAAAGCCCAGATAGTCTTGCCATTTGTGATCCGAGGTAAAATCCGCGACGGAGCTTTTGACCTCGACCACCAGAAAACGGGCCTTTTTATCCACCGCCGCCACATCGACCCGACGGCCATTGGCCAGGGTCAATTCGGTCAAAACCGCCCAGCCCTCGGCCTCCAGCAAACGACAAACCCCCCGGGCGAGCGTGCGTCCGGGGGGTTCTGTGGGAGGATCAACGTCCATAACAGAGGATCCTCAAAGCATTTGTCGGCCCGAGGCCTATTCGGCGTCAGCAGCGACCTGGAATTTCACAATGCTGTCCGGATCGCGCACTGAGCCGTTGGCGGTCGGGCTGCCCTTTTTGATCATGTGAACAAAGTCCATGCCTTCAACCACTTGGCCCCAAATGGTGTATTGGCCATCCAAATGCGGGGCCGGAGCGAGCATGATGAAAAACTGGCTGTTGGCACTGTTCGGGTTCGCGGTCCGGGCCATGGACATGGTGCCTTCCAGATGACGGGCAACGGAGGTCGGCGAGAACTCGGCGGGCAGATCCGGGTAGTCAGAGCCGCCGCGACCGGTACCGGTGGGGTCGCCCCCTTGGGCCATGAAGCCTTCAATCACGCGGTGGAACGGCACGCCGTCATAAAAGCCGTCGCGCACCAGCGTCTTGATGCGTTCCACATGTTTCGGTGCCAGATCCGGACGCAGTTCAATGACCACACGGCCATCTTTCAGATCCAAATACAGGGTGTTTTCCAGATCACGGGCTTCGGCTTCTTCGGACATCACGGTTCCCATCATTACAGAGAGCGGCAAGAGCAGGGCAAGTACGGCGAAACGACGCGAAAAACGCTTCGCAAGGCCTTGGAAAACTGTCACCATTTTTCGGTCCATTGTCACAGTTATCGGGGGGGATCCAGGCGGACGGTCACCCGTCCAGGGCCGCTTCCAACTCGGTGAAACGACCGCTCAGACGTTCAAGCACATGGGGTGGGACAAATGCAGATACATCCCCGTTCAGCCGCCTGATTTCTTTGACAAAGCGAGAAGAAATAAACTGACAGCGCTCCGAGGCCATCAAAAACACCGTTTCAACAGTGGGATCAAGCCGGGTGTTCATCCCACACATTTGGAATTCATATTCAAAATCGGACACCGCGCGCAGACCCCGGAAAATAATCCGGGCATCCTGAGACAAGGCGAAATCCATCAGCAGGTTGGAGAACGGCACCACACGGACATCCATGCCCTGCTTGTTCACCTCCTCGACGGCCTCCTTGACCATCTCGACCCGCTCTTCCAAGGAGAACAGAGGCCCCTTCCCCGCATTGACGGCAACGCCAACCGTCAGGCGGTCAACCAGCTGCGCTGCGCGGCGAATAATATCCATATGGCCGTTGGTCACGGGATCAAATGTCCCTGGATAGACCGCGAACCGTTGCTTTTCAGCCATCCTAATCCCCCTCACCCGGATCCGGATCTGTCCCGTTGCTTCCTGCGGTCCCATCCGCCTCGGAGACTTGGTCCCCCTGATCCTCGGCTTTCGCTTCCCCGTCTGCTGAGACTTCAGACCCGTCTTCGGTCTCTTCCTCATCCGCTTCCGGCAGCAACGCCCAAGACACCACGGTTTCGCCGGGATCAACCTTGAAGAGGGTCACCCCCTGGGTGGCCCGGCCAGCAATCCGGACGTCATGAACCGGCATTCTGATCAACTTACCGGAATTGGTGATAAGCATGATCTGTTCGCCAGATGCAATGGGAAAACTGGCGACCACGGCACCATTGCGCTCGCTACGGGCAATATTGGCAATGCCTTTGCCGCCCCGGCCGGAGACCCGGTATTCATAGGCGCTGGTGCGCTTGCCAAAGCCGTTTTCGGTGATGGTCAGCAGCAGCTGTTCCTGATCGGCGAGCTCTTGGATCCGTTCTCCAGAAAGTTCCACATAATGGCTGTAGGGATCATCATCCTCGGTGTCCTCATCACCAAACACCGCATTTGCGCCATCTGATTCGGGATCTCCATTTTCCAAGCGCCTCAATTCATTGGCTTTTTTGAGGTAGGTGGTCCGTTCCTCAGCATCCGCATCCACATGGGTCAGGATCGACATGGAGATGACTTTATCGCCTTCGGACAGCTTGATGCCGCGCACCCCGGTAGAAGTCCGCCCGGCAAACACCCGCACATCAGGGACGGCAAAGCGGATGCATTTGCCATCGCGGCTGGCCAGCAAGACATCATCATTCTCGGTGCAAACCCGAACCCCGATCAGCTGGTCGCCCTCATCCAGCTTCATGGCGATTTTGCCATTGGCCATGACATTGGTGAAATCGGACAGACGGTTGCGTCTAACCCCGCCGGATTCCGTCGAGAACATCACATCCAAATCGCCCCAGCGCTCTTCATCCTCGGGCAATGGCATGATCGCCGTCACCCGGGCTTCGCTGTTGATCGGGATCATATTGACGATCGCTTTGCCCCGGGCCTGGGGTGTGCCCAGCGGTAGGCGGTAAACCTTGAGCTTGTAAACCATGCCGTCGGAGGTAAAGAACAGCAGCGGCGCATGGGTGTCGGCAACAAACAGAGTGGTGATGAAATCCTCGTCGCGGACCGCCATGCCCGAGCGGCCTTTGCCGCCCCGACGCTGGGCGCGATAGGAGGTCAGCGGCACCCGCTTGATGTAGCCGGTGTTGGTCACCGTGACGACCATATCCTCATGCTGAATCAGATCTTCGATGTCATGCTCGAACTCCGCTTCCAGCAGCTCGGTGCGACGCGGCGTAGCAAAGGCCTCGCGCATCTCCACCAGCTCTTCGCGCATGATCTGATACAGCCGGACCCGATCCCGCAGGATCTGCAGGTAGTTTTCAATCAGTTTGCCGAGTTCAGTCAGTTCCTCTTGGATCTTTTCCCGCTCCAGCCCGGTCAGGCGATGCAGGCGCAAATCCAGGATCGCCCGGGCTTGGGTCTCCGACAGCGTGTAGTGGCCGTCGACAATCCCCCGCCCCGGCTCATCAATCAGCGCAATAAACGGTTCCACCTCTGCGGCGGGCCAGCGCCGATCCATCAAACGTTGCCGCGCGGTCTGCGGATCCGGCGAAGTTTTGATCAGCTCGATCACCTCGTCCAGGCTAGCAACCGCAACCGCCAGACCAACCAAAACATGAGCCCGATCCCGGGCCTTACCGAGTTCGTAAATGGTCCGACGCCGGATAACCTCTTCCCGGAACCGGATAAAGGCCTCCAACATCGCCCGCAAAGGCAGCAATTCGGGGCGGCCCTGGTTCAAGGCCAGCATATTGACCCCAAAGCTGGTCTGCAGCGGCGTGAAACGGAACAGCTGGTTCAGCACCACATCCGACACCGCGTCTCGGCGCAGCTCGATCACCACGCGGACCCCTTGGCGGTCGCTTTCATCGCGGATGTCGGAAATGCCCTCGATCTTTTTCTCCCGCACCAGATCGGCCATTTTTTCGATCATATTGGCCTTGTTGACCTGATAGGGCACTTCGGTGATGACGATGCTTTCCCGGTCCTTGCCAAGCGCCTCGATATGGGTTTTGCCCCGCATCACCACCGAGCCACGCCCGGTCAGTTGGGCTGCGCGAATGCCGGCGCGACCCAGCACCTGACCACCGGTGGGAAAATCCGGTCCGGGCACCAGATCGAGCAGACGCTCGGTCTCCATCAAAGGGTCATCAATCAGCGCGCAACAGGCATCAATGATCTCGCCCAAATTATGCGGCGGGATATTGGTCGCCATGCCCACGGCAATCCCGCCGGAGCCATTGACCAGCAAATTCGGAAAGCGGGCCGGGAGAACCACCGGCTCCCGGGCGGTCTCGTCATAATTGTTCTGGAAATCCACCGTGTCCCGGTCGATATCGTCGAGCAGGCTATGGGCCGACTTGGCCAGCCGGGCCTCGGTATAGCGCATGGCCGCAGGCTTATCGCCATCCATGGAGCCGTAATTGCCCTGACCGTCAATCAGCGGCAAGCGCATGGCGAAGTCTTGGGCCATCCGCACCATGGCATCATAAATCGCACTATCGCCATGGGGGTGATATTTACCCATGACATCCCCGACGATGCGGGCCGATTTGCGATAGGGCTTGTTATATTCGAAGCCGGACTCTTTCATCGAATACAGGATCCGACGGTGCACGGGCTTCAAGCCATCTCGGACATCGGGCAAAGCGCGGCTCACGATCACGCTCATGGCGTAATCTAAGTAGCTCCGCTTCATTTCGTCTTCTACAGAGACGGGAAAGATATCAACCGCTGGGGTTTCCGGGGTGTTGTTGCTCAAGGAAGCACTTCCGCAAGGATTGGGAAAGAGAAGAGCCGCTAACGGAGGGGTCTCCGACGGGCATTAGGGGACCGCAAGTTTTTTAAGGCCATCCCCTGCATTGAAATCAGGCTGTAATTTAGCCCGCTTTTCTCTGAACGCCAAGCAATTCATCGGCTTTTTGCCGCCGAACACAGCACTTAATTTGTGCGCTGAACAGGAAAATAGAATAAGGGTTTTGGAGCTGACTTCAGCGTCATCCGAAAGACCCTAAACGGATTTAAAACGGAATTTCGTCGTCAATGTCGCCACCGGGCGGAGGGGTTGAGTCCCATCCACGACCGCCACCGCCTTGACCACCGCCGCCGCCGGGGCCGCCACCGCCATAACCCCCGCCGGAGCCACCACCACCATAGCCGCCGCCTCCGCCGCCGCCATAGCTGTCATCACCATAGGGATCGCCCCCGCCGCCACCGCCACCGGAGCGACCGTCGAGCATCACCAACTCGCCACCAAAACCGCGCACCACCACTTCCGTGGTGTAACGGTCCTGACCGGACTGGTCCTGCCATTTGCGGGTTTGCAACTGGCCTTGGATATACACCTTGGATCCTTTGCGCAAATAGCGCTCAGCGACATCGGCCAGGGAACCAAAAATGGCCACGGAATGCCATTCGGTACGCTCCCGCCGCTCGCCGGTATTGCGGTCCTTCCAATTTTCAGACGTGGCAATGCGCAGATTGGCGACCTTGGAGCCATCCTGGAAACTCCGCGTCTCGGGATCCCGGCCCAGATTGCCGATCAGAATGACTTTGTTAATGGAGCCTGCCATGGTTTTCCGCCCTTACCCAATTTACGCGTATAACGCGTATTACATCCTTAAACCTGCAAAAATGACTGCAGAGGTCTTAGCATCAAATAGCCCTGTGGAACAGTCACAGAGGCAAAAAAAAGGGCCCGGATGATGCCGGGCCCTTTTCGAGAGCCTAAAGCGCGCTAGCGTAGCGCCCTAACTGACTTAGTTGGCGGCGTAGTAATCGTAATCGCCACCGCTCCATTCGTAGAAGACGTAACCCGGGGCGGTCACATCACCCTTATCGTCAAAGCCGATGCTGCCCAGAACAGTGTCGAAGCTGCCTTCCTTCAGAGCGGCTGCAACGGCTTCAACATCGGTGGACCCGGCGGTTTCCACGGCAGCGGCCCATGCTTGGATCGCACCATAGGTGTACAGGGTGTAGCCTTCCGGGTTGTAACCGGTCTCTTCAAACTGCGCGACCACGGAAGAGGCTTCCGGGTTCTTCCGCGGGTCCGGGCTGAAGGAGAACAGGGTGCCGTCACCGGCATCACCGGCAATGGAGGCAAATTCGCTGGACACCAGAGCGTCACCGGAGACCAGGGTCACATCATAGCCCTGTTCTTTAGCCTGACGCACAATCAGACCGGCTTCGGTGTGATAGCCGCCCAGATAGATCACGTCGATGCCTTCGGCCTTCAGCTTGGTCACCAGGGCAGAATAGTCTTTTTCCCCAGCGGTGTAGGCTTCATACATTGCTTCGGTCATGCCACCGGCATTGATGACAGCCTTGGTTTCGTCGGCCAGGCCTTTCCCATAAGCGGTTTTGTCATGCAGGATCGCAACCTTGGCATCGCCATAAGTGGACAGCAGAAACTCACCCGCAATGGCACCTTGTTGGTCATCACGACCGCAGGTGCGGAACACATTGTCAAAGCCCTGTTCGGTCAGCTTCGGGTTGGTCGAAGCCGGAGACATTTGCAGGATGCCTTCTTCGTTATAAACCGCCGAGGCCGGGATAGAAGACCCAGAGCAGAAGTGACCGGCGACAAACACTACACCGTCATTGACGAATTGGTTGGCCACGGCCACGGCCTGCTTCGGATCACAGGCATCATCACCGATGGCCAGAACCAGCTGCTCGCCCAGAACGCCGCCAGCGGCGTTGATGTCGGCGACGGCCATCTCCGCACCCTTCTGCATTTGCTCGCCGAAGGACGCATATTGCCCAGTCATCGGACCGGCGGTGGCGATGGTGATCTCGGCATGGGCGGATCCGATGCCAAAGGCGAAGGTCGCCGCAGCCGCCAAAAGGCCGGACTTGAAGCTAGTCATGGAAGCCGTACTCCTTGATATGAAGGTAGTTCTCCCCGGACGGGGACGAAATGGATCTGGATGTGTCCCTTGTGCTGGCTCCCTGGCCGCGTCCCATGGGTGCGATCTTAAGCGCTGCACTTGGGCTACCCCATCTCGGAGATGGGCACGCTCCCCAACAGATCAAGGGCTTTGAGGTGCTGAATTGACAGGAAATTAGCGTTATTTTTGATGCGGTTATCGGATTAAGCGCATCAAACCAAGGCTGTTCGCCATTTTCGCTAAATGTTTTCCCAGGTGAAGGGGCCAGTGCGGCGATAACGCCACGGATATTGCGAACACATACAGCGCACCAGGGTCATGCGATAGGCCGCAATGCCGATGCCAATCAGAACAGCGGTGTTGATCACCAGGCCCGATAAGGACAGCAACTCGCCATCGAACAGAGCATAAACAAAGAACCGGTTCGCAACGCCCAGAAGAACACCATAGGGATAGATCTGCCAAAGCGGTCGCCAAGTGGCCGCCAACGCCTGGCCGGTCATATAGGCCGTCCAGCCCGACAGACCGCAGGTGAAGAGCAGGAAGGTCCAAATGCCGGAGCCAAGAAGTGCTTCCATGATCAATGCCCCCCTTCCAAATAGGCGGCCCGGATTTCCGGGTTGGCCAGCAGTTCTTGGCCACTGCCACTCAGCGACACCACACCATTGATCAGCACATAGCCGCGATGGGCCAATTTCAACGCATGGAAGGCGTTTTGCTCCACCAAGAAGATAGTTGTGCCTTCCGTCTGGTTGATTTCCTTAATGGCGTTGAAGATCTGGCGCACCACCAGCGGAGCCAAGCCCAGAGAGGGCTCATCCAGCAGCAATAGGGTCGGACGGCTCATCAACGCGCGCCCGATCGCCAGCATTTGCTGCTCGCCCCCGGACAAGGTCCCGCCCCGCTGATCCCGACGTTCCTTTAGACGCGGGAATAGGGTGTAGACCCGTTCCAGGTCATTGGCAAAATGCTTCGGATCAGCAACCAGGCCGCCCATTTGCAGATTTTCGTAAACGGTCATGCGCGGGAAAATCCGCCGCCCTTCCGGGGATTGGGCAATGCCCATATGCACGATCTTATCGGTGTTCAGCTTGGTGATCTCATAGCCATCAAACAGGATCCGACCGGCGGATGCCTGGGGCGAGCCGCAGACCGTCATCAACAAGGTGGTTTTGCCAGCCCCGTTAGAGCCGATCAATGTGACGATTTCACCCTTATTGATGTGAACATCAACGCCCTTCAAGGCTTCGATCTTGCCGTAATGGGTATGAACACCCTCAATGGACAGAAGCGGTTGGTCGCTCATCGGTCCGCCTCCGTGCTTTGGGTTTGCGTCGCGAGGTCTTCGGCGATTTCCGGCGGCAAATCCTCGTCTTCCTCTTCGCCCAGATAGGCCTTGATCACCGCCGGATCGTTACGAACCTCTTCTGGCAGCCCATCGGCGATCTTGCGACCATAATCCAACACGATGATGTGATCGGAAATGCCCATGACCACGCTCATGTCATGTTCGATCAGCAATAGGCCGATGCCATGCTCATCGCGAATATCGGTCAACAGGGTGTTGAGTTCCAAGCTTTCCCGGGGGTTCAAGCCTGCCGCTGGTTCATCCAGACAGAGCATCACCGGATCGATGCACATGGCCCGGGCGATCTCCAGGCGGCGCTGATCACCATAGGGCAAATTGGCCGCATCCCATTCGGCCCGGTCCATCAGATTGATCTTTTCCAGCCAATAGAGCGCCTTGTCCAAGGCCTGTTTTTCCGCCCGCTTATAGGCAGGCGCGCCAATCAACCCGGCCAAGGACCACACCGAGGCCTTCATCAGCGCGTTATGCTGGGCCACGATCAGGTTTTCCAACACGGTCATTTTGCCGAACAGCCGGATGTTCTGGAAGGTCCGGCCCACATCGGCCTGTTGGGCAACCTTAAACCCTTCCATCCGTTCAAGCAGATAGGACTTGTCCTTGCGCGGATGGTTCAGCTTCAGACTGCCGACCGTCGGCTTGTAAAAGCCGGTCAAACAGTTGAACACCGTGGTCTTGCCAGCCCCATTCGGACCAATGATCGAGGTGATTTCCTTGTTCTTGGCGGCGAAGGACAGATCATCCACCGCCACCAAGCCCCCAAAGCGCATGGTCAAATGCTCGACCTCGAGCAACAGACCAGCCGATTTATCGGCGGGATCGAGCGGGAATATCGCTGTGGCGGTCATTGGGCGCCCTCCTTCGCGACGGTCCCCGCTTCAGGGTCTTCTGAGCCGTCATCCGCACCCGTATTGGTCTTGTTCTTGCGCTTCCATCCGGGCATGTGGATGGTCGGCTCGCGATAGGACAGAAGGCCTGCGGGCTTCCAGACCATGACGGCGACCATGGCTGCGCCAAACACAAACATCCGGTATTGGTCGAATTCCCGGAACACTTCAGGCAAGACGATCAGGAAGAACGCGGCCACCACGACCCCGATTTGCGAGCCCATGCCGCCGAGCACCACGACGGCCAAGATCACCGCGCTTTCAATGAAGGTGAAGCTTTCCGGGCTGATAAAGCCCTGGCGGGTGGCAAAGAACGATCCGGCAAACCCGCCAAACATTGCGCCCAAAGCAAAGGCTGACAGCTTCACATTGGTCGGGTTGATGCCCAGGGACCGGCAGGCAATCTCATCCTCGCGCAGGGCCTCCCAGGCCCGACCGGCGGGCAAACGCCGCATGCGGTTGGTGAACAGATTGGTGATCACCGCCAGGATCAGGATCAGATAATAAAGGAAAATCACCCGGTGCATGGAGCTAAACTCCAGCCCAAAGAACTGGGCGAAGGACGTTTCCCCCTCCGCCGGGCGGCGGGTCATTTCCAGGCCAAAAAAGGTCGGACGGGCAATGCCGCTGATCCCGTCGGGACCATTGGTAACCTCATACCAGTTCAACAGCACCACGCGGATAATCTCGCCAAAGCCCAATGTGACGATGGCTAGATAATCCCCCCTCAACCTGAGCACAGGGAAGCCGAGGATCACCCCGAAGAAGGCGGCGAACAGGCCAGCCAGTGGCAAACAGACCCAGAACGACCAGTCGAACAGGGTCGCCAGCATGGCATAGGAATAGGCTCCAACCGCATAGAAGGCGACATAGCCCAAATCCAGCAGACCGGCGAGCCCGACCACAATGTTCAGCCCCCAGCCGAGCATGATGTAGATCATCCAAGTGGTGGCCACATCGACATAATAGCGATTGCCAACCGGGGAGATCGGGAAGACCACCGCCAGCAACAGCGCCACCAAGCCGATCATCACCATATTGCGGCGAAAGAACCCGCCCACCGGCTTGACGATGGACGCACCCAAATCATTGGTGGCCTGGCCCCCACCCTTTTCCCGCCAGAAAATCAGCAGAATCCGGCCAAAAAACGCCAGGGAAACCATGATCAGCAGGTCATCCCAGCGCTGGCGCAGCACCAGCCCGGCAGATCCGGAGCTGTCCGCATGCAGACCAATGAAGGGCAGGAACAGCAGCCCGGCCACACCGGCGGTGATGGCGCTTTCCTTTAGGATGCTGATCGGATGCAGGCCCGAGCGTTGCGGACCAGGAGACAGGGTCGCAGCCATGATCAGACCTTCTCCACTTCCGGTTTGCCCAAGAATCCGGTGGGTTTGAAGATCAGCACCAGCACCAGAATGCCGAAGGTGGCGACATCCTTATATTCAATGGTGAAGTAGCCAGACCAGAAGGCCTCGATCAAGCCAATCAACAGCCCGCCCAGCATCGCCCCGGGCAAGGATCCAATCCCGCCGAGCACCGCTGCGGTGAAGGCCTTAATCCCGGCCAAGAAGCCAACATAGAAGTCCACCACCCCGTAATAGAGGGTGTGGATCAACCCGGCCACGGCAGCCAACATCGCTCCCATCACGAAGGTCAGGGAAATGGTTCGATCAACGTTGACCCCGATGAGTGCGGCCATCTTCCGGTCCTGTTCGCAGGCCCGCTGCTGGCGTCCCAAGGAGGTCTGGGTGATCAAATAGGTGAAGGCCAGCATCAACCCGACCGTCAGCACCCAGATCACGATCTGCAAATAAGCGACCTGGACGGTAAAGTCGCCATCGCTCATCAGCTCAAAGCCGCCGGAAATGATCGGTTGAATGGGCTTCACCCGGGCCCCTTGGGTGATCTGGACATAGTTCTGCAGGGCGATGGACATCCCAATGGCCGAGATCAACGCTGCCAGTCGGAAGGAACTGCGCAATGGTCGATAGGCCAAACGCTCCACGGTCCAGCCATAGGCCCCGGTAAAGATCATGGAAATCAACAACATGATCGTCAACGCCAGGGGAATGGAGGACATCCCGACTTGATCTAAGATCAAAAAGCATATGATCGAAAGGAAAGCGCCGATCATATAGATCTCGCCATGGGCGAAGTTGATCATCCCGATGATCCCATAGACCATCGTGTATCCGATCGCGATCAGGCCATAGATTGCCCCAAGGGTCAGGCCATTGATCAGCTGTTGAAGAAAATAGGCCACTGCGCCCCCATATCGTCCATCAAGCGTTCGCAATCCTTGTCAGCGATTGCAGCGACAGGCCCCCTCTATCAACCTAATGGTTGCTTATGGACCCCATAAACGCACGCAATGGCTAAGAGACTGTTCTAGGCCGCTTCAAAATGCAATGCAACATTCGCAATGAGGGAAAATGTAACAAGTCGTAACAGCCATTCGCTGAAGAGAAAGCCAGACCCTATGTTATAGGAGCAGTTATGCACCCACTTCCCCCCTGGGTCGTTCTGTCCGCATAAACACCCCCTCTTCTCCCCAGCTCCCCCCTAACATTGAGTGCAGTGATGAGCAGTCAGGAAATCCGAGTCCGTGGTGCCAAGGAACACAATCTGCGCAGCGTGGATGTCGCCTTGCCCCGCGACAAATTGGTTGTGATCACGGGGCTTTCCGGCTCCGGAAAGTCCTCTTTGGCCTTTGACACCATCTATGCTGAAGGCCAACGGCGCTATGTGGAGAGCCTGTCAGCCTATGCCCGGCAGTTTCTGGAGTTGATGCAAAAGCCCGATGTCGAGTCCATTGAGGGGTTGTCACCGGCTATTTCCATCGAACAAAAGACCACCAGCCGCAATCCGCGCTCCACGGTCGGGACTGTCACCGAGATTTACGACTATATGCGCCTGCTCTGGGCCAGAGTCGGGGTGCCGCATTCTCCGGCCACCGGCCTGCCCATCGAGAGCCAAACCGTCAGCCAAATGGTCGATCTGATCATGGCCATGGGCGATGGCACCCGGCTGTATTTGCTCGCGCCCCTGATCCGGGGCCGCAAAGGTGAGCATAAAAAAGAGATCCTGGAGCTGCGCAAAAAGGGCTTTCAGCGCCTGAAAATCGACGGCACGCTTTATGAAATCGACGATGCGCCAGCGCTGGATAAGAAGCGTAAGCATGATATCGACGTGGTCGTCGACCGGGTGATCGTCAAAGAAGGGGTGGAGTCGCGCCTGGCCGACAGCCTGGAGACCGCCCTGGAGCTGTCCGACGGCCTGGTGTTTGCCGAAGATGCCAAAACCGGCGATCGGACCACGTTCTCGGCCAAATTCGCCTGTCCGGTTTCCGGCTTCACCATTGATGAGATCGAACCCCGGCTGTTTTCCTTCAACAATCCGTTTGGAGCCTGCCCGTCATGTGATGGCTTGGGCATGACGATGTATTTTGATCCGGATGTGGTGGTTGCCGATCCAAAGAAGACCCTGAACCAAGGCGCTGTGGTGCCCTGGTCGAACCAGACCCCGCCCTCGCCCTATTACGCCCAAGCCCTGTCCAGCGTGGCCCGGCATTTCGGCGCGACCATGGACCAGCCCTGGAAAGAGCTGCCCGAGGACATGCGCCAGACCATCCTGCACGGCTCAGGAAGCAAGGCGATCCCGCTGCAGTTCGAGGACGGCACCCGCAGCTACCGCACGGAAAAGCCGTTCGAGGGCGTCATTCCGAATTTGACCCGCCGGTTTCGGGAAACCGACAGCCAGTGGATCCGCGATGAGCTGCAGAAATATCAGACCAGCGCCCCTTGCGAGGCCTGCGGAGGTCATCGCCTCAAGCCCGCAGCCGAAGCAGTAAAGATCAACGCTCTGCATATCGGCCAGGTCACGGAAATGTCGATCGCCGGATCCCGGGCTTGGTTTTTGGAGCTGGAATCCAAACTCTCGCCGCAGAAACTGGAAATCGCCCGACGCATCTTGCGCGAAATCAATGATCGGCTCGGCTTCCTGGGCAGCGTCGGGTTGGACTATCTGACTCTGTCGCGAACCTCGGGCACCCTGTCAGGCGGCGAAAGCCAACGGATCCGTTTGGCCAGTCAGATCGGCTCCGGGCTGACCGGGGTGCTCTATGTCCTCGATGAACCCTCCATCGGCCTGCACCAACGGGACAATGACCGGTTGCTGGAGACCTTGAAGCGGCTGCGCGACCTCGGCAACACCGTGTTGGTGGTTGAACATGACGAGGACGCCATCCGCTGCGCCGACCATCTGGTGGATATGGGACCGGGGGCAGGGATCCATGGCGGCACAGTGGTCGCCCAGGGCACACCGGAAGAGGTCATGGCCAATCCCAAAAGCCTGACCGGCCAGTATTTGACCGGAGCCCGGGACATCGCCCTGCCCGATCACCGCCGTCCCGGCAATGGCAAAACCCTGTCGGTGCGCGGTGCCACGGCGAACAATCTGCAACAGGTTGATGCGGATTTCCCGCTGGGCTGCTTTGTCTGCGTCACCGGTGTCTCCGGCGGCGGCAAGTCTTCCCTGGTCATCGAGACGCTTTATAAGGGCCTTGCCCGCCTACTCCATGGCTCCCGGGAACCCGCCGGGCCGCATACATCCATCGAAGGCCTGGAGCATATCGACAAGATTGTTGATATCGACCAATCCCCTATTGGCCGAACGCCGCGCTCCAACCCGGCGACCTATACCGGGGCCTTTACCCCGATCCGGGATTGGTTTGCCGAGCTGCCAGAGTCGAAGGCCAGGGGCTACAAGCCCGGCCGGTTCTCCTTCAACGTCAAAGGCGGCCGCTGCGAAGCTTGCCAGGGCGACGGGGTGATCAAGATCGAGATGCACTTCCTGCCCGACGTCTATGTCACCTGCGATGTGTGCAAGGGCAAGCGCTATAATCGGGAAACCCTGGAGGTCACTTTTAAGGGTAAGTCCATCGCCGATGTGCTTGATATGACGGTGGAAGAAGGCGTTGAGTTCTTCAAGGCCGTGCCGGCGGTGCGCGACAAACTGGCCCTGTTGGAACGGGTCGGGCTCGGCTATGTCCATCTCGGTCAACAGGCCACCACCCTGTCCGGCGGTGAAGCACAACGGGTCAAGCTGTCTAAGGAGCTGTCAAAACGCGCCACCGGACGGACGCTCTATATTCTCGATGAGCCGACCACGGGCCTGCATTTCGAAGATGTGCGCAAGCTGCTAGAGGTGCTGCACCAACTGGTCGAGGGCGGCAACACCGTGGTGGTGATTGAGCATAATCTGGAAGTCATCAAAACCGCCGATCACATCTTGGACCTGGGCCCAGAGGGTGGCTCCGGCGGCGGTCGAATCGTTGCCCAAGGCACGCCAGAGGACATCGCCAAGAGCCGGGAAAGCCATACCGGCACTTATTTGCTGCCCTATTTGCAGCGCTATGGCGGACAAAAATCGGCCTAATTGCGGAATAGCGCATGCCGCTGGATCGGGGCACAGACCTGGGAGAGGTCTCCTGCTGCAACAGCACTGGCTTGAGATGCGGTTCAGACGTGGAGTACATCGGGACCGACCCGTTCAATTTGGAGACCACAGATGGATGTCATCACCGATCAGGATCGCTTCTCGGTCTCCTTGGCTTGCCCAGGGGCACCGGAAACAGTGTGGCAAGTCCTGACGGATCCGATCCATATCGTCGAGTGGTGGGGGGATTATGTGACCTTCACCCCGGGGCCTGGTGGTGGCTTGGTCGAAGAATGGCAAGACGCGGACGGCGTCGCCAAGGTCACCCGGGCCCAGATCGTGGAATGGGCACCGCCTGTCGGTTTGGACAAACCGGGTCGCATGGTGTTGGACTGGGCCGATGAGGATTGGACCGGTTCAACGCGGGTCTCAATCAACCTCAAGGCCGAAGCCGAGGGCAAACGCACCCGCCTGAGCTTGGAACAGCGCGGCTGGGCGGGTTTGGGCTTGGACGACGGAGAGCGGGACCGTCTGGTGGCCGAGCATGCCGCTGGCTGGAGCGTGCATTTTCGAGACTTGCGCAGCTTGGTGATGGCTAAGCGCCCTTAGGCCGTAGACTCACCCATCCTCTCTTTTACGGATGCCGCCCCAAAGCTTGCCGCGCAGTTTACGGGCCTCTTCCGAGGTGTCTTCCAAGGCCTCCAGCTGCATCTCAATGTCTTTGCGCAGGCGCTTCAACCGCCCATCAAAGGTGACGATGTCGCCCCAAAGCTTTGTGCGCCGGTTGCGCAAATGCAGCCGGACAATCCGCCTGAGAAAATATTCCGAGGCCAAGACCAGCAGCACAATGCCAAAAATCCCCAGGATGACGCTGGCCCCGGTGCCGTAATCCTTATCGATTAGATAGACGGCGGCCCAAAACCCGATCGACACCACCGTCGCACTGCCCATCAGCACCCACCGATTGGTGTGCAGCAAGTGACGGGCCCGCGCCTCCTCGGCCTCCTTGAGTTCGGCCAGCACAATTTCTCGGGTCGCTGTTTTCCAGTCGGACATTTTCATGCCCTTGGAGGTTTTGCCCCGGTGGCCGCGCAACACGCTTTCAATCTCGCGCACCACAAGTTCGGCCCGCTCTTCCGCCATAGGCAGATAGTCATCGGGCAGATCAAGCGGTTTGCCCGCGCGGGGATCCCGGCGCTTGCGTTCCGCCGCCGCATTGTCGGCCACAGCGGCATCCAGGGCTGCGTTCAGGTCTTCCAGCCCCGTCGCGTCGCGCAACGGCACCAGATCCTTGGCCGCTTTAGGGGATTTCTTCTTTTCCGCAGGTCTCTCAGAAGACCCCGACCGGCCTAGGTTCGGGCTCGGGTCCCTGCCCGGGTTCGGGTCCCTGCCCGGGCTCGGGTCCCAGTCTGGACTCGGACCGGGACCGGCGAGGTCATCGAGGGCCAAGGGATTGCCGCCCTCTTCGAAGGCAGCAAGCATCTTGCCCTCGGACCAGTCGAGTGCCTCGCCGCTCCGGGATGAGCTCCGCCCCTTCTTACCAGCCTTACGGCCTTTGGGCGGCTGCGCTTTGTTACGCCGTAGGATTATCCTCTACATCCTCCGCTGACAGGATGGAATAGCGGTGCAAAGCGCTGTCGACGGTCTGGCTGGTGATACCGCGCCAGAACATCCGGGCTTCTTGCTCCGAAAACGGGCCGTAGTTTTCAAGTTTACGCCCCTGGGCGATGGTCTTGAAGTCCGTATCGGAATATTCACCGCCAACGACGTAGAACTGCTCTTCGCCGCCGCCCTCATCCTGGACGAAATAGCGCACCATGGCGTTGTCCACGGTTTTACCGGTCAGGGCCCGCCAGCATTCCTTGGCCCCATCTTCCGTAAACGGACCAAACCGTTCCTCAGCGGCACCATTGGCCAAAGTTTTGAAAGACGTGTCGGCATATTCGCCGCCGACAACCCAATAGGTACGTTTTTGCATGACCTTCAGACCCCCATATGTCTCGTCATTTTGCCGCCACGCGGTCCCGCGCAGGGCTTTGTCATTTGATCCGTTGTTCAGCTAATAACGGGCAGCTTGCGCCGCTTCCACTGAGCAACACCCCCATCGAGCACAACAAGATTGCTGAACCCGGCTTTTTTCATTTTGCGGGCGGCGGTTCCGGACCGGTTGCCCGTGGCACAAATCAAAGCGATGGGCTGTTCGCGCATTTCTTCCGCAGCGGCCACGGCCCCGGATGCAATGTCGTCCAGCGGGATGTTGACCGACCCGGCAAGGCGCTCCTTGGCAAATTCGGTCGGACGCCGGACATCCATCAGGACAAGCTCGGGCTCCTTGCGTTTGATGCGCTTTTTATTGGCTTCAATGCGTTCTTGCAGCTGTTCCGGCTTCAGATAGGGCACGCCCGCCAGCCATTTCGGCAACATACGGATGGTCATGGCCACAGCGATGCCCAGACAGGCCGCCAGAATCAGATCCAGCGGAAATCCCGAGGCTTCGGTGCCCTCCATAGCGTGCTCCTTCCTTATCCATTTTGTGTCGCCTTATTTTCTGGCGAAGATGTCGCGCGGCAGGCTTGTTCTGTCAAGGCTGGAGCGGGTCTGTCTTGGCCAGCCCATCCGCCGTCATGAACGACGGATCGGGCAAAAGTCACCCAAAGCGGCCTTCAGAAGCGGAGCACCCCTTGGGATCGGTCGGTTTCCTTGCTATGTCAGGGCATGAGCGAAAAGAACCAACTCCCCCCGACCCATATCATCGGTGGCGGCCTTGCGGGCTGCGAAGCCGCATGGCAATTGCTGCAAGCTGGCCTGCCGGTGATTTTGCACGAAATGCGTCCGGTGCGCCGGACCGACGCCCATCAGACCGATGGCCTTGCCGAGCTGGTATGTTCCAACTCCTTCCGCTCCGATGATGCCGAAGCGAACGCCGTAGGTGTCCTGCATGCGGAAATGCGCAGGGCCGGGTCTTTGATCATGGCCTGTGCGGATCGCAACAAAGTCCCGGCGGGATCGGCGCTGGCGGTGGATCGGGACGGTTTTTCCCAAGCCGTCGAAGCCACCTTAAAAACCCATCCGCTGCTGGAGATCCGCCGCGAGGAAGTGCCGGATCTGCCGCCGGAAGACTGGGGCCGTACGATCATAGCCACCGGACCGTTGACCGCGCCGGGCTTGGCCGAGGGCATTCAGCGGCTCACCGGCGAGGACAGTCTGGCGTTCTTTGACGCCATCGCGCCCATTGTCCACCGGGAGAGCATCGACTTCGATATTGCTTGGTTCCAGTCACGCTATGACAAGGGCGACGGCAAAGACTATATCAACTGTCCCATGGACAAGGCGACCTATGACGCCTTCATCCAAGCCCTGTTGGATGGTGAGAAGATTGCCTTTAAGGACTGGGAGGGCACGCCCTATTTCGAAGGCTGCCTTCCCATCGAGGTGATGGCCGAGCGCGGGCCGGAAACCTTGCGCCACGGCCCCTTAAAGCCGGTTGGTCTAACCAATCCCCGCGATCCGGACATCAAGCCCCATGCGGTGGTCCAGCTGCGCCAGGACAATGCGCTGGGCAGCCTGTTCAATATGGTGGGCTTCCAAACCAAGCTGCGCCATGGGGCGCAAGCCGATGTCTTTCGCATGATCCCCGGCCTGCAGAAAGCCTCATTCGCCCGGCTGGGCGGCATTCATCGCAACACCTTCTTAAACGGCCCCCGCCTGTTGGATCCGACCCTGCGGCTGAAGGCCCGTCCTGACATCCGCTTTGCCGGGCAAATCACCGGCTGCGAAGGCTATGTAGAAAGTGCTTCACTGGGTCTGTTGGCCGGTCGCTTTGCCGCTGCGGAGTCCCTGGGCCAGCAAGAAAGCCTGCCCTTGCCGCCACCGACCACGGCCCTGGGAGCGCTGCTTGGCCATGTCACCGGCGGAGCCGATGCGGACAGCTACCAGCCGATGAATATCAATTTCGGTCTGTTCCCCGAGCCTGAGTTCCTGCCGCCTCGTAAACCCGGGGGCCGCCCGCGCAAACCCAAAGGCCGTGAACGCAAGAGCCTCCAAGCCAAACGGGCCCATGCGGATCTGGCCCCTTGGCTGGCACAATGGTCCAGCCTGTATGGCGGTGGCGATGAGGTCGCCGCTGAGTAATCTACGCGGCGCAAAAACACGAAAGCGGCCCAAATGGGGCCGCTTTGCCGTACTAAAGAACTAGGCTGCGGTGACAATTTAACGATTGGCGTCATTGCAGTCCAAATTGGCGCTGAGCAGGAGGAAAGCGCAAGGAAGTGTGGTTCCACTTTTGAGCATTTCCGACGTACTCAGAGCCAATTTGGGCGCAACCCCGTGGGGCCGGATGAAAATTCGCCTGCTTGGCGTCAGGTGTCGTCGAATATGCTCAGGCATGTCCTTCCTCCGCCTTCCTGAAGCAGTCTAATTTTCATCTCGTTGACGTCATCCGTTAAATTGTCACCGCAGCCTAAGACTTCTGGGAAAAACTTATTGCAGTCCGGAGACGCCAAGGACCGTCCTGCCCCACTCCATGTGGGACGGGGCTTGGAAGCTGCCGAATTCAGTGGCGTAGACGTCGGGCAAATGCGCCAACTGCCCGACCTCGCTGGCCGTCGGGGTCGAAAACAACACCCCTGAACCCAGTCCGTGCACGGCACCCCCTAAGCCATGGAATGCCACGCTGAGGGTGATCAAAGCAGCGACCGCGACAAAGTGGTCCCGCACAGTTGCGTTTCTGTTGGCCATGCCAGCACCTGTTCCCTAATCCGTCCCGAAGGTTGGTCACTCATTCCGAGTCGCATCTTTTCTCCTTCGATAAAAAACAGATTATACCGCAAGTGCGATGAAATCAAGATACTGAAGAATCACGAATTTTTGCAAACTGTGTCGAGTCGTGACCCGAAGAACGAGTCTTAAGCGATTGAGTGCAAAGGCGGTTCAGAAGATAGGCCGTGATGCAACTCACATATTCATGTAACAAGCTTGGTTATTCCGATGCAGATTTTTTTGACCTTAAGAAATTCAAGGACTTCTGCTGGGCGACCCGGCAAGCATAAAACTTTGATTACACCCTCTTCCGCCAGCCTGCCCAGGCCAGCCGTAAAGGCATCCGCTTTGCCGCCACCAAAGCAGGATCGGTCAGATCGGCGCCACTGCGTTTGCTGTCTTCAAGATAACTGCGCAGCAAAACCGTCGTAAGAACGCTTGGCAATATATTGCCAGAAAAGGCTTTTTGGGCATTTTCGGCGACCAACACGTCAATACGCTCCCGCACTGGAGCGATCAAAGCGATCAATCGCTCGGTCTTGTCCGGATCTTTGGGAGGTTTGACCAAGTCCTGGGTGCCAAAACCGGCATCGAGCATCAAATCCAGGGGCAAAACGGAGCGACCCCGCCCCGCCATCAATGGGACGGATCGCAGCAGGCCCATCAGGCCCCAGGCGGTGCCAAGGGCCCGGATGCGGGTGAGTTCAGTTTGGTCCGTAATGGGGTCCGCCCCGAGCAGCAACGCGGCCTGCTCGGCCAGGGCTCCGGCGGTTTGGTCGGCATAAAGCTCCATGGCCGCCAATTCCGGGAAGGGGCTCTCGTCCAAATCCGCCTGTCGGGCTTCGACCAATGGCAGGAGAGCGATCACCCCCTGCCCCATCACCTGACCGATCCGATCACCAATGGGGTGACCGCGCTCTGGCGGCGTGCCCGCCCCCATCTGTTCAATCAGATCGACCCACCATTGCAGCCGCATTTGACCAATCAAAGGCTCGCTCAGGTTTTCCCCCATCCGCGACATTTCAACATTGAAGGCATAGAGGGCGAACAACGCTTCCCGAATGTCAGCCTTGGCAAACAGGGCCGTCTGAAACCGGTTCGGGTCATGGCGTCGAACCAGATTGGCCATGGCGGAGAGGCTGGGCAGATCGCCCGCTAGGGGGTCTGCGGCTGTTCTGGCTGTGTTGTGAGAATGCCCTTGCGCCACGCTGGAGTCCTTTTTGTCCTGTGCTGGTAATGGACAGATGGGAGCAAATCGGCGCCAACAAAACGCCAAACCGGAAATCCTCCAACCAGTGGCACCAGAGAATGCGCGAGCAAACCATCAGTTGGACCCGACAACGACAAATAGGTGAAATCAGCCCTAGGCCTTCGCGCCTAACCTGTTATTTGTCGCGATAATGTGGTTCAGTGACCCAGGTTTCCAACCCTCGGTTCTGTGGCGGAAGTGTCGCAGAACCTCCTGAGATCGATCACATTTGAATGCGCCCGTTGACCGGATCGATTTCAGACCCGATACCATGACTTAACAAACCGAATAGCATTAAAATACCGATTGGAATTTGAAGCGATGACTCTGTCCTCTCTCTCCACCCGTCCTCTTCCCACCGCTCAGAAAAGCCTTACGGGCTGGGTGACCAAAAACGCCCTCGCCGCTCTCGGTGCTCTTGCCATTGCGGGAGGAGCGCTCTCGCTCACGCCCACACCGGCTTCGGCCCAACAAGGCCCTCCCCCCGTCAGTGTGGCCAACCCGCTGAGCTATGACGTGCTGGACTGGGTGGAATATACCGGGCGGTTCGAGGCTGTGGAGACCGTTGAGGTTCGGGCACGGGTCGGAGGCTATGTGGAAAGCGTCCACTTCACCGATGGCGAGGTGGTCGAGGCTGGCAGCCTGTTGTTCATAGTCGACCCGCGGCCCTTTGAGATTGCCTTAACCCGGGCGGAAGCCAATTTACGCACCGCCCAAGCCCGGGCCGATTTTGCCGCCACCGAGCGGGAACGGGCCAGAACCCTGCGCGCGCGCAATACGGTCAGCCAGCAGGAGCTGGATACGCGGATCCAGGAAGATTTGATCGCCTCAGCCGGATTGGCCAGTGCGGAAGCCGATGTCCGGGAAGCTCAATTGAACCTGGATTTCACCCGGATCACCGCACCGATTTCCGGTCGGATCTCCCGGACCCTGGTGGATGTCGGCAATTTGATCAGCGGCGGGACCGCTGAAGCGACCTTGCTGACCTCCATTGTCTCCCAGGATCCGATCCACCTCTATTTCACCGCTGAGGACAGCACCTATTTGACCTTCCGCCGGGATCGGGGGGCCAATCCGGATCCGGCCACGGTCCCCGTTCTGGTCAAACTGGCCGATGAGGACCGCTTTGGCCATCAGGGCAAAATGGACTTCATTGACAACCGGATCGACCGGGGCACCGGAACGATTTCGGGTCGGGCGGTGCTGGATAACAAGGACGGTTTGTTTTTGCCGGGCCTGTTTGCCCGGATCCGTTTGCTGGCCCAGGACACCGAAAGCGTGATGCTGCTGCCGGAAGGGGCTATTGGCGCGGACCAGAGCCGCCGCTTTGTCTATGTGCTGGATGGCGAAAATATTGCCCAGATCCGCCCGGTGCGCTTGGGCCGCCTGATCGAAGGCTTCCGGGTCATTGAAGACGGTCTGGCACCCGAGGACCGTGTTGTCGTG
This sequence comes from Rhodospirillaceae bacterium, assembly GCA_049604415.1. GTDB lineage: Bacteria > Pseudomonadota > Alphaproteobacteria > Rhodospirillales > Rhodospirillaceae > JBMYTN01. Next base: position 38,786 of record JBMYTN010000019.1, on the reverse strand, counting down.
AACGGACTGTTGCGAGTCCGGCCCGGATCGCCGGTGACGCCGCAGGATAGCCCGATCACCCTTCCCGACGGCTTTGGCCAAGGCAATGGCTAGAGCCCTGTTCGACCTATCAGGGCTCTAACGCTTAAGGCACAGGAACATTTGTGATGAAACTCGGACAGTTTTTTGCTGACCGCCCGGTCTTTGCCTCGGTGCTCTCGATCCTGCTGATGGTGGTCGGAGCGATTTCCTATCTGGTTCTGCCAGTCGCGCAATATCCTGAGGTCGTCCCGCCGACCATTTCCGTGACCGCACAATATCCCGGTGCCAATGCGGATGTGGTGGCCGATACGGTCGCTGCTCCCCTGGAACAGGAAATCAATGGCGTCGAAAACATGCTCTATATGACCTCCCAATCCACCTCGGATGGGACGGTGAGCATTACGGTGACCTTTGAGCTGGGTACGGATCTCGACGAAGCCCAGGTTCTGGTCCAGAACCGGGTTTCCCTGGCCGAACCCCGCCTGCCGGAGCCGGTTCGGCGCTTGGGCATCTCCACCCGGAAAAACTCCCCCAATATCCTGATGGTGGTCCATATGCTGTCCCCCGATGACAGCCTGGATCAGCTCTATATCGCCAATTACGCTTTCTTGCAGGTCAAGGACCGGCTAGCCCGGATTGATGGGGTCGGCAATATCCAGATCTTTGGCGGCAGTGAATATGCCATGCGGATTTGGCTGGATCCGGAGCGCATGGCGGCCTTGGATCTGACCGCCGGTGATGTGGTCGCCGCCTTGCATGCCCAAAACGTCCAGGTCGCCGGTGGGGCCCTCAGCCAAGATCCCTTGGAAGGCTCTGCCGCGCTAAGTGCGTTTCAGACCTCTTTGCAGCTGAAGGGACGCTTAATTTCCGAGGAAGACTTCGCCGAAGTCGTGGTCAAAACCGGCGCAGACGGGGCGTTGACGCGCTTGGCGGATATCGGTCGGATCGAATTGGGGGCGCAGGATTACGTCACCCGAGGTTACCTGTCCGGCCAGAATGCGGCGGTGATCCTGATCAATCAGCAGCCGGGCTCCAATGCCCTGGACACCGCAGCCGCAATCCAAGACACCATGGCCGAGCTGTCCGAACAGTTCCCTCAGGGTCTGGCCTATGACATCGTCTACAACCCCACCGAATATATCGCCCAAAGCATTGATGCTGTGATCGACACCATTTTCGAAGCCGTGGTGCTGGTGGTGTTGGTGGTGTTGGTGTTCCTGCAGACTTGGCGGGCCTCGATCATTCCGATCATCGCCATTCCAGTGTCCTTGATCGGCTCCTTCGCCGTCATGCAGGCTTTTGGCTTTTCCATCAACACCTTGACTTTGTTTGGTTTGGTACTGGCCATCGGCATTGTGGTCGATGACGCCATCGTCGTGGTCGAAAATGTTGAGCGCCATGTGCGCGAGGGCATGAAACCCTTGCAAGCAGTCTATGTCACCATGAGCGAGGTTGGCGGCGCGGTGATATCAACCGGCTTGGTGTTGGCCGCCGTGTTTGTGCCGACAGCCTTTCTGGAGGGCATCACCGGGCAGTTCTATCGCCAATTCGCCCTGACCATTGCCGTGGCCACGGTGATCTCGGTGCTGGTGTCTTTGACCCTGTCCCCGGCCCTGACCGCCTTGCTGATCAAACCCCACAGCGCCAAAGAGAAGCGCGACATCCTGCAACGGGGGTTTGATGTCTTCAATGCGGGCTTTGACCGCCTGAGTGAGGGCTATGCCACCCTGGTGCGGTGGTTGGCGGGTCCGAAAATGCGGTGGGTGGTGTTGCTGGCCTATGGCGGGCTGATTGCCTTAACCCTGTTTGCCTTCCGGGCCGTCCCGACCGGATTTATCCCGCCCCAGGATCAGGGCTACTTGATTGTCGCGGTGCAATTGCCCGCCGGATCGGCCTTGAACCGCACCGATGCGGTGATCCGCAAGGCCGAACAGATGATCTTAGAGGTCGAGGACGTCGCGGCAACGGCCACCTTTACCGGTTTTTCCGGGGCTACCTTCACCAATGCCACCAATGCCGGGGCGATTTTTGTCACCATGCCGCCCTTTGCCGAGCGGTCCCGATCCGCAGAAGAGATCCTGGGCGACATCCGGGGGCGCATGGCCGCCATTGAAGATGCCTTCATCATTGCCATCCCGCCGCCTCCGGTTCCCGGGCTTGGCACTGGAGGCGGCTTCAAAATGTTCGTCCAGGATCGCCTGGGGCGCGGCACCGCTGTGTTGGAACAGGCCACATGGCAATTGATCGGCGCAGCCTATCAACAGCCCGGTTTGGTCGGAATGTTTTCGCCTTTCCAGGCCAACACACCGCAATTGTTCCTGGAGGTCGATCGAACCAAGGCGCAGATGCTGGGTGTTCCGGTCTCCAATGTGTTTGAGACCTTGGAGGTCTTTCTGGGGTCGTCCTATGTCAATGATTTCAACCAGTTCGGCCGGACTTATCGGGTGACAGCGCAAGCCGACGCGCCATTCCGACTGACGGAGGACAACATCACCACCTTGCGCACCCGCAATGCGGATGGGCAGATGGTGCCCTTGGGGTCTTTGCTAAGCATTCAGGAAACCGCTGGTCCGGACCGGGTGCCCCGGTTCAACCTGTATCGGGCTGCGGAGCTGCAGGGCTCCACCTTGCCCGGGGTCAGTTCCGGCCAAGCCATTGCCACCATGGAAGCCTTGGCGGCAGAGATCCTGCCCTATGGCATCTCCTATGAATGGACCGACCTGGCCTATCAGGAAAAAAACCAAGGTGATGCAGCGCTGTATATCTTCCCGCTCTGTGTCTTGTTCGTCTTCCTGACCCTGGCGGCGTTGTATGAAAGCTGGTCCTTGCCCTTGGCGGTGATCCTCATTGTGCCGATGTGCCTGCTCTCTGCCATTGCCGGGGTCATGCTCCGGGGCATGGACAACAATATTCTGACCCAAATCGGCTTTGTGGTTTTGGTCGGCTTGGCCTCAAAGAACGCCATTTTGATCGTCGAATTTGCCCGGGACATCGAAGCCAAAGGCCGGTCGGCGATCGATGCTGCGGTCGAGGCCTGTCACCTGCGCCTGCGGCCGATCCTGATGACCTCCTTTGCCTTCATCTTAGGCGTTGTGCCGTTGATGATCGCCCAAGGCGCTGGCGCCGAAATGCGTCAAGCCCTTGGCACAGCGGTGTTTTTCGGCATGTTGGGGGTCACGGTCTTTGGTTTGTTGTTCACCCCGGTGTTCTATGTCACCATCCGGGGCTTGGTCCGGGGGCGGAAGGCCCCGGCTACCCCGGAACCGGAAGCGGCCTGACCAAGCCGTACCGAAATCAGGAAATCTCTCATCATTACAAAGGCTTCCCCGGACCGGGGAAGCCTTTTTTACCGTCAAATCCGCGACCTTCCGGGCAAAACAACACAGCACGCCCGCACCTCTAACTACATATGTAGTTGCAGGCCGGGCAAAACGCCGATTTGGGAAAGATGTAACGGGATAAAGATTCTCTACCGAAATGGAGTCCGGGCGACACCCGTTAACTAGAGCCCTGTCCGAACAAATAGAACCATTCTGACGGAGTGCATTTGTGACAAGATCAAGCAGAAGTCCGCAGGCCATATCCGTAGATACGGACAAGGGCTTTTGCGCTGGAATTGGCGCAAATGCACCCGTCCCGCAGGGTTTCCGATTGGGGGACGCCCAGCGGAAACTCGGTCTTGACCGATGCATTGGCATCGCTCCGCGACCGACTGACCACTGGATCGCACACCCCAATCGCGAAACAGAATTGACCCTATTTGATCGGACAGGACTCTAATGAGTCAAATCAACGCGTTCCGTTTGGCATCACACCCCATTCAGGGCGATTCAACTAAAACGGCGGCGATGCGCCGACCTTCCAAGGCCAAGACATTGAATGTTCGGCAGGCAGCTGCGGTGGTCATCGGTTCCGGGACCACATCGACGGCCAACAGGGCCTCGCGCACCGCTTTCGGGATCAAGGCCATATGTTGGCCGCATCCCACCAAAAGGATATCGATCTGATCTGCTTCGGCCATCACAGCGGCAAAATGCTCTGGCGTGAGGTCAGAGAAGTCGCCTGGGGGTGCCCAAGGTTCAACATGTTCGGGAAGCACCAGCACCGAGCCCGGATGCTGCTGTCCGGAGATCCGAAAACTGCCATCGCCATAGCCTTCCACCACCATCCGGTTGGTTGGCGCATCGGGCGTGACCTGCATGTTTGGATCCTCTCCGGTTCGTTCGGCAATCGGTTTTGGCTGTTTCGGTCTGGCCCCAAGAGCCTTACCGGCGGCCTTTCATTTTCCGGCGCTTGGGCTTACGCGGCGCATCGGGCTCTCCAGCCTCCAAGGCCGCCTTGGCCAAAGCCTTGTCTTCTTCCTCGTCTTCATCCGCAGTGCTGGACGGAACAAAGCCGCTGGTGTCTTCCCGCAGAAGGCCATCGTCTTTGTTGTCTTCATCCTCATCGTCGCCATCATCACCGCTGCGACGCAGATCGAACCAGACCAGCATCGGCACCGCAACGAACAGCGTCGAATAGGTCCCGACGATCACCCCCCACATAATGGTCAAGCTGAAGCCCCGCAACACCTCTCCGCCCAACAGGAACAGGCAGGCAACAGCCAGCATGGTGGTGATGGAGGTCAGCAAAGTCCGGGACAGGGTCTTGTTGATGGCGATGTTCACCACCTGACCCAAAGTCAATTTCTTATAGCGGCGCAATTCCTCCCGCACACGGTCAAACACCACGACCGTATCGTTGATGGAATAGCCCGCCACCGTGAGCAACGCCGCCACCGAGGTCAGGTCAAAATCCAATTGCAAGATGGAATAGAGCCCGATGGTGGCGACCATATCGTGGGTCAGGGCAATAATACCACCCAGGGCATATTGCCATTCAAACCGGAACCAGATGTAGGCCGCGATGGCCAGCAAGGCCAAGGAAACGGCCCAGATCCCCGCCTCGACCAGCTCGTCGCCCACCTTCGGCCCGACCAGCTCAATACGGCGATAATCCACCCCATCGCCGAACACCGCTTTGACCTCATCCAGCGCCTGCAAATTGGCCTCTTCGCCCCCGGGCTGCTCTTGCACCCGGACAACAAGATCCCGGTTTTCGTCACCAAAGGTGGTCAGCGCAATGTCCCCAAGCCCCAGACCGTTCAATTCGGCACGGTAGGTCGCAATATTTTCAACCGCCTCCGGCGTACGCAGCTCGATCAGGATCCCACCTGTGAAGTCGATGCCAAAATTCAGCCCGCGCACCATGGTGGATGCCAAACAAACGACCAGGAACACCGCTGAAGCGATCAAGGCCAGTTTGCGCAGGCTGATAAAGTCGATCGAGGTGTTTTCCGGGACAAATTTCACAGGACGGAGCATCAGGAACAGCCTTCGTCAATCAGCAACAGCGTTAACCTTCGGAGGGAAGCTGGTTATTCTGGAGAGCATGGCGGCGTGCCTGTCTGGCGCGCTAAGCCACCCTGACCCAGAAAAACCGTCTGCTGCGGGACCTCCTTACAGAGGAAGTTGCGCCGGACGGCTGCGGATGACCCACAGCCCGACAATGAAGCGGGTCACCAACAAAGCGGTGAACATCGAGGTGATGATGCCAATGCCCAAAGTGACCGCGAAGCCTTTCACCGGGCCGGAGCCGAAGTAATACAGCAGACCTGCGGCAATCAAGGTGGTCAGATTGGCGTCCAAAATGGCGGAAAAGGCGCTCTGGAACCCAGTCTGCACCGAATTGATCACCGAGCGTCCATTGCGCACCTCTTCACGGATCCGCTCAAAGATCAGCACATTGGCATCCACCGCCATGCCGATGGTCAAGACGATCCCGGCAATGCCCGGTAGGGTCAATGTCGCCCCCAAACCGGACAAAGCCCCAATCATCATCGCCACATTGGCCGCCAGAGCGATATTGGCAAACACCCCAAACAGGCCATAGGACGCGACCATGAACACCACCACGGCGATGCCACCGACCACCGTGGCAATTTCACCGGCCGCGATGCTGTCGGCCCCCAAGCCCGGGCCCACGGTACGCTCTTCCAATACGGTCAGCGGTGCCGGCAGAGCCCCGGCCCGCAGCAGCAAAGCCAAATCCTGAGCGCCTTGGACCGTAAAAGACCCGGAAATAATACCGCTGCCGCCAACAATCGGTTCTCGGATCCGCGGCGCGCTGATGACCTCATTGTCCAGTACAATGGCCAGGAAGCCATTGACATTCTCCGTGGTCGCCTGGGCAAAGCGGCGGCCCCCGGCGGTGTCAAAGGCGAAACTGACCACCGGTTGTCCATCTTGGAAGGTTGGCTGGGCATTGGTCAAGCGATCTCCGCCAACCTCAACCCGCTTGCGGACCACATAATAGTCCGGCTCCCCCGGGGTGCCGCGATCAGCGCTAAACAGCTTCCGCGAAGCGGGCGGGATCCGGTTGCGCTCCGCATCTTCCGGAGACACGGAGGTGTCGAGCAGATGGAAGGTCAGTTTTGCGGTCCGGCCGATCAGAGCCTTGATCCGGTCCGGATCATCAACACCGGGCAGTTCGACAATGATCCGGTCCTGGCCCTGACGCTGAATGGTCGGCTCCCGGGTCCCGGTTTCGTCGACCCGTCGCCGAACAATTTCAATGGATTGCTGAACCGCTTGCAGGCGGCGCTCCAGCACGGCTTCTTCGGAATAGGAAATCCGATAACCGCTGCTGCCGACCGTTTCCACAATGGCTTGGGGATCCAAATCCCGCAGCAGCCGCAAGGCATCGGCTTGCTGGGCTTCTTGGGGAATGGTCACGGTGACGGATTGGCCCGTAACGCCCAGATCAAGGTAACGGATCCGCTCCTGACGCAGGGACGTCCGCGCGCTTTCAACCAAGGACTCCAGGTTCTCGGCCAAGACCGCCTCGGACTCGACCTGCAGCAGCAAGTAAGACCCGCCTTGCAGATCCAGCCCCAAGGTGACCGGCTGCAACCAATCGGGCAAATTCGCCGCCTGGTCCCGGATCAGATTGGGCATACTGAAGACGATCCCGGCCATCACGCAGGCCAGCACCAAAAGGGATTTCCAAAGACCGTACCGCAGGCTCATGGAAAAGGCTCCGGAAGTGGGGAGCGATCCGACCTTGGTCACAAACGATCCGGGGCGAAAGCGCCAACAGGGCGACTTTCTGCGCAGATGGACGGTCTGGGAACAGGGTGGATCTTAGAAAACAGGAAGGGATCGGCCCGATACGAGCGGGCATCGGGCCGGATCGCGTGTTTCGGCGTTACTTTTTGCCGCCGCCAAACAAGCCTTTGAGCTTGGAGCCCGCCGAAGCGTTCTCAGAGGACTCACCGCCTTTGCCGTCATCATTGGCAGCATCTGACGGCGCAGGCTCGGACTTGGAGAGCACATTGGCCAGCATGTCGCGCAGGACCTTCACCTTGACGCCCTCGGCGATTTCCACCACCAGCTCACCATTGTCTTGGACTTTGGTAACCGTGCCAATCAGCCCGCCATTGGTCACAATCCGGTCACCACGGCGCACCGCTTCCAACATCGCGCGGTGTTCTTTCATCTTCCGTTGCTGCGGACGGATCAGCAGGAAATAGAAGATCACAAAAATCAGAATCAGCGGCAGAAAAGCTTCAAAGCCGCCCATTCCGCCCCCGCCCGCAGATTGGGCATAGGCTGGAGAAATCAGCATCGGAGTCCTCGTTACATGTGGAGGGTGCGGCCCCGGCCAGGATCAGACCGGCACAGGGGAGCGCGATTTGGGAGCCGGACTATAGCCGGGGGGTTGCTCTGATGCAAATAGTGAGCGATGTGCTCCCTGTCGATGCCCGTGTCCGGTGCTCCTGAAAATTGATTTCTGAGCGCGCGAACAGGATCTTGATGGGCGGAGCACCGCACCATTATGGTTCCGGCCAAACGCCCCCTTCCCTACCCAAAGCTTGGAATACTCCATGACCGCGCCTCCGATGGACTCTTCTGACCAGCCTTTGAGTGCCCTGCTGCCGACCTTGTCGCGGATCGCGGCGGCCTTGGAGCGGCTTGCCCCCTCGACGACCTCCTCAGCCGCAGACCTCTGGGCTGCCGACGGTTTTGTCTGGCACAGGGACGGTGAACAGGCCGCCTTGCAGCCGGTCGCAGAGATCAACCGTCTGGCACTCTCCCTGCTCAAAGGGGTAGAGCGGCAACGGGACACCCTTCTGGACAACACCCTACGCTTTGCCAAAGGTCTGCCCGCCAACAATGCGCTGCTCTGGGGGGCCAGAGGGACCGGCAAAAGCGCTTTGATCAAGGCGGTTCACGGCGCTGTCGCGGCCCAGATGCGCCAGGAAAATACGCCCGCCCCCGCCTTGGTGGAGATCCACCGGGAGGATATCCCGACTTTGCCACAGTTGCTCAATGTCCTGCGGTCGTCAGACCGGCGCTGCGTCCTGTTTTGCGACGATCTGTCCTTTGACGGCCAGGACAGCAGCTACAAATCCTTAAAAGCGGTGCTGGAGGGTGGCATTGAGGGCCGTCCGAGCACGGTGGTGTTCTATGCCACCTCCAACCGACGCCATTTGCTGGCCCGAGAGATGATCGAAAACGAACGCTCCACCGCAATCCATGCTGGGGAAGCGGTTGAGGAAAAAGTCAGCCTGTCGGACCGTTTTGGCCTCTGGCTGGGGTTCCACAATATGGATCAGGAGACCTTCTTCGCCATTATTCTGGGCTATGCGGGCCATTTCCAGCTTTCAACACCCCCGGAAAGCCTCAAAGCCCAGGCCATTGAGTGGTCCGTGACCCGAGGCAGTCGCTCAGGCCGAACCGCTTGGCAATTCATCCAAGAGGTCGCCGGTCGGGAAGGCAAAACCCTCGGCATATAAAACCTCTGTCTCCAATAGCACTGTCTCGGAGTGTGGAAAAAAGACTCTACTCCAAGTCCATTCCGCCTTGGCATTTCAAGAGCGATGAATTCCATAATGATCGCCTCTTGATGGGGGCGATCTTCCCCTTAAGGCTGCGCTCCAGGAAAGGCAAATCACCCTAAAGTCAACATTGCTGACAATTCCTTTGGGGTGAGACGCATTAACGCTGGAACGGGCTCTTTGGATCGCTATAAAGCCTTAAAGTTACAGCATTGTCCGGACCGACGGGGACTTCCTCATGCGTTTGCTCAGAGACCTGCCCATTCCCTTAAAAGTCACTTTGGCTTTCTTTTTGGTCGTTCTGGTTCTCGTCATCGCCTTCATCGACAATGTCTTTATCAAAGAGCAACAGGAACAAGCGGTTGAGGACAGCCAGGTTGCGGCCGATATCCTCCTGTCCTATGTCCTGCCCCTGGAACGCAGCGCCGCGCGGCTAGAAGCGATCATTCCGATGTTGCCAGACGCCCATGCAAACAACGATACGGCGCTGATCGACCATATTTTGAGCAATGCGGAAGACTATGACAGCGAAATCCGCGATTCAGCGGAAGAGATGGGTCTCCAAAGCCTCTTAAGCGCTTTGGACCTATTCAGCAAAACGCTCGCCCTCTATCAGGAGGTGCCGAGTGAAGAAAACTGGGAACCGCTTGAAGAAGCCGTGGAAGAAGTGGCGTTTGCTGCCTCCATCGCCGGGAACACCAGCATTGATAGCGTGGGCACTGGGATCCTGACCTTCGAAGAAACCTCCGACCGGGTGTTCTGGCTGTTTGCCATTGCCACCATCGCCACCATTGTGGTCGCTGGCCTGAGTTTGGTCGCGCTGCGTTTCCTGGTCACCAAGCCCTTGGATGGGCTCAAGACCGCCATGGTCGCCATGTCCGGTCGGGATTTTTCCGTCCATATCCCCGGGGTTGGGCGCGATGACGAGATCGGCCATATGGCCGATGCCTTGGAAGTGTTCCGCCATAAGGGTCTGGACCATATCGAACTGGAGGCCGAACAAGAGCGGATCCGCGCCCGCGTGGATGCCGACCGCCAAGAAGCCTTGGAAAACATGGCCGCCCAAGTGGAAGAGCAGACCCGCGCCGCTGTGGACCAAGTCGCAGAATATTCCAATGACTTATGCGACCATGCCCAGGCCATGGCCTCCAATGCCTTGCAGATGAAAGCCAATGCCCAGCAGGTCTCCGACACTGCGCAGCGTTCGCTCAGCACGGCGGAAGTGGTGGCCAATGCGACCGGATCCCTTTCGGACTCCATTGGTGATATCGCCTCCAAGGCGGAAGAAAGCTGCCGGGTAACCGGGGACGCGGTCGCCAAAGGCTCGGAAGCCACCCATGTCATCGGCTCCCTGGCTGATCAGGTCAGCCGCATTGACGATATGGCATCCTTAATTTCCACCATTGCCGAGCAAACCAACCTGCTGGCCCTAAACGCCACCATCGAGGCCGCCCGTGCCGGGGATGCGGGCAAAGGCTTTGCCGTGGTCGCCGGAGAAGTAAAAGCCTTGGCCAATCAAACCGCCAAGGCCACTGAGGAAATCATCCGTATCCTCTCAGAGATCAAAACCACCACCGATCAGGCGGTCCATTCCGTCGACTCCATGGCCACGGTAATCCAAGGCATCGATGAGACCGCCCGCAGCATTGTGCAAGCGGTGGAATTGCAGGCGGCGTCAACCCAGGAAATCTCCGGCTCGGTGTCCGAAACCTCGCGGGCGGCCACGGAGGTGTCCCGGGACATCGGGGCTGTGGCGCAAGAGGCCGAAGAAACCGGTAGTGCTGCGGAACATATGCGCCAAACTGCCGACCAAGTCGCGGGCGCTATCACAGACCTCAAGAATGTCCTGGTCAAAGCGGTGCGGACCAGCACGGCCGAGGTCAACCGACGCCAGCATCAACGGGTTTCCGTTATGGATCGGGACGGTACTTTGACCATTGGCCGCGATAAATTGCATGTCCTGGTGCATGATTTGTCGCTGGGTGGTGCACGAACCGCCGATACTCAAGAGCTGGATGGTGACATCCACGAGCCCTTCTCCGAAGGCACCAAAGGCTATCTGAGAATTGATGGCATTCACCGTGACATTAATTTCCACGTCATCAGCGATGATGGCCATATGCTGCGGGTCCAATTTGACCTGCAGGCCGGGGAAGAGGAAATCCTGCAAGAAGCCCTGATGACCATGGCGCATTAGGGTTGGTTTTATTCTGCCCACACTGAGCACGGGCGGAGCCTACCCTTTGGCTTGGGCTTATCGAGCGGCCACCACCGGGCCACTGCCCAAATAGCGCATCGGGTCCTGCGGCTTACCGCCTTTGCGGATCTCAAAATGCAGTTGGGGCCGGGCCACGCTGCCGGTCTGTCCAACCCGGCCAATCACATCGCCCCGGTTGACCCGATCGCCACGCTTGACCAGCAAGTCCTGATTATGGGCATAGGCGGTGATGTAATCATCCGCATGTTGGATCAGAATAAGATTGCCGAACCCCCTGATCCCATTGCTGGAATAGGCAATCACGCCACTCTCTGAGGCATAGACCGGATCCCCTGCACCGGCAGCGATATTGATCCCATCATTGCGCCGCCCTTCCCCGGTTTCCCCAAAGCGAGCGATCACTTGGCCCCCACCCACCGGCCAGGAAAACTGTCCGGTCCGGGGCGGTGGTGCCGGTGTTTTCGCCGGTGGCGGTGGCGGCGGTGCCGAAGACTGTGTTGAGGACGTCGTCTGCTGCTGCGTCGTCTCTCCTTGGCCCATCCGATCTTGGGCCATCCGGTCTTGGGCGGGTTGCGGAGCCTGCGATCCAGACTGATCCCTTTGCGCCGGGGGCTTGTTGGCCGACCCCGGTGGTGGAGCCTGCTCCTGTTCGCCCCCGCCCACAATCAAAACCGATCCTGGTTTGGTGCCGGGTTCTGAAGCGACTGGGCCAGACGCCACCGGATCCGGACGCTCAGCGGTTTGGGAGCGTGGCTGGGGTGGCGGCGCTGTAGGCCTTGAACCACCGCGATTGGCGGTGGTGACCGGCTCTCCGGCAAGGCGCACGCGTTGCCCAATCTGGATATAGTCCGGGTTTTGAATGCCGTTGATCGTCGCCAGGGTTGCCGTCGACACCCCATAGCGCGCGCCAATGCCCGAGAGGGTGTCGCCGCTGCGCACCACGTGGACTCGTCCGGCGGGCAGGCGGAGCTCCTGCCCTGGCTGCAGGATAAAGGGCGCGCGCAAATTATTCAGGGTGATGATGTCACGCTGGGAGACGCCATAAAATTTGGCGATGCGGTAAACTGACTCCCCAGGCTGAACCACATGGGTTGCGGGCAGGCCGGATTGTCCCACCGAGGAACGACCGCCCCCACAACCGGCCAAAACAGCGGCAAGGATCAGCATCACTATGGTCGGCAAAAAGGCAGAACGGCGGGCGTGATTTGTCATGAGCACCACTATACCTGCGCAAACGACATGATGCACCCACTGTGTCTTGGGTATTGCCCAAGATTGACTGCTCAGCCTGGCTCTTTGCGCGGCAGCCCTTCGACCATGGGCACAAAGCGGACCGGAAACAGCCGCTCGGTACGAATATGAGTCGGTCGTTTTTGCACCCGAACCACCTCCTGATCGCCACCATCGGGTCCGACCGGCAAAACCATCAGGCCGTCCGGCGACAATTGGTCCACCAAGACCCGGGGGATATCCGCCGCTGCCGCTGTTACCAGGATCCGATCAAAGGGGGCTTGTTCCGGCCAGCCCTTATGGCCATCGCCTTGGAGGGTGACCACCGTACGAAGCTGCATCGTGCGAAAGCGGCTTTCCGCCAGGCGCAGCAGCGGTGCATGGCGTTCGATGGTATAGACCCGGCGGAACAGCTGGGCCAAAACCGCCGTCTGGTAGCCTGACCCGGTGCCGATCTCCAACACTTTGATCGATGGGTCGGGGATCAGGGCTTGAGTCATCAATCCCACCACCAGCGGCTGGCTGATGGTTTGGCCGCAATCTATCGGCAGTGGGTGATTTTCATAGGCCTGGGCCTGGAAGGCATCACTGACAAACATATCCCGGGGCGTGCGTTCAATGGCATTCAGCACCGTTTGATCGGTCACCCCGGCCTGGCGCAATTCAAACACCATCCGGGCCTTGCGCTCCTGAAAGGACAGCGCCGGTTCGTCGGTGTGGAGATCACCGGGGCGGAAGGTGTCAACGGGGCCGGGCACGCCAGGGACCTCTGCTAGAATACCTTGGACAGATCGGACATGGTCTGGCGAGACGTCAAATCAACCGTCAACGGCGTAATCGAGACCGCGCCGCGAGTCACCGCTTCCAGATCAGAGCCCGCGATATTCGGTTCCTCGGCCCGTTTCGGACCGATCCAAAGATAGGGCCGATCCCTAGGATCGCTGCGCAAAATGATCTCATCACCCAGTTTTCGGCAGCCTTGATGGGTGACTTCCGGCGGCAGGATCTCAGCTGGTGGCTTGGCCGGGAAATTCACATTGACCATGACATTTTTCGGCCAGGCACAGGCACAGGCCCGCCGAATAACCTGCTCGGCCATGGCTTCGGCTGGGGACCAGTCGAGCGCAGGCAGGCCTTCCTCCATCACCTGGGACAGTGCAATGGCCCGGAGCTCGAACAAGGTGCCTTCCATGGCCGCTGCGACCGTGCCGGAATAAATGATGTCATCGCCCAGATTGCCGCCGCGATTGATGCCCGACAGGATCAGATCCGGCCGTCCGGCTTTGGCCATGAAATGATTGACCGCCAACATTACACAGTCGGTCGGGGTGCCGGTGACAGAAAAGCGCTTGTCCCCCAGCTGCCGAAAGCGCAAAGGATGGTGCAGGGTCAGCGCATGCCCTGCCCCGCTTTGCTCGGTTTCCGGCGCAACCACCCAAACATCATCGGACAAGGTTCGGGCGATACGCTCCAGCAAGGCAATGCCGGGCGCATCAATGCCATCATCATTGGAAACCAGGATCCGAGCCTGAGACAGGTCGGTCAGAGGTGCATACATCAGGACCTTATCCTTCGCTGGCACGGAGGGGCGCAATGTAATCCAGGCCGCCCATATAGGGTTTGAGAACCTCGGGCACCGAAATGCCGCCGGAGGCATCCTGATAAGTCTCGAGCACCGCGATCAATGCCCGGCCCACGGCAACCCCGGAGCCGTTCAAGGTATGGACAAAGCGCGGCGCACCGCCATCCTGGGACCGGAATCGGGCATTCATCCGCCGGGCCTGGAAATCCCCCGTATTGGAACAGGAGGAAATCTCCCGATAGCGGCCCTCCCCGGGCAACCAGACCTCCAGGTCATAGGTCTTACGGGCCGAAAAGCCGGTATCCCCGGAAGACAGCATCATCACCCGATAGGCCAAGCCGAGCCCTTGTAGGACCGCTTCGGCACATCCCGTCATCCGCTGATGCTCAGCTTCGGACTCCTCGGGATGGACGACGCTGACCAGCTCAACCTTTTCGAATTGGTGTTGGCGGATCATGCCCCGGGTGTCCTTGCCCGCCGCACCAGCCTCGGAGCGGAAGCACTGGGTGAAAGCGGTCAAACGCCGGGGTAAGGACGCTTCGTCGACAATCTCGCCGGCCACCAGATTGGTCAAGGTGACTTCAGCGGTCGGGATCAGCCAAAAGTCTTCGGACAGACGAAACAGATCCTCTTCAAATTTGGGCAATTGGCCGGTGCCAAACAGGGCTGGCGAGCGCACGATCACCGGGGTTTGGGTTTCCTCATAGCCATGGCTGCCCGTATGCAGATCGAGCATATATTGACCCAAAGCCCGCTCCAGACGGGCCAAAGCCCCCTTCAGGACCACAAACCGCGCCCCAGACAGCTTTGCCGCCCGGTCAAAATCCATCAAGCCAAGGCCTTCACCGAGCTCAAAATGCCGTTTGGCGGCAAAATCGAAGCTTTTTGGCGTACCAACCTGACGCAGCTCGATATTGTCGTCTTCATCCTTGCCCGGGGGGACATCCGCATCCAACCGGTTCGGCAGGCCCGTCAGCCAGGACTCGACCTGCGCCCCCAAAACCTTTTCTTCGGCTTCCAGGGCCGGAATCTCATCCTTCAACCCGGCGACCTCCGCCATTAGAGCCTCAGCGGCCACATTGTCCCCGGAGCCCTTGGCTTTGCCGATCTCCTTGGACGCCGTTTTGCGCCGATTGCGCAATTCATCAAGCCGCGTTTGCATGGCGCGGCGCTTGGCATCGGACTCAAGGATTTGATCCGCTAAGGGATCCAGGCCGCGACGGGCCAAAGCCGCGTCAAAGGCTGCGGGGTCTTCGCGCAGAGACTTCAGGTCATGCATGGGAGGTCCAACCAACGAGGGGTAGAGTAGAGAGAACGAATATCAACAGGCCGATACCTCATGTTTGAGGCACCCGCCGGGGCGTGTCCTACCATGCGGAAAGGTCATTTGACCAGAGCAGGTCCCGCCGGGCATAATGCGCCATGCTTGACCTTAGCCGTTATATTTCCGATTTCTACTCGTTAGAGTCGAACGCGTTATCGGAACGGATCGCGGCTCTGTCCCCTGTTCAAGCGGAAGACAGCGGCCTCCAAAGCTTTTTCCGTCGCCTCTTTGCCCCAACCGCCGTGCTGGAAGATCTGGATCGCGCCCATGAGCGTGTGGGTGGACTGCTGACCATTGGCCTGCGGATTGTGGAAGATGCGGAAATCCGCGATACGGCCGGGCTGCAGGCATGGAGCGGATGGCTGGCTGCAGACAGCCCGGAGCGGATCGCCGCGCTCGACAAGGCTACGCCGACAAAAACGCCTCAAAACAGCGCTTCAAAACAAGCACCAGAGCAACCACAAGCACCACCGCCGCTGTCGCCGCCTCGGCATTTGGCCGGTCGGTTTGCTGGCTGGGTCCTGACCCATGACCCCTATGCGCCGCCCTTCATGGCCCGAGCCTTGAGCCATATTCTCGAACCGGATGGTCGGCTCGACACCCCGATGATCCGCCGGTCCTTTATTCTGCTCGCAGGCTTGGTTGACCAAATGACCCATGGCGGGGTGCGAGACAACACCGTGGAGCAGTTGGTCGCGGTCTGCGAACGCATTGAGCGCGAAGGTCCGGATCGGGCCGTGGGCCGAGATCTGCATGCGGACGCGCTGCGCTTAGAGATCGAGCGTCTGCTGAACACCGACCGCCCGACCCGGGCGGCTGATTGTTTGAAAAGCCTGGATCAGCTGTATCGCAAACAAACCAAGAAGCGGCCCTATGGCCATGCCTTGGGCCGGGGTTTGCTGTTGATGATGGCCCATGCCCGCCAGAGCCAGTCTCTGCCCCTGTTCCTGGAGTCCCATCAGACCTTTACGGCCCTGATCA
The DNA here is from genome assembly GCA_049604415.1 of Rhodospirillaceae bacterium. Classification (GTDB taxonomy): domain Bacteria; phylum Pseudomonadota; class Alphaproteobacteria; order Rhodospirillales; family Rhodospirillaceae; genus JBMYTN01. Next base: position 22,552 of record JBMYTN010000019.1, on the reverse strand, counting down.
GCGAGAATACGGAAATCGCGGCCACCTTCCGGGAGGAATTCCAAAGCCTCTCTGAAGTGGATGCGGCCCTGTTCGCCCTGGGAAAAAAGCTCCGCGACGACGACGACACCAGTTTTTAGAACCCTTTGTGGCCAAAGCCCGCCAAAGGTCCTGACGCATTCAGGTTTTGGGCGTGTTCCAATCGGTTTCGTCGATCATGCCATCTTCTTGGGCATCGGAGACTGAGGCTTCGTTGGCGATATCGGCGGTCAACTCCGGATCGGGATCCTGTTTCGCCGCCACATCGGTACCGGTGGCCACTGCCGCAGCACTGGCCTCGTCCCCAGATCCATCCGTCGTTTTTGCTGGCGGTGTCGGGTCCGGATCATCATCCAGATCATCCTCTTCGGCCTCGCCCCGTTTGCGCTCCATGATCCGCGCACAAATGATCGAGATTTCGTAGAGCACCACCATCGGCGCGGCGAGCAGCAATTGGCTGATCACATCGGGCGGGGTGATGATGGCGGCGGCCACAAACACCGCAACAATGGCGTATTTTCGCGCCGAGGCCAGCCCGGTTGAGGTCACAAGACCAACCCGGGCCATCAAGGTCAACGCCACCGGCATTTGGAAACCGAAGCCAAAGGCCAGGATCAGCTTCATCACCAAGCCAAGATATTCACCAACCTTGGCTTCCAACTCGATGGGAAGAACGGTTTCTTCCCGCGTGGTTTGGAAGCCGAGCAGGAATTCCCAAGCCATTGGCATGACAAGGTAATAGACCATGGCCGCGCCAAGCGCGAACAGCATTGGCGAGACCAACAAAAACGGCAAAAACGCCCGCTTCTCATGGCGATACAGCCCCGGGGCGATAAACATCCACATTTGGGCGGCCACCACGGGAAAGGAAATCACCGCTGCACCAAAGGCCCCGACCTTCACATAAGTGAAGAAGGCCTCGGTCAAAGCGGTGTAGATCATCCGCCGCGAGCCACCGACCCGTTCCATGATGTCCGCCAGGGGCTGGACCAGGAAATCGTAAATCTGTTGGGCGACGGCAAAGCAGACAAAAAAGGAGACCAGGAACACCACAACGGACCAAAGCAGGCGGGTCCGCAGCTCCACCAAATGCTCCAACAGGGACATTTTGGAGTCGTCCAGGCTCTCCTCATCCCGGTTTTGCTCAGCAACAGCCATGGCTTAACTCTCCTTACCGGGGTTCGCGTTGGCCTGTTGCTGCTGCGCTTGGGCGGCAGCTTTTTCAGAGACGTCTGGTGCCGCTTGGGTTTCGGGTGCCGATTGTGTTTGCGGTGCTAATGCCGGTGCCGACGAGGGTACCGACGAGGGTGACGGTGCCGGAGTTGCTGTCGCCTCCCCCGCCTCTGTCTTGGTTGGGGCGGTTGGGATCGACGGCGACGAGGCTTGGATCGTTGTCTCGTTCAGAGATTTTGTGATCTTGCCGCCGGGATCGACGGTATCTGCCACGGCCTTGTTGACATTGAAGCGAGAGACTTTGGTGACTTCTTTTTTGACCTCGTCCAACCCGGCTTCCCGGACCGCATCATCCATTTGGCGTTGGAAATCAGCCCCAATGGACCGAATCTTCCGAACCCACTGTCCAACGGTGCGCAGCACTTTGGGCAGATCCTTCGGACCAATAACCAAGAGGGCCAAAACGGCAACCATCGCCATTTCCGACCAGCCGAGATCAAACATCTCTTTACGCCTGTGAGGGGGCGGACCGAACTGTCGGGGGCCGGAGCAGCCCCAAATCCGCTATCAGAGAGTTGAAACAGAACAGCTGGGCTGCCCTTGCTTCATCGACACCATTAAAGAACGATCCAAGCGGATCGTTCTGTCCTGTTATGCGCTGGGCTCCAAGGCCTTAGGCCTTGGTGGCGCCGTCCTTCTCGGAGGTCGTTGTGGTGGTCGAGGATTGGGCGACGGTTTTTTCTTCAATCGCCTTGGCATCGTCGCCTTCGTCGTCCTTCAGCCCTTTCTTAAAGGCGTTCACGCCCTTGGCCACATCCCCCATCAGACGGGGAATCTTGCCGGCGCCGAACAGCAGCAGGACAACGACCAGAACGATGACCCAATGCCAGATGCTGGTAAAACCCATGATAACTCCTTGTTTCTAGAGGGCGTTGCGGATCGCCACGGGGCCAATCCCTTGGGCAACACCCTCTTACGCTAAAGGTTCCGGGACCCCGATCACCTTACTTGTGGGGCAAAGCGGCGGGAGTATGTCCCATGGAGATTGGAGCGACAAGCATCCAGGTCCAGACTTTCACGGGACTTTATTCATTCTCTTTCCCGTCTTCCGGGGGATCGAGCGGCTCTCGACGCAGCAAATCCAACTGGCGGGACGCATCAATGGTTTCTTTCTCGGCAAGCAAGGCCTCTTCATCCTCGCCAATATCTTCCAGTACGCCTTCATCCTGCGCCCGGGCCCCATAGGCTGCCAAAGACGGCCTGCTGTCGAGCAATCCGGCGGCTTTCAGCTCTTCCACACCGGGCAGATCCTCCAGGGCGGTGAGGCCAAAATGATCCAAAAAGGCTGCTGATGTGCCCCAGGTCAAAGGTCGGCCCGGGACTTGGCGTCGGCCCAGCGGTTTGATCCAGCCCGCTTCCAAAAGCGTGTCCATGGTGCCTTTAGACAACGCCACACCGCGCACATCTTCGATTTCCGCCCGGGTCACCGGCTGGTGATAGGCAATGACGGACAGGGTTTCCACCGCAGCCCGGGACAAACGGCGCTGTTCCGGAGCTTCCTCGGCCAGTTCAGCCGCCAAGTCCGGTGCCGTGCGAAAGGCCCAGGTGCCATCCGCTTCGCTCAGATTGACGCCGCGATTGGCATATTGCTCCTGCAGGGTCTTCAGGAGACTGCGTAGATTGGCTTTTTCCGGCAGGCGACGGGCAAGATCCTTCAGGGATAACGGATCCTTGGAGGCAAACAGCAAGGCCTCGAGGGTGCGCAGCATCCGGAATTCTCCGATCATAGCCTCGGAGTCCGTCTGCCGCAGCAGATCCTGCTGAGAAGGTGCCTGGTCCGGCTGAGTTGCGCCTTGGGTGCTCACGCAATGTCCTCCTTATTCACGCCATCTCCTTCAGCAACTCGGGGCAAATCCGGTCCGGCATGGGCTTCCTGACCCGGAGGGGCCGGACGAAACAAGATGGGCGCGTAGGTTCCACCCTCCTGTTTCACCAAGGCCTTGCCATCCCGGACCATCTCCAAGCCAGCGACAAAGGTTGCAGCAATGGCTGAACGCCGCACCAGGGGGTCTCGCAATCCTTTGGGCAAAAACCGTCTCAGGTCTGTCCAATCCGGGAAAGAGCCCAGCAGACTGGACAGGCGGCGAATGGCGTCATCAACGCTGTACAGGTCAAAGGCTTCCACCGATAGGCTGGTGGGCTTGTCCGCACGCCGCCGGATATCGGCATAGGCCCGCAGCAGCTCATGGAAGGTGGTGCCATAAACCGGGCGCACCGCCGCACTCAGATCCTCCGGTGCCCCCCGGGACAACACATCCCGCCCCAGGCGCGGTTGCGCCATCAGGGACTCGCCGGCTTCCCGGATCGCTTGCAAGCGGCGCAGTTGGAAGGCCAGAGCCTCGGCCATTTCCTCGCCGCTGGGTTCTTCTTCGGATTTGTCTTCCGGGATCAGCAGTCGGGACTTCAGATAAGCCAACCAGGCCGCCATCACCAAATAATCTGCGGCCAATTCCAGGCGATATTCCCGAGCCTTGGCGACAAAGGTCAAATATTGCTCGGCCAATTGCAGGATCGAGATCCGGGCCAGGTCGACCTTCTGATCCCGGGCCAGGGTCAACAGCAGGTCAATGGGTCCCTCAAAGCCATCAAGATTGAGCACCAGGGCGGCAAGGCGGTCGCCCTCCTCCGCCTCCGCCTCCTGCACTCCACTGCGCAAACGGGTCGGGTTCTGGTCTTCTTCAAACCCTGGGGCGGTATCAGAAGACGGGTCTTCTGCGACCATCACAGCAATCCCACCATCCCGAACAAGGCCTGCATCACGGCAATGATCACCGGTTGGATGAATTCAGCAAAGGGGTTGAAGGCATAGCCCGCTTCGGAGGCCAACAGGGGGGCCAGGAACAAAATCCCGATCAAGGCAAACAGGCCAAATCGCTCAAACCGCGCCACCGCGATGGCCATGCGCATGGGCAGGACCCCGACCAAAACCCGCCCGCCATCCAGCGGCGGCACCGGGATCATGTTGAAAACCGCCAGGATCACATTGAGCAACATGGATTTTTGCAACATCTCGACCAGAAAGCCACCGGTGGGATCTTCGCCAATAAAAGCCAGGATCCGCAACAAAACCACCGAGATAAAGGCCAGGAAGAGGTTGATACCCGGTCCCGCCAAGGCGACCCAAGCCATGTCGGTTTTTGGATTGCGCAGATTGCGATAATCCACCGGGACTGGCTTGGCCCAGCCGAACAGGAACGGCGCACCGGTCACAATCAACAGCAAGGGCAAGATCAGGGTGCCAAAGGGAGACACGTGAACCAGCGGGTTCATGGTCACCCGGCCTAAGGACTTGGCGGTCGGATCCCCCAAGCGCCAGGCCGCATAGCCATGGGCGGCCTCATGCAAGGGTATGGCAATCAACACCGGAATGGCCCAGGTGGCGATGGTAAACATCAGGGCTGAGAGATCAATGGACCCCATACTGCGTCCTAACCTTGCAAAAAATAAGCAAATTTGGCTCCGGTTGGGTTGTCCCTCCGGATCCAATTTCTACTCTTATACACTGTTTTTATGGTTTACGGACCTGTTCCGATCCTCGGATCAATGGCGGTGCTGCCCGACCAGCCAAATTGGGCCAGGGTTTCCCGCACATCCGCTTCGGCCTGCAAGGGATCAAAGTCTTCGGCGCCGGGGTCCTGCGCCTTGGCCCGCCAACGCTGCGCCGCCTCTGCCCGACGCAGTCCATCGGCATCCAAAGGCCGCAACGTATTGGCAATGGCGGTCATTTCGGTCTGATTGCCATTGCAATGCAGCACCAGATCACAGCCCGCCTCAAGGGCCAAACGGGTCCGGTCCTCAAACGCACCCCCCAGGGCCTTCATGGACAGGTCATCACACATCAACAGCCCATCAAAGCCGATCTTTTGCCGGATCCCCTTCTCGATGACCGACGGCGACAAGGTCGCCGGGCGCTCCGCATCCAGCGCCTTATAAAGGATATGGGCGGTCATGGCGAAGGGGGCGTCGGCCAGGGCCGCGAAGGGGGCGAAATCGGTTTGTTCCAAGGTTTGCCGGTCCGTGTCCACCACCGGCAAGGCCAAATGACTGTCCGCCACGGCCCGGCCATGCCCCGGAATATGCTTGATGACCGGAAACACGCCCGCTGCTCCTAGGCCCTCCAGGACCGCCCGTCCCAGTGCAATCACCGGCTCAGCGGATGCGGCGAAGGCCCGGTCACCGATAATGTCATGGGCGCCGGGGATCGGCAGGTCCAGCAAGGGCAGGCAATCGGTGTCGATGCCCAGCCCGGCCAATTCCAGGCCGATCAGCCGGGCATTGTCTCGACAAAGGCCAATGGCGCGCTCCGGATCCTGCCCATAGAGCTGGCCGAACAGGCCCATGGGCGGCGCATTACGCCAATGTGGCGGCTTCAGGCGCCGAACCCGTCCGCCTTCCTGGTCGATCAGGATCACCGCCTCGGGTCGGTCTGTGGCCTCCCTTAGGGCTTGGCAGAGCGCTTTGACTTGGTCTGGTGTGTCCACATTCCGGGCAAACAGAATGAACCCAAAGGGACGGACATCACGGAAAAATGCCTTCTCCCAGGCGGTCAAAGTCAAACCGGCGCAGCCAAAAATGCCCGCTGCAGGGGGGGCTGTTGGCGATGACACCTTCATGGCGGGCGGATTTTGCGACACAGCGAGGAGTCCTTCAGGGTTTACCGAACTGGGAAAGACAAAGGCCGACGCCTTTGCTGCGTCGGCCTTTGGACATTCGTGGACAGGAGCCCGAAGGCGTCGCTATCACGGCACGAAACAGGCTTGGCCCCGCACCTTCAGCTGGCCGCATAGGGTGACCGCTTCGGCTCGGCTGCCCAGCGGCCCGGCGCGCAGCCGGTAAAAGGTGACACCATCATCGCGAACAAAGCGGACGATTTGCGCCGACAAACCACCCATCAGATCCGCATTGCCTTTGGAAATCCGCGCCCAGGCTTGGCGGGCTCCGGCCTCAGAGCCTAGCGCCCCAAGCTGGATCTGCGGGCCACCCCCGCCCCCGGAACCGCCACCACTGGTGGCCGCAGGCCGGGGCCCGGTCGACGCAACAGGTGCCGACCCAGTGCCCGGTCCGCTGACCAAAGGCCTTGGCGCTCCGGTAGCTGAGGCAGGGGCTTGGGTCGCGGGTGCAGCAGCGGTTTGAGCGGACGGCGATGCGGGCGGTTTTTCCACAGGAGCCGCAGCCGGGGTCGACGGCGTGCCGGTGCCTGAAGGTGCAGGCGCTGCCGATGCAGTGGTCGTCGCCGGGGTTGAGCTTGACGGTCCCACAGTCAATTGCGGCGCTGCGGGGGGTGTGCCAGTGGCATCGGACCCATTGGCTGCATCCGTCGCTGGCGTTGTCGTCGAGCGTGGTGGCGGCACTTCAACAGCGCCAGTGCCAGAGGAGGCAGATGGTCCGCTGTCAGGGGCTGCGGGTGCCTCAGGGGCATTTGCGGCCATGGTCGTGCTGGTATCGGCGGGTTCAGTGGATGCGCCAGCGGTTGTACCCGACATAGTATCCGGAGCCCCTGCGGAACTCGCAGCCGAGCCGGAGGCGTTATCAGCCATCATGCTGCCCGCTTGACCATCGGCCATGCTATCGCCATCGCTGGCCGGGCTCGCAGTTTGTTCCGGAGGCGGAAGGAGGCTTTCAACCTCTTCCTCATCGCGGGTCAGGGTCGGGGTTTGCGCGGTGGTCGGGGCACTGGTGGTGCCTTCATTTTCCAAGCGTTCGTAAACTTCCCGGTCCTGATTATCCAAGCGCAATCCGCCGGGATCCTCTGGCGTTTCCTTATAGGTTTCGGAGTCTGCTGTCACCACCGGCAGATTGCCACCGCCAGCGACGGGCATGCCTTGCTCCGAGAACAAAAAGTAATAGGCCCCACCCGCTGCCACGGCCAAGCCGAACACCACGCCAGCCAGGACCAGCAATGTGCCGGACATGCCGCGTCGGTCATCCTCTTCGAAGCCATCCAGATCCATCGGATCCATGTCATCGAAGTCGTCCATATCGTCGAGTTCTTCGAGGTCATCGATGCCATCATCGCCATAGAGCGATCGATCAAAGCCGTCCCCGACCATGACCCCGTCATCATCGAAGTCATCTTCAAGATCGTCGAAGACATCATCGTCGAACGGCGCGTCCTGATCGAAGCTGTCAAGGTCAGCGGGATCTTGTTCGAAGTCGAGCTTGCCAAGCAGCGGCTCTTCCATATCGACGTCTTCTTCCCGACCACCCGGGGTGCGGCGCCGGATGCCTGCCATCAGTGCATCTCCTCCATGGGGGTTACACCCATTACGTCCAGCCCAGAAGCTATCACCGTTTTCACCCCTTGGACAAGAGCAAGCCTGACAAGGGTTGTTTCGGGATCGTCAGGAAGCAAAAAGCGCAATTCGGTGGCCTCATTGCCCTTGTTCCACAGGCTGTGGAAGCCCGCCGCCACATCGCCGAGATAATAGGCCAAGCGATGGGGTTCCCGGGCCTCGGCTGCTGCCTCGATCACCCGGGGCCATTGGGCCAAAATCCGGATCATCTCAACATCTTCCGGCGCTTTGGTCAGGTCCGCCAAGGACTCCAGACCAGACAAGCCGTCCGCAGACAGATCTTGACCGGCAAGACTGTCCGTGGCAGCCGCATGGCGCAGCACAGAGCAGCAACGGGCATGGGCATATTGGACATAAAACACCGGGTTATCCCGGGTTTGTTCGGTAACCTTGGCGAAATCAAAGTCCAGCGGCGCATCATTTTTGCGGGTTAACATCATAAAGCGCACAACGTCTTTGCCGACCCGCTCGACCACTTCGCGCAAGGTAACAAAAGTCCCCGCACGCTTGGACATTTTTAGCTTCTCGCCATTCTCGGTCAGATTGACCAATTGGCAAAGCCGCACATCCAAGGTCGCCGCCCCGTCACTGGCAGCCTTGACCGCTGCGGTCATGCGTTTGACATACCCGCCATGGTCGGCCCCAAAGATATCGATCATCTTGTTGAAACCACGACGAAATTTGTCGTGGTGATAGCCAATGTCATTGGCGAAATAGGTGAAGGCACCGTCGGCTTTTTTCAGCGGACGGTCGACATCATCGCCAAATTGGGTCGCCCGAAACAGGGTTTGCGGGCGCGGTTCCCAATCCTCTGGCGGCGGCTTGCCCTTTGGCGGCTCCAACACGCCCGTATAAATCAGATCCCGCGCTTCCAACTCGCTCAGCAATTTTTCCACATGGCCGGAGCGGACCAATGCCGCCTCGCTGGAGAAGACATCAAATTTTATGCCTAAAGCCCTCAAATCATTACGGATCAGATCCAGCATGGCGTCGATGGCCTGCTCGCGAAAATAGGGCAACCAATCTTCTTCGACAGTGAAGGCCCAACGGTCGTCTTCCATCTCGGCCAAGCCGGAAGCCAAGGGGATCAGATAGTCGCCACCATATTGGATCTCGCCATCGGCCAACATCTGCTGAATGTCACCTTCGTCAATCAAACCAAGGGCTTGGCGATAGCGCGCATGGACCGACCGTGCCAGCACATCAACCTGCACCCCGGCATCATTGACGTAATATTCGCGGGTCACCGCCCAACCGGCCTTGGCCAACAGCCCGGCCAACACATCTCCGACGCAGGCCCCTCGGGCATGGCCAACATGCATCGGACCGGTGGGATTGGCGGACACATATTCCACATTGACCGGCTGGCTTTGGCCTTGATCAGAGCCACCATAAGCGGTTCCCAATTTTAGAACCGCCCTCAAAACATCTTCCCAAACAACTGGAGATAAACGCAAATTTATGAAACCTGGCCCAGCAATTTCTGCCGCGTCAATGCGATCAGACGTCAGCAGGACCGGCAGCAAATGGCCCGCAAGGTCACGCGGTTTCATCTTCAAGGGTTTGGCCAGCACCATGGCGGCATTTAAGGCCACATCGCCATGGCTGGGGTCTCGGGGCGGCTCAACGGAAACCCGGGACAGGTCCGGCAGGTTTGGGATCACCCCATCGCTCACCAGCTGGGTGAGAGCGGCCTCTAGGATAGTGCGGACGTCTTGGAAAATGTTCATGGCTTTACGGACGGGTTAAACAAACGGGCATGTTCATCAAGGGCGAAGCGGTCGGTCATCCCGGCAATATAGTCGCAGACCACGCGGTTGGTCTTTGCTGTCCCCACCGCTTCACAGCGACGGCTCCAATCGGGGGGCATCAGGCCGGGTTCGACGCTGAGCAAGCCAAACAAGTCGCGGACAACGCGCCGGGCCTTGCTGGTCATTCGGTTGACCTTATAATGCCGATACATGTTGGAAAACAGAAACTTCTTCAAAGACTTGTCGTTTTCCACCATGGTTTTGGAAAAAGCCACCAAAGGCTTGCCCAGCGCCCGAACCGCCTCCACCGAGTCGGGTTTTTCTGCAGCAATGCGCCGGGTTGTTTCAGCGATCATGTCATCCACCATGGCCGTGATCAACCGACGGGTGGTTTCATGGATCAGGCGCGAGGTCTCCAATTTCGGGTAGCGCTCCCGCAATTGCCCCAAAATCGGCCCGAGCAACGGCACCTCTTCAATGGCATCGGTTTCAAACAGTCTGGCCCGGATGCCATCTTCAATGTCATGGGCGTTATAGGCGATGTCATCGGACAGGGCCGCCACCTGGGCCTCAGGACCAGCATGGGAGGACAGCTCCAGGGGATAGGTCTGATCAAATTCCGAAATAGCCAGCGGCAACCGATCCGCCTTCTCCCCGTTCGGTCCCAAAACCGGCCCATTGTGCTTAACCAAGCCCTCCAAGCATTCCCAGGTCAGATTGAGGCCGTCATGCTCGGCATATTTCTGTTCCAGCTTGGTAACAACCCGCAGAGCCTGGGCGTTATGATCAAAACCGCCAAACTCTGCCATGCAGTCTTTCAGGGCGGTTTCCCCGGCATGACCAAAACAGGTGTGACCGAGATCATGGGCCAGGGCCAAGGCTTCGGCCAAATCCTCGTTCAAGCCCAACACCCGGCAAATCGAGCGGGCGATTTGCGCCACCTCCAGGCTGTGGGTCAGGCGGGTGCGGTAATTCTCGCCGTCATTATAGAGGAAGACTTGAGTCTTATATTTCAGACGGCGAAAGGCCGCAGAATGGATGATCCGATCCCGGTCGCGCTGAAACTCCGATCGGGTGGTCAGCCCCGGTTCGGGCAGCAAACGGCCCCGGCTGCGCTGGGGAAATGTGGCAAACCGCGCCGGTTGAGCGAAGCCATCAAAGGCCCCCAGCTCCGTCGCGCGGTCTGAGTCTGGAGGGGACGCCATCCTGATCGGAAGGGTCATAATCGCTCCGAAAGCTTGAATTAGAGAGGGAAAAGTGCCTGACAGAACAGGCAGTAGAAAGAGAAGGTGCGGATGAACCTACTCGTTTATTATAGAACTGTCCATGATGTGGGCTTTTTATCCCTTTCTGCCACGGCTGCATCACATTGTTTCCCAGCGGAATTCAGGGATGATTGCGCGTTGCCGCACAATTCCTTAAATTAAGGGCCGTACAGATCCATGCAGATGAGGATAATGCGATGACAGAGACCGTGACGACCGAGGCTGCGCAGACCGATTCCCCCGCGGTCAGCATCAGTGAATCGGCCGCCGGACGCATTCGCCAGCTCATGGACCTGGAGGGGGATGCCAATCTCATGCTCCGGGTTCAAGTGTCCGGCGGCGGCTGTTCCGGCTTCCAATATGGCTTTGATTTGGACACCAGCACGACCGAGGAAGACATCCTGTTCACCGAACATGGTGTGACCGTGGTGATTGATGACGTCTCGCTGGATCTGCTTCGGGGCTCGATCATCGATTACACCGAAGACCTGATGGCGGCGGCGTTCTCGATCCGCAACCCCAATGCGACGGCGACCTGTGGCTGCGGCACCAGCTTTTCGATGTAAAACACCCTTCCATGTCGGCTGAGGCTGGATTATTGCCGCCAGTCTTCAAGCGGACAGAGACGACTGGTGGCCCGGTAGCTTTCCGCCGTATCAATGGCGGCATGCTCCCGGGCCATCACTTTTTTGGCCCGATCCAGGGCGACGTCAAAACCCGGCTGCCAATTGTCGCTAAAGGCCGCTCGGGCTTGGGCTTCCGTCGGCATATAGACCGGCGTCTGATTTTGCAGGATGGAGGAGACCTGATCCTCGGCCTCATGGCGCATGCGGATCAAGGTGCGCCGATTGATCTCCACATGCTCAAACTCATGTTCGCGGATCACCCGGTGCGGACAGCTGGTGGCCGGATAATCGCTGGGCACAAAAATCGTCACCCGGGAATATTGGATTTCCAGGCTTAACTGCTGCAGATAAACGCAAAAGCCGCCGCCCGGTCTGGCCCGAAACCGGGTCTTGGTCTTCCAGCGAAACACATATTCGCTGTCCGTCAGGCCCAGGGTGAGAAATCCCAATGGGGCTTCGACCAAATTCCCCCTGGCCCGGGCCCGTTCGGCCTTCTCATGGATTTGACGCCGATCCAAGCTGTAATCCTCGGTGACATCGGGGAAAGAGGTGGTGATCGAGACGTCTGGAGCCTCGCGCGGCGGCGGGCATACGGAGGCTTGAGCATCGCTGACGAGCCCTCCCCCGGCCCCGGCCCAAGCCAGGCACAGGACAAAAAGCCCAAAGACCGCTGTTTTGGGGCTGCAGGCGACCGACATCGCCCCTTGATGTTTTGGGGTCTTGTCGCCAGAAACCTTACCCATCATATCCAACCCTTCTGTGCTCTTGGCTGAGCGCTCCCCACAGTCTCCCCTCAATCTGGTGGTTCTTCCCATGGACAGCAATCCAGCATCTCCCGGCATGACCATTGCCACCTTCAATGTGAATGGCATCAAGGCTCGGCTTCCGGCTCTGTTGATGTGGCTGGAGGAGTTTGCCCCGGACGCGGTGGTGCTGCAGGAAATCAAGTCAATGGACGCCAATTTCCCGCGCCTGGAGATTGAAGCGCTGGGCTATGCGGTGGAAACCCATGGCCAGAAATCTTTCAATGGTGTCGCGATCCTGTCCAAGGTTGGCTTGAGCGCGGTCTCCAGAGGCCTGCCGGGCGATCCGGAAGATGAACAAGCCCGCTGGATCGAGGGCACCATTGGCGAGGCAACCGCAGCGGAAACCGGCATTGCCCCGGTGCGGCTCTGCGGGCTGTATCTGCCCAATGGCAATCCGATCACCGAGGACCGCAAATTCGGCTACAAGCTGCGCTGGATGGATCGTATGCTGACCCATGCCCAAGCCTTGCGCGCCGCAGACCCGGACGCTGCGACCATTTTGGCCGGGGATTACAACATCATTCCCGCCGACGGCGATGTTTATAACCCGGCCGCCTTCGCCGATGACGCCCTGACCCAGCCGGAAAGCCGGTCTCGCTATCGGCAATTGCTCCATAGCGGTTGGACCGATGCCTTGGGATCGCTGCATCCAGGCCCGGGGGTGTACACCTATTGGGACTATCAGGCCGGGGCTTGGCCGAAGGACAACGGCTTGCGCATCGACCATCTGCTGCTCTCCCCCCGCGCAGCCGACCGTCTGGAGGCCGCCGGGGTGGATCGCAAGCCCCGAGGCCGGGAAAAAGCCAGCGACCATACGCCGGTCTGGATCCGGCTGGGGAAATGAAGCCCGGCATAGCCGCCCCACCCGCCCAAGAGGAACCCGGCAAAGCCATTGGTGTCATCTGCCTGGGCGTGTTTTTGCTGGTGCTGAATGACAGCTGCGCCAAATGGCTCACGGAACATTATCCGGTGTTCCAGATCCTGTTTTTGCGGGGCCTGGTCTCCCTCCCCGTCATCATTTTCCTGCTGTGGCGCTTTGGCGGCGGATGGCAAGCCTTTCACACCAAGCATCTGGGCTTGCATGCGATCCGAGGCGTGCTGCTGCTGGCCGCTGCCTTCACTTTTTTCAGCGGCTTGGTCTATCTGCCCATCGCGGAGGCAACTTGCTTGGTGTTCGCCGCCCCACTGCTGATCACCGCCTTATCCGTGCCCTTGCTTGGCGAACATGTCGGCTGGCGGCGTTGGACCTCGGTCCTGGTCGGCTTTGTCGGGGTGTTGATTGTGGTCCGCCCCGGGGCGGACACCTTCCAACTCGCGGCCCTGTTTCCATTGGCCACAGCGGTGCTCTATGCCCTGCTGATGATTTCCTCGCGCTGGATCCGGTCCGAGGAATCGATTTGGAACCTGTTGTTTTTCCTGGTGCTATTCCCGTTCATTTACGGTGCACCCTTCGCCTTTTGGGTCTGGCAGCCCTTTCAATGGGAGCATCTGCCGATTGTTTTGGCCCAGTCGTTTTTCGGCAATATGGGCATGGTATTGATCAGTCAGTCCTTCCGCATGGCCCCGGCGTCGGTGGTTGCGCCGTTTGACTACACGGCCCTGGTCTGGGCGACTTTGTTGGGCTGGCTTATTTGGGGCGAGTTGCCCGATGGCTGGACCTATGCCGGGGCCGCCGTAATCATCGCCAGCGGCATTTACATCGTGCTGCGCGACGGTCGGAAAAAAGCGGCGCAAGCCTGAAACCGCCTGTGCTTCCTCCATCACCTCCACCTTAGATCTTTTTTACAACTAAATGGATAATATCACCTTTAATCAAAAATTTGTTGCTTTTATCCGAGACAATTGATCCTTCTAAAGACGTACTAAAAAAATAAATCAATCTATTTGGGAGGGTGTGATGTCCGACTTGCCAGAATGGATCCAAAGGGGTGAAAAGGCTCAGCTGTTTCCTGCCTTGGAGGAGTCGAACAAGGAGCGTCGGGTTACCTCTATTTTCCTCGCATTGCTGCCTCAGATACCCGCCTTGGCCCAAGAAGTGCTGTCGACCCTGGGCCATAAATTGGGAAAGCGGGCGACAATTGAAACCTACATTGAGGTGAATACGAAATCGACAAAGGATGCCGACCGCCCGGATGGTTTGATTGTTGTTAATACGGGGCGAACTGTTTGGACTGCATTGATTGAAACAAAAATAGGCAAAGCAAAGCTCGATCTCGACCAAATTGAGCGATATCTCAAAACAGCAAAAGACTCCAAGATCGATGCTGTGATTACAATTTCAAATAAATTTGTCACCCGTGCTCATCAATCACCAGTACCAGCATCGAAACAACTCTTGCGATCCGTAAATCTATTCCACTGGTCTTGGACCTATTTGGCAACTGTTTGTGAAATATTACGACACCAGAACAGTGTCGTGGATCCGGAACAGGCCTTTCTCCTCAATGAGTTTTTACGATTCTTGTCCCACCCTTCCACTGGGATCGAACGGTTTTCGCAAATGCCACAGGAGTGGAAAGAAGTTTGCGAGATCTTCTCCAGTGACGGCACACTGAAAAAATCTGATCCGAAAATTGAGGCCGTCATTGCCTGCTGGGGTGCGGAAGAACGCGACATCTGTCTTCAGCTCTCCAGCCTTGTGGGCATGCATGTCACCAATCGTATTGAAAGAAAATACGCCTCTGACTTATCAGCAAGACAAAAGGATCAAGCAGTCACATTGGCGGAAGACCATTTACTGGCCTCCACAATCATTGTTCCGAATTGCGCCTCTGACATTCAGATTTGTGTCGATCTCAGGGGAAAAAAGACAACAATCTCAATGACTTTGAAAGCACCTGGAGATCGGAAATCATCGAAAGCAAGATTAAACTGGCTGCTGCGCATGCTGCCGCTAGTTCAAGAAAAAGATTTGTATGACGGCAAAGAGAACGAGCCGTCAGAGGAGGAAAAACGCGATCATAAGGCCCTTCTGAGCGAGCAGGATAATATCTATGTGCGGGCAAAGTGGATTGGCCGAGCAGCCCCGACCCAATTCAAGCTTTTGGACTTGGTTCAAAATCCCGAACTGATCCAAGCGGAAAATCCCGACCTGGTTCCAACCAGTTTTGAGGTCTTACTCAGCAAATCGACCAATCGTCGGTTCATTGGCCGAAAGACTTTTGTCGAGGATTTAGAAACAGGTGTTCTGTGTTTCTATAAGTTGGTTGCTTCCAGATTGAAGGCGTGGCAAGCCCCGCCGCCCCAACCCATCAAAGCCCGCGAGGACGCAGACCAAAGTGGGGACCCGGTGGAAACAGCACAAGAAACAGAATAGGACCCGGCTCTGTCCATTGATCAGAGTCTGCTCAGCCAGTGTGAATTCACGGCCTAAGCCTCCGCCTCAGCTTTTTTCGCATCAAAGGCGGCCCGAGCGCTGATGACCGCGTCCATATTGCTTTCCGCCCAAACCCGCAAACCATCCAAGGTGCCCACCAAGGTGGTGCCGAGCGGCGTGATGGCATATTCCACCGTCACCGGCACCGTGGCGAAGGCCTCCCGCGTGATCAAACCATCCCGCTCCAGGGCTTTGAGGGTTTGCGACAGAACCTTCTGCGAAACCCCCTGGACCGCACGGCGCAAGGCGTTGAAGCGGCAGCGCCCCTTGGACAAATGCAGCAGGATCAAAACCACCCATTTGTCCGCAAGGCGATCCAAAACCATCCGGGTCGGACAATTTTGGGCATAGACATCATAGGTCATGCCGTCCGGTATCATCTCAAGTCCCCTAAACCCCTTACCGGTTTCCCGCAGGAAACCAAGTCACATCAAAGTGCCGTCTTCACAGCTGGATTAGCTTAGCGTATCTGCTTTCTTCAGGAAATATGGTTTCTATTGGAAACCTTTCGCATATCAGATCTGCAAACCTGGAGACAGTCGATGACCAAACCCATTCTTGTTCTTGGCGGCAATGGCACCGTTGGCAACCCCCTCGTCCAAGCGCTGTTGGCCAAAGGCGCTGCCGTGCGGGTCGGCAGTCGCTCCGCCAACGCCCCAGAGGGCACCAGCGGTGTCGCCTTTGATTATGCCAAGCCGGAAACCTTTGATCCCGCCTTTGCGGGCGTCCAAGCGGCCTATGTCTTGATGCCAGCCGGGCATACGGATGTGTTCACCCTGCTCAAGCCGGTGATTGAAACCGCCGCTGCAAAAGGGGTGAAGGTGGTGTTGCAAACCGCGATCGGGGTCAATGCCAGCGACGAGATCCCCTATCGGCAGGCGGAGTTGTTGCTTGAAAAGGCAGGGATTCCCTATGTCATTCTGCGGCCGAATTGGTTTGCGGACAACTTCCGCACCTTCTGGCTGCCCGGTGTTCAAGGCGGAACCATTGCCCTGCCCGCCGGCACAGGCAAAACCAGTTTCATCGATGCCCGGGACATTGCCGCCGCCGCTGCGGAGGCGCTGACGTCTTCGGCCCATGACGGCAATGCCTTTGACCTGACCGGCCCGGAAGCCTTGGACCATGACGCTGTCGCCGCGCTGATCGCCGCCTTACGCGGCAAACCGGTGAGCTATCAAGCCATTGAGGATGAAGCCTTCATCAACACCCTGACCAGCGTTGGCGTGTCCCAAGACTATGCCGCCTTTTTGGCCCTGATCTACGGACCTGTGCGGGACGGCCATACCGCCGCCGTCACCGATGCGGTGGAGCGCTTGACCGGAGCCAAGCCGCGCAGTTTCCAACAGCATTTGACCGATTATGCCGCTGCCTATCGCAGCTAAATCTGCACAGAAAAAGGGCCGTCCCATCCAATGGAACGGCCCTGTTTTCTTTGGAAGAGCAGCGTGTTATCCGCCGATGCGAGACAGGTCGCGCACCGCTCCCTTATCGGCGCTGGTGGTCAAAGCCGCATAGGCCTTCAGGGCAGACGAGACTTGGCGGGAGCGCTCCTTTTCCGGCTTCCAAGCCTGCGCCCCCCGTGCGTCCATCGCCTTGCGCCGCTCCGCCAATTCCGCGTCGCTCAGCTCCACATTGATGGTCCGGTTCGGAATATCGATCAGGATCTTATCGCCCTCCTGAACCAAACCGATGGTGCCGCCCGCAGCCGCTTCTGGGCTGACATGGCCAATGGACAGGCCTGAGGTGCCGCCTGAGAACCGGCCATCAGTGATCAGGGCGCAGGCTTTGCCCAAACCCTGAGACTTCAGATAACTGGTCGGATACAGCATCTCCTGCATCCCTGGCCCGCCTTTGGGACCTTCATATCGGATCACCACCACATCGCCTTCTTGGACCTCGCCGCCGAGAATACGGGCGACAGCCTCTTCTTGGCTCTCACACAGCTTAACCGACCCAGTGAAGGTCAGGATCGAGGCATCGACCCCGGCGGTTTTTACGATACAGCCATCTTCCGCAATATTGCCGAACAGCACCGCCAGCCCGCCATCTTGGGAATAGGCATGCTTCACCTTGCGGATGCAGCCCTCTTCGCGGTCGATGTCCAGCGCCCCATAGCGATTGTCCTGGGAAAACGGCTGAGTGGTACGCACCCCGCCTGGCGCAGCACGGAAGAAACGCTCCACCGACATCATCGCACTTTCTATAACGTCCCATTGGCCAATGGCGTCGGACAGGGTCGGCGCATGGACGGTCGAGACCTGCTCATGCAGCAGGCCCGCCCGGGACAACTCGCCCAGAATGCCCATCACGCCACCAGCCCGATGCACATCTTCCATGTGATAGTCCGGCGTCGAGGGCGCGACCTTGCACAGATGCGGCACCTTGCGCGACAGCCGGTCAATATCGGCCATGGTGAAGGGCACCTCGCCTTCCTGGGCGGCGGCCAACAAATGCAAGATCGTGTTGGTCGACCCGCCCATGGCGATGTCCAGGGTCATGGCGTTTTCAAAGGCTTCAAAGGTCGCGATCCCCCGGGGCAGCACCCGGGCGTCCTCCTGGTCATACCAGCGCTCAACCAGATCGATCACCGTGTGGGCCGCATTGATGAACAGGTTTTTGCGGTCGGCATGGGTGGCCAGCAGGGAGCCATTGCCCGGCAAGGCGAGCCCCAGCGCCTCGGTCAGGCAGTTCATGGAATTGGCGGTGAACATGCCCGAGCAGGAGCCACAGGTCGGACAGGCCGAGCGTTCAATACTGTCCACTTCCGGTCCGGAAATCCGCTCATCGGTGGCACTGACAATGGCATCGACCAGATCCAGCTTGCGGACCACGCCGCCATCGACGACGACCTTGCCCGCCTCCATCGGTCCCCCGGAGACAAACACGGTGGGGATGTTCAGGCGCATGGCCGCCATCAACATGCCCGGTGTGATCTTGTCGCAATTGGAGATGCAAACCAAAGCATCGGCGCAATGGGCGTTGACCATATATTCGACCGCATCGGCGATCAGCTCGCGGGAAGGCAGACTATAGAGCATGCCGTCATGGCCCATGGCGATGCCGTCATCCACGGCGATGGTGTTGAACTCTTTGGCCACACCGCCGACGGTTTCAATCTCGCGGCAGACCAGCTGGCCCAGGTCTTTCAGATGCACATGGCCTGGGACGAATTGGGTAAAGGAATTGGCCACGGCCACAATCGGCTTGGTGAAATCCTCGTCGGTCATGCCGGTGGCGCGCCAAAGACCGCGCGCGCCGGCCATATTGCGGCCATGGGTGGTGGTGCGGGAGCGATACTCCGGCATCGGGCCTCTCCTTCGGTGTTGTCTTTTTCGACGGGCTGTGGCGGGCGGCTGCGAACTATCCCCTGCGCAGTGTGACGCCCTCGCCTGTTTCTGAGGGTCACCCTAGGTCAACTAGGGGCAAGCTGCAATGGCGAGGGTGTCCGACGAATCACCAACAGGGTCAAAAATTACCGATAAATATCGAATTTGTTGGATGATAGTCGCTTTCGGAGAAGTTTCCGACAGGACACTCTCTTTTATGAAGAGATCATAGGTGCTCACTGGTGAAGTCTGACCACAGCCCGCTGGCCTCACAATAAGACTCCATGGCTCGCCCCGCCAACAGACCGCTCTGCACCAAAAGCGCTTTCATGCCGTTGGAACGGGCTCCGAGCACATCCGTATGGGGGCTGTCCCCAACACACAATATGTGATCCCGGGCAACACCCCGCGCGGCAAAGGTTTCAGCGACCATGGCATAGACACCGGGATAAGGCTTGCCGAGCCCGATAACCCGGACGCCTGGGATATCCATTGCCCAAGGAAAGGCCACGAAACCAGGTTCCAGACTTAAGGCACCACGGTAAGGGCAGGTCACATCGGGATTGCACAGGATGATCGGACGCGGACGCCGTTCCAGACTGGCCCGCAGAACGCCCTCCTCTGGTCCGCGCTCGGGCCAGGAATTGGTGTCGATGAACAAAAAGCCAGCGCAGGCATCCAAAGCTTCGGGGTCCGACCAAGGCGCCGGCACGCAGCCTTGCAGAACCCCGCAAACCGAGTCTGGATCGGTGGCCAGCACCGCCCAGGATCCCGGCAAGGCATCGCTGCGGTTTTGCTCGTCCGCCAAAACCTCCGGCAGCAATGAGCGGCCGGAAATGACATCCTCAGGGCCAATGGCATAGCCCATGGCCTGCAGGCGGGCCGCCACTTGCGCTGGGGGATGGGTCACATCATTGGTGACCACCAAAACCGGCATGCCCTGAGCCTTCAAGGCCGCGACGGCCTCCAGAGCAAAGGGAAACGGCCCGGACCCGGTGTGCAACACCCCATAGGCATCCAAAACAACCCCTTTGATCCCGCCTTGCACGACGGCATCCAGGACGCCCGATACGGCACGGGGTCTCACCGGGGGCGGAGCGGCGGGCAGCAAACCGGCAGTCTGGGCGCGCGAATAGATCGCCCAGGCGTCCTGGAAGGAAACCATGCGCATGGCAAGAGAGGCCTATCAAGGGGAGGAATAGGGAAGCGACAGACGAGAGTGTACCGGGACGGCCCCGCCCCGGAAAGCACTCTCTGCACCCACAAAGGGGCTTTAGAAGTTTTCGGAACGACGGACCAAGCGGTCGATTTCCTGTTTCACCAGGCGCTCGGTCAGGGACGGCAGGTTCTCGTCCAGCCATTCCTTCACCAAATGGCGCAACACCACCATGGTCATATCTTCCAAGGTCACCTGGCCATGGCCCAAACCAATGGTGCGTTCCCGGGCAACAGCCTGGGCCAGCTCAGCCAACAGACTGCCCGCCGCCACTTCAGTGGTGGCCTCAATCAAGCCCTTATCCGTCGCCTCATAGACCGGCGGCGGCGATGGCGGAGGTGGCGGGGGTGGCGGCGGTTCGGGCTCCGGTTCCGGTTCGGGCTCCGGCTCTTCTTCCACCACCATGGCATCGGTCAGCTCAAGGATATCTTCGTCAGGGAAGTCGCCAAGGGGCTCCTCCTCCATCCAATCCTCACTGAGCTCCAGCGGCTCTTCTTCCGGCTCCGGCTCAGGTTCTGGCTCAAACACCGGTTCGGGTTCTGGCTCCGGTTCAGGCTCAGGCTCTTCCTCATCCAAATCCATCGGCACGAATTCGGGCTCCGGTTCTGGCTCCGGCTCCGGTTCGGGCATGGGTTCGGGTTCGGGCTCCGGCTCAGCCTCCTGCTCCGCCTCTTCCTCGGACAAAATCTTCCGGATCGAGGCCAGGATGTCCTCCATTGAGGGTTCCTGTTGGGCGTCTTCTTCACTCATGATTTGGGCCGGTCCCGTATGGATTGGGTTTCCTTATTCGGACGTATCATAAAAGCGCAGTCTAAACAAATTGTTACCGGTTGTTCCTTTTCTGGATCAAAGAAAAACGGGCTTTTACAAGCCCGTTTTCCTGTCTCGATGATCCATTTCGATGCCGGTCCGGGCTATGATACCGGGCTGGATCTGGCGACCATGGCCCCTGCCCCGCAGCATGCGGTCCAGATCAGTTGGTCGGGCGCCCGTAAGCGGCATCCTGGTCAGCACTTTCGGAGCTGCCGAACCACTGCCATTTGACCTCTCTGTAATGTTCGGTCGGATCGTAGATCGGTGTGCCCAGCGCCAGGTCTTGCGCGGTCATCCGGCCCAGGGCCGTCAGCAATTCGTAGGTGGAGACCGCGACATCGCGCTTGGCCCGCACCAGATTGACCCGCGCGGTCAGCAATTCCTGTTCCGCATCCAACACATCCAGAACGGTCCGGGAGCCAACCTGGGCTTCCCGAGAAACCCCTTCCAGGGCAATGCTGGCGGCTTCGATCTGGGCGTTGAAGCTGTCCACCCGCGCCTTAGCGGAAGACAGGTTCTCCCAGCCCTGGGTCGCAGATTCCCGGACCTCATTGCGGGTCTGGTCCGCATCCAGGCGAGACTGACCGGCCCGGTGCTTAGCATCCCGGATCTGGGAATAGACTGCGCCTTGCTGGTAAATCGGGATGGTCAGAGTACCGGTCACCAAGGCGGTGTTGGTGATGAAATTGTCCACCGCCGCTTCATCCTGATAGGTGTAGGTGAAGGAGGCGTTGAAGGACGGCAGCAGAGCGCCCCGCTGGTCCTTAATGTCTGCTTGAGCGGCTTCCCAGTTATACAACGCGGCAACCACATCCGGGTTGTTGCTGGTGGCCAGAGAAATAGCGTCATCGAGGCTCAGCGGCAGATCCGAGAAAGGGATCGGCTCGACCAGAACCCCCGGACGCATGCCAACCACCTGTTCAAAGTTGGCCCGGGAGATTTCCAGGGTCCCGGCGGATTCAACCGTATCTGCCACGGCACCGGCCAGACGGCTTTGGGCCTGAGCAACGTCGGTCCGGGTGATTTCCCCAACCCGGAAGCGGTCCTGGGCGGCCTGCAGCTGGCGGCGCAACACATCTTCGTTGTTCCGGTTCAACTCCAGCACCGCTTCGTCGCGCAGCACATTGAAATAGGCCCGGGCCGCGTTCACCAACACGGTCTGTTCCACGGATTTCAGGGTGGCCCGTTCCGCCAGAACCGTCTTTTCGGCATTTTCCAGGGCGGCGAAGTTACTGCCACCATTAAACAGGTTCTGGACAATGGAGATCTGGGCTTGGCGCGGGTTAAGGACTTGGTTGTCGGCCCCGGGTTCGTTGTCCCGGCGCTGCCAGCCCTGGGACGCCTCAATTTCCACATTCGGACGCCAGTTGGAAATCGCCAGCGGCACCGCCTCGTCCACCGCACGCAGCAAAGCCCGGCGGGATTGGAGCTGCGGATTGTTTTGGTAAGCGGTCACCAGAGCCTCTTCGAAGGTCTGGGCATTGGCAGGAGCGACGCCGCCCCCCCACAGAACCGCAAAGCCAAAGGCGGCGGCAACGGCGAAGGAAACGGGTTTTTTCGGGGTCCAGACCATGTGGCCTCCAGCAACGCATATTCTTGGGTGGAGAGACCCGACCATCCTGGTGGGGTTTCTGTTCCGATATACATAGCACAAAAGCGAAAAAACCCAAGCCACAACTGGCCTTGGACGAGCTTTCTCTCATGAAGCTGTCATAATGGCCGCCAAAGACGACATTTTTGTCACGGCGCGACCATCAACGCCTTCAGATCTCTTTAAAGTGTTAACAGAAAAGGCGGTGTCCATCCGGGGACACCGCCTTTTTTAAAAG
>JBMYTN010000018.1:2437-78982 GCA_049604415.1 Rhodospirillaceae bacterium | reverse complement strand
TGGGTCGAGAACCCCTATTACCAGATGTTTTGCGGTGAAGAGTTCTTCCAACACCAGCTCCCGTTGGATCGCTCTTCCCTGACCCGTTGGCGCCAGCGCATGGGTGATGAACGCCTGGAAGCTTTGCTCCAAGAAAGCTTGGCGGTGGCGGTGAAAACCGGGGCTGCCAAGCCCTCAGAGTTCTCCAAGGTGATCGTCGATACCACCGTTGCAGAGAAGAATGTGGCGTTCCCGACCGACGCCAAACTGATCCACAGAGCCCGGGACCGCCTTGTCAAACAGGCCAAGAATGCTGGGATTGATCTCCGCCAGAGCTATGTGCGCCTTGGCAAGAAGGCGCTGATCGCCCACCAACGCTATGCCCATGCCAAGCAATACAAGCGGGCAACCAAACAGTTACGGACGCTCAAGACCTATCTGCGCCGCACTCTGGCTGATATCCGTCGCAAGATTGAGGGTGACCGAACCCTGCAAGACAGCTTCCGCCGTCCGCTATGGTTGGTTTGGCGGGGCTCGCCTCAGCGGCGGAAACCGATCTCAGCGTTTGCCACGGGCAGCAGGACGATGGCGATAGACTGGAGTGTTATGATCAGCGAAGCGGCTATGAGCAGCCTGAACCCGTCACAGAGGTCTCAACCATTCTGCGAGACTCTGACCTAGGGTCTTGGCATGTAACCATCGACCAAAATCCGATGGATGATACCGACACGGTGATCGGGATCTTAAACACGAACGACATTGGCTTGCTCGCCTCACGAACACCTACGCTCGTTTTGCGCTGTCAGTCTTGGGAAACCGAAGCTTACATTAATTGGAAACAATATTTGGGAAACCGCCCTGTCACAGTCACCTATCGGATCGGCAAAGCAAAGGCCATCGACGCCCAATGGAGCCTATCAACCAACAACAAGGCGACCTTTGTCCCCGATCCCGTTGAGTTCATCAAATCCTTGGTGGATGTCGAAACCTTGGTTGCGCGGGTGACTCCTTATAACGAAAGTCCGGTGACCGCAGAATTTAAGCTCAAGGGTATCATCCCCGTGGTGACCAAACTCGCCAATACTTGCTGGTGGGACTTTCCCCAGGGAGAGGTCTATACGGACCAGCAGATCGATGCGGTGGGTGTGACCTTGTTTTCTCGCGCACAGCGCTCCAGTGGGAGTGTGGTGGACGATATCGAGTATGGGAAAAAAATCAGAGATGCGAAAAACAAGCTTGGTTTGTCTGGATTGACTCTGGAAGAAATCAGAGCAAAGGCCGCTGAAGGCGACGAGTCAGCGGAGACCTATCGATACTGTATCGAAGAAAACATTCGCTATAATGATCAATGGCTCTGTTTGGCAAGGGTCGTTCCGTAAGGGTGACCGCCCTTGCTTCCAACGCGGCCTGAAAGGCCCGTACATCTACACAAAAAAGCCCGGGCGGTTGATCCGCACCGGGCTTTTTTGTGGGAAAGCGCGACCCTTAGCGGGCGTAGATATGCACTTCGTTGACCGCTGCGACCGGGCTGTTGATGGCCGAGACGTTCATACGGTCGGTGCTGACGCCGAACTCGGCCATGGTGCGCAGCACCCGGTCGGTGTTGCGCCGGGAGGCCCCGGTGGACAGGTTCGCCCCACCGGCATTGGCCGGGGTCACGGCGACCACGTCAAAGGTCACATTGGGATTGCCAGCCCGGGCTGCGTTCACCGCCTGCCCCAACGGGTCCCGAAACGGGATGTCGGCGCGTTCAAAGCGGATCACCACCAGCGGGCGATTGCCTACGGTGGCCGGGACCGGGGCGACGCTGGCATATTGCGGGCCGACGCCGCCGCGAAAGGCGGCCTGGGCCCCGGTGGTGCCGAAGCCGCTGGGATTGGCCGACAAGGCGTTGGAGCCAAACAGCTGGCCATTGCGGATGGCCACAGCCAAACCGCTCAGATTAGACTTTTCGATGTTCACATAGGCCTGCTGGCGCCGGATATCGGCCCCGAGCTCGCTGAGCAGGCGGTCGACCAGAACCGAGGTCTGTTGGGTCTCGTCTTCCAGCACCCGCAGCTGCCGGTGATCTTCATCCACCGCGCCGGGCATGGCGAAAGAGGAGCGCACGCTGTCGAGCAGATAGGCGGTGGTGCCTTGATTGACGCTGATCATCCCGGCCAGTTGGTTCATCAGGACAATGTCGTCATTGATGGTGTTGAGCTGGCCTTGGGCGGCTTCCCAACGGTTCATCAGGATCGGGTTGGACGGGGTGGTGCCGACCTGCAGCCGGGCGCGCATGGCGGCCACATTTTCATGGTAGCCATTGCTGTCCTGAATGGTCTTGTTGCGCAGGGCCTGGAGCTGGGCGTTTTGCTGGCGGATGGTTTCTTGCAGCAGGGTCAGCTCCTGCCGGAACTGGGAGGCGCGCTGGCCAACCACGGTGCCGGTGGGTTGCCCCGGGGAGACCCCGTCAGGCTCGAAATAGGTGGTTCCCAATTGCGGCGGTCCGCCATCGGCGAACACGCTGGAGGCCGGCGTTGAAGAGGATCCGAGAGAAGGGAAGAACGCAGAAGACGCGGAATCGCAGGCAGCGAGAGAAAACGCTGCAAGGAGAAGGACCGCCTTACCGTTCAAGAGCGCCATGGACGTAAGACCTTTGGACTTGTTCCCGGCCCGATGGCCCCCGATATCGGGGACGGCAGGCGGGGACGAGCGATTGTACACTGCGACTGTTGCATCGCGCCGAGCGAGACCACCCAGCCCGGCGGCGATATGGCCGAAACCATAACCGGGATCCGAACTGAACCGGGACCACAGACTACTGTTTACATCAGGCAATTTTCAAACCGCGTGATCGAGACGACCTGACGCAATCCTAAAATCACCTTAATTTTTGCGGGGCAGTGTACAGAATGGTTTTTGGGGGAACAACCGGTTTTCCTCCCGAATCAAGGCCTTTCCGAGAAAGAGTTCGTTTTCTGCTCCATGTTTGCCCTGTTTGGCACAGTCGGAGCGCGTCAAACCGGTGTTTGTCACGGGAATGTCTCCTAAGTCTCTAGAATCAGGCCCTGTTTTCAGTTTGCCGAGTCCCCAGCGTTCCCATTTAGACGGGGCAATAACCGCAATAGCCCTATGGAATAGAGGGATGTCTGACCATAAAGCCGCTGCGGAAAAAAATCCTGTCGATTGTCCCTTGCATGCTGGGGTCTGATCGGATAGACAACCGGTCTTCCGCGCGCCGGACCAAGTCGTCCCGCGCGCCTCTGGGCGCCCGTAGCTCAACTGGATAGAGCATCTGACTACGGATCAGAAGGTTAGGAGTTCGAATCTTCTCGGGCGCGCCATTTTTTTAGATTTTTCTGCCCTCGCCGGGCGCGGCTTAACGCCGCTTGGCCCCGCCCGAGGGTGGGCTCTCCGATCACGTTGTGATCGGATTTTTGTCTCACGACAGTACGCTTTGCTCCTGTCTCCGACGGGGCGGACCACTCGGCCCGGGCCGCAGTCGCGGCCTAAGCGCGCCTGAGCTTTCGAAATTCTTCTGGCAAGGAGCGCGATATTTTCTGCCCTCGCCGGGCGCGGCTTAACGCCGCTTGGCCCCGCCCGAGGGTAGGCTCGCCGATCACGTTGTGATCGGATTTGTGTCTCACGACAGTTCGCTTCGCTCCTGTCTCCGACGGGCGGGCCACCAGGCCCGGGCCGCAGTTGCGGCCTAGGCGCGCCATTTTTTTCAATTTTTCTACCCTTGCCGGACGCGGCTTTTGCGGCTTGGCCCCGCCCTGAATGGGCTCACCGATCACGTTGTGATTGGATTTTGATCTCACGACAATTTGCTCCGCTCCTGTCTCCGGTAGGGCTCTAGGCCCGGTGCCCCTTCCGAACACTACGACATCTTCTCCAGGTCATTGGTGCTTTCGGATCTTCAGAGGAGAGATCCTTTTTCCGACCCTTGGTATAAGATCACCAACAAAGCGAATGGGATGTTGTTTTGAACTGATCTAGAGCGATTTCCGCGTCAAATAAATCGCGGAATTCGCCCTGACTTTTTATATTGTCGGATTTGCGAACCGCCGAACCGGACCCACTTCGGCTGAAAATGCTCTAAATCGGACCATAAATCTGGGACGGCTCTTGTGGATATTGTCGTTGTAACGACCATTGTTGCGTCCCTGTTTCTCGTTATCGGTGCAGCCGAGCCCCTTGCGGCCCAATTGCGGCTGCCTTTCAGTGTGATCCTTGCCCTATTGGGGGTGTTGATCGCGACGGGCGCGGTTTTTTTCCTGCAGACGGAGCTCACTGACGCTCTGAACCCCATGGCAGAGGCCATTCTTGGCCTTCCCATTCGGTCGAATGTCTTTCTCTACATCTTTCTTCCAACGCTTCTATTCCAAGCCACTTTGGGTATGAACCTGCGCCGGATGCTCGACGACTGGGTCCCGATCCTTGTGCTTGCGGTGGTGGCAGTCGTCGTGGCGACGCTGAGTGTGGGTTACGCTCTATCCTGGGTCAGTGCTTTGCCGCTAGCGGCTTGCCTGCTCCTTGGAGCGATCATTTCGACCACTGATCCATCCGCCGTGGTGACCATCTTCCGGTCCATTTCAGCCCCAAGCCGGTTGGCGAGGATCATTGAGGGAGAGAGCCTGTTAAACGACGCGGCCGCCATTGCCTTGTTCGGCCTGTTCATGGGCTTTGTGATGATGGGGGTTCCTGATCCCGATCTTGCGGAATCCCTGGCGCGATTCCCGGTTTTGATCCTCGGAGGAGCCCTAACGGGCTGCGTGGCGGCTTGGATTGCGGTCTGGATTATGGCCATGTTCGGTCGGCATGAACTGGCCCAAGTCTCTATCTCCGTCGCTCTGCCCTACCTTGCCTATATTGGTGCCGAGCAAATGATCGGAGCGTCCGGCGTCATCGCCGTCGTCGCGGCGGGATTGACGCTCAATCTGATGGGGCCTGCTCGGCTATCACCGCAAACTTGGTCAAATCTTCGCGAGCTTTGGGAGGTTCTGGCACATTGGGCTGGGGCACTGATTTTTATTCTTGCTGCGCTTTTGATTCCGAGACTTTTGCAAGAAGTCCGCATTGAAGATTTTTTCTTGGTCATTGTTGTGATCTTGGCAGCGACCGCCGCACGCGCCGCCATTCTGTTTGGTATCTTGCCCCTCCTCACTTTGGCCAAGGTTTCACCAAAGGTCGAACAACCCTATCGGGTCGCCATATTGTGGGGTGGCTTGAGGGGTGCCGTCACCCTTGCCCTGGCCCTTGCGGTCACCGAGAGTGCGCTGGTTCCAGAACCGATCCAGCGGGTCGTAGGCATCTTGGCCACGGGCTACACGCTGTTCACGCTATTTGTTCAAGGAACGACACTTCGGTGGATTATCAAACGTCTAGGCCTCGATCAGCTGTCGCCCATCGATGAGGCGTTGTCGCGCCAAGTTATCGCCGTTGCGCTGCAAACGGTGCGCGAGGATGTTGCGCAAACCAACGAGAATTACGCGCTGGATCAAAATACGGTGCGCTCAGAGGCGAAACGTTTCGCGGAACGCCTGGATGACGCCGTGAAATCGGCTGAGAAAAATGTCGACATCCTCGATCGCGACCGGATTACCCTTGGCCTGATCGCCCTTGCCGGTCATGAGCGCGACACCATCCTGGCCCGGGTGCGCGACCGGATGATTTCGGCGCGGATGGCGGAGCAGGTGCTCTCCGGCGCCGGGCGCCTCATCGAAGGAACCTGGAGCCAAGGTCGTAGCGGTTACAATCGTGCCGCCAAGCTGAGCGTGGCTTATAGCTACGGCTTCCGATTTTCCGTCTTTCTGAACGGGCGGTTCGGATTGTCGTTTCCGCTGGCCCGGATGACAGCTGATCGGTTTGAGCGCTTGCTGACCCAAAGGCTGATTATGCGTGACTTGGATGCCTTTATCGATGGGCGTATTCGCCGCATTCATGGACTGCGCGTGGCCGATCTTTTGCACGAAATTGTTGCAAGGCGGCTTGAGTTGGTGGAAACCGCATTAGAAGGATTGCGATTACAATATCCGGGTTATGCTGAAGAACTGGAGCGACGTTTTATTCGTCGGACCGCTTTGCGCCTTGAGGAGCGAGAATACACCGCAATGCGCGAGGACGGCCTGATCGGTACCGAGGTGTTCATTGCTCTGATGGAGGATGTCGATGGCCGCAGGGCTGCCGCCGAAAGCCGACCCCATCTCGACATCGCACTGCACAGAGGCGAGTTGATCCGTCAGTTTCCGCTTTTCGCCGATCTTGATGACGCTGTTCTAAAACGGTTGGCACGGGCTCTTGTTACGCGGTTCGTGAGTCCCGAAGAGCTGATATTAACCAAAGATGCCCCGAACAAGAGTGTCTATTTCATCGCAACGGGTGCGGTGGAGCAGGAAACAGCCGGACAAACCGTGCGCCTGGGCCGCGGGGATATGTTCGGACAAATGACATTCCTGAAGAGTAAGGCCCTTCGGACAGAAGTCCGAGCGATCGCTCCAACCACCTTGCTCGTTCTGAGCGAAACACGATTCCGTCGCCTGCTTGAACGCAATAAACCGCTTCAGGACGCGATCCAGAAGAGGACGTGACACTAGGTCATCGAACACATTATGTCTTTGTTGATCATAGCTTTTTTGGCCCAATACTGGTCAGCGCAGCCATCCCTAACCGATTTTTACAATATAAGCAGGCTTCCGACATAGGCTGCGTAAAGAATTAGAAAGGCGCTGCCCTCGCGTCTACTGACCGACCATCCTGTCCTGGCGAAGACCAGCATCATCACGGTGGCCCCAACCATCACCCAAATATCCAGCCGCAAGACCTCCGGCGGGACGGTTAAGGGGTGAATGACAGCGGTTAAGCCCAAGATACCCAAAACATTGAAAATATTGCTGCCGATCACATTGCCAAAGGCGACATCCCCCTGGCCCTTGCGCACGGCGATGATGGCGGTGACCAGTTCCGGCAAGGACGTCCCAACGGCAACGATGGTCAAACCGATCACGGTCTCCGACAGCCCGGCGGCCTCGGCGATGGAGACAGCGCCGGAGACCAAAAACTTGGCACCAAAGATCGTGATGACCAACCCGGCCAGAGCGATGCCGAGAGACACGGCGATGGAATGCTCAGGACCGCTCTTGGTGTCGGCCTCGGCCTCATAAACCGCTGCGGCCGCCGTGCCATTTTCGCGTTTTTCCGACCAAAGCGTGTAGCCGAGATAGGCCAGGAGCGCCGCAACCAAGACGCCGCCTGCCAAGCGATTGATGTCGCCCAGGAAAACCGCCCCCAAACACAGCAAGGTGGCGATCAGGAGCATGGTGCCATCGCGGCGAAAGGCTTTCGGCTCGACCACCACGGGCGCCAAACAGGCCGCAAGACCGAGGATCAAAAGAACATTGCTGATATTGCTGCCAAGCACATTGCCAATGGCAATGCCGGGGGCTCCGGAAAAGGCCGCTTCCAGGCTGGTGACCAATTCCGGCGAGGAGGTGCCGAACCCAACCAGGGTGAGACCAATCACCATCGGCGAGAGGCCAATGGACTTAGCCGCCGACACGGCCCCCCGGACCAGGAGTTCGCCCCCGATCACCAGCCCGACGAGGCCAAAAAGAATGGGGAACATCCCGCTCATCCGTCGGACTTCCCTGGTTGAGGTGTCCGGATTTCTCCGGTTTCTTGGTTCGCTCGGTTCGCATCCACCTCTGCCTGATCTGCTGCCAGGGCGACGGTTTCTGGTGTTGATGCGCGCGCCAGGGGTGAGGCTTGGAAAGACACTTTATCCTCCGGTTTGACAGCAGGAGCGGTACAGATCCGAAGAATAGCGTAAAAAATCAAAAGAATATGAGCGATACCGGTCACGGCAAAGAGGCTTGCCGGACCAAAGGAGGTCATCACAAAGCCGGCGGGTGTGGGTCCCAGAATCGAGCCTATACCAAACATCAGAAGCAGCCCGCCACTGACCTGGATAAACGTACCCGGAGACGCGTGATCATTCGCGTGGGCGACGATTAATGGGTACATGGAGAAGACCGTTGCCCCAAAAAACGCCGACAATCCAAGAACCATGATCGGGTCCATGGGTCCACCAAACAGGAAAGCCCCATCGACCAAAAGCGCAATGACCGCAATCCCAACCAATACCTTACGCCGATCAAACTTATCAGATGCGAAACCGACCGGAATTTGCATTGCGGCACCGGCCAAGATCGGGATGCTGGCAAACAGGGCAATCTGATCCAGGCCAAGCCCTATTCTTGCTGCGTAGACAGCGGCGAGCGTTCCGAAGGCAGCGTTGGAAATGCCGACCATCAGGACAGCGAAAACAGCAATCGGCGAGTTCTTCCAAAGGCCACCCAGATCTAACGAGACCTGTGTCAACGGTTTTGGCGTTGTCGTCGCGCTGATCGCTGTGGGGAGTAAGGCAAGGCAGTAGACAATCGCGGCGAGGACAAAGAAAAAATATCCGCTGGCCTCTCCGAGGGTCAAAACCATTTGGCCTGCCGTGGTGGCGGTGAGGTTGACCATGGTGTAGATCCCAAAGGTCCGCCCGCGCGACGCCGCATCGGACCTCTCGTTGAGCCAGCTCTCAACGATCATTGCCGCCCCGGCAAAGCAGAAACCTGACAAGGCGCGCACGGGTACCCATACCCACGGTGTGATGAGCAGCAGCGAGAACAAAATGGCAATCGCAGCGATCGCACACATCACACCAAACGCCCGAATGTGGCCAACGCGGGCAACGAGGGACGGGGTGCGCAGGCATCCCGCGACATAGCCAATCGCCCAACCGGTCCCAAGCAAACCCAATGACGCGGCAGTAAACCCTTCCGCCTCGCCTCTGATCGGGAGGATTAACGCGTTGACTCCACCGGCGAACAGCAGAAAGGCCGACCCCATAAAAAGAGCCACCAAAGGAAGGAGGCTTTTCATCATTGTTGCGCCTTCCCGTTCAAAGCCATTTCGAGAATTTGAAAATCAAATAAAGTCCCAGACCAGCGAGCACGGAGCCGATTGTCAAGATCCAAAAGGCCGAGGGGTCTCCGGTCCCGGGCATGCCCGCCACATTGACACCAAAGAGACCGGTAAAGAAGCCAAGCGGCAGAAAGATTGCGGCGACAACGGAAAGGACATAGCTGTTCCGACTGAGGGCATTGACCCGGTCCGCTTCAATATGGTCTTGCAGCGCAGACAGCCTGTCTCGTGTGGCGTCGAGTTCTTCAACAATGCGTCGGGTTCTGTTGGCGGTTTCACGGAGCAAGGCCAACTCGTCGTCAGAGAAGATCCACTCCCGGAGAGATGCCAAAATTGCAATGGCTTCGCGTTGCGGGTTGATGAAGCGACGCATCTTTATGACAGCTTGGCGGAGACGCCCCAATTTGTCAGAGGGCAGGCTCTGCCCCTCTGAGATGGCTTCCTCCAGTTCGTCGGTCTGTTCTTCCAGCGCCAAGGAAACCGTTTCGATGCGGTTCGTCAGTCCATGGGTCAGGTCAATGAGGAATTGACCGACCGAAGCAGGGGCCGCATTGGCCTCTGTGGCGCTCTGAATGGCATCAACCGCCCAAACTTTGCGAAGAACTGCTGAGACGACCGTATGCTCGGTTATCCACATGCGAACCGAAACCATGTCTTCCGGATCGGAGTCCGGGTTCAAATTCACCCCCCGGAGATTTAAGACAAGCCCGTTCTCAAGGCGCTCGCAGCGTGGCCGTGTCTCGGCCTGACACAGGGCGTTGGCCGCAATGTCCGGGAGATGATCTGTTGCCCATTGTTCTGTGGTCGGGGCGTTTAAATCCAAATGAAGCCATCGATAGGGTGTTGTCGATGCCAAGCTTGGCCAATTCTCGGAAACCGGAACGGCGTGTGCCTCCCGAATATCGAAGGCTGCGAGTGGAAGCAGTGCGGGATGGGTCATTGGGGAAGCCCTATTTGACGTCGGGCGGTCACAGGTCGGACAGCGCTCCGAGATAAAGCTAACATATTGAAATACATGCCTTAAAATTCCATCTTGACACGCATTTGGTGGTTAACGAGATAGGGAGTAAGAGGTCGCCGACCGGGGCCTCGAAACAGAAAATCCATCGTCGCTGGCGATAACATTGCAGCACTGGGATGGGATCATATCGCTTCTGGAAGGAGGATGTGACAATGCCGTTGACGGATTGCCAAATTACGCACCAAGAGCATTTCCAACGGAACCGCGCGGTGCCACGCTGATCACCAGACAGTTTTTGGGTTTTTGAGCCGGTTTTGGACCGGCGATGCGCTTGCCGACCTATCGGGAGTGCAGGATCAATGTCGCTCATGAAGAGGGCTTTGCAATGCGGGATGACAACTTCAAAAACACGCCAGATCAAAATCTTTCCAGCACTCCAGGGCTTACCAGGGTTGGTATTATTCTGTGCCTGGTGTTGGTTCTGTCCAGCCAGCTTCCCCCAGACCAAGTCACTCTGGGAGCCAGCGCGCTGCTGCAAATATCGGCCTTTGCCGCAGCCACTCTTGCCGCCATCACGCAGGAAAAGGCTTTCGAGCTCCGATTTTCGCGCTGGGACGAAGCGGTCTTTTTCTTCCTCCTTGGTCACCTTGTGCTGCTCTTGCCCGGCGGCGCGGCGTAATCAATGGAGGGAACAATGAAACAAGAAAACATCGCAACGGTGTATCAGCGTCGAGACCGGCGGCAAACAGCCCTTTATGTCCTGGTGATGCTGGCGATCCCGACGGCTTGCGGTTGGTTTGTCGCCAGTTGGGAAGGTGCCGTCCTGGCAATGACCCTCCCGCTGTTTTTGATCTGGGTGAGTCCGCGCCTGTCGCCGAATTTGATTATGCGCATGGAAGGGGCCATTGCCGCGCAGGGCTGGCAGTATTCCGCCCTGAACGCCTTAACCTTGGATCTTGCAGCAAAGGCAGACCTAAAGGCCGCGCCACAGCTCTATGTTCACCCTAGCCGAATGATCACGGCCTTTGCGGTTGGGACCGACGAAGACTCCGCCATTGCCCTTTCTCGCGGCGCGCTGGAGACCTTAGGGAGACGGGAGCTTGCCGGTGTCTTGGCCCATGAAATCGCCCACATTGCTGCCGAAGATTCAAAGCTGACGGTGTTTTCAAAGCTGGTCTATTCAACAACCTCCATCGCCTCCCTGGTTGGCTTGATGCTCTGTGTGGTGCTGTCCTTGGCAGATGCGGGGATCTATCTGCCCTTTTGGCTCCCCATTGCCTTTGCCATCGCGCCAATATGCGTAAATCTGTTGGACTTGGCTTTATCGAGACAACGGGAGTTTGCTGCGGATACCAAGGCGGTGGAATTGACACGAGATCCGTGGGGGTTGGTGCGGGCTTTGGATGCGATACGCCATCAGGAAAGGAGCATCCTTCGCCGGGTGATTGGATTGGCCATTCCGCGTGGGCGCTCAACATGGCTGAGGACGCACCCGCCTACGGAAGAACGGATCGAGCGGCTGGTCCACATCGGACGGTCTGATCCGGACCTGGTTCCGTTGAACCGGCCTGCGCTCCCGCCCTTCCGGCGTCCTCTCTTCGTACGGATTCTGCGTCCGTCCTAAAGCATTTTCAGCCGAAGTGGGTACCGGTTCGGCAGCCCGATTGGCGGTAGCGCCGAAAACGGAAGCAGCATGCGTTCCGGCTACGATCTTTGGCAGATATCCAGCAACGCGCGCACCATCGGCCGACGATCCAAGCTTCGCCAGACGATACTGGTGCCCAATTCTGTTTTCAGCGGTGACCCGTCAAGGCAGTTGCTTGACCGTTTGAACGGGCTCGGGAAGTCTTCCGGGACCACAAACGGGCCGTATCCAGCATGAGACATCACGATCGCGCCGATTGCTGTGTCCACTTCTGCCAAGGCGTTGGCTTCAACACCGCCAGGTTCCTGGCGATCGAGTTCCGCAACGAGGACCGGGGCATCCCGTCGCGTGTACCGGATCATCGGTGGGCGATCATGGGGAGATGCCATCGCGTCATATTTCACAAGGCGCCGTGACATGAGGAGGAGTTCGGAAAGACCCGCCTGGTGAATGGGTGGATGTAGAAAAGCAACATCGATCAGGTTCTGCTCGACTTGCGCCTCCAATATGGATGAGATGCTCTCGGTCAGCCGAACGCGGGCAAAGGTGTTCTCCGCGCGAAAAGTCTTCAGGATTGGCACCACGACTTGAACAGCAGCAATTTGGGTCATTCCAATGCGCAGAAATTGCCCCAGCCCGCGATCGGCATCCCGTGCGGCCTCTACCGACCGATCCGCCATGTCGATGATCCGTCGCGCGGCGTCCGTGAATGCATCACCGGCTGGTGTGGCTTGGGCTCCGCGTCGGCCACGCTCGAACAGGCGAACGCCCAGATTTTCTTCGATCCGTCTCAGCCTTGCGGTCAGCGCAGGTTGCGAAATCCCTAAGACCTCTGACGCCAGAGAGAAGCTCTTCTCCTCACTGAGAGCGACCACACAGCGATAATCCATCACTGAAAACATTCCATAACCTTTCATTATAAAAACTATCAAAAATCGAGGTTGTTGAGCGTTATCCATCATCCAATTTGTTCCTCGCAGTCAGGTCGTCAAGGAACGCCCGATGATCCGCCTTCGCCGAATGGAAAGGCCCGGGAGCACGTTCACTCATTGTCCTTAATCTATGAGCGAAGCGGGCAAAGCGCGCCGTCTCACACAGCAATGCAGGGAGCATTCACATGAAAACTCTCACCACATCCATCGTCCTTGCCGCTTCTATCACCCTGATCACGCCCGCCACATTCGCTCAGGCGGATGATATCAGTGCCCTTTCGACCAGTTTCGATAACGCCTCCGCACTGGAAAGCTGGTCCGAACACTGGCCCGAGGGTTTCACCCGAAAATGGGAAGAGCCGCGCATCGAAGACGGCAAACTTGTCTTAGAACCCGTGGCTTCTGGTTGGTTCGAAGACAATCAGGCGGGCCATCTCTATCATCAGGTTTCCGGTGACTTCATCGCCACGACCCGGATCGAAGTGACCGGGACCGAGGCCGACTTGCCGCTAACTTCGTTCTCGCTCGCTGGCCTCTTCGTTCGCGCCCCACGCGATGTCTCTGCGGCCAGCTGGATCCCTGGACAAGAAAATTGGCTATTCTTTTCGATTGGGACGGCTGCGCCGGCTGGAGAGCCGCATTATGAGTTGAAGACAACGACGAATTCTCTTTCGACGCTCCAAATTCTGCCAGCGCCAACGGGTCCGGTTGACTTGCGTATTGCACGCCATGGCGAGATCTTTACGCTTCTGACCCGTCCAGACGGCCAGGAATGGGAGGTTATTGAGCAGATCATTCGCCCGGATCTGCCGCTGGTTCTGAACGTCGGTCTAACGGCATATGCCGACTATGGTAGCGTTGCGCCGATCTACCCCAATTTCCAACTCTACAATACCGAAGGGGCACCGACCGATAATGCCGACTTGCTCGCCTATTTTGACAGTTTCGACATTCGCCGTCCGGCGACTGGTCGTTTGCCGATTGCCAATATCGATGCCCCCGCGTTCCTGGATGTGATCGCTCTGCGTCGCAACGATGTGATGGCTGATTGAGAGAGGGCACCATGCTGACAAGACGCTCTTTTACGCTTGGGATCCTTGGAACTCCTATTCTAGCCAAGTCGGCCTTCGCACATCACGGTTTCACAGGTATCTACGACAGTGAGCGCCCGATATACGTCGCTGGCGAGGTGATCGAAGCGACATTCCGGCGTCCTCACCCAGTAATCGAGCTGCGCGTGGATAGTGCCCTGCAGGCACCCGCAAATCTGCCGAAGGGCGAAGAATTCGCTGAA
This sequence comes from Rhodospirillaceae bacterium, assembly GCA_049604415.1. Taxonomy (GTDB): domain Bacteria; phylum Pseudomonadota; class Alphaproteobacteria; order Rhodospirillales; family Rhodospirillaceae; genus JBMYTN01. Next base: position 65,216 of record JBMYTN010000018.1, on the reverse strand, counting down.
ATCCTTGAGGTGCGGGCTGAGGACCGAGGTCGGATTATCGAAATCGAATATCCGCCAATCGGACTGTTCTTTAACCTCTCAGACCGGATTGCAGTCGGCGATTGGGTCGCAACCATTGTTTATCAAAACTGCCGCCCGCCACATCAGTTGCGCGGGCAATGGCTGCGCCTTGTGGACGGAGAAACCGTGGTGCGTCGCGGTCGCATGCAGACCGAGGACGCTGGATGTTCGGGTTAACTTCGGTACTCAGCGCGATAGAGACTTCAGCACTTGCGGACCTAGTGGGCGGGCCGGTTTATCCGTTCATCTCAGCATTGCACATCCTCGCAATCAGCTTTCTCATTGCACCAGTGATCCTTGCCGATCTGCGGATTTTGCGTGTCAAAGAGGTGGACGGTTTTGCCAAGAGCCTGTTGCGCATTGCGCTGATTGGGTTTGGCGCGGCAGTTGCCACGGGGATCTTGCTCTTCTCCGTGCAGGCCACGCGCTATGCCGAAAACCCCGCTGTCATGATCAAATTTTTCCTCCTTGCATTGGCGGGCGCAAACGCAGCGCTGTTTGCTGCTTTGAAGCGCGTCCGACTAGTGAGTGCCGCTCTTTCCATAGGCTTGTGGTGCGCAGTGCTCCTGGCGGGAAGGTGGATCGCATTTGCAGATTCGCTTTAATCACAGTGCATAGAAGCAGGCACCACGTTTCTGCGGCAGCTGGTAGGTTCGTCCTACAAAACGGCGTCCTAACTTCAATATAAAACGAAGATTTCGAGGCATTTTGGCAGCCCCAAAGAACGAGAGCATTTTCAGCCGAAATGGCTCTATTTCATAAAACCGCAAGAACCGGGTCGACCTCTGCATGGCAGGTACACTCAGCTATGGCTTTGCAGCCTTATGGGGACGGCGACGGGTGGAGGGTGTGCCGCCCCTAAAGTCCGCAACCTGCCAGCTGAACTGCTCGACCGTGATCGGCGTTGGACGGACGCAAGGTTTTAGGCGTCTTTCACAAAGGCCCGCGCGGCCTCTTCGGTGCGGACAATGGTGCCGACAAAGCGGCTCTCATCGACCGCATCCAGATAGGCGGTGATGATTTCATTGGATTTGGCATTGGTGGACATGAACGCGATCCGCACCGGGCTGTCCCGCCCATCGCCAAGGGTGCGCTCATCGACTTTGGAAATCACCCGGCTGTCGCGTTTTTCGCCATCAATCGCGCCAGCATCCAGGAAGGACCAGATCTGATATTGGTGGGTGTCCCAGGCCGCGTGGGTATAGAGCAGGTCATTGGCCTCCGCGATTTCATCAAAGCTCACCAAGCCCGTGAATTCAATGAAGAAGCCGTTTCCTTCAAAGCGGAGTTCATAGGCCATAACGCGTCTCCGATGGGGGCTGTCGGGAAGGATAATGTGGAGCCAAGTGGCGTCCTGAAAGGCACCCATCGGTATCTTAAGGTGATAAGGGCCCCCGGGTCTATCGTCGCGGTGGCTTCACGTCCTAGTGTCCCGAATCAGAAGTTCGCCACACAAAGTTTCCCGCACCCAACGAACTTCTGATTCGATTAGGACACTAGCAACTTTATGATCTAGTGTGGTTTTTCGGATCTGAAATTCCTTGGTGTGCTTGCGTCAATTGTCTTAGGAATTTCAGATCCACCACACTACTCCTGGCTTTGAGCTGTTGCCTCCGCTGCCCGTAATTCTTTGTTGGCTTTGGTCAGAAGATTCTTGTTTTTCGGGGGCAAGCGCCCGCTCTGCTCCAAGGCTGTTAGGATGGAGATGGTTTGGTGCAAATGCGGAATGGGGTCGGCGCTGTAGCTTCCCAAGGCACCGTGACTCGCCGCCAGAATCGTGTGGTGAGATACCTGGTCGGGAAAGCGGTCATAGAGATCCTGGGCGATCTCTAAACTGCGGTGGCCATGCTCTCTTGCCCCATCAATATCGCCGATACTGGCAAGTGTTTCTCCCATGCTTAAATGGCTGCCGCAGAGAGCTCGAAGATAAACGATGTTGGCTGGATGCTGTTCCGTGAGATCCGTAGCGAGATCAATGGCTCGCCGCAGGCTTGGCACGGCTTCTTGATAGTCTTTTTTTATGAAAGAGAGCTGACCTTTGAACATAAGGCTTATCGTATGATAGAAAATTACGTCGTTATTTTTGATTTTTTTCTGTATTAATTGTCGTCCGATAGCCAGAGCTTCTTCAGATACATTTTGTGCTTCTTCAATTTTGCGCTGAGAGATAAGCAATTCAGTAATTTCATTCAATCTGTCAATGCTTTTTGAAAGCCACAGAATATTGTCGGGATTTTTTTCCAAGACCTTTTGTTCAATTGTGGCGCTTCGGTTAAGCGTTTGAATAGCCTCTGCGGGGCGCCCCTGCAGTTCTTGCACGCCTGCGATACTGTCAAGTATTAGTATTATATCGTAGAGTAGAATGGTTCTTTCCGGGTCTTGTTCGGACAATCTCTCTTTTATTTGAAGTTGCCGGTTGTAGCTTTCACTGGCCTCTCTAAGGGAGCCCTGGATCACCTTAATGTCTCCGATAACCCTTAAAGTCGCTGCCATATTGGCTGGCCATAGTTTGTCTGTTGGTTCTTCTTGAATGAGTCTTTCGAGAAAATTTTTACTCTCTAATGCATATTCTAAACCTTCATCCAAAATACCCTGCTGTTTTAATGTGTCAGCGTAACTTAGTAATACGACAGAAAACTCATCTTTTATGTCTCGATAATCAGGTATTTGATTGAGGAGACCTCGCACCATGCGAATACTTTCCTTGTAGCGTGCGGAGGAGAGGGCCAGATCGCCAGCGGTAAAATGGTTCCCGGCAAGTCTGCGCAATGTCGTGGCGAGGAGATACTGCCACACTGGGTTTGCTCGATCTTGTGCGGCGAGGCGGCGCGCATATGTCATGGCTTGTTCATTGGTTGCCATGGCGGCAGTGATGTCTCCCAAAGCGGATTGAACTTCGCCAAGTTTGATCAGCGTTAGATGGGACTTTTTGAGCAAATTGGTGTTGTTGGGGTACAGGTTGGTGAGCTTTTCGTAGATTGCCACACTTTCAAAGGCGCTTTTGGCGGCGGCTTTGAATTGACCAAGATTATAGAGCGCATCCCCTTGTCGGATCAAAAAATCAGCCAAATCTTCCTGCAAACCAATGTTATTTGGATGAGTCTGGATGAGGACTTTGATGCTTGCAATGCTCTTTGAATAATATTGGAGTGCTTTTGCATAAGTTTTATCAGTGAAATAACTTTGTCCGATGTTAAAATATAGCCTTGCTTGAATGTCAGCCCATGGTCCAGTTTCGGATCGTCCTTGCATGATTTTTTTAAAGTATTTATCTCCCGTTTGATAATAAGTAAGCGCAGAATTTCTATCTCCGAGAGAATCGAACAAAGTACCGATATCATTGTACAAATGGGCGATGTCAACTTTTAGCCAAAAGTCCTCAGGATCCAGAGTTGAGAGCCGCTCAAAAACTTTCATGCTGGCCGATAAATGGTCGATGCCAGCTTTGAATTGACCCGTTCGCTGATAAACATTGCCCAATTGACGTTGCAGGACCGCAGTCAGGAAAAGTTGGTGGGGATCGTTCGGTGCCATATCAGCCCATTTTTGAACAATCCGTAAGCCCTGGAGACTACTCTCAATGGCTGCGGCAAATTTGTTTTGCGCGAAATAAATTTCGACAATACGGTTATAGGTTTTGGCTAAGTTTCCAAGTATTTCTGGATTATCTGGGATTTGTTCGACCAGCCGCATGAAAAAGCGTTGGCTGTCTTGGAAGCTTTTCAAGGCTGGTGAGATCTGACCCAGGTAGATCTGTACTTGTCCTATTTTGCCGAAGGTGACAGCCAAAAAATTGACAAAGCCCAGATTGTCTGGCGCCCGAGCCGCAAAGTCTTCGGCCATGGATAGGCCGTCTTGATAGTGTCGCAAGGCATTGCGGAGATCCCCTTGGACCCGCTTCCGATCCCCATCGTCCATAAGACGGCGAAATCGTTCGACTTCAGTGGGCGAAACACTCTGGGCGATAAGGTGTGGGCCAAAGGGGTGCCCGGCAAACCCTTCGATGACAAAAGGGCCTGGGGTCTGAGCTGCCGCTCTCGCTGGGTCGGGCACCGGTAAACCCGTCAGCAAACCTGCTACGATGAGCCCAATCCCTGAGTAGGGCCCAGAGAAGAGCCCAGAGAAGAGCCCAGAGAAGGGCCCAGAGAAGGGCCACGAGAAGGGGAAGATTGGGCGGCGTTTGATACCAATGACAGATTTTGTGGCGTGCATCCCATCACCTTGGTGGTTGCTGCGCGGCCTCGAAAGCTGATTTGCAATGGATTAAGGTGGTATCAAACACTTTTACGGGCACATTGTCATGACTTAACAGCATCCCGACCTCGGTGCAGCCCAGGATCAAACAATCCGCCCCGGCATCGCGCAGCCGTCCGGCAATGGCTTCATAGGCCGCCTTGCTCGCAGGCGCGGTGATGCCCTGGCACAGCTCGTCATAGATGATCCGATGGGTTTCGGCCCGATCTTCCGCGTCCGGGATGACAGGCTGCAATCCGGCACGGACCAGACGCTCGGTATAAAAGCTCTGTTCCATGGTGAAGGCGGTGGCCATCAGGCCGGGACGCGTCAAGCCCGCCGCCGTGATCGCTTCGGCGGTGGCATCGGCAATGTGGAGCATCGGGATGCTGACCCCGGCCATCATCGGCTCGGCCAGCTTGTGCATGGTGTTGGTCGCCAGGATCAAAAGCTCCGCCCCACCGGCCTGCAGCGCCTTGGCTTCTCGATTGAGCACCGCCCCGGCCTCGTCCCAGGCCCCGCGCATCTGCAGAGCCTCAATGGCGGCAAAATCCAGTGAGCGGATCAACAGTTCCGGCGAGTGCAGGCCACCCAACTGCTCTCGGGTCAGGCGACACAGCTCCCGGTAATAGAGCTGGGTCGATTCCGCTGACATGCCGCCAAGAATGCCGATGGTTTTCACGGGCGAAGGTCCTTTCCTGGGAACATCTTATACAACGTTATGCCAAGGCCGCTTTGAGGGCCTCTGAAAGCCGGTCCAAGTCATTGTCGTTGATGTGCAGATGCGGGGCGAAGCGCAAGGCGCTGCCTCGACGGCTGAGATAAACCTGACGCGCCGCAAGGCTGGGCAGCAAAGTCTCCGGAATGCCTGCCTCAAGGCTGACGCCGAGGATATTGGGGCTGCGCACCGCTTTGGGGACCGGTACAAAGCCGAAGGGCTCCAGCAGTGCCGTGATGCGATCATTGATCTCGGCCAAGGTCTCCGCAATGTCCCTGACCCCCCAGCGGGCGATTTGGTCCAGGGCCTCGACGCCGCCCGGCAACACCGAGGGGATGTTCTTCTGCCCCATATCGAAGCGGCGGGCCCCGGCTTGGTATTGATCGGTATACTCAACGAGGTTTTCAAATATCTCGGCATTGGCCCGGCTGAGCCAAGTCTCTTCCAAGGGGCGGGCGTCATGCCATTTCGGATCGGCATAGAATAGGCTGAGGCCATAGGGGCAGAGCAGCCACTTATACCCCGCCGCGATCAGGAAATCCGGCTGCAGGGCCGCAATATCCAGCGGCTTGGCCCCCAGCGACTGGGTGACCTCCAGGACAAAATAGGCGCCAACGGCCCGGGTCGCGGCACCAATGGTCTCCAGGTCGAGCAAAGCGCCATTGGTCCAGTGACAATTGGGCAGGGCGACCAGTTTGGTCTGTGCGGTGATGCGGGCCAAGACCGCCTCGGTCCAGGCAAAGGCTTGCGGGGTCGGCACGACCACAAGGCGCGCCCCGGTGACCTGGGCCAGGCGCTGCCAGGGCAAATAGTTGGAGGGAAACTCCTCAGCCAGGACCAGGATCTCATCGCCCGGCCCAACATGGTCTTCCAATATGCGGGCGGCTGCCGAGCAGCCATAACTGGCCGAGGGGATCACGGCAAAACAATCCGGGCTCGCCGCAAAGGCCCGCCCGGCGGCGCTGCGAAAGGCCTCCGCATCGTCAAAAAAGTCATTGGGCTTGCGGGTCCAGGGGTGAGATTTTGATGCCGCTCCAGCGATCAAGGCCTCCCGGGAGGACTTGAGCAAGGGGGAGTTATAAGAGCAGTTGAAATAGGCCACATCGCCGGGAATATCGAACAGATCACGTTGGCAGGGCAAAACAGCCATGGCTTGGTCCCCGGCACCTCACTGTTTTTGGGTGCCGAACTGTGAGATCGAGCCGAAGATTCGTCAATGAAATTAATGTCCTAAGACATTCCTGATAGGTTTCTAGGAGTTGATATCGGTTGTTGCCGCCCCATCCGCATCCGTGCCGCCGGTGCTGGTATAGCCTTCATCGTCATTGGCCTGGTCAAAGAACACTTCGGTCCAGGCCATGGTGCCGCCGTCTTCGGTCTCGACAATCCCCTCCGCAGCGGTGGTGTTGCCGGTTTCATGCACCGAGCGCTCCGCCGGGGGATCCTGGGCATCGGGCAACACAAAGGCGGTGATGCCCAGATCTTCCAGGTCCAACAACTCGCCGTCATCGGTGCGGCCATCGCTGTTGGCGTCCTGCCAGATCTGCAGCCCCGCATAGAGGGCGTCTTGGTCGGAGATTTTGCCATCCCCATTGTCGTCATAGAGGGCCAGGACCTCGATGCTGGTCAGATTGTTTTGGGTGTTGCGCCCGCCCAGATCGAAGGCCGGACTGATCAATTCCTCAATGGAGGTGATCAGGCCATCGCCGTTTTGATCGAAGACCAGAATGCCGTCATCGGGGCTGGACCAGCCGGTGATCTCCGGCGCGCCATCCATATCCATGTCAAAGCCAACCCCGGCCTCGGTGCCGAGCAACTCCACGCCGTCACCATCCAAATCGATCACCAGGGGGTCAACGGGGGTCAGGCTCGGACCGGCCGTCGCCACGGTCAGGTCGCCGCTGTTCACCGCATAGCTGGCAATGTCGCCGGTGGTGGCGTCATCGGCAAAGGAATTGGCCGTGCCCTCGCTGAAATCGAGATAGGCCCGCAAATTGGTCTCTGTGCCCGCCAAGGTGGTGTTGTAGCGGCCATTGATGTCCACGCCGTTCAGGGCCGCATCCCAAACCCGGATATCCGCCAACTGACCGTCATACTGCCCCCCGCCGGATGAGCCGCCGACATACATGGTCAAGGAAGGATTTAAGACATCAAAGTTCGGATCAACGTTTGTTGTGGTTGTGGTTCCAATCGCAGCAATGCCGTCTTCATACAAGGTGAAGGTGTTGCTTCCTCCATCATAGCTGGCGGCAAAATGTCGCCACGTATTGACATCGGTGAACAGTGTCGCGGTCTGCTCGGTGGTTGCCGACAAACCCTGCGCCGCCCTGATGCTAATCTCTCCAGACACGCCCTGTGTGACGGTGATAGAGGCGTTGTTTCCGGTATCCTCAAGAAACAAGATGGTTTGAAGTTGGACCGCGCCAGGTTTGAACCAAAACTCGATGGTGAAACTGCTCATTTGCTGCGTGGCATTGGAGGTGAGCAGCTTGGAGGTGTCAAAACTCCCGGCATTGACCGTAACCGGGGTGTTGGACACGGTCACGCTGGCGGTTTCGGCAAAGGCCGTTGTCGCCCCAATGGCGTCTTGGATGTCATAGGTGAAGTTGACGGTCCCGGTGTAGCCGAGGTTCGGCGTGAAGGTCCATGTCCCATTGTTGTTGTCCACCAGCGAACCGTTGGTGGCGGATCCGACATCCAAAGCAAGGTTGATGGCGGTCAGGCTATCGCCGGTGTCCACATCCGTCGCCGTCCCGGTGACCAAGTCTGTTTGGGTGATGGTCTGAGAGGTGTTGTTGGTCGCTGTGCGTTTGGCAATGGTGCCAACACCACCCGCACCAGCCGAGTTGGTCGGCGCGTCATTGACCCCGGTGATCTCGACCGTCAGGGTTTCGGTGACCGTGTTGCCAAAGTCATCCTGAGCTGTGTAATCCCATTTCGTGGTCCCGGTGACGCCATTGGCTAAGCTGTTGAATTCACCATTTTGGTCAAAGTCATAAGAGCCATCGGCATTGACGCTGAGCAGACCGCCATTTGTCCCGGCCAGCCCCCCAGCCCCCAGCATGCCATTGATGCCTTGGGTGTCGCTGAAATTGGTGATGGTCAAGCCATCGCCGGTGTCGTTGGTCAGCAGATTGCCCAAGACATTGGTTGTATCCTCGATGGTGTTGATGCTGTCGGCCACCGCCAAAATGGGCGCTGCCTGAAGCACCATTTCCGTGGTGCCTGAAGCGGTTGCCCTGCCATCGCTGGCGACAAACTCAAAGGTGACGGTGCCAACGACATCTGCCGCCGGGGTAAAGGTCCAGGTGCCCCCGCCATTGAACGCGACCGCGCCCGCTGCCGCTGAACCGGCGCTGAGGCTAAAGCTGGTGACAGAGAGGGTATCGCTGAAATCCACGTCAGTGGTGGCATCGAGGATTTCGGCATCCAGAATGGTGATCTGGCGGGTCACACTGGCGCTGCTGGTGGTGCTGATCGGCAATTGGGCGATGCCGGACACCAGGGGGGCATCATTGGCCCCATTGACCGTGGCCGTAACGGTCTTGGAGGAGGTGGCCCCGCTGGAATCCTGGACCGTGTAGGTCACTGAGGTGGTGGGGGCCTCCCCAACCGCGAAGATTTCAAATTGGCCAAGGGGTTGGAAGGTCACGTCCCCGTCGGAGGCGATAACAAATTGCCCGCCCAAATCCCCTTCAACGGCAACACCGGCGGCCACCGTTGTCGGGTTTCCGGCCAGGAACCCGGTCACGGAAATGACGGTCAGGCTGGTTCCAACATCATTGGCAAGAACATTTCCGCTGACACTGACGGTGTCTTCCGTTGTCGTGAGGCTGTCTGCCGACAGGACGGTGGTGACCGGTCCGATCGTGGATGTTGTGGTTGTCGTGGTCGGGGTTGTGGTCGTCGTCCCCGTGCTGTCGGTGCTTGACCCCGTTGTTGTGGTCGTTGTCGTTGTCGTGGGTGTGGTCGTGCCGCCCTCTTCACCACCGGTTTCGGCCGTGCCGGTGGTTCCGGTTTCTGTCGGTGTTGTCGTTGTTGGTGTCGGTGTCAGATCGGTGGGGTCGTCGTCGCCGGTGTCCGGTCCCTGGGGCAGTTGGATCGGCTGTGTCGGCGCGAGGGGCAGTGTCGGGCCACTGGTGTCCGTTGGGTCACCGGTCCCATCGGTCTGTCCGGTGCCGGAGGATGTGGATGGGGTGCTGACAAGGCCGCCGCTGCCGCCAAATCCGCTGCCAATCGAGGGGTTCAACAAGTCATTGAAAGAGAGCGCGGACCCGATTGTCCCCCCAGATCCTCCGGTGCCGCCCCCTGTACCCCCGGTGTCTCCGGTTCCAGAGTCGGTCGGGTTGGTCGTTTGCGGCAGGGGTTCAGGGTCTAATTGGGTGCCACCGCCGATTGGCGTCGTTCCGGCTGTCGGTTCTGTGGCTGTGGGTTCTGTGGCTATGGGTTCTGTGACTGTGGATCCTGTCGGGCTTGGATCGGTTCCCGATCCTGTTCCAGCCCCGCCAGTGCCCGTATTGGGCGTTCCGCTGTCGGCTGGCTCCGAATTGGTGGCAGTGGGCGGTTGGGGGTCTTGTTGATCCCCTTGATCCAAGGCCGCGATTTGGGTTTCGGTCCCAGAGTCCGGAGGCGGGTTTTCATTTTGGTTCTCTACGGGCTGGTTCTCGACCGGTGTTCCGTCGGTCGGTTGACCATCCGGGGGCGCCCCGTCTGTAGGTTGGCCATCCGCCTGAGTCCCATCTACAGGCGTCCCATCTACAGGAGTCCCATCCGGAGGTGTCCCATCGGGACCGGGGCCATCGGTAGGCTGCGCGTCGGGGTCTTGCGCCGTGGTGGTCGGGTCCGTGGGTCCGGCATCTTGGGGGCCTTGATCCGTGCCGTCCCCTTGGTCCCCAGTCGTCCCGGCATCGGCGACTTGCTGATCGGCCGGTTGGCCTTGATCGGGATCTTGCGAGCCATCCGCTGGGTCGGCGGGTGTTCCGTCCGCCCCTGTCCCGTCCGTCCCAGTCCCGTCCGCAGGCGTTCCGTCCCCCGGCTGCGTTTCTCCTGGTTGCGTCTCTCCGGGGGGTGTTTGGGCGACTTCCGTCGGGCCTGTGTCTTGACCTTGCTGGGCTTGGGCCTCGGCCTCGGACACGGTTTGCGCGGTTTGGGCATTGGCTGTGGCCGCTTCTGCGCTGCCGCCCTCGTTCAAGGTTTGGCCCAGCGCTTGATTGAACGCCTCGTCGCCGCCGACGGCCTCCCCGTCTTGCGCGCCGGTGGCAACGGCGGCCAACACCGGATTGGTGTTCTGTTGCGCCTGTTGCTCCTGGGAGGACTGGCTGGCGGCTCCGGCGGCCTGTTGGATGGCTGCGGCGGGCAGTTCTTCATTGGCAAGCGCGGTGCCCAAAGCCCGGCCAAAGACGGAACGCACCGTTTCGCTGGTCCCCTCGGGCAACGCGGCATCTAGGGTTTGTTGCAGATTCTCGCCAGAGGCAATGGAGCGCAGCAGGGCCGGGGTGTTGGCCCCGGCTTGGTTGGCAAGATTGGTGATGGTTTGGAAGGTTTGACCGATTTGCAGGGCCTGGTTCGGGGAGGCGCCATTGTTCATGGCGTTGGTCATGGTGTTCAGGAAGGTCCGAACGCCCTCATCTGCCGCAGTGTTGCCCGCCAGGGTCTGCAATTGTTGCGGCGTGATCGAGCCATCGGACATGCCGTTCAGCAACCGCGCGGTGGGGCTGCTGTTGGCCGCTGACTCCGCAGCGCTCTGTTGCTGTTGGTTCAGGGTGTTGGCTTGGCCACCCCGTTGGGCCGCAGTGCCCACATCCGCCCCTTGGGCCAAGGCTTGTCCAAAAGCATCTTGTCCAGCGGATCCGACCGCACCATTGCCTGACGTGGCCTGATTGGCCGTCTGGCTGGCGCTGTTGGGGTTGGACAGGCCGCCCAACAGGGATCCTTCCGCTTCGGCCTCCTGGCGGGCGGTTTGCCGGGTCACCGCTTGGTCCAGGGCGGTGTTGAGGCTCTCGCCCCGGTCAATGGAGCGGGCCACGTCGCGCAGGGTTGCCTCATCGCCCTGCGGACCGCCTTGATTGCCAGAGGTCGTCCCGGTCAGGGCATCGGTCTGCCCGGTGGCAAAGCCGCTGAGGATCTGGGCCTCCGGTCCGGCATTTTGCAGGGCTTGGAACTCGGCCTGGGACTGGCTGAGGGAATTCTCGAGGCCGGTTTGGGCCAATGCGACGGCTTGATCCGGTGCCACGCCTCGGTTGAGGGCCCCCATAAGCAGGCTCTGGAAGCGTTCTGCGGCGGCTTGCCCGGCCTGCCCGTCGAGCCCCAGTTCGGCGGCCCGCGTGGCGGCAAAGTCAGATGATGCGGTCAGGACATCGGCGACACGGCCTTGGGACAGGGCCCCAACAAAGTCCGGCGGCGCTGTGCCTGGATCGGTGCCCGGATCGTTTGCGGGCGGGCTATCGGGGGAATTGTCCGGCTGATTGGTCGCGCCGGGGGTATCGGGCGTGGCGCCGAAAAGCGGCGCAAAGGGATCACCGGCGGCTTGGGCCACCAAAATATTGCCCGCATCGGCCAAGGCTGAGACCACCGCGCCGGGCATTGTGGCACCGGCGAAGGTCTCCAAATCTGGGGGTGGATCTGTGGCGAAATACTCTTCAATGACAATCCGGCGGCCATCGGGTCCCTGAATGATCAGGGTATCGCCATCGCGGAAAAACAGGCCCTCGACCAAAACCGACCCGTCGAGAACAAGCGTCGGGCCGCTTGGCGTGCCAATCAGGTCTCGCCCAGCGTGAAAGGTCGCATCGGGCTGCGCTAAAATTGAAGAAGAAACTGACATATCGCTCTACTATGGGAAGACCGAATGCAATACCCTATGGTGGATCCGTAAATAAGTACTCCAGATGCCGGTTAAAGGACACTCAATTCCAGATAAATCTAGGGGCTCGAGAAGACTTTTTGATCTTTGGGTAAATCTTTGTTTTTACCATGCCACAGGGTTTAAACGGCCACGGTCTGAAGCCGCTGGGCGGTGGTTTCGGCGGCCTCCAGAGCCCCTTCCAAAAACCCACCGAAGGCTTGGCCGATCTCCGTGCTGCCCAAGAGCAAGGCCCCGTCCCAAAGCCGATCCGTACCGGCGGGTGGGCCATATTGCGGATGGCTGCGCGGCGGATCATGGTCTGCCGGGGTGGCGACCAAGGGATCCTCGGCCCAGTCGCGCAAAAGCAAGGCTTTTGGTTCGGCGGCAGCGGGACCGAACAGGCTGGCCAATTGCGCCCGGGCCGCGTTGAGCAGCGCGTCTTTTTGCTGCAGGCGCAGGGCTGCGGGCACGCCGACAAAGCCAAACAACGCATAGGGGCGGCCCTCATAGGGCGAGGCATCATGGATTTCCGCCAAGGGGCCGATCTGGCTCATGGCATCACCGGACAAACCCTTTGCCCGCCAGAAGGGATGGTCATAGAGCGCCAGCAGTTTGGCATGCCCGGCCATCCAGGTTGGGACCGCCGCCATGGCCTGCAGCGCTGGCGTGGGCAGGGGCGGATCAAAGGTGATGTTTGCCGCAGCCGGGCGTGGTGGCAGTGCCAGCACGACCTTGGCAGCGCTGACGGTCCGGCCATCGCTGAGGGTGGCTTCAATCTGATCTGGCTTGCGGACCAAGCCGGTCACCGGGGCATTGGTGGTGATGCGTTTGGCAGGCAAACCCGCCGCCAGGGCGTCAATTAGGGTCGTCATGCCGCCCTCCAAGCGCCAGGACCCGGCCATGGAAGCGAAACCGCCGCCGCGATAGACTTTGCCCCGGGAATCCTGGGCCAGCTGGTCGCCATCGGCATATTGCTCGAACACCCGCAGGCCAAAGCGTTTGGCCAGGGATGCCATGCGCGGCTGGCCGGGCCAAAACCAGGCCGGACCCATGTCAAAGCTGGCGCCATCGATGGTCTCGGTGAAGATCCGCCCGCCGAGGCGATCCCCGGCCTCCAGCAGCTGCCAGGACACCCCGTCACGCTGCAGGTGGTCCGCCAGCGCGAGGCCGGACAGGCCGCCGCCAATGATCAGGACATCCGGGCGGTCCATCAGAACCGCTCCGCCATGGGGCGCAAATCCAGCTCATGGGTCCAGGTTGACCGGGGTTGGGCGGCCAATTGCCAATAGGTCTCGGCGATCTCGGCGGTGTTCATCATCTTGTCTTCGCTCAGGCCATGCATGGAGCGGCTGTTGGGCGTATCGATGATGCCATCCAAGATCACATGGGCGACATGGATGCCTTGGGGTTGGAACTCCCGCGCCATGGCCTGGGTCAGGCCGCGCAGGGCGAATTTGGCCGAGGCGAAGGCGGCGAAGCGGGCCCCGCCGCGCAGGCTGGCGGTGGCTCCGGAAACCAGAAAACTGCCACCCCCGGCGTCTGCCATTTTCGGCAACAGGCTGCGTCCCAGCAGCATGGCGGACAGGCAGGTGGCCTTCCAGACTGCCTCAAAATCCGCCGGGTCGGTTTCGGCCAAGGGGGCGATCAGCAGCTTGGCCGGATTGTGCACCACCACTGTGGGCACTCCGTTTTGGGCCACCAGGGCGTCGAGCTGGGCGGGCATCTGTTCAGTGTCGGTCAGATCCAGGCTTTGCACCGTCAAGCCATCCTCGGTCTGCCGGGCGGTGCGGGCCAAGCCGAGCACCCGATGGCCTTGATCCCGGAAGCGGCGCATCAGGGCCTCGCCAAGGCCAGGGCCAGCACCGGCGATCAGGGCAAAGGGCGGGGCGGTGGTCTCGGTCATGGCAGGCTCCTATGGCGTTTCTGGATTAGGCGCGGGCTGGGGCGCGGTTTGCGGCTCGGCAAGGTGATCGCTCTTGATCCAAAGCTGTGCCCCAGAGCCGCCGCTGCGGCCCATAAAAGCTTGGCCGGGCGGCAGGCGCAGCCAGGAGAACCGGGAGAATCTCTCGCCGCCCTCTTCGAAATCGCCCCCCAGGACCAGGATTTCCAGGCCTTGGTGGTCGGAAAGGGTGATGTCCTGGTCGGCAGCCCACTGTTCGATCCGCACCCGCTCCCGGTCATCGGCATAAAGCGGGATCTCGCGCACGCCCTCGCGCCCGGTGACCGGGACCGGGGTGCGGGCGTTGCTGTCAATCCGCACCGTCTGGCGGTCCTGTGGATCGAACTGCCAGAGTTTGACAAAAATGATGCTGCCGGGGTCGGAGCGTGGGATATGGGCCGAGGTCGGCGGGTTGCGGACATAGCTTCCGACCGGGAAGTCGCCATGTTCGTCCTGGAACACGCCTTCCAGCACCAGATATTCCTCGCCCCCGCCATGGGTGTGGGCGGAAAAGGCACTGCCCGGGGCATAGCGGACAATGCTGGTGGCCCGGGCGACCTCGTCCCCGATCCGGTCGAGCATATGCCGGTCCACCCCGGCCATGGGCGAGGCTTTCCAGGCCCCCTGGCCGAAATGCACCGCCGCGCGCTGGCTGAAATCCGCGTTGAGGTCCATGGCGTCCTCCTAAGCTTGCTATTATTTACCTATCGATAGGTAGGTAACGACTGAGAATATGAGGCTGGCATGCCGTGTCGTCAAGAACAGACATGCGAGGGCGGCCTGTGGTGTACCCGTGAAATTGTTTGGTTAGGGCGCTATAGCAAATCCGGCGACCAGTCTTCCGGAGCCAGGGTGCCCAAAACATCGAAGCGGCCACCGCCAAGCGGGCGCAGCACCACGGCTTCGCCCTCGCGCAAGGACACATCCGCCACGGCGGCGATGTTGGAGCGATGGGCGACAATCATCCGGTTCAAGCCGGGCTGTGTCAGGCTGCTGACCCGGTCGCGCATATAGGCGATCCGGGCCGGGTGGCCGTCGCGGTCCGAGAGCAGGCCGAGCAATTCATCGCGTTCCTCGACCCGGCCGAAGGCGATTTCGGCCATATCCCGACAGCGGGCAAAGGGGCTGGCAATGACCTCGCCCACTGGGATCCCCATGGCTTTGATGGCCGCGCCAATGGCCTTGCTGTCTTTGATGCCTTGCTCCGAGAGCAATCTCTGGCGTTCGCGGGGCCAGTCAATGCTGTCAACGCCGGACCAGGTGGTGGCGGCATGGCGGAAATAAACCACCAATCCGCCTTGTTGCAGGGCACGCAACAGATCGCCGGGGGCAGCAGACTGGGTTTGGGCCAGTGATTGGGCCTGGGCCTGACCGGGAGCCAGAGCGCTGATCATGGCCAGAGCCAGGGCAAACAGAACCGCCAACACGGTGTTGGGACGGTGGGGCAGCGAAACCGACAAAGAGGCCATGGGGCATCCCTTGGAGCAATGGGCGGACGGGACCGAAGGCCCCGTCCAACAGGATCATTTGCCCCCTATGTCGGGTTTGGATGAGGGGAGCGTCAATGGGCACTAAAGCCCCTGGTTGATCCGATGTCTTGGGCTCGGCTGGTTTGATGCCAGCCCCAGGCATCATGGATGATGGTCAACAGGTCAGAGCGCTCCGCCGACCAGCCCAGCACCCGGCTGGCCATGCGGGTGTCGGCCACCAAGCGGGCCGGATCTCCGGCGCGCCGCTGGGCCAGCAGGACCGGAATGGCATGGCCGGTGACCCGACGCACCGCATTGATGACGTCCTGGACCGAATGGCCCTCGCCACAGCCAAGATTGAGGGCTTGGCCCCCCGGTCCGCCCTGCAACAGGAACCGGGCCGCCGCACCATGGGCCGCGCCCAGATCGTTGACATGGACATAGTCCCGGATGCAGGTGCCATCCGCCGTCGGATAGTCAGTGCCAAACAGCGAGATCGCTTTGCGTTGCCCCAAGGCGACCTGCAGGATCAAGGGGATCAGATGAGTTTCCGGGCTGTGGGCCTCGCCAATGCGGCCAA
The DNA here is from genome assembly GCA_049604415.1 of Rhodospirillaceae bacterium. Classification (GTDB taxonomy): domain Bacteria; phylum Pseudomonadota; class Alphaproteobacteria; order Rhodospirillales; family Rhodospirillaceae; genus JBMYTN01. The sequence continues at coordinate 49,373 of JBMYTN010000018.1, read as the reverse complement.
GCGGATCGGCTCCGGCGGCGTTGAAATAGCGCAAGCGAAAGGCCTGTAGCGCGCCGAGGCCCTCAGCGGCCTCAATCAGGGATTCGGCGGCCATTTTGGTTGCGCCATAGGGGCTGAGCGGACCCAGCGGGGTGTCTTCCGTCAACAGGGCACCGTCCGTAAGGCTGGCGGTGTCATAGAGGGCGCAGGTGGAGGAGAACACCAGCTTGGCGCAGCCTTCCTCGGCCATCACCTGGAGCAGGGTTTGGGTGCCGCGCACATTAACGTCGAAATAGCGCTCTGGCGCATCGAAGGAGGCCCCGACTTCCGACAGAGCGGCGAAATGCATCACCAGATCGGGCTTGTGGTTGCGGAACACTTCCCGCAGCCGGACCGCATCGCGGACATCGCCGACTTCCAGCGGTCCCCATTGCACGGCCCAGGCATGACCGGTGGTCAGATTGTCATACACCACGGGGCGGAAGCCGAGGCGGGCCAGGGCGGCGCAGCAATGGCTGCCCACATAACCGGCACCGCCGGTGACGAGGATGGTGGGGGTGGGGTGATGGGTCATTGGTTTTTCTTTCGGTCACGGATGCGGGGCTTGGGAGGAGACCGGGATCAGGGGGGAGGCCGACCCCGGTCTTAAGGGATTGGCTGCGGCGCTCAGAGGGCGAACAGAAGGGCGGTGCCCATGCCGATGCCGATGGCTTTGAGCAGCTCGGTCGCATTGGTGACGGCGCTGTCGTAGCAAGTGATGGAGTCCCCGGGCAGCAGGAACGGGTCATACTGATCCCGGTCGGCGCGACGCAGCAGGTCCTCGATGCTGCGTTCGATGACGATGGACTGGCCGGTGGTCGGGTTGCGGGACAGCAGCAGGGCGTTGCGGTCCGCATTGGTCAGCTTCGCCCCCCCGACGCAGTTCATGCCGAACACCGCTTGGGAGAACCGGGTGCCATAGGGCATTTCCCGGGCGTCCTTGCCGATGGCGGACAGCGCATTGGCATCGGCGGGTTTGGTCAGGTTGGACAGGAACAGCTTGACCCCCGGCGGCGTCACCGGCCCCGGCACCATCAAGGCTTCCTGGAAGCAGGTTTTGCTCGGCACATCGATTTGATCGCCCGCCAACAACAGGACGTCGGAGAAGCTGTAACCCTTCAGCACCGGGCGCAGATCCAAGATCGTGGTCACCCCCTGGCGGGTCAGGCTGACCTTGGCCAGATCGGCATCCGGACGCACGCCCCCGGCGGCGCGCAGGGCGGCGGTTAAGGACCGGGTCTCGGTCGATGCGCCGACGACTTCCTGGCGCAGACCATCCTGATCGGCACTGCGCAACGCTCCCAGACCGGCCAGCCCAGGGCGGAACACCGCGCCGGAGACGTGAACGGAGGCAGGTGCGTAGTCGGCCAGGCGCACCGAGACTTGTGGGGCGCTGCGATAGAGACCGGCGGCGACCAGTTCCCGGCGGATATCGCCTTCTAAGGCGGTGACGGCGCGGCCATGGGCGGCGACATCGGCCATATGCGGCAGTTTCAGCATGCCATCGCGGGAGATTTCAAACAGGCCGGAGAGCATCTCGTCCTCGCCAACCCGGATCCGCAGCAGATCCCCCAAAGACAGGCTTTCCTGGCGCAGGAAGGCCGGGACCTCGGCGGCAGCGGCGGTCCAATCCATCGGGGTGCGGGACCAGGGGGTCTGGCGGGCATAGAGGTCCGCTTCGACACAACGTTCCGCGTTCAGGTCGGTGGAGGCTTTGAACCCGGCCTCCTCATAGGCCTCGCGCAGGCTGGCGGGGCGATATTGGGCTTGATAGGCCCGACCGTTTTCCACGGTTTCAAAATTTTCCGGGATCTTCAGGGGGGCGCAGGCCGTGGTGGTCATGGCGGCGGCGAACAGGGTGGCGATGGCCAGGAAGGACAGGGTCTGACGGGAGAGCATGGGAAAGCTCCTTTCGGGTTTGCAGCAGGGCATGGGTCGGTGTGATGCCCTTAGTCTGCCCAAGCCCCGGAGCCTTTGCATTTGAGCGCCCGTACAGCCGCAAGGCCCAATGGAGCGCCGTCCTATCCTTTGGGATAGTCGCCCGAGATTTTGCGCCTTTTGCCTAGTCTGGCGCTCCCAACACGGCTTTCCGGTCTCGGCGTATGAATGGGTCATCCGATCCACAACGCCGTTCGAAAGACCGCCCGATGCCCCACGACACCCTGTCCAAGTTTCTGCAGAACCTCGCGGCCTATGGCCTGTCCGAGGCCTCCAGCAAGGCGTCCCGTCTGTTGGTGGTGGTGGCCGTGGCGCGGACCATGGATCCCTTCGCCATTGGCTTGGCGGCAGCGGCGATGGCCAGCTCTGACATGCTGAAGGCCTTTACCGAGAACGGAGTGACCCAGCGGGTCATTGCCGCATCGGATGCCGATCTGGAAAGCGTTTGCAAATCGGCACGCCGGTTGTCCTGGTTTTGGTGCTTAGGGCTCTGTGTCCTGCAGGCGGTGCTGGCTTTGGGGTTGTATCTGTCCGGGGCGAACCCGTTGATGGCTTTGATGCTCGCCCTGCTGGGTCTGGAATATCTGTTCATGCCCGGTGGCCTGCAGAACTGCGCCCTGGCCATGCGCGAGGGCAAGATGAAATCCACCGCCGCCATCAGCGGTGGCCAGGTGGTCCTCGCCAATCTGCTGACCGCCGCTTTGGTCTGGGTCTGGCCGTCCCCCTTGGCGATCATCCTGCCGAAGCTGCTCAGCGCCCCGGTCTGGTTGCTGAGCATGCGCCGCCTGCGGCCCTGGTCCCCCGACCCCCGCGTGGCGCGCGCACCGCTGCGTCCCTTCCTGCGCTTTGGCGGGGCCATTTTGGGGGTCGAGATCGTCAAGGCCGCCCGGGCCCAGGCCGACAAGCTGGTGGTCGGCCTGTTGCTGGGGACCGAAGCGCTGGGCGTCTATTTCTTCGTCTTCAATGCGGGGCTGGGCCTGGCGACCTCCTTCTCCACCGCCTTCTCCGTGGTGCTGTTCCCCTATCTCTGCCGGGCCGCAGATCTGCAGGCCGCATGGCGGTCCTCCCTGCTGCTGGCCTTGGCACTGGTGACCCCGGTGGTGTTGCTGCAAGCCGCCTTGGCCCCGGTCTATGTGCCGCTGCTGTTCGGGGATCGCTGGGCGGGCACCGAGGACGTGGTCGCCATTCTCTGCCTGGCCGCGATCCCGGGTTTGATCTGGACCTCTGTGGCCCAGAAGCTGCGGGCGGAAAACCGTCCGGAATTGGAATTGGCCGTGACCACGGCCCTGGCCGTGGGCCTGACCGGCGCGGTGGCCATCGCCGCCCCCCATGGCCTGGAGGGGATTGCCTGGAGCTATCTCGGCGTTGCCTCCGTCCTGCAAATCGGTGCCGTGCTGCCCTTCCTGGCCGGCCCGCGTCTTCCCTCTGTTCGGAAAGCCTAAGCCATGTCTCGCAAACCCTTTTTCTCCATTGTCATGCCCTGCTGGAATGCAGAGGCCCATCTGGATGCCACCATCCGCAGTGTCCGCAAGCAAACCTTCGGCTCCTGGGAGCTGATTGCGGTGGATGACGGCTCGACCGATACCACCCGGGAGCGCCTGGCGCGCTGGCGGGAGCGGGATCTGCGCATCAAGATTTTCGCCCTGGATCGGAGCGGTCCCTCGGCGGCCCGAAATTTCGGCGCCCTGTGGAAAGCCCGGGGCGAGGTGATCGCTTTCCTGGACGCCGACGATCTCTGGACCCCGCACCGCTTGGAAAAGCTGCATCGGGTGATGTCCGGCGACGGGGCCTGGGACGCGGTCTATAACCGGGTCGCGTTCTTCCGCAACAGCCGCGAGCGGATTGACACCCGCTCCTCGGTCAAGACCGGCCCGCTGACCATCCGCGATCTGATTGCGGAAAACCCGGTCTGCACCATGTCCAACATCGCCATCCGGTCCGACAAATTCTGGCGCACCGGCGGCTTCGATCCGACCCTGGTCCACAATGAAGATGTGGAATGGATGATCCGCATGGTCGCCGCCGGGGTCCGGATCAAAGGCCTGGGCGACACCCTGACCTATTACCGGGCCAGCCCGATGGGGCTGTCGCAAAACCTGCGGGCGATGCAGCGCGGCTGGGCCGCTGCGGCGAAAACCGCCAAGGCGCTGGATCCTACTCTGACCAAGGGCGCGCTGCGCCGGGCCGAGGCCATCCATTTGCGTTATCTGGCGCGGCGGGCTTTGCGCACCGGCGCCCCGGACGGCACCGCTCTGGGCTTTGCGCTCGATGCCCTGCGCGCCAGCCCCATGGGTTTTTTCAACGTCCCCCGTCGCGGTCTGATGACCCTGTTCGGAGCCGTGCTGGCCCCGATCCTGCCGCGCCGTCTCCACCCACAACTCTTCGGCTGAGGGATCTGCCCCCCCTTTCTCCCCTCTCTCCCTTAGCCTGTTTTGACCCTCTGTGATGAAAGCCAACGCCATGATCACTAACCCCGTCTCCAACGTCTCCACCAAAGTCGGCGTCAACGCTGTCGCCAACGCCATATCGCCTCCCCGGGCCTCCATCGTTGTCCCGGCCTATAATGTGGCCCATTGCATTGCCGAGACCCTGACCTCCCTGCTGGCCCAGACCGAGCGGGATTTTGAGATCGTCGTCGTCAATGACGGCTCCACGGATGACACCCTCGCGGTGGTGCGTCGGTTCGACGATCCCCGGATCCGCATTGTCAACCAGCGCAATCGCGGCCTGGCTGGGGCGCGCAACACCGGCATTGCCGAAAGCCGGGCACCCGTGATCGGCTTTTGTGATTCCGATGATCTGTGGCTGCCGACCAAGCTGGCCCAGCATCTGGCCCATCTCGACGCCAATCCGGAAGTCGGCTTGAGCTTCGCCGGATCGCGCCTGATTGATCAGGACGGTAACCGGCTGCCGGTCTGCCAACGCCCCCGGCTGCGCGACATCACGGTGGGCCATATCTTCCGGCGCAATCCTATTGGCAATGGCTCCGTCGCCGTGTTCCGGCGCGAAGCCCTGCAGGCCATTGCCTTCCGTCCGGTGGGCGAGACCGAGCGCGATTGGTATTTCGATGAAACCTTCCGGCAGTCCGAGGACATTGAATGCTGGATGCGCTTTGCTCTGACCACCGATTGGACCGTTGAAGGCATTCCGGGCCTGTTGACCGAATACCGGATCGACAGCCGAGGTCTGTCGGCCAATATCGATCGCCAGCTCCGGCAATGGGAGCGCATGGTCGCCAAGCTGAGCGCCATCGCCCCGGATGTGATCCGGACCATCGCCCCGGCGGCCCGGGCCTATCAGTACCGCTATCTCTGCCGCCGCGCGGTGATGATGGGCGAGGGACCAAAAGCCCTGCGCCTGGCCATCGCCGCCCTGCGCAGCTCCCGCCATCCGCTCTGGGCCGAGCCGATCAAGACGGTCACCACCTTGGCGGCTGCTCTGGCGGTGGCCGTGGTCGGCGGCTGGTCCCCGGCGGTGCTTTGCCCGCCAAAGCAAGCCTCCTGATCGGGCCTACCGGGGTGCTCTCACGCGCTCGCTCAATCACTCACGCGCTCACTCACACACACTCTCTCTTTCCCCTTTTCTCTGAACCCTTGGAAGGCCTGCTCAAGGCCTCCCTGAAAAAACCTCTTCAGACTGGAGACCTCCCATGACCAAGCACATCTTGCACCTCGTTGATGACACCACCGCTGGCGGCGTGACCCGCATGCTTGAGCGTTTGACCGCGCTCAGCCCGTCCGAGACCACCCATGAGATCCGGACCCTGCGCAAGGGCCAGTGGACCACCGCCGTCTTTAAGGCCGACATTCTTGTGTCCCATTTGTCGGTGAACTGGCGCAGCGTGCCGATGTTCTTTGCCCTGCGGGCTTTGCATCCGAAACTGCCGCTGATCCATGTGGAGCACAGCTATAGCGCTGGCTTTGTCGCCGCCAATGTCGTGCCCTATAAGCGCTTCACCGCCTTGCTGCGGTCTTGCTATGCGCTGTTTGATAAGGTGGTTGCGGTCAGCAGCGGCCAGGAAGAGTGGATCTTGCGCCATGGTCTGGTGTCGCGCGAGGCCCTGACCACCATCCGTCCAGTTGTTGATCTGGCGCCGTTTCTAGGTTTGGAAGTGTCGCTGAAAGCCAAGCCGGAACGGGTGGGCCTGATCGGCCGCCTGCACCGCCAGAAGGGCTTTGACATTGCCATCAAGGCATTTTTGGCCGCCGATCCGGACTTTACGTTGGAGATCCATGGCGATGGTCCAGACCGAGCGGCGCTGGAAGCCCTGGCCCAAGGCCATGAGCGGATCCGCTTCCATGGTTTCGCCAAGGATCCGGCAGCGGCCATGGCCCAATGCGATGTGGTTTTGATGCCCTCCCGCTGGGAGCCGTTTGGCCTGGTGGCCTTGGAGGCCCAAGCCGCCGGTCGGGCGGTGTTCTGCGCCGCTGCGGATGGTTACACCGAGCATGTGGCAGGCGGTGCAGTGGCCGTCGCCGGGGGCAGTGTCGAAGCCTGGGCCGATGTGATGACCGGCCTGTCCGATTGGGGCCTGCCGCGCCGGGGCATCCAAGGCCGTCAACATGCCTTGAAGGCCGAGGACCGCTTTGTCGGGCAGTGGATGAGCCTGTTTGACGCCCTGTCAAACCGGGGCGAGGTTCAAGCCACCCCGCCGCGCGTCAAAGCCGATGCCGCCATTGGCCAAGCGGCGTCCCCTGCGGGTATCGCCCTGGGTCTGCCGGTCCCAAGCCGGTCGTTCAAGCAGATCTAACCCGTCATCCCGTTTGGTGGCGAGGCCCCGGAGGATCCGTCCTCCGGGGTTTTTTGTGTGGGGTGGGCGGTGTTGACGCCAAGTCCCAGACCCACAATCCCATTGGTCATGGTAATGATCATGGTCAAGGCGCGGTGCGCCAACGCCCAGGAAAGAGGTTCGATCATGACAAATCCTAAGAGTGGACAGGCTGACAGCCCCCAGCACTCGCAGGACCGCAGCGGGAAAAGGCTGCAGGTGGATCCCAACCCTATGAGCCATACGCAGGAGCGCCTCGCCGCCCATCACGAAATGCAAAAGCTGATCACGGAAGGTCTTGAAAGCGGGGTGGAAGAGGGTTTCTCCATAGATGCCTTACAGGAGGCTTTGGATAAAGTCTGAGGCCCGCCCTCCATGTCAGACGGACCGCGATGGGGCAGAGCCGCGCGCCAGTTCGTAACTACATATGTAGTTGCAGCCCTAGGTCCAGAGGTCCGCGGCTGGGGGTCACGGGCGGCCCCGCGACAGAGGCGCTTTGCTCGAAGGATAGGACCCGCCCCCGAGCCCTCAACTACATATGCAGTTGCAGTCCCACGCCCAAAAACCCCGCAGACGGCGTCCACGGGGTTTTGGATCTTGGGCTTTGGGTCTTGGGCTTGGGGCCATAGGCTTAGGGCCTTGTTTTGATCAGCGGCTTTCCAGGATCTCGCGGCAATGGATGCCCAGCATCAACAAGGCGGGCCAGATCAAATAGGCTTCGATCTCAATATTCTCGCCGAAGGTCAGGATAAACATGACCAGGAACAAGCCCAGCGGCAGGCGGCCTCGGGCGCTGCGGGTCGCATCAATGGCAACGACCAGAAAATGCCAGGCCATGGGCACCACCAACGCGCCAAAGCCGACCAGGCCTTTGACGAACAACAGGCCAAACCAAGTGTGATGGCTGCCAATGGGCATATATTCCACCAAATGCGGGCCGGGCTCCACGGTGCCATGGCCGAACCAATAGGCTTCGCCCTCCCAGCGTTCATGGGCGATCCGCTGCAAGGCCTCCCGCACCCGGGTTGAATCCGCCCGGGCGGATTTGAAGGCGGTGATGCCATCCCCGATGGTTTGGAGCAAAGGTTGCGCCAGGGCCGCCATGGAGACCGCAAAGGCGGTGCCCAGCCCCCAGGCCCAGGAGCGCAGCAACAGCGGCATCATCCGGGGACCGACGGTGCAGACCACCAGGGCGACCATGCTCATGCGGGATTTGGAGAAATAGACCATGAGCAGACCGCCAATGACCCCGGCGATCAGCCAGCGGCGGTCTTTGTCCTCCAAAGCAAACAATATCATGATCACCCCCAACAACCCGGCAAAGGGCGACCAGGGGGCGAAAAACTGCCAGCGCGGCGTCCAGCTTGATGGGTCCAAGGTGTAAAAATAGACCGTGAAATATTCCGGGCCGGGGCCGCCGACGGCCTTCAAGGGTGAGACAAAAATCCGCTCCGGCAGGCCGATCAAGGGGGCGATGAACAGGACCGGGAAGATCAACAGGGTCCACAGGCCGAGCACACATTGCGCCCGGACCAGCACCGCGCGTCGGATTGGCAGCACCGCCCCAACCAGGGGGAAGATCGCCATCAGCGCCCAGCCCTTGGCCCAGCCAATGGAGGACTTGATCGTCTTGCCGGTGCCCAGACCCCAGTCGAAATGGCCGGCCCACAGGGCGACCAGCATCACCCCCATGCCCAGCACCCAGGCATAGAGCACCGGATGGATCTTTGGCGCGGTCCTAAGCTCATCGCGGACATTCTCGCCGAGATAAAGCAGCAGCACCGCGAAGCCGAGCAGGCTCCAGGCCAGGACCGGCCCGACGACGTACAAAGCGCCCACCGCATAGAACAACCATGTCCAGCGGATGGTGGCCCCAATCCCTTTTTCAACGGGATTGAGGGCCTGTTCTGCGGCACTCATGCGCCTTGCCCCGCCGGTTTGGTGGGCTCTGGGCCAGTGGTTCCTAGGCCAGTGGTTTCTGGGCCGGTGGTTTCTGGGCCGGTGGTTCCTGGGCCGGTGGTTTTTGGGCCAGCGGTTTCTGGGCTGGTGGATGCCGGGCCATTAGAGTCTGGGCTGGTGGGCTTCAGGATCCCGGCGCTGATCTTGTCGATGATCGGGCGGCGCAGCCAAGACAGCACCAGACCGATGACCAGGAACAGGCAAGCGGCCACACCGGCCAGGATCGCCAGCTTTTTGTTCGGCGAGGACGGCTTTTCAGGCAGCGAGGCCTCTTGCAGCACCTGCACCAGCGGATAGGAGGCATAGAGGTCGGATTTGGTGGTGTTGGTTTTGGCCAAAGCCGACGCGAACACGGCCTCGGCCACCTGATAATCCCGGTTCAGGTCATCAAGCTGGGCCGACGCAGCGGTTAAGGACCGGATCCGGACCAGGTCGGTCTCCAATTGTTCGGCCAAACGGGCGCGCTTGGTGACCAAGCCTTTTTGCTCCGCTTCGGCGCTGATCAAGCCGGAGAGCAAAGCGGCGCGCTGGCCATCTTCCAGCAGCTCGATCTCGGCCAGGATTTGCGGGTTGTCCGACCCGGTCAGGGTCCGGGCATGCTGAGCCATCCGGGCGCGCACACCATTGGTGTTGCCCCGGGCCTGGACCACTTTCGGGTGGTTCTCGCCATAGACGCCGCGCACCTCGCTCAGCGCCGCAGAGGCTTCGCCAAGGGCAGAGGCCAAAGAGCGCATTTCCGGATCCGCATGCAGTTTTAAGGACAGGGCAGCGGTTTCCGGGGTCATGCCCAGGGCGGCGGTGAGGGTGGTGATTTGCGCCGCCAGCATGCGCAGCTCCGCATCGACCATGTTGAGGTCGCTGCGCAGGACTTCGGCGGTGGAGACCAGGGCATGATACTGTCCGACCGAATACAGTTCCGTCTCGGTTTGCAGGATCTGGATCTTGTCGCGGATCGAGGCCACGGTGACTTCATAATCCGCAATCGCCGTGTTGCTCGCACGCATGCGGTGGTCGCGTTCATCGGCGCGCAGCATGTCCAGCTCGCGGAAAAAGGCTTGGGTCAAAGCCTCTGCGCGCAGCCGAGCCTCTTCCGGGCTTGGGCCGCTCATTTCGAACAGAATAAATCCGGTCAAATCCACCAGCTTGACCCGGGGTTTGCCGAAGCCCTCCAGGGACAGATCCAGGCTGGCCGCCGCCGCCGACAGCACCCGCCGGGCCCCGAGCAGACGCTTATAGGTCTCCGTCGGGCTGACGCTGCTGCTGGCATAGGGCGAGTTGGCGAAAGAGGAGGCCTGACCGATCTCGGACAGGGTCACGGAGGCCGACGCCCCGGAGCCCGGCAGGATCAGCGCGACTTCGGAGGTATAGCTTTTCGGGGCCAGGGTGACATAGCTGGTGATCGGACCCCAGATCGCGGCCAAGGCCAGGACCAGGAGTGCGATATAGCGCGGCAGACGGCCAAGATCGCCGATTTGCCCACCGCGAATGATGCGGCTGACCTTTGGGGTCTTGGCCCAGATCCGGCGCAGTAGACCTGGTTTTTTCGTCTCCACCGCGCTGGCATCACCGCGCACCGGATCCTGTCCGCCCGCGCCGTCGGAGGGGTTTTGGGGGGGCGTGAGCGAGATTGGCGGCTGCAGGCCCTCAGAGGTCAGCGGGGCCACGGGGCCGGTGAAGTCGGTGGGGTGGCCGGTCTGCGCGGGGATGCTGGCGGCGCTGGGGGCGTTGGGAACGTTGGGGGCTTTGAAATAGGTCAAGGGTCCGGACTCCCGTCAGGGGGCGTTGTCTGGACCCAACTATCTCAAGAAGGCGGCTTCGCTGCTTGGTCGCATAGGGTGAAGCCGCACGCTCATCCGATGCAATCGCTACTCAAAAGTATAGTTCAGGACGGGATGGTGGCTGCCAGCGACCCTATGTGGCCCTAAAACAGGCCCTGATCCTTGGCGATCATGGCCGCCTGGGTGCGGTTGCGGGCATCAAGCTTGCGGCAGAGTGTCTTCACATGCAGCTTGATGGTGACCTCTTGCAGGTCCAGCTCCCGGGCGATTTCCTTGTTCGACAGGCCCCGGCACAGGGCACCCAGGACTTCGAACTCCCGTTCCGACAAACTGTCCTTCAGCGGATGGGGCTGCTCTGCGGCGCTGGGCTCGGTCATGAATTTGATCGGGGCATATTGCTCGCCCGCCAGCATGAACCGGACCGCATGGATCAGGGATTTGGCCGCCATGGTTTTGGGCAAAAACCCCGCCGCCCCGGCTTCCAAGGCCTCTTGGGCGATGGAGCGGTCCGCAGTCCCGGACATGATGGCCACGCTGTCCTTGCCATTCTCGGCGGTGGCTTGGGCCAGGCCCGCCAACCCATCCATGCCCGGCATGCTGTAATCGAGCAAAACCAGATCAAACGGACCGCTGGCCTTTATGGCGTCCAAGGCTTGGGGCAGGTCTTCGGCATGGGAGACCTCAAAGCCCCCCTCCCGTTCCAAAAAGGACGAAATCGTTTCCCGCACCAATTCATGGTCATCGGCAAGCAGAATGCGCACAGGACCTCCTGGGTTCGTCCAAAATGGTCACATTACTTTTTGTGGAGCTGGATGGCGTCAAGACAGGTGCGAATGAGTCTTTCCGAGTTCACCGGCTTTGTCAAATGGCCATCAAAGGGTTGTCCTTGCGGGTGATCGTGACTGAAGGCTGAACAGAGGATGATCGGGAAGCCGTCGACCTGATTGCGGATCCGCCAGGCCAGGTCCTCGCCGGACATTTCCGGCATGTCGAAATCGGTGATCAGGGCGGACCAGTCTTCCGGGCTGTCGAGAATGGCCTCCAAGGCGTCCTCGGGATGGGTGCAAATCGCCGTCTCCGCCCCGGCCTTGGTCAGCAAGGTGGCGATGATCTCGGCGACCTCCTCCACATCGTCGCAGACCAAAATGGTCGTGCCGGTCAGGGCCCGCTTGCCTGGGGGCTGCTTTTGTTTGCCGATGGCGGCGACCTCCGAGGCCCGAGGGGCCGGGCGGACCATGGGCAAATAGATCTCGAAGGTCGATCCGCGCCCGGGCTCCGAGGAAACACAGATCGCACCCCGGGCCGCCGTGACCTCAGAGGACACAATGGCCAGACCGAGGCCGGTGCCCGTCGCGCCTTTGGTGGAGTAATAGGCCTCGAAGATTTTTTGCTGGTCTGCCTCGGACATGCCGCTGCCGCTGTCGCGCACGGCGATTTTGGCATAGTCCTGGCCCGCCTGGAGTTTGCCGATGGCGGGTGCCGGGTGGTCTTGGGGCAGGGTCACTTGGTCCAGCGTCACGCGAATGGATCCGGTCGAAACCGTGATGGCATCGCGGGCGTTCAGACATAGATTGGTGACGATCTGCACGATCCGGCCATGGTCGGTGGGGATGATGCACGGATCGTCGGGCAGACGCATATCTAGGGCAATCGTATCTGGTAAAGCGCTGCGCACCAGCTCGGCGGCCTCTTTCAGGGGCAGTGTCAGATCCACATCACGGATGTCCATGGCGCGCTTGCCGAAATCCAATATGCGGTTGACCAGCTCCATGGCGCGCTGCCCGGCGGACAGGATCCGGGAGACTTGTTTTTGCGACGGGTGCTCCGGCTCCAGATCCGCTTGCAGCAGGGTGGCGGAGCCTGCGACGACGGAGATCAGATTGTTGAAGTCATGGGCGACCTCGGCGGCCAGACGGCCAATGGCCTCTTGGCGTTTCGCGGTCTGGAGCTGATCGCGCAGCTTGGATTGCTCGGCCTCGATCCGCCTTTTGTCCGACACATCCCGGGTCACACAGATCAAGCCGATATGGGGCATGCGGGTCAGGCTAATTTCCTGATGCACCGGCTGGCCGTCGGCGGTTTTGCCGACCACCTCGCCACGCCAGGTGCCCGAGCGTTCCAGCTGCGGGAAGGCGGCCTTGCGCAAATAATCGGCCTGTTCCGGGCGGTAGAGATCCGACCAGGGCCGACCGAGGATGGCCTTTTCCTCCGCGAAGCCGAACATGGCCAGATGACTGGAGTTCATATAGGTGAACAGGCCCGCATCATCGGTGATGGCAATACCGTCCTGGGCTGCATCGATGGCGGCGGCCCGCTCCTCCAGCTTGCGCTCCGCCACCTTCAGATTGGTGACATCGGTGACGACCGTGACGGCCCCGCCATTGTCGGTGGGCTGGTCATTGACCATCAGCACCCGGCCATCGCCCAGCACCATCTCGCGCACGGTGGGCATGCTGTACATGGTGCGAAAACGCTTCTCGGCGATGGCGGCGGCGTCTTGGGCGCTGAGCCCCGTATCGCGCAAGCGACGCTGATAGACCTCCCGATAGGGCTGGCCGCTGGTCCAACTGGCCTGTTCGGTTTCGAAAAAGCGCCGGAACCGGCTGTTGGCGAAAATGATCAGGCCATCCGGATCCAGTAGTAAAAAGCCCTGATTGGTTGAGGACAGGGCGGTGGCCAAATTGGCCTTGGCCTGGTCGCGCTGGTCCTGGGCGTCTCGCTCTGCGGTGACATCACTTTGCGAGGCAACCAGATAGTCGATCTTCCGGGTTTGGCCATAGACCGGGTAGATCGTCAGCCGGTTCCAGAACAGGTCACCATTTTTGCGCTGATTGCGCAGAACAAAGGTCCCGGTGTCAAAATCGCGGATCACTTGGCGCAGCCGGGTCCGCTCCGGGGAGTCCTTGGGTTCGACGCTGAGGAACCGGCAATTGCGCCCCAGCACCTCCTCGGGCTCATAGCCGCTCAGGCGACAAAAGGCCTGGTTCACATAGATCAGCGGCAAGCTGTGGTCGCGGGCATCGGCAATGGTGATGCTGGCCTCCGCGCCGTCAATGACCGCCGCCAAGATCGCATTATGTTCCACCAACGCCACCCGGGACAGGGCCTGGCGCGCCACATCGGCCAGCTTGACCAAAAAGTCGAGATCCTCCGACCCATAGGCCTCGGCTTGCTTGGAGAGGGCGATGACACATCCGCCGGTCACGCCGGGCAGGGCCAACGGGGCGCGCATCACCGCGTGAAAGGCCCGGGCGCTGTCCGTGAGCGGCTTGGCCCAGGAGCCCAGATGCAGGTCGGCCAGAATGGTGGCCTCAGGCTCCGCAAACAGCGCGGCGGGCAGGCGCAGGTCGCGGTTGGCGCTGCCGACAGCCTGATAGGTCCGGGGCACCCCGTCATCCAGCCCGGCGATGACCACGCCATCGGCCCCGCTATGGCGGAGGACTGCTGCCAACAGAGCGGTGAGCACGTCGGCTTGGGTCGTGGCCCCGCCGGTGCTGCGCAGCAGGTCGACCATGGCCAAGGAGTCCCGTAAGGCTGCGGCTTCGCGATTGCGCAGCGCCCGAAGCTCCCGGAGGTCCCGCAGTGCCTCCTGCAACGCGTCTTCTGTGCTGGTGGAAATCGGACAGATCCTTTGGTTTTGCTTTGGTGGAAGAAGGGCCGCGTAGCACAGCTTTGCGTTTGAAGCGAATAGGCAAGCGTACAGCTCTGCTATTCGGAAGGATAGGGGGCCTGTTCCTTGGCGGAGTGCGGGGTGCCGATTGGCGGCCCTGTTGTCCGATGGAGCATGGGGACTGTCCTTCCTCTACATTGTTGCTGACGGGGGTCTCAAGCATCTTGATGTCAACATGATTTCAGGAGCTTAGCCCAATGACCACGATCATCACCCCCACTCAAACCGTCCCTGGTTTTGCCCCCGCAGCTGCCCCGCTGTCCCTGTTCGGCCTGTCTTTGTTTAATGGCTCCCAGGACCAAGCCATTGCCGCTTTGCTCGAGGCACCGCACCCGATCACTGCAGCATTCTTAAATGCCCATTGCGTCAATATGGCCCATCGGGATGAGGGCTATCTGCGCGCTCTGCAACAAGCCGACGTTCTGTTGCCCGACGGTTCCGGCATCGCCATTGCCGCCAAGCTGTCCGGCCAGCAGATGATCGAAAACCTGAATGGCACCGATCTGTTCGCGCCGCTCTGCCAAGCCGCCGCCCGCAAAGGCCAATCGATCTTCTTTTTCGGAGGCCAGCCCGGTGTCGCCGCCAAGGCCGCCCGCAATGCCAAGGACAACACCCCTGGTCTGGTCATTGCCGGGACCGCCCATGGGTTCTTCTCCCCTGAAGAAGAAGACGATCTGATCGACATGATCAACCGCTCTGGGGCCGACATTCTTCTGGTCGGTTTGGGCGTGCCCTTGCAGGACCGTTGGATCCGCAAAAACCGCGCCCGGTTGCGCCCCCATGTCGCCATCGGGGTGGGTGCCCAGTTCGACTTCCATTCCGGTCGGGTCAGCCGCGCGCCGAAACTGCTGCGCAAGACCGGCATGGAATGGGTCTGGCGCTTGATGATCGAGCCTAAGCGGATGTTCACCCGCTATGTCATCGGCAATCCGCTGTTCCTGTCCCGCGCTGTTGCCCATGCGGCCGCCTATGCCGCGCGCCAATTCGACAGCACCGAGGCGATCAAGCGTGCCCTTGATGTCACCTTGTCCGGGGCAGCTTTGGCGATGCTGTCGCCGTTCTTCTTCGCCATGATCCTGGCGATCAAGCTCGACAGCCCCGGCCCGGCCTTTTTCACCCAAACCCGGGTCGGCAAAAACGGACGGCATTTCCGCGTCTTTAAGTTCCGCTCCATGTATCGCGATGCGGAAGCCCGGCGGGCCGCCTTGCTGGCCCAAAGTGACCGGGACGGGGTCTGCTTCAAAGTCCGCGAGGATCCTCGGGTGACCCGGATTGGTCGCCTGCTGCGTCGGACCTCTTTGGATGAGCTGCCGCAGATCATCAATGTCCTGATTGGCGACATGTCCATTGTCGGCCCGCGCCCGGGCCTGCCCGAAGAGGTCGCAGCCTATCCGACCCGGGCGATGGAGCGTCTGGCCGTGCGTCCCGGCATCACCGGCATCTGGCAGGTCTCCGGTCGGGCGGATATCGGCTTCGACAAGATGATCGACATGGATGTGGCCTATGTGCGGTCCCGCTCGATCCTGCTCGACGTGATGCTGGTGTTGCTTACCTTCCGCGCTGTGATCAGCGGACGCGGGGCCTACTGACCTCGGCCGCGCCCGCTCCCCCCGTTTCCCGATGCGTGTTCCCTGTGCGTGATCCCTGGGCGTGTTCCCTGGGCGTGCTTGGCACCCTGTCCTTACCCCCGTCTGGGATCGGCAATCGGTCCCAGCCCCCGTTCGAAGCCCACCCGTTCAAGGCTCCCTTTTTAGGGGCCCCACTCAAGGAGTTTGACCCATGTCCTTTATCTCTTCCAATGCCGGTCGTGTCCGGACTGCCGTCTTCCCCGTTGCCGGTCGGGGCACCCGCTTCCTGCCCGCCACCCGGGCCGTGCCGAAAGAAATGCTGCCGCTGGTGGACCGCCCCCTGATCGACTATGCGGTCGAGGAAGCCCGCATTGCCGGGATCCAGCGCTTCATCTTTGTCACCGCGCCGGGCAAGACCGCCATTGAAAACCACTATAATGGCGGCTGCAGCGGCCTGCCGGACGGGGCCATCAGCGTCGTCCACCAGTCTGAAGCCTTGGGCCTGGGCCATGCGGTCTGGTGTGCTCGGCATCTGATTGGCGATGAGGCCTTCGCGGTGCTGCTGCCCGATGATGTGATCATGGCGCCCTCGCCCTGCCTAGCGCAGATGGCCGACAGCCACGCCCAGCTTGGCGGCAATATGGTCGCGGCCATGCATGTGCCCCGGGACCGGATCTCCAGCTATGGCTGCTTGAATGTGGTCGATGAGCGCCGCCGGGTCGCCCCGGCCCGGGGTCTGGTGGAAAAGCCGAAGCCGGAAGACGCCCCGTCCAACCTGGCTGTGGTCGGACGCTATATCCTGCAGCCCTCGATCATGGAGGCCCTGGCCAATGTGGAAAAGGGCGCAGGCGGCGAAATCCAACTGACCGACGCCATTGCCGCCGATTTGGCCATGAACCCCCTGTTTGGCTACCGCTTTGACGGCGAGCGGTTCGATTGCGGTTCCAAGCTCGGCTTCCTGGAAGCCACTATGGCTTTTGGTTTGGCCCATGAGGATTTGGGTCCGGACTTCCAAAGGGTCCTGACCGAACGTGTTCAAAAGAAAAAAGTGTTGGCACTGGCGGCCTGAGGGGAGGGGCCGCCCGGCCCCAATCTTCCGACCGTTTGAAGTCACCGTAACAACAAACCCTTTGGCCAGCGCGGGTCCCCAGCCCTGTGCTGGCCATTTTTTTTCTCTCCTCCCGGGCAAAAAAGCACGCTTGGTGTGACGGCGGTCAGTGACGGGCGGTTTAAACTGGGCCACTGTCTGGTTTCTTCGTTTTTACCGCGCGAGCCCTCCATGTCCCGTTTCCAGCCTTTTCCTCTGATCGCTTTGGTGGTCAGCGCCGTTATGGCTCTGTCTGCCGTTTCGGCTTCCGCCCAGCAAGCCACTGCCCCGGCATCTCCAGCACCCCCCGGCCTGCAGGCCCTGCGCGAGGGCATTGCGGCCTTTCAGCAAGGCGATATCGCTGCGGCGACCGCTGCCTTTGAGCGCGCTGCAGAGCAAGGCAACGCCCAAGCCCAATTCAATCTCGGGGTCATCCATGACCAGGGCATTGGCGGCCCGGAAGACGATGCCAAGGCGGCGGCGTGGTACCAACAGGCCGCCGCGCAAGGCGATGTCCAGGCCCAGTATAATCTGGCGCTGCTCTATGACGCAGGCAGCGGCGTGGCCCAGGATCGGGCTCAGGCGTTCCATTGGTATCGGGAGGCCGCAAGGCGCGGCGTCCCCCAAGCGCAATACAATGTCGGCCTGATGTATGAGCATGGCGAAGGCGTGCCCCGCTCCATGCCCGATGCGCTGGATTGGTATCAGCAGGCCGCCGCCCTGGGCCATGCCAAGGCGCAGGTCAATCTCGGCAGCCTCTACCGCACCGGCGAGGCGGGCCCGCGAGATCTGATGCGCGCCCATTTGTGGATGAGCCGTGCCGCCGCCCAAGGCATCGAGGTGGCGAAGCAGACCCTGCCGTTGATCGAGGCCGAAATGACGCCGGAGCAACGCATCCAGGCGCAACAGGCGGCCCAGGCCGACACCGCTCCGAATGCGGGCGCAGGTGGGAGCCAATGAGCATCAATCAGATCCGGATCGGCGTCGCGCTGCTCTGTGTGGCGGGCAGCGTTGGTCTGATGCTCCAGAACTGGTTTCCCTATTCCCTTCTGTTCCCGGCGCTGCAGGGTTTTGGCTTTTTGTCCGTCGGCTTGATCACCGTTGTTGTGCTGGTGGTGGCCATGGTGCCACTGGTGCCGATCGCGTTGTTGCTGAAGCGCTGGGAGGCCCAATCCCATCAACAGGAGGCAAGCCGTGCGGTCTTCTGTCTGCCCCATCACGATGTTCACGCCAAAGCGCTGCGCTATGACAGCAAGACCGGGACGGCAACGGTGCTGGCCCGCAAGGCTGTTCGCGGGCCGTTGCGCCGGGGGTTTTATGTCGACATCGCCGGTGGGGTGGCTGGGGTCTATGCCACGACCACAGGACCGGTGTTCTTTATTGATGCGCGCCGGATCCCCATCGATGCCACCACCACCGCGACGGTGATGCCGGGACGCTTGCGCCATGTGTTCCGTATGGTCCAAGGCCAGGAGACCGTGGTGGATCTGAGCTATGCGCCGCCGGTGGATGCGGGCCTGGGCGAGATGGGCTTGGGCGAGGCCGAGCGGGACTTTTTCATCTGGCTTGCCGGTGCCATTTCCGGCACCACCTTCCGGGACTATTACACCCTAGAGCCCTATCCGACCAAATAGGATCATTCTGTTTCTCGATTGGGGTGTGCGATCCAGTGGTCAGTCGGTCGCGGAGCGATGCCGAAGCATCGGTCAAGACCGAGTTTCCACTGGGCGTCCCCCAATCGGAAACCCTGCGGGACGGGTGCATTTGCGTCAATTCCTGCGCAAAAGTCCTTGTCACAAATGCACTACGTCAGAATAATTCTATTTGATCGGATAGGGCTCTATCCCTATCCGACCAAACGGAGCACCGTCTGATGCCGCGTTATTTGATCGTGTTCAACCAACGCCTGGAGAGCTTTCCCGAGCGCTATCGGGTGGTCAAGGATGATGAGGATCCCAATGCTCTGCGGGCCGCTGAAGATCTGACCGGCACGGTGCCGGAGGCGGCTGCGGATGCATTTTACGACGCGCTGGTGGCCCGCTTTCCGCCGGGCCATGAGCTGCGGGCGGAGATCGTCCATGGCACCGATTGGGAAGTCATTGAGCGCAACTATGCCGGATTGTTCCGGGATTAGGTTACCGAGTTAGGCATCGTGGCCTCTTCCACGATGCCCAGCTCCAGCAGCTTGGGCAGCCGGTCGGCGCGGAACTGGTCCAATTTGCTGCGCAGCATGGCCTGGACCTCCGGGGTGTGCAGGCTGCTTTTTTCCTCAGCCGTGGAGCGATGCCCCAGCCGCTCAGCAAGACGGGATTCGGGGAGCGTTGCATGTTGCGTCTCTGCCGATCCCAAAGCATTGCCGTCGGACGCGGCCTCCTGGCTGCCAAAGGGCAGGCAGAGGGCATCCAGCATCATCGCTTCCAGATCGTTCAGCACCACTGGCCCGCCAAGGCTTTTGCTGATCAGGGGGCAGGGGCGGCCCAATTCCGGTGCCCTGGCCACCAAAAGCCGGTTTAACGGATGCGGGATTTGTAGCGGGGTGGCGGGATCGAGGGAGCCGCCAAGCTGCGCCGGGGGATATTCCGTGCTGCCTGCAAAGGGCCGCAGCAGCCCGCCCGCCAGCAACAGCCGCACCGCCTCCAGCACCATGGAGGGCGGAAAGGCTTCGACGGCCTCGGTTTCTGCGATCAGGGAGACGGGCATGGCGCCAGCCCCGGCGACCTGGAGCACTTGCTCAAAGGGCGGGCCGGAATAATCCATCACCACATCGCCGAAATCGATCGAGCGCCGATGATGGGCATGTTCGGTGACACAGCCGACCACTTGCTCCCATTGCGCCTCTTCCCAAGCCTTTGTCGAGGCAAATGGTGTGCCCTTGACGAACAGGTCGCGGCGGTGGGCCTCGTTGCGGAAAAAGTCCCGCAGGGCCTCAAATTCGGCGCGGCTTTTCGCCCCGCGCAGTTCCGCGCGCCCGCTGTCGGGGATGGCGAAATCGGCGATGTTTAGGAACAGCTCCGCACGCCCGGCGAATTGTAGCCCCATGCTGTGCAGCTCGGCCTGGATCTGAGCGAAGTGGAAGGGCTGGATCGCGCCGTCAAAAAACGCTTTGCGGACCGCTGTGGTGTCCTGGGTCAGCAAGCGGTCCACGGTTTCGGCAATGCGCGGATGGTCGCGGAAATATTTTGCATTGCCCTCGCGCATGCGCTTCAGCCAATCGCGACCGGCGCGGGCCTTGGCCATGGCGTCAGGCGCATCGGCGGCGACGGAAAACAGAATATCGCGCAGGGGGGCTTGGGCGGCCCAGCCGGGCAGGGCCTGATAATCCACCAGCATGATGCCGCCGGGCTTCAGCGCCTGGGCGGCGCGGCCCAAGACAGCGGCCCGGGTCTCCGGATCGACCCGGGAAATCAGGTCATTGACGACCACGAAATCCAGCGGCGGCAGGGCTGCCGGGTCCAGGGTGCGGTAGGAGACCTGTTCGAAGCGGATATTGCTCAGGAAGGCGGCCTGAGCCAGCCCGCGACCTTTGGTCAGGCTGGCGTCGTCCTCATCCAGGCCAAGGAACTGGCCTTCCGGATGGGCGGCGGCGGCCAACAGGGCATCAAAGCCATCGCCGCAACCGATCATGGCCCAAGTGAAGCCGACCTCGAGGGTCCGGGGCCGGAAGCCACAGAAAACGGCAGCCGCATTCAGGGCTGCCGGGGCCTGATCATTGGGCAGGAGAAGCGCGCGTCCATCGCCGTCGGAGCCATTCGCCGCTTGCTTGGGCGGGGCTCCGGCGGCGTCTTGGGGAGGGGACGCGTCTGCCGGGGTCACAGGGACCCCTGCACCCATTCCCGCAGCTTGCCGGTGGGCAGGGCGCCGATTTTGGTGGCGGCCACTTGACCATCCTTGAAGATCATCAAGGTCGGAATGCCGCGCACGCCATATTTGGCCGGGGTTTGGGGATTGTCGTCAATGTTCAGTTTGACGACGTTGAGTTGGCCTTCCAGCTCCTGGGCGATGACTTCCAGGGACGGGGCGATCTGGCGGCAGGGGCCGCACCATTCGGCCCAGAAGTCCACCAGAATGGGCCCGTTGGCTTTCAGGACGTCCTCGTCAAAGGAGGAATCGGTGACGTGCTCCATAGCAACCTCATTATTTATTGGCCCGTGGGACCCAGTGACCCCTAAATGTAGGGGGTGGTCCGCTGGCCCGTCAAGAATTTGCGGTTTTGCAACCGAATGTGCGACCCGCAGTGGGGAGAAGTTGGGTTTCTGTATCGCCGGGGTCAAGGGGAACATTCGGGTTGTAACGAAAGGGGGGTGATCACCCCTGCGGTTTTTTAGGGGCGCTCCAAGAGACGTTCCAGGGCCTGGTCCAAAAGTTTTTCGGGCAGGGGCATGGCAAAGGGGCCGTCAGTCCACAGCAGGACACAGGTGACCTGCCGGGTTTGGCCCAAGGCCTCGATCACCGCGCGATAGGCGGCCATCTGGGTGACATAGGCCGGGTCGACCAGCTCCGGGGTTCGGGGTGGGGGCCGATTGGTTTTGTAATCCACAATGACGGCGCGCTCCGGGCCGATCACCAGCCGATCAACTTGGCCTGACACCGCATGGGGACCGACCATGCCGACAACGGGCACCTCGGCCCGGGAATCCGGTCCGAACAGGGCGGCGAATTGGGGATCATTGACCACGGCGAGGACCTCGGCGGCCAGGGCCTGCCGGGTGGTAGACAAGTCCTCGTCTGGCGGGTCGGGCAGGCGCTTGGCCAACAGGCGCGCCAGCGCGGTGGCCCGGTCGGGCTCCGGGATATCGGGGATCACTTGCAGCAGCTGGTGCAGGATCTGGCCCCGGGCGAACCTTTTGGTCAGCGCCGCAGTGCTGGCCGCCGCACCGCCGGGATCGGCCAAAGGCGAGCGCACCGGGCTGTCCCCGTCCAACGCCCGTGACGGGGCCAGGGGGCGCGATGGCATCGGTTCCGCAGGGGCGGCCGCGGTGGCCCAAGCGGGCAAGGGCTTGGCCGGGGCGCGGTCCAGATCCTTGAACAGCGGCGGCTCGACCGGTTTTTGCTGTGGGGAGGTCAGGCGCAGGATGGTAACCGTCTCGCCATCGGGCAGAGTCTCCTCCCGCTCCTCGGCGATGGGGGCCAAGGCTTGATGGATCAGCCGGTGCCAGCAGGTCTCGCTCGGCGGGCGTTTGGTTTCCCAGCCGCCAATATAGAGCCGGTCCGCCGCCCGGGTCAGGGCGACATAAAGCAGGCGGCGATATTCTTCCTCCATGGCATTGGTCTGGGTCTCGATCACCCGTTGCACGGCCTCGGGTCGATCTGCGGCACTGGGGCACCAAAGCGGCAGGACCTGTCGATCGAGCGGCTCTGCCGCCGAGCCGGAGGGCTCCGCCATCGACCCGGGGGGCTGTGCCGATTTCCCACGCGGATCGGGCAGCCAATGCAGGCTATCCCGCAGGGTTGGGGCGCTGACCGTATCGGGCAGGAAGACAATGGGGGCTTGCAGGCCCTTGGAGCCGTGGACGGTCATAATCCGCACCGCTTCGGGCGCGCCCTGGTCCAGGTCCCGTTTGATGTCGGTCTCATCGCGCTCGGCCCAGGCCAGGAAGCTGGGCAGATCGGTGATGCCCAGCCGCTCCCGAGCCAAAGCCTGGGACAGCAATTCATCCAAGGGATCCTCGGACTCACTGCCCAAACGCTGCAGCAGAACTTTCCGGCCCCCAGCCCCATCCAGCACGTGGCTGAAAAAGTCGTGCGGTCGGACGCTGCGGGCACGGGTGATCAGGCTTTGCAGCCGGGTGACCATCGGCTTGAGCACCGGAACGGCTTCGGGATCGGTTTCGGCAGCTTTGCGCAGCTGGCCCCAGAGGCTCCGACCCTCACGGCCCTGGGCCAGGTCGTAGAGGCGCTGTTCCGAAAGGTCGAACAGCGGGCCTTTCAGCACCGTGGCCAGGGTCAGGTCGTCCTCGGGCAACAGGGCGGCTTGGGCCAGGGCGATCAGATCCTGCACCGCCAATTGTTCGCCCAGCACCATGCGGTCGACCCCAGCGACCGGGACGTCGAGGGCTTTGAGGGCCTTGACCAACTCGGTCTCAAACCCGCCCCGAACCCGCAGCAGCACCATGATGTCGCCGGGGCGGATCGGCTTGCCGGAGCTTTCCAGGATCTCCTGGCCAGCGGTCAACGCCTTGATCTTGCTGGCGACCCGGGCCGCCATCCGCGCCCGCGCGCCGGGCAGGCGCAGGGCTTCCACCGGTGGTTTCCAGGGCTCGGGCTTTTCCTCCGGGGCTGGGGCGATGGTCGGCCATAGCTCCACCAACCCGCCCTCGCCTTGGCGGAAGGACAGATGTTCGAAGGTTTCACCGGCCAACACCACGCCTTGGCGGGCCGGATCGCGGCGGAACACCGCATTGACGGCGTCCAACACCGCTTGGGTGGAGCGGAAGGAGACCTGCAGCGGCACTTCCACCAAGCCCTGGCGCGGCACGGCCCTGCCGCCCCGCATGGCCGTGGAGAGTCCGGGTTCGGTTGGTTGGGGTTCGGTTGATTTGGGGCCAGAACCCCTTGGGGTTGGGAGCGGGTCGTCTTGGTCGGCCCATTGGGCTAGGGTTGCGGCAATGCGCTGGCGCATGGCTTCAAAGGCCCGGGGGTCGGCCCCTTGGAAACTGTAAATCGATTGCTTGCGGTCACCGACGACAAACAGGGTGCGATGGTCTTCCCGGGCGCTGTAATCGCGGAAGAATTCTTCGGCCAGGTCCCAGGCCACGGCCCATTGATCCGGGCTGGTGTCTTGGGCTTCGTCAATCAGCAGATGGTCCAGGCCGCCATCGAGTTTATACAGCACCCAGCTGGCCGCGCCCGATTGGGTCAGCAGCTTGCGGGTCAGGGCGATCAGATCGCCATAGTCCAAGCGTCCTTGGGCGCGCTTTTGTTGCTCATAGTCCTCCAGGAACCGCTCGCCCAGCACCAACAGCGCATCGGTGGCCTCCAGGCACAATGCCGCGCGCAGCTGGCTGCGCACCCGCAGCAGTCTTTCGCCCTCGGTGGTGAGCACCTCTATGGCGTCCGGACACGCGCTTAGCACGCCCTTGGTCGCCAGGCGGCTGGCGATCTTTTCCGCTTTGCTGTCGCGCCCGGACAGGAAGGCAGCGCAATAATCTGGCCAAAGCGCCGGACGCTCCGCCGCCGGGGCGGCCAGGAACGGGGCCATCTGCGCGGCCCGTTTGCTGTCGGAGGCCGACCCGGCCTGCAGCACGCCGAGGACTCTGCGCAGATCCGGACCTTGGAAGGCAGTATCGGCACAGGCTCGCGTCAGCAGCCAGCCCTGGGCGTCTTCCTCAGGCAGGTTTGGGGGCAGGTCGAGGGCTTGGGCCAGCGCCGCCTTCAACCCTGCTCGACCGCCATGGCGTTCCAGGCTGGCCCGCACCGGGCCGCGCTCCTGGCTTAAGGTGGCCAGCAGATCTTGGAAGCCATCCTCGCCGGTCAGGCGGGACAGACGGTCCAGGGCCCGGGTGACGGGGTCGGTGGGGTCCCCGCCCGCCCGGGCCAGCAGCCGGTTCCGCGCCAGGCTAAGCAGGGCGGCACTTTCGGTGTCATCCAGCACGCCGAAGCTGGGAGGGATGTTGGCTTCCAAAGGGAAGCGGGCCAACAGCGATTGGCAAAAGCCATGGATGGTGCGGATTTTCAGACCGCCGGGGGTGTCGAGCACCCGGGCGAACAGCCGTCGGGCGGCGCGGTCGTCTTCCTCGGTCGGGCGGCGGCCCAGCAGTTGGACCAGCTTGCTGTGGAGGGCGTCGGGGGGATCGATGGCCCAATCGGCCAGGACCTTGGCGACCCGGTTGGTCATCTCCGCTGCAGCCGCCTTGGTGAAGGTCAGGCAGAGCATGCGCTCCGGGGCTGCCCCATCCAGCAACAGCCGCAAGACCCGATCCGTCAGGACCTTGGTCTTGCCGGTGCCCGCCGAGGCCGCAACCCAGACCGAGCGGTCCGGATCGGCGGCCTTGCGTTGCGGCACGGACGGGTCGGCCAGCGGATTGCGCGACAGCAGATCACCGGGAGCCGGGTCGGGCGTTTGATCCAGGGCTCGGCTTGGGGAGCGTTTTTGACTCCCATGTTGGGATTGGCCCTGGCTTTGACCCTGGTCTCGGTTCTGGTCCCGCTCAGGGCTGGGTTTGGGATCAAAGCCCGGACCAAACAAGCTGTCGGGGGGCTTAGCCATGACCGCTATCTCCCCTGCGCTGGCTCCCGCTCTCCTTCCCGCTTTGGCTCCCGCTGTCGTCGGGGGCTTCGGCCCATTCCTGGACCCGGGCCAGATGTTGGTAGTCATTATATTTCGGCGCATGGGCCGGGTGCGGCACGGCGGGATAGGCGGTCTCCGCCCGGTCATAGCTGGCGATCAGGGCCGACAGTCCCTCCCAGGCAATGCGGGCGGCCTCGGAGGGATCCTTGGTGCTGGCCCGGCGGATTTCGCCGCCCTTGCGGTCACCGCGCGGCTTCCAAAAGGCCAGTTCCGAGACCTTGGCCGCCGGGATGCCGACAAAGCCTCCGGCCTCGGCAATGGCGGCTTCCAATGGCAATTGCGGGGCGAAGCCGGTTTCGACCTCCTGGGGGCTGGGCAGGGTGCCGGTTTTGTAATCAATGATCGCCAGGGTGCCATCGTCCAGCAAATCGATGCGGTCGGCCTTGGCGGTCAGGCGGAACGGGCCAGCCGGGCCTTGAAGCACTAGTTCCCCTTCGACCTCCGGATAGATCCGGCGGATGCCAGGGCGGCGTTTGGTCTCGATGCCTGCCATCCACTGGGCGATGCCTTGGAAGCGCGGCCACCAAAAGGCCAACACGCCGGGCTTGTGCAGATGGGGGGCGAAGACGGCCTGTCCGATCTCGATCAGGATTGCTTCGGGATCGTCCGGGATCCTCTCCGGCCAAGCCCGGGCATAGGCTTCCAGGGCGGCGTGGATCAATTCACCTTTGTCCCGGGCGGCGGGATCGGCCTCCATTGGGTCCAAGGCGCGCAGCTTCAGCAGGCGTCTGGCATAGAGGCCATAGGGGTCGCGCCGCCAGGTTTCGATGGCGGTGACCGGCAATTGGCGCGGTCGGTCTTTGACCGGGGGCGTGGGGGCTGGGCGGGTGGTCGGCTGGGCCGGACCGTCGGGTTTGTCCAGGGCCTCGGCCCAATCGATCCAACTGCGGCCCCGGGCCAGGGCTTGCTCCAAGGCGCCTTCCAGACCGGCGGCCTTGGTGGCGGCGTCCAGGCGCAACAGCCAGCGCGACGGGCGGGTTGGGGTGCCATCGACCTTGGCGGCTCGGGACAGCACCACCTCTGGCGCGGCGATCAGCTGGGCGAAGTCATGGGCGGCGAGGCCAATGCGGCGTTCCGGTGGTGGCAGGCCGAAGCTGTGCATCATCGGCCGCGACATCCAGGGGCCGGGGTCGACGGCGGCGGGCCAAGTGTCCTCGTTCAACCCGCCCAGGACCACCAGATCCGGGCGTTGCAGGCGGGCCTCCAGCGGTCCCCAGATGAACAGCCTGCTGTGCAGATCCCGACCCGGGCGCACGACGCGGCCCTCCATGGCGGCTTCGAGGACCGCAGGCCAGCGCCGGGGGGCGATGCCGTCCGGGCTGCCGGTCTCGATCAGGCTTTCCGCCAGTTCGGTGGCGAAGCGCGCGGCGGCCTCTCCGGCGTCCCCGGTCCACAATCTGAGGGCACCGGGAATCATCGCGCCATCGATCCGGGCATCGGCCAGGGCTTCGCAAAACCGCATATGGGTTTCGGCAAAATGGGACGGATCGACGCGGGTCTCCTGGGTCAGGGCGGCGAAGGGGGCGGCGCAGGCGGCCAAGCGCTGCAGCCAGGGGCCAAGCGGGCGCAGGGCGGGACGGTGCTCGGCAGCCGCCTCGGCCAGGGCTGCCAGTTCCGCCAAGCCGTCCGCCGGTCTTGGGCCGCGCAGCAGGGTCCGGTCGAGCAGCCGGACCTTGTCGCGGAAGTCGCTGGGGTCCTCGCCCAAGGCCACCAGCGGGTGGCGCAGCAGGGCCATCAAAGACAGCGGGCCGAAGCCATCCAGCGCGGCGGTGGCGGACAGGATTAAGAGCCGACCGGGAATGGCACTGGACAGGGGTTGCCCGGCGCTGTCATCCACCGCCACACCCCAGCGGTCCAGGGCGGCGGCCACCCGGCGGGCCAAAGGCCGGTCCGGGGTGATCAGGGCAGCGGTGCGTCCCGGGCTGTCCAGGGTCTGGCGCAGCATCAGGGCGATGGCCGTGGCTTCCTCCCGAGGGCTGGGGGCATCGAGGCGGGTCAGCCCCTCCAGCGCGGCGGGCAGGGTTGGCGGCATGCGGCTCCAGGCATCGGTGGTCGCGGCCGGGCGCAGGGCCTGGGCCACCAGACGCCGCCGGGCGGTGGAGGCCGGCCCGGGATCGGGCGCGCCGGGCAGGGTCTCGACCTGTTGGCGGGCGGTGCCAAGGCGCTGGCAGAGCCGGGCCAGATTGGCTTGGGGGTGGGTGTCCTCCAGGGCGGCCCAATCCTCATCGGCCATCTCCCGGTCCAGGCCGGGCAGCACGACCCAGCCCTCGGGCAAGGCGGCGATGGTGGCCAGCAGATCCGCTGTCCCGGGTTGCGAGCCGGTGGACCCGGCCGCGATCACCGGACCCGGCGGTCTGTGGGACCAGCTTCCGGCGCGGTGGCGCTGCAGGGCATCGCGCCATTGGGCCGGATCACTCAGATGCCGTTCGGCCAACAGAGTCGGCCAGATCTGGGCCAGGATGGTCAAGAAGGTCAGGGCGTGTTGCCAGTGATCGGACAGGCCCTCGGGCACCAATGTGGCCAGCCGATCCCAGGACAGGCGCTCGGCCTGGACCCGGTCGAGCAACCCCCCAAGATCGGCAGCCAGGCGCAGGGCTTGGTCTTCGGTCAGGCTGGGGTCCTTGGCGGCCACCAAGCGGGCCAACAGGAAGCGGCGCTGCAAATCACCGATGGGCGGCGGCAGGGTGAAGGCGAGCGGGTCATCTGTTTGATTGCTTGACCCACCCCCGGGCGTGCCCGGTGCTGAGACCAGGGTAGCGGGGTCTTCGCTATCCTCCTGGCTGGTTTCGCCCAAGGGCAGGATTTTCGGCAATAGCAGGGCTTGGCCGTCCCCAACCCGCAAAAAGGCATCGCGCAGGGCGCGGCAGGCCCGGTTGGTGGGCAGCAAGATGGTGACGTCGGTGGCCTTTAGGGGATCGTCCGGGGTCATCCAATGCCGCTGGATGGCAGCGGCCAGCACATCCAGGAAGGGCAGGCCAGGATCGATGGTGAAAATGCGCCCCATCTCTGGTGCCAGATCCTTTTATCGGTTCACTTTATGAATAGCCTTTCATGCGACCTATTGTCGAGAATGGACGCCGGGCAGGCCAAGGATCTTTTCGGTCCGTTCCAGGGCTGCAGGGGTGCCGACATGGTACCACGCCCCGTCATGGATGATCCCGGCGATCCGGTCGGCCTCCAAGGCGCGGTTCCAGAGCAGGTTCATGGAAAACGGGCCTTCCGGGCAGTCGGTGAACAGGCGCGGATGGACGATCTGTGCCCCGGCATAAATAAAGGGGGCGACATAGCCCGGCCGACGCCGGTTCAAACGCCCGATGGCCGAGGCTTCGAAATCGCCATAGCCGCTATAGCCATTGGCACAGGACAGTGGGTGGAGCAGCAGCAGGGCGTCCAGACTGTCCGGCCCCATCTGATGGATATGGGTTTCCCAGGTGTCTGCCAGCCGCTGTAGGGCCGGGGCGACGCCATTGAGCCAGAGCACATCGCCATTGATGGCGAAGAACGGCGCATCGCCGAGCAGCGGCAGGGCTTTGAGGATCCCGCCGCCGGTTTCCAGCAGCAGATCGGTCTCATCGCTGAAGGTGATGGCGGGCTGGGCTCGGGTGGCCAGATGGTCGCGGATCATCTGCGGCAGGTGGTGCAGATTGACCACCGCGCGCTCGACGCCGACTTCGACCAACCGGTCCAGCGCCCAGTCGAGCAAGGCCTTGTCATGGACCTTGACCAGGGGTTTGGGCAGGTGGTCCGTGATCGGACGCATCCGGGTCCCAAGACCGGCGGACAGCACAATGGCGGATGTCGGGGACGGCATGGGCTTTTGGGCTCCGCTGAGGTCGGGACCGGGGTGTGATCTCAGGCGAAGGCGGGCGACCCGAGACCTTCTGCATATTGGTCCGCTGCGGCCTCGGTCCAAGCGCTCGGTGGGCAGGATTTACTTACGGATTGTTTGTGGGCGTTAGGCCTCGTCCGACCAGCGCAGATCAGCTCTGCTCCAGGCCGCCGGGGAAATGGACGTCAAACCAATCCTTCACCGGGCCATTGGCCGGATGGGCCAAGGCGTTGGAGAGCAGGCGGAGCACCCGGGGGATATGGCCGAGATAATGCGGCTTGCCATCTCGGCGGTCTAGGCGGGTGAAGATCCCGGCGACCTTGGCGTGGCGCTGGGCCGCCATGACTGCCCAGGCGGCGTCCAGGGCGTCTTGGTCGACAGCGATGCTCAGGGCCTCGATCCAATGGTCGCGCATGCGGGCGACGAAGGCCGGATCCATATCCCGGCGGGCGTCTTCCAACAGGCTCATGGGATCATACACCAGCGGGCCGATCACAGCGTCTTGGAAGTCGAGCAGGCCACAGGCGGCAACGCCGCTGCGGTTCTCCAGGCGCATCAAATTGTCGACATGGAAATCCCGCAGCACCAATGTGTTTGGCACCGCGTCCAGGACCGGCAGGACCTGATGCCAAGCGTTCAAATATTCCGCGCGCACATCCGGTTGGGTGTCCATGCCCCGCACCGCTGGCAAATACCAATCGGTCAGCAAAGCGGCCTCTTCCAACAGTTTTGCGGTGTCATAGGCCGGGCAGCGCTTCGGTAAAGCACTGGCAGCCGGGCGATTGTGCAGATCGGCCAACAGGTCCAAGGCGGATTGGTAGAGCTGTTCTTCCAGGGCCGGGCGCTGGGCCGCCTTTGCGGTGGCCAACAGGCGGGTGAAGGTGGCATCGCCAAAGTCTTCCAGCAGCAGGAAGCCGGTGACCTCGTTTTGCGCCAGGATGGCCGGCGCGGAATAGCCAAGCCCGAGCAGATGCTGCGCAATATCCCGGAAGGGTCGGACATCTTCCTGCGGCGGTGGCGCATCCATCAGCACCGCGCGGCGTCGGGCGTCGGGGTCTTCGGGATGGCGCTCCAGGCGGTGATAGCTGCGGAAGGACGCATCGGCTGCTAGGGGGCGGATCGGGACGTCGGCCCATCCGGCTTCGGCCAAAAAAGCAGCGCGCAGGGCAAGGCGGTCGGTCATTTGGGCGGTTCCTGGGCTCGGCTCCTGGGGGGAGCTTTTTTTATGGGCAGTGGTTTCTTGCAAGCTGGTCTTCAATCCGGCCAGCAAAGTGGCGGCGTTGGGTCCGGTGGCCGTGACGCGGGCCTGACGACCCGATCCTTGCGCATCATGGGTCAGAGCAATCTGCAGATGATCGGCGGGGCAGTACGCGCCGAGGCGGTCGGGCCATTCAAACAGACAGATGGCCTCGGCCAGGGCGTCTTCCAGATCCAACGCGATCAATTCGTCGGGATGCTCAATGCGATACAGGTCGAAATGCCACAGGCTCGGCAGGGCCGGATCCGGTGGATCATAAATTTGGACCAGGGTGAAGGTTGGGCTGGGGACCTCCTCGTCCGGGTCTCCGGTCCAGGCCCGGGCAAAGCCTCGGGCCAGTTCGGTTTTCCCGGCCCCAAATCCCCTGACAGGGCGATTGCAACTGCATATGCAGTTGCAGGGCTGCCGTCCGATCCGCCATAGAGCCCCTTGCAGGTCGCAGCCAGGCTGGCTCCAAAAGCAGCGGTCGCCGCCGGATCCGCCAGGCTTTGGACCAGCGATGCGTCGGATGGGGGCGTGGCGACTGTCTTTAGGGGGTGAAGGCTTTTGGACATGATGTCCCGTTGTAGCCAAAGCCGGACTCCCGGGCAACCGCACCGGACCCGCTGGCGCGGGCGTCCTTGCATCCGGGGGCACTTCGCCGTACATGTCGGGTCCCGTGCTTCGGGCTGGCACCCAACCGCCAAACCGCCGAACCGAAGCGGGTTTGCTTTGATCATGTAAAGGATAGCGTATGCCTGCGTCCGATGCCGCAAAGACCGTGCCCGCCCCGCCAAAGGATCCCGCCGTCCATCGCACCGATGTGGTGGTGATCGGGGCCGGACCCGTGGGCCTGTTCACGGTGTTTCAATGCGGCATGTTGCGGTTGTCCTGCCATGTGGTCGACGCCCTGGAGGCCCCGGGCGGCCAATGCTCCGCACTGTATCCAGAAAAGCCAATTTATGACATTCCGGGTTGCCCCTCGATCCTGGCCGGAGATCTGATCGACCGTCTGATGACCCAGAGCGCGCCGTTTCACCCCAAATTCCACCTCGGCCAACAGGTGACGGGGTTGGAGAGGGTGAATGGCCCTGTTGGGGGGATCGATGCGGGTACGGATGGGGGGCCGGGAGCGTCCGAGCAGGCCCAGGAAGACGGGGCGTTTTGGCGTTTGACCACCGCAACGGGCACTCAGCTGGAGGCTCCGGTGGTGATCTTGGCCGCAGGGGCTGGGGCGTTTGGGCCGAACCGGCCGCCGCTGCAGGGCTTGGAGCGCCATGAAGGCAGCAGCGTGTTTTATATGGTGGCGCGCAAGGAAGCCTTCCGCGACCGCCGCGTGGTCATTGCGGGCGGTGGCGATTCCGCCGTTGATTGGGCCTTGGCGCTGCAGGACATCGCCGCCCGGGTCATGGTGGTGCATCGGCGGGCCAAATTCCGCTGCGCCCCGGAAAGTGCCGCACGCTTAAAAGACGCCGCAGCGGCCGGGCAGCTGGATTTGGTCACGCCCTATCAGCTGCACGGGCTGGAGGAAGATGACAGCGGCGCGCTCTGTGCGGTGACCGTGGCCGATCTGGATGGCGGGGTGAAACGCTTGGAGGCCGACCGCTTGCTGCCGTTCTTTGGTCTGGCGACGGATTTGGGGCCGATTGCCTCCTGGGGGGTCAATCTGGAACTGCACCGGGTGCCCATTGACCAATCCACCAGCGCGACCAATCTACCCGGCGTGTTTGCGGTGGGCGATGTGGCCCATTATGCGGGCAAGCTAAAGCTGATCTTAACCGGTTTTGCCGAGGCCGCCCAAGCCGCCCATGCCGCCTTCCCGATCTGTCGCCCGGGCGAGGCGCTGCGCTTCGAGCACTCCACCACCTCCGGCGTGCCGTTGGTGTGACGGATTTTGGTCCCGTAGACGCCCGGTTGGTGGATGGTTGATCGGTCTGGATTGTGACCCGCTAGCCTCCGGACGGGATTTCGACGATCACCGTGGTGCCCTCGCCGGGGACCGAGAGCAGCTCCATTCGACCGCCATGCAGGTCAACGAATTGCCGGACCAGGGTCAGGCCGAGACCAACGCCCTCGCTGGAGGGATCCTTGATGAAACCGCCAAAGGCTTTTTCCTGGGTGCCGACCTCCATGCCACGCCCGGTATCGGCGACCGTGAAGCTGACAAAGCCGTCTTTGCGGTCTGCTGCCAGGGTGACCTGGCCACCTGCCTCGGTAAACTTCACCGCATTGGACATCAGGTGGAACAGGATCTGTTTGATCCGGCGTTCATCGGCCACCATCCACCCCGCATCGGGCGGGCAATCAAAATGGACCGTGACATTGCGGCGCTTGGCGGTTTCCCGGGTTAGGGAGAGAACGGCGGCCAAGGCGGCATGGATGTCAAAGGCGTCCAGCTCCAGAGACAGCTGCCCGGCCTCGACGGAGACCAGATCGCCGATGTCATCGAGCAGGCGGGTGACCTGCTCGGCGGTTTCGGCAATGACTTTGGCATAGTCTGATTGGCGCGGATTGAGGGCACCATAATAGCCCTCTGCCAGGATTTCGGCGAAGCCAGCAATGGTGGTCAAGGGGGTGCGCAGCTCGAAGGACACATGGGAAATGAACTCGCCCTTGAGCAGCTCGGCGGCGCGCAGGGCGTCGGTGCGCTCGCGCAGGGCGGTTTCGACCCGGACCCGGTCGGTTACATCTAAGAAACTGATCAACAAGCCGCCATCGGGCAGCGGCACCCCGGTGTAATCCAGATGGGTGCCGTCGGACCGGGTCAAGCGGCCGGAGCGGGTTTCCCGGCTGTCCGGTGGGGCCAAGAGGCGGCGGCGGAAATGGCCGGAGGGCCCCCCCAGCCCGGCCCGCGCGGCGTCGGCCTCCGACTGCTCGACCCGGGCGGCCAGTTCGGTCAATTGGGCCATGGTGGCCGACAGCGCCGCCCCGGCCCCTGCTCCCGTGCTCGGGCCCCCATCCGCATCCGCATTGGTCCCGGCCTCGGTCGGTGAGGTGCTGCCATCGGGGCTGAGCCCCCAGAGCGCGGTGAAGGGCGGATTGCAGAGCTGCAGGGTCCCGTCCGGGCCAAACACGGCGACGGCTTCCTTCAAATGGTCCAGGGTCTCGCGCTGCACCGCTGTCAGCTGGTTGAAGGAGCGTTCCAGGGCCAGGCTGTCGGTGACGTCTTCAAAGGTGGTGAGCAAGCCGCCCAGGGGGTGCGGGGCGATCACCCGGCGCAAGGTGGTGCCATCAGGCAGGTGGAGAATGTCTTCTTTGGGTTGGAGCAGCTTGGCGAATTGTTTCAGCTCCCCGGCTTTGAAAGCGGGGAAGTCGGCGACCTCGGGCAAGCGGCGGCCTTCGCGTAGACGCTCCAGGAACGCGCCATAGCCCGGCGATTGCGCCAGCCAGTCAGTGTCTAGGGACCAGAGCTTGGCGAAGGCGGTGTTGTGGAAGGACAGCCGGGTGTCGGAGCCAAAGACGGCGATGGCCGTGCCCAGACGTTCTAGGACCTCGGCTTGGGCGGCGGCGTCTCGGGTGAGGCGGGTCTCCAAATCTTCGATCATGGTGATGTCATAGGCCAGCCCGACCGTGTGGCCCGGCTTGGATCCGCCCGGCGCGGTCGGGGTTTCGGTGACCTCCAACAAGCGGCGCTCGCCGCCGATCAGGACATGGAAGCGTCCGGCGCTGCCGGTTCCCGCCGCGCGGCTGCGGGCGGCCAGGGCGCGCATTTCCTGACCGGTGACCCCTTCGGCGATTTCGCGGGGTTGGCTGAGGGCGGCCTCCCGGTCCGGCAGATCCAGCGCCCGCAAATGAGCCTGATTGCAGTCGGCCAGGGCCAGGGCTTCGTCGCGCATCCAGACCCCGACCGGCAATGCGTCGATCAAGGCGCGCAGGCCATCGCGCTCCGAGGTCAGAGCGTCGGCTTCCTCGGCCAGCTGTTCCAGGGCTTCGCGGTCTTCGGTGACATCGCGCATCCACAGGGCATCGGCCAAGGGTTGCCCGTCCCAGCCGCCGATCCGCAAGCCCCGGGCATGGATCCGTCGTCCAATGCCGCGCCGGGAGAGGTCCAGGGAGAAGGGCTCGCCTTCGCTGCGCAGGGCCTCAACGGCGGAGACCAGCTTGGCGCGGTCCTCATCGGCGAAGCCAGCAGCGATTTCCAAAAAGCTGGCCTCTCGGCCGGAGGGCAGCCGGAGCAGCACCGCCAGCCGTCGGGAGCAGAGCTCGGTCCAGGCTTCGGTTTCGCTGGCGAGACCCTCTCGTGAGTCCTCTGCACCATCCGGGCCTGGATCTTCGGCCAATGCGTCCTCAAGGGGGTCGTCCGATGCCGACGCCCCGCTCGGATCCATGGTCGGACGGATCCACAAGTGGTAGCCGTCCTGGGCGGTTTCCAAGGTCTCTTGCAGGGTTTCGACTTGTTGCGCGGTTTGCGCCAGCTCGGCGGCGAGGCCCCGGGAGCGGTTGCGCTCGGCGCGCCAGAGCCACAGGCAGATCAAGGCCGCCGCCACGCCCATGGCGACCAGGGCATGCAATAGGGCGGGTTGTGTGCCGAGGCCATCGCCCAGCAGCGAAAAGGGGGCGTCAGGCACCGTTGGGGCCAGCAAAGGGGAGGGGCTGTCTTGCATGATCCGGGGGAAAAGGGTGCGTCGAAGGCAGGAAACCGGATGGTAGCCCCCAAGGGGAGTCGAGAACAAGGCCGGGCTGGAGTCCGGTTGATAACAGTCCGCGTATGGGCCTTTTAAACTCAGCTGTCTTCACGGCCTTAATGTTCGATCATGCCGCGTGGACACTGGTGAATAGAGAAAGATCAATCCGAATGAAGGCCGCGACATGGGTGCAGGTCGTCTGGACCGCTTCAGCAACGCGGGATGCAAAAAATCGTCAGATCAAACTGAACCGTCCGGCCGGATGGCCGGTGGTGGCCGCGGCCGGACTCGAACCGGCACTCGAGAATCTCGAAGCAGATTTTAAGTCTGCTGTGTCTACCAATTTCACCACGCGGCCCGGATACAACTCCGGATTTGGGGAGCGGAGGTTAGCTCCCGTTTTCGTCCGGGGCAAGGGTCTCTGTGCGATTGGCATCTATGGCTTGCCTGGCCCAGTCCATCAGCGTGTCGGGATCGTCCAGGCAGGCGTCGGGGGCGGTGTAGAATTTTTGCACCACGACCTGTTTGCCCTTTTTCTCATAGGTGAAGGGCGTGCTGCCTTCGGCGATTAGGGCGGCCTTTAGGGTGGCATCGACGCGGAAATAGAGGACATCGCGCAGGGCCACGGCGAACAGGATGGGGCCCAGATAGAAAGCGTAGCCGCCAAACAGGCGTTTGCAGGTGACTGGTCCTAGATCTTGGAACTGGTCGAGCCAATGGGCGGTTAATTCGGGCAGGGAACGAGTCAACTGCATATGTAGTTGCTCACCTTAGCTCTTTGCGTAAAGACTCAGTGTCTTCGAGCAAGGTTTTGTTTTTCAGGCCTTTTGCCAGGGTGAGGGCGCGCTCGACCAGCTCCTGGGCTTCGCGGCGGCGGTCCTGGTGATCGACAACGGCGGCCAAATGGTTCAGGGTCTTGACCGTGGTCTCCCGGTCGCCGGAGCGCTCTCGTTGGGCCAGGGCATAGCGGTAATAGGCCTCGGCCCCGGCGGCGTCTTCCAGCCGGGCATGCATTAGGGCCAGATGATCGGCGACCTGGGCGATGCCGGTTTTGTCGGCGGCGGCTTCGAACAATTCCAACGCGGTGGTGAAATGATCATGGGCTTCGGGCAGTTCGCTGTCTTCGCGCATGGCCCCGAGCTGGCGATGGGCTTCGGCGGTGATGGCATTGGCCCGCAGCTTTGGCCCGACCTCGGTCATCCGATGCAGCAACGCCGCCCCGGTCATCACATCGCCGTCTTTGAGGGCCACAGTTGCGATGCTGAGGGCTTGGTGCAGGGCCTCATGGGCCGAGGCGCTGCGGCCTTCCCGGTGCAAGGTCACCGCTTCGTCGATGCAGCGGTCCCCGAAATCGCTTTTTTGCAGCCGTTTTGGGGCGGGATCCGGTGGGTGTTGCACCGGTTTGACCGGCTCTGGGGTCGGCTCTTGGATTGGCTCTGGAGCAGGTTTCGGTTCTGGTTTCGGTGCGGGGGTTGGCTTTGGCTCTGGTTTCGGATCCGGTTTTGGCGCTGGGGCTTCAATCGGATCAGCTTTGGAGGCCTCTTGCTGCTCGGTTGGGCGCTCGGGGACGATGCTATAGGGGCTGATGGGTGTTGGGGCTGCAGAAGCCGCAGAGGCTTTAGAGGCCATCGGGGCCAGGTCCGGCGCGGTTTCGGGCGTCATGGCCCGGGGGGACATCGCGCTTTCGGTGGGCTGTGACCCCCGCTGGAGTTCCCGCACCGTAACCGGTTCGCTTCCCGCTTTGCTGGGCGCGCCGGAGGGCACCGTGTTTGCTGGGGTGCCGCGCAGCCAAGCATAAGCGAGCCCTGCGCCGCCGCCCAACAGGGCCGCCAGCGGAATGATCCAATATCCAAGTTGTTCGATCACCGATTTAGGACCAAGGCTCGTGCGCCGACTGGGGCAAGGCGGCTGGGAAAAAGACGGGCGGAAGAAGCGAATAGGCTGGATATAGCGAACCGATAGGCCAAACCACAGCCCTATCGGCGGCTTAAACCGTGACCGGAATGGTGGTGGCCACGGCGGCCATTTCTACTCCGGGCAAAGGTAAGGGCAAAGGGCAGTTTGAACAACTCATAGACCAACAGGCCGATGACCAACCCCCCGGCCATATAGCTGGCGGCGACGGGCTCCAGCGGCAGGGCCGGGCTGAAATCGGTCAAGGTGCCTTGGGCAATGTCTGGGTCCAGCCGTTGCAGCAGGACAAAGGGGGCTTCCCAAGGTCCGGCCTCGGCAATGGCTTGCTGGTCGGCTTCCAGGGTTTGCAGGCGCAGGGCGGCTTCATCGCGGATGGTGTTGACCGCTTCTTCGGGCACTCGGGCGGCCAGGTCACTGCCCTCGGTGCGGGCCAGGGCCAGACGGGCTTCATCCACATGGCCGCCCAATCGCTGGACATATTGGGCAATGAAGGTCTGAATTTGCGACAGGGACATGGCCCCGGCGGTGGCAAAGACCGCGCCGAACACAGAATCGATTTTACGAAGCACCCAGATCATAGGCGGTAGACTATCCGTTTCGGAACCGCTACACCACGCAAAATCCCGGCAGAGGTCCAGCCCGGTCGTCCGAACTGACCCCCCAGGTCCGTCTGCTTGCCCGTCCGGCTGCCCGTCCGGCTGCCCGCCCAGGTGCCCGCCCAGGTGCCCGCCCGGTTACCCGAAAACCAACCCTACGCCCTCGTTGCGCGATCCCATGATGCCCGTGATGCCAAAATCAGGCATCACCGTCGTGGTCTTGGGCCTAGGTGATCAATGGAGACTGAGATGATGGATGGGTCCAGCCTGTCCCCGGCTTTTGTTGAGGTCATTGGCCTCGCCGCCGGAACCATGACCACCTTGGCGTTTTTGCCCCAGGTGATCAAAGCCTGGCGCACGCGCAAGGTGGAAGACATTTCCCTGGTGATGTTCCTGGTCCTGGTCACCGGGGTGTTGCTCTGGTTGATCTATGGCCTGTTCATCGGCGATGTACCGCTGGTTCTGGCCAATGGGGTCACCTTGGTCCTGGCTGGCGCGGTTTTGGTGATGAAATTGGCCTGGGATGGCCCGTTTCGGCGCAAGACGGCGGCGTCAAAACCGGAAGAGACGGATTATTGAAGGGTCAATCGCCCGCCTGAGGCGCAGCGGAGGGCCACTCTTAAGCGCCCCTCCTTGGTTGCAGCCTTAGCGCGGGGCCATCATCTCCAGGCGGGCGGCTTTCAGACGTTCGGCCATGATCGGCATGAAACGGCTGAGCACCGCATAGCCAAATTCAGGGTTTTCATCCATTTTGGCCCGCAGGCAGGCAGCATCAAAGCTGAGCGCCCGCACCGAGGACACCGCCTTGGCATTGAAGGTCCACATATAGGGCTCGATCAGCCAGGACCAGCCCAAGGCATCGCCATCGGACAGGGTTTCCAGCACCGGTCCCTCGGGCCCAGACGGGGCGGACAGGCTGACAGTG
This sequence comes from Rhodospirillaceae bacterium, assembly GCA_049604415.1. GTDB lineage: Bacteria > Pseudomonadota > Alphaproteobacteria > Rhodospirillales > Rhodospirillaceae > JBMYTN01. Next base: position 11,174 of record JBMYTN010000018.1, on the reverse strand, counting down.
CCTTGGCGGATCAACAAAAAGCGTTCGGCCACACGGCCTTCGCGGATCAGAAAGTCACCGGGAGAAAAGGTCTCGTTGCGTGCACATCCAGTCATCAGCTCGAGCATGCTTTCCGGCGCATTGCGCAGGAACGGATGGGCTTCCAAAGTCGGTCGCAATCCTTCGATGATCATGTCAGGCATACTCCCCTTACGGCCCAAATGTTTGATGCTGCGGCCACTGGGGCTGCCATCCAATTGGGCATCATCAAGTGTTACTGATCCAAACAACCAAAACCGCCTAAGAAGGGGGCATTAAGCATGTTTGCCGAATTGCGTCCAGGAAAAGGCGCAATAAATTTATGGATATTAGCGCCCTGCCAGAAAAACCGTTTGGTTTTAGGCTTGTTTGCCAGGATCTGTTCGGGAGGAACAGCGTGAAGGTCGACCTGTTCGATTTTGATCTACCGCAAAGCTGCATTGCGACTCGTCCCATCGAGCCGCGCGATGCGGCGCGGCTGTTGGAGGTGCCCGACACCGGCGAGGTCGTGGACCGCACGGTGCAGGCATTGCCCGACTTGTTGCAGCCCGGCGATGTGGCGGTGTTCAACGATACCCGGGTGATTCCAGCCCAGCTGTCCGGTCGCATTGGCGAGGGCGGTGTCGAGGTCACCTTGCATTTGCGGGTCGATGACTGGCGCTGGTGGGTGTTCGCCAAGCCGGGCCGCAAGCTGCAGCCGGGGCGGCGGGTCCAGTTCGCCCCGGATCTGGCCGCCGAAGTCGAACGCAAGGATGAGGACGGCTCGGCCCTATTGCGGTTCGAGACCGGCCATCCGCAAGGGCTGACCGGGGCTTTGGAGGACCATGGCCGCATGCCCTTGCCGCCCTATATGAAGCGGGCTGCCGATCAGAAGGACCGGACCGACTATCAGACGGTCTATGCCCGGGACCCTGGGGCGGTGGCGGCCCCGACCGCAGGGCTGCATTTCACCGACCGGGTGTTGGCGGCTTTGGATGCGCGCGGTGTCCACCGGGTCCATGTCACCTTGCATGTGGGGGCGGGCACCTTTTTGCCGGTCAAAGTGGACGATACCCAGGACCATCGCATGCATGCGGAGCGCGGTGTGGTGTCGCCCGAAGCCGTGGCACAGATTGAGGCCGCTCGGGCCGCTGGCGGCAAGGTGATTGCCGTCGGCACCACAGCCTTGCGGCTGTTGGAAAGCGCAGCCCAGCCCGATGGCAGCCTAGCCCCCTTTGATGAGGCGACTCGGCTGTTCATCACCCCAGGCTACCAATTTCAGGTCGTGGACAAGCTGATGACCAATTTTCACCTGCCGCGCTCAACCTTGTTTATGCTGGTCTCCGCCTTTTCCGGCCTGGAGCGCATGCAAGCGGCCTATGCCCATGCGGTGGCTTCGGGCTATCGGTTTTATTCCTATGGAGATTCTTCCTTGCTCAGTCGACGGACAGGCCCGCAATGACTCCAGAAAACACCCTGCCAGAAGAAACCCTGCAGCAGGCCGTGGTCCGGGACGGGCAGCACTCCCAGCCCCTCCATCCGGCCGCCAATGACAGCGGGCCAGCTGCCAGCGCCTTCGGCTTTCACCTAAAGACCACCAGCGGTGGCGCGCGCTTGGGCGCAGTCCAGACCGCCCATGGTACCATCGCCACCCCGGCCTTTATGCCGGTGGGCACGGCGGGCACAGTGAAGGCCATGCGCCCGGAACAGGTTGCGGCCACCGGGGCGCAGATCATTCTCGGCAACACCTATCATCTGATGCTGCGCCCGGGTGCGGAGCGGGTGGCGCGTTTGGGCGGCCTGCATAAATTCATGAACTGGTCCGGCCCGATCCTAACCGACAGTGGCGGTTTCCAGGTCATGTCTCTTGCCGCCTTGCGCAAAATCACCGAACAGGGCGTCACCTTCCAGTCCCACATTGATGGCAGCCGCCATACCTTAAGCCCGGAACGCTCCATGGAGATCCAGCATCTGCTGGGGGCGACCATCACCATGGCCTTTGATGAATGCACGCCCTATCCGGCGACCCATGAGCAGGCCGACAGCTCCATGCAGCTGTCCATGCGCTGGGCCAAACGCTCCCGGGAGGCGTTCCAGCCCCGCCCGGGCTATGGCCTGTTCGGCATTGTCCAAGGCGGCGTCTACCCAGATCTGCGCCTGGAGAGTGCGGCAGCGCTGCGGGAGATCGGCTTTGACGGCTATGCGGTCGGTGGTCTGGCGGTGGGCGAGCCTCAGGATGAGATGTTCCGGATGCTGGAGATCACCACTCCAGCCCTGCCCGAAGACGCCCCGCGCTATTTGATGGGGGTCGGGCGGCCCGAGGACATCATCGGCGCGGTGGCCCGGGGCATCGATATGTTTGACTGCGTGATGCCGACCCGGTCTGGCCGCACCGCCCAGGCCTTTACCCGGCGCGGCGAGGTCAATCTGCGCAATGCCCGGCATAAGGACGACCCCCGGCCCCTGGATGCCGAGTGCAGCTGCCCAGCCTGCACGTCCTATTCCCGGGCCTATTTGCACCACCTGATCAAGGCCGAGGAAATGCTCGGCCCGATGCTGCTGACCGCCCATAATCTGCAATATTACCAGGATCTGATGGCCGGGCTGCGCAGCGCCATTGCCGAGAACCGCTTCGCCGAGCATGCGGACCAAATCCAAACCCGGCGCGCGGAGGGAGATATTCCGGCCCTATGACCCGCCGTCCCCCCGTCAAAGTCTTGGCTCCTGATACAGGCCCAAACGCCGGGTCCCGCCCAGGCCCCGACCCTGGCACCAATCCGGACCCTCAGGAGGTTGCGGCGGCGATCCGGGCCGAGGCGACACGGCTTGGCTTTGACGGTGTGGCCTTCGCCCGGGCGCGCTTGCCGGAGGCGGAACGGCACAAGCTGGCCCAGGATCTGTCGGGCTGGTTGGGGCCGGACAAGGCGGGCGCAGGCGAAATGGGCTGGATGGCGGAGACCGAGGCCCGGCGTCGGGATCCGCAAGTGTTGTGGCCCGAGGCGGTCAGCATCATCGCCCTGTCGAAGAATTACGGCCCGCCCGAGGACGCCGCAGTGGTGATGGACCGTTTGTCGCGGGCCGACCGGGGCACCATTAGCGTCTATGCCCGCAATCGCGATTACCATGATGTGCTGAAAAAGGCCGGCAAGGCGCTGTGCCGCTTTATCCATGGCCGCTGGGGGGCCGGAGTGAAAATCTTTGTCGACACCGCCCCGGTGATGGAAAAACCCCATGCGGCCCGGGCCGGGCTGGGATGGCAGGGCAAGCACACCAATCTGGTCAGCCGGGAGTATGGCTCCTGGCTGTTCCTGGCCGAGGTCTTCACCACCCTCACCCTGCCGCCGGACCCGCCGCATCCGGATCGCTGCGGCTCCTGTGCCGCCTGTCTGGCAATCTGCCCCACTGGAGCCCTGCCCGCGCCCTATCAGATCGACGCCACCGCTTGTCTCTCCTATTTGACCATCGAGCATAGGGGGCCGATCCCCCGCCAGCATCGGGTTGCCTTGGGCAATCGGATTTATGGTTGTGATGATTGCCTGGCGGTCTGTCCCTGGAACCGCTTTGCCCGGCGCACCGCAGAACCGGCGTTCCTGCCCCGGATCGAACTCACCGCGCCCCGGCTGGCGGATCTGGCGGGCTTGGATGATGCCGGGTTCCGGGCGGTATTCCAGGGCTCGCCGATCAAGCGGATCGGGCGGACCCGCTTTGTCCGCAATGTGCTGATCGCTTTGGGAAATATGGATAAGGGGGCGGATTCCAGCAGCCGGGGGCGGGCCTTGGCGGCCATCCACGCCGCCCTGGACGACCCGGAGCCGGTGCTGCGCGGCGCGGCGGTCTGGGCTTTGTCGCGGTGGTGCAGGGATACAGAAGCCTTCCAGGCGGCCCGAGACCGGTATTATCCAAAGGAAGGCGATGCCATGGTCCGCGCCGAGTGGGACGCGCCGGATCCTGAAACCCCGATGGGTTAGGGGTTGGCCTTGACCGCCTCGGCAATGGCATCGGGCTCCACATCGGCGACCTTGGTGGCGAAGGTCCAGGTATAGCCATAGGGATCCTTGGCCCGGGCCATCCGGTCGCCCCAGAACATGTCTTCAGGCTTCAGCACTTCGGTCATCCCGGCGGCACAGGCGGTGTCGAAGGCCTCGTCAGCGTCGGGCACATAGAGATAGAACGACACCGGCGCGCCGACCACATCGGGGCCGGGGAACCCAGGCTGGACGTCCTGGATAAAAAATTTGCTCTCGCCAATGTCCATCACCGCATGGAGCACCAAGCCGGTGCCGGGATCGTCCAAGCGGAAATCCAGCCGCGCCCCCAGGGCTTCCTGGTAATGGGCAATGGCATCGGAGGCCCCGTCAATGGTCAGGTTCGGGGTCAGGGTGGTAAATCCGTCCGGGCGATGGCTCATGTCGGTTCCTTACGGGACTCATGGTTGGAGTGGACGTTTTTTGGGGCCGGAATGGCCGGGGCGAGACAGATACTGTAACGGCATTTGGGGGCCAGTGAAAACAGGTTGAGGTGCCAAACCCATACCCTATTAGACTGAACAGGGCTCTACACCGGACTCCGGGATTTCAAAGCCGCGCCCAGGGTGCCGTCATCCATGAATTCCAGTTCACCGCCCAGTGGCACGCCCCGACCCAGACCAGTGACCTTTACACTGTGATCCGGTCCCAAGGCCTCCAGACGGTCAGCAATGACATGGGCGGTGGTCTGCCCATCCATGGTCGCAGGCAGGGCCAAAATCACCTCGGTAATGCCACTGGAGCGGATCCGGGCATCTAGGGCGTCGAGCCGCAGCTCCTCCGGGCCGACCCCGTCCATGGCCGAAAGCACCCCGCCCAGCACATGGTAGCGCCCGGCAAAGGCTCCGGAGCGCTCCAGAGCCCAGACATCGGCCACATCGCGCACCACACAGAGCAGCCCCGGATCCCGTTTCGGATCGGCGCAAATCCCACAGGGCGAGGTGATGTCCAGGGAGCCGCAAATCTCGCAGCTTTGGATCTGATCACCGGCGGTGGCCAGGGCCTCGGCCAAGGGCAGCAACACCCGCTCGCGCCGGGTCAGCAAATGCACGGCAATCCGCCGGGCCGAGCGCGGACCCAGCCCCGGCAAGCGCGCCAGCAAGGTGATCAGACGATCCACCGGGTCGCCACCGCCAGTCGCTTTCGGGGCGGTCTTCGGGCCAGGAGACGTAGCGGCAGGCGGGCCGTTAGGGGGATCGGAGGAGGAAGCGGACATGAAGGGCTTTTAAGCTACGATGCCAGGGGAGAGCCTGTGGGGCCGCTTAGAAGGGCAGGGAGAGACCGGGGGGCAGCTGCAGGCCGCCGGTGATTTTGGCCATTTCTTCCTTGGCGGTTTCTTCCACCTTAACCTTGGCGTCGGTGAAGGCGGCAACGATCAGGTCTTCCAGCATTTCCGCATCTTCCGGATCGATGATCGAAGGATCCAGGGATACGGCGCGGACATCGCCCTTGCCGTTCAGCACCACCTTGCACATGCCACCGCCGGACTGGCCGGTGATCTCCATATCCGCAAGCGCATCCTGCATTTCCTGCATCTTGCTTTGGAATTGCTGGGCCTGCTTCATCATGCTGGCGAGGTTTTTCATCGCTACTGCCTTTTCGCTGGGGCGCGGTTAAATGCCATCAAGGGGGTCGTCAAAGGGGGTCTCGCCCCCCGCATAAAAGTCCGCATCGCCGCCGGGATCCGTGTCGTCATCATAAAGCGAGGGGGAAGCGCTGTCTCCCTCCAGCATATCGCCATCCAGGTCGGAGCCTTCGCCCAAGGCGCCGATCCCGGACAGGCTGCGGGCGGTTTCCACCTCGGCGCCCGGGAAGGCCTCGCGGATGGCGGCAACCAAAGGATGGCGGTTCAAATCATCCCGGTCGCGGTCGTCGAGCGGGTCCAGGCCTGGAGCGTCGCTGATCGACACCACCCAGCGCTGGCCGGTCCACTCGCCAAGCAGCTTGGTCATCCGCCCGGCCAGATCCGACGGCGCGCCGGGCAAGGGGTTGATCTCCACATAGCCCTTGCGGAACTGCACCTCCCGGCATTTGCGGTAGAGCAGGTTGAACAGCAGCATTTCCCGGTTGGCTTCGAACAGATTGACCAAAGCCCGAAAGTCTTTCGGTGCGCGGCTGGTGTTGGGGCGCTGGGCGTTCTGGCGTGGCGCGGCGCGTCCGGCATCGGGGGCATGCAGGGGGATGATTTCAGCCCCCGGCCCTGGATTCGGCATTGGTGCCTCGGCCCCAACCGCTTGAGCACCGCCAAAGGGGGAATGACCACGGGCGGGATGTTGTGCCGCACCGCCCATCATCTGCGGTCCATGTGGTCCAGCCCCAGGCCCCGCAGTGTGGTCTGGGGCCGCACCCGTGCTCATGGTTTGCCCCGCACCAGACGGACTGGCACCAGACGGCCCCCCGGCTCCAACTCCGCCCCCCGCTCCCGGGCCGGGAGCGGCTGGTCCGGCTTGCGGGGATCCGCCAGAAGGCGGCGCGCTGGCCAAGCCTTTCAAGGCGTCTTCCGGCGAAGGCAGGGCGGAGGCATAGGCAAAGCGGATCAGCACCATTTCCACCGCCTGCAGCGGCATCGGCGCGGCGCGGGTTTCCTGCAGGCCGTTCAACAGGATCTGCCAAGCCCGGTTCAGAAGGGACAGGGTCAATGCTCCGGCCATCTCCACGCCCCGGGTGCGTTCAGCCTCCGGCACGGCGGCATCGGCCATGGAGTCCGGGGCCGCCTTGATCCGGGTCAGGCGATGGACCAGCTCCAGCAGGTCGCGCAGCACGGCGGTGGGATCGGCCCCTAAGGCATATTGCCGCTCCAGGATCTCCAGGGCCGGTCCGATCTGGCCTTTGAACAGGGCGTCGAGCAGATCAAACAGCACAATCCGGTCGGCCAGGCCGAGCATATGGGTGACCTGGGCCTCGCTGACGGTCTGGCCGCCGCCATGGGCGATGGCCTGGTCCAACAGCGAGAGGCCATCGCGCACCGATCCGTCGGCGGCCCGGGCAATCAGGCGCAGCGCGCCCTCTTCCAGCTCAGCCGATTCGGCCTTGGCGATTTTGGCGAAATGCTCGGACAGTTCCGTGGTGCTGACCCGGCGCAGGTCAAAGCGCTGGCAGCGCGAGAGCACCGTGACCGGCACTTTACGGATCTCGGTGGTGGCAAAAATGAACTTCACATGCTCCGGCGGCTCTTCCAAGGTCTTGAGCAGCGCATTGAACGCGGCTGTGGAGAGCATGTGCACTTCGTCAATGATATAGACTTTGTAGCGCGCCACGCCGGGGCGGTAGCGCACCCCATCGAGGATCTCGCGGATATCATTGACGCCGGTGCGGCTGGCGGCATCCATCTCCAGGACATCCACATGGCGGTCCTCGGTGATGGCGCGGCATTGGTCGCAGACATTACACGGCGCATCCGTCACCCCACCGCTGCCATCGGGGCCGACACAGTTTAGAGCCTTGGCGATCAGCCGGGCGGTGGTGGTTTTGCCGACCCCGCGCACGCCGGTCAGCATCCAAGCCTGGGCCAAGCGCTGGGCTTGGACCGCATTGCGGAAGGTCCGGACCAGGGCTTCCTGGCCGATCAGAGCAGAAAAGTCGGAGGGTCGGTATTTTCGGGCCAGCACCCGATAGGCTTGCGGTCCACCGGTGCTGCCGCTGCCTGCGCCAGTGCTTGCGCCCAAACCGTTCTGTTCCGTATCGGATCCATCCGTCATGGGAGGCGGGCCTTGGTCGCAGGGGATCCTTGGAAGCCGGACCGCAACGGGGCCAGGGACGAGGCCAAGCCCATCAATTGGCAAAAATCTGTGCGGCGGCAGGCTCGGATGCCAGGACGGCATTCTTTGGGGGCGAGGTGGAAATCCGGACACGACCCGATGCGAAACTCGTTACGGCTGCTTCCTTCCGGACCTGACCGGGTTGGCGAGGACACCGTCCACGCCGGACTTCCACCCCCTTTATATCCCGATCACCCTGGGGCACTGCAAGGGGGATTGTCTCTTTGCGCTGCGGCATTGTGTTTGCTATGTGGGTAGGGAGACTGTTTGGCCTCCCCCAGCGGCCCGTTTCTGACCGGTCTTTAAATGCCGGGTCAGGATGGAGAAAAGATCAGGAGTATGACGGCTATGACTGCATCCCCGGAGGCAATCAACCCCCTTGGCGTAACCCTTGATGAGCTGGCGGATAATTTCTCGTTCCTGGAAGACTGGGAGGACCGCTACAGCTACATCATCGATCTGGGCAAAAAATTACCCGAGATGCCCGAGGCGCTGAAGACCGAGGAAACCAAAGTCCGAGGCTGCATGAGCCAAGTGTGGATCTTCCCGGTGATCGAGCAGGGTCCGCCGACCAAAGTCAGCTTTATGGCCGATTCCGATGCCATGCTGGTCAAGGGTCTGATCGCGGTGATGATGATCATGTTTGCGGGCAAAACCCCGGACGAAATCGCCGCCCTGGATGCAGATGCCAAGCTGAAAGAGCTGGATCTGGAAGGCCATATCAGCCCCAACCGGCGCAATGGCGTGGCCTCCATGATCCAGCGCATCAAGGCTTTGGCCGACAACGCCAGCTGACCAGGCCGGGCTGGGCAGGGCCCAGAGCCCTTATGCCTCCGGCAGGGGGGGCGTTGCGCTACCCCTGAAGTCGTGTGCCAAAAACAGTCACAAGGGTGATAGGAGTCCCCAAGGGCTGCGACTGCAGCCCCGGGCCTCATGGCCCGCCCCGTCGGAGACAGG
>JBMYTN010000018.1:0-2427 GCA_049604415.1 Rhodospirillaceae bacterium | reverse complement strand
CCCAAGGGCTGCGACTGCAGCCCCGGGCCTCATGGCCCGCCCCGTCGGAGACAGGAGCGCAGCGACTGTCGTGAGACACAAAAATTCATGAGACACAAAAATTCATGAGACACAAAAAATATGACTGAAGCGCCAAATTCCCCCTAAAACACCGCCTCCAGATCGCTATCCAGGACCGTGCGCATCCGCCTGAGACCCTGCTCCAACTCCTGACGCGTCCGGGGTCCGCCCAAGCAAATCCGCACCCCACAGCCCTGACCGGGAATGACCAGCGGTGCCGTGGGCGGGGTCAAGCGGACATCGCGCTCCAAGGCCCGGCGGACAACCCGCTCGGCCTGGGTCTCCGCCATCGGGATCCAAAGATGCAACGCCCGATGGGTCGGCGAAATATATTCCGGCAACAGACCCCGGGCCAGGGTGATCCGGGCTGCGGCCTCCTGGCGCATGGCCTGCAAAGCCTCATCCGCAGTGCCATCACTCAGCCATTGATACAGCAAGGTTCCGGAAAACGGATTGGCCGTCCAGCTCTGCCCCTGAAGGGTGGCCGTTGCCTGATCGACCCGGTCCCGGGGCGGCACCAGAAAGCCCAACCGCAACACCGCGCTGACCGATTTCGAAAAGCTGTTCAGATACCAAGTCCGCTCCGGGGCCATGGTCCGGATCGGCGGTGGCGGATCATCCAGCAGCGCCCAATAGACATCATCCTCAATGATCTGCAGGTCATAGCGCCGGGCGACCTCCGCCAAGGCCATGCGGCGCTCCATCCCCATGGTGGTGCCGGTCGGATTGTGCAGGCTGGGCACCACATAAATCACCTTGGCATCCACATCCCGGCAATGGGCCTCGATGGCGTCGGGCAACAACCCTTCTGCATCCGAGGCCACCCCAACCACCGGAATGCCCAGACTGCGGGCCGACACCAACGCCCCGGGATAGGTTGCTTGCTCGCTCAGCATCACCCCGCCCTTGGCCAACAGGCTGGTCACGGCAACGGAAATCGCCTGCTGCGCACCATTGGTCAGGATCAGATCCTCAGGCGGCACGACAAACCGGCCCCGGGCCAACCAGGCCGCCGCCGCCACCCGATGCTCCGGCCAGCCGCCACAGGGCGGATAGCGCGACGGGTCGGGCAGACCCCCACGCCGGACCAACTCCGCCACGCCTTGGGCATAGGTCTGATCAGGCAGGATCGGCGGCGGCAGATTAAGGCTGAGATCGACCTCGCCGGTATCGACCCTGGTGGTCGGCATGGCGACAAAAGTGCCGCGCCCATGTTCGCCCCGTACCAGCCCCTGGCGCTCCAAGGTCGCATAGGCCCGTCCGACCGTCACCACCGAGGTCTTCAGGCTATGGGCCAGGCTGCGATAGGGCGGCAGCCGCGCCCCGACCGGCAATTGCCCGGACAGAATATCCTCGGACAAGGCTGCACTCAGGCGCTCTGAAATGGTCCCCGGGCCCTCGGCCAAGCGGGGCGTCCAATCCGATGCCAACCGCATAATCGCGCTCTCCCACCCAATCTGTTATCATCATCACAGCATGAATGCCCTATGGAAGGCGAAATCATAACCTTTGTTTTGTTATAGGGCACTATAAATTTTGACTGATACACTTTTTCTATGATCTAGTTTTTTCAGTAGAGTGTTTCAAAGCGCTATATCTCAATGGGTTAGGCGCAGTCTGAGCGTTCAATCGCTGAAGACTCGGCCTGGAAAGACGGAACAATGGAAAACTGGATCACCCTGATTGGCATGGCCTTTGTCATGACCGCCACCCCAGGTCCGAACAATGTCATGGTCACGGCCTCTGGGGCGACCTGGGGCTATCGCCGCACCTTGCCCCATATTCTGGGCATCTCTTTTGGCTTCCCGCCCATGGTGCTGGCGGTGGGTCTGGGCCTAGCCGAAGTGATCCGCGCTGTGCCCGCTTTTGGCCCGATCCTAGCGGTGGTCGGCCTGGTGGTCGTCGCTCGCCTGACCTGGAAGATCGCCACCGCCAAGCCGCCCTCAGCGGACAATGCCACCCGGTCCGGACGCCCGATGCGGTTCATTGAGGCCGCTGCCTTCCAATGGATCAACCCAAAGGCCTGGATCGCCGCCCTGGCCGTCACCGCCACCCAGGTCAATTTGGACAGCGGCGTCATGGCCCCCTGGCTGCAAGTGCTGTTGGTCGCGCTGGTGTTTTTGCTGGTCTGCATTCCCAGCGTCTCAGCCTGGACCTTGTTCGGCTCGGCCATCGGACGGCTGCTCCACACCCCCTTGCATCGCAAATGCTTCAATGGGGTCATGGCCGCCCTGTTGGCCATCAGCATGGTCCCGGCCTTGCTCGCCGGGTTAGAGCCCGGTTCGATCAAATAGGTTCATTCTGACGGAGGACATTTGTGACCACAGCATTTTCAGCCGAAGTGGGCACCGGTTCGGCGGTTCGAAA
>JBMYTN010000017.1:0-80648 GCA_049604415.1 Rhodospirillaceae bacterium | reverse complement strand
GGGAACCCACTTCGACATGGTTTGTTTGTAGGAGTCTTGTTTGGCTTCAGTCGCCAGCGCCGTCATGTCAGAGATATGCAAAGCATGGGGCCCGACGCCCTTTGGGCTTGCCGCTCCCGTTGGGAGCGGATGAAGACTAAGCCGTTTGGTTTGGGTTTCCTGAGACCGGGTCCTCAAGACAATTAATCTTGTTTAACGAGTCTTAACCTTCCCATGCCAGGGTGAGGCTCCTCGGTCCCCCAACAGGATGCCCAACCATGCTTTCGCCCCCGCTTCGCCGTCGCCTTGCCAGCACAATGACGTCCCTGCGCGCCCCCACGGGACGGGCAGGCTTTTCGCGCTCCAAAGGGGTTCTTGTGGCCGGGGTCCTAAGCGTTGGGGCTTTGGCGGCCTGTGGCGGCAACCCCCTAGACGCCGGTGCTGCCGTGCTCAATGTGGTGCCCTCGGCAACCATGGCCGTGGATGCCGGGGTGCTGATCGCCACGGATAAAACCATCATCGACCATGGCGCATCGCTGATCACCGGCAAGGACTGCTCCACCGTGCGGGCCACCGATGGCGGCTATTATTGCGAGGAAAGGCTGCCGGACAACACCATCGTTGAAACGCGGTTGTACTGTTACCGGAGCTTAGGCAGTATTGAGTGTTACGACAGTCCGCAGCCCTATCGGGAAAATGCCCGGGTGGCGCCGTCTAAGACCTTGGTTGGATCCCGGACAGAACCGCTGGATCGCTAATCGTCGGCCACCGGCTTCAGGATTTGGGCTATCGACTGTGTGGGCTGGAGCCATTTCCGCTATGATTCAATAACGGAATTGGCTCCCACTATTTGTAGTGTCGCATTTTCGAACCGCCGAACCGGACCCACTTCGGCTGAAAATGCTCAGGGTCTGGAGTGTCATGAACAAAGTCGTTCGGTTGATGGAATATCGGCGCAAAGCGCCTTTTGTCCATTTCACCCGGGCGGAGTTGGGGCAGATCCTGACGGTCTACAGTCGGCACGTCGCCCAAGGGGAATGGCGCGATTACGCCATTGACCACGACCCCAAACAGGCCCGCTTCCATATCTTCCGCCATGCCCATGAGCGCCCTCTGTTCACCGTCGAAAAGCGCGATGGACCCAAAAATCGTGATGAACCGGTCTTTGCCGTCTATTCCGGACGCAATCGCATGATCCAGGGACCGTCCCTGATGGAATGTCTGGCAGTGTTCGATAAATGACTCTGCTTTGACACCCAGAGTCGGCGTCGATGGGATCGCCTTGGGCGTTAGTGTCCCACGAAGACCTTTCTCCGATTGGGTGTGGGTCGAGGCGGATAAGCCACCATTTGGGGGCCAAGTCCCTGGTGTTTGCTGATTTTCTCAGCCCAAATTGATCCAGATCATTTAACCCAAGGCCTGTTTGCGACGACAAGGGGGTATGACTTTCCGGAAATCCTGTTCGGACATCAGAGGGGAATGAATGATGACCGTGACCGCACAACTGTTTGGCATTCTGGCCATCGCCCTTGTGGGCCTGCTGTTCTATCTCAGTATCTATCTGTTTGGCATGTGGTTCATGCTCTATGTCGGCCTGATTGGCACCGTTGTCGGCTTCGTCCTGGTGCTGGCCTTCACCGCTGCCAAAGACCCAGAAGAAGTTTAATCACCTTCTGGAAACAGATCTGAAGCCGGTCACGGCTGAAGCGCACGGGGTTTTTCCGATCCCGTGCGAGAGGACATGGTCTTGTTCTCGCTCTGTCCGGCTCAATACAGCCTATCTCTTAGGATCATCCTTTCCACGCCCGTGGGAGGGATGATTTTTTTGTGCCTGTCGGGGCCTCGGCCAAAAAACAATTTCAACTGAAACGGCCCGTAAGGGCTTGTCTTTATTCTGCAACACAGCATAGGTGCATAATCGTGAGCGATTTCACCGAAATTTAGAGCAAATTGTTTCTTTTCAGGCCATTAGAGCCAATGGATCTGTGGATAACTCTGTGGGCTTTCCCCGATTCGATTCCTTGCAGCGCAGCGAAACCAACGAGTCGCTGCACTCGCGAAGGCCCAGGATGGGGAGGACCCCCTATCCTGGGGTTGGGGTGTCAAAGGGAGAAGCTCGGCTTGAACGGGCCGGTGCGCAGGGGTGGGGCGCTGGACCCGGACGGGGCCGGGCTGCTGGAGCTTTCCCCACTGACCGGCCCGCTTTGCGGTGTGCTGGTGGCAGCACCGCCTGGGCTCGATAAGGTTTCAGAAGGGGTGCCCAGCGTGATCGGAGCTGTTGACACCATGCCCGGCGGCGGCACCATGGTCCGGGGCAGGCGAATCGGGGCTCCGGGGGCTCCAGCAAAACGCACCAGGGCCGGGCTTTCAGTGATCAGGCCTGCCCGTTCGATGCGCAGGACGTTATAGGCCCGCTCGGCAGCACCTTGGGCGTTAAAGCGGAACAGGCCTGCCGCCCCATCAAAGCCAGCCGGATTGGCCAGCCATGTTGCCAAAGGTGGGCGCGGGGTGCTGCTGCCCGGGCGGCCAGCCCAGCTTTTCACCAGCGCGACCCCATCCATCACCAGTTGTTGGAACTTGTCTGGATCCGTCGGCATGGGGGGCGGCGGCAAGAAGGCGTCGTCCTCCTCCAGGGACAGGTCCGGGAGGGCACCGTCTTCGGGCGTGCCTGCGCTCGCGTCTGCCGCTGGGGCCGGTGTGGCATTGGCTCCGGCGCTGGTCCCGGACACGGGGGTCTCTTGAGGTTCTGGCGGTGAGAGCGGCGGGATGTCCGGCGCGGCGGCATTCGCGGCACCCGCGGTTTCGGGGGCTGCTGCGCTCGGATCAATCATCGGCGGCACGCCACCCAGTGCCATTGCCGGATCGGCTTTGCCCCGGGTGGTGGAGGCAAACATGGCCCCGAGCAAGGAGGCCTCGCGCAGCAAGTTGGTTCCAGATTCCCAGACATCAGTCCCGGCAATGACTGCGCTGGGGATGGCATTGTAATATTGCAGCAGCGAGGAGACGCCGACCAGATTAAGGCCTCCGGAGGGCACGACGATGACATCGGCCCCGCTGCGGGCCACGGATCGGGTCAGATCAGCGACATCCGCATATTGGGTGCCCGGTGCATAGAGTGATTCCACGGCCAAGGTCAGCTTGCCCGCCGCTGCCATGGCTTTGATTTCATTGGCAACCAGCCGGGCATATACCGTGTCCGGTCCAAGCAAGGCCACTTGACGCCGCCCCTTGCCCGCCAGATGGCTGAGCAGTTTGGTGACTTGGGGCTGCGGGCTGTGGCCCAAGACTTTGATCGCGCCTCCGGCCACGCTCTGGTCATTGGTTAAGGCCAACACCACCGGTCCACTGCCCGCCAGCAGCGGTGCGGCGGTCGCCGGCGGCGCGGTCAGCGCATCCGTGGTCGGATCGGCCGCCGCCGGAATCACCTGGGCATATTGCACCGGCGTGAACAGCACCGGTGCTTGGGCGGTGGGTTGGGGTGCAGTCCCAGTCCCGGCCTCAGTCCCGTTCCCTGGGGCGGGCGCGGTCGGTGCTGGTGGCGTTGTCGATGGGGTTGGAGCGGGGGTGATGGGCGAGGCTACGGGGCCTAGGGTGCCGCCGGTCAGCGGGATCAGGGCGCGGGCGCTGGCGGAGAACACCGGCCCGACAATGGCATCAGCCCCCCTGGCCGCCGTGTAGGCCGCTACGGCCCCTTCTGGCGTGCCCTTGGTGTCATAGACCGTGACCTGGATGTTGTCATTGGGCTCATCCAAAGCCATGGCGGCCCGGCGCAACCCGTCGCCCAGGGCCGCATGCCGCCCGGACATGGGCAGCAGCAAGGCGACACGGGCGGGGCCAACCACCGTCGGTTTGGGGGGCTGAACAACGGGGGCAGGGGCCGGTTTGGCACTGGTGGCATTGGAGCTGGGGGGCGGGGTGGTCTGGCAGGCGGCAAGCAACCCTGCCGCACAAAGAACCGATAGCGATGCGGAAACCGCCTTCATAAACTCTCTCCCATGCCGGACCTGTTTTGCGCTCCGCCACAAGACAAGATCCCGTCCCTCAGGCCAGAGTGGGGTTCAGACCGCATTAGCGGTCCATGGGCTTTGAGGGACGGAACGGGAACGCCGTGTCGGTAAGGTGGGATCGGAGGCAAAATAAACAACGGACAGTTCGGTGACTCTGGCGTCAAAACCGAACCGGATCGCCTCTAAGGAGTCCCATGCTCAATTTGTCGCGCCACTTTGGTGTTGAAACTGGCCCGCTGCTGGGCTGTGGCCCCATTGCGATCAATATCGGATTCTTCTTCGGCCAGGGATTTTAGCAGGGCAACTTCTTCTGCGGGCACCGACATGGCTTTTGAAAGACCGTCAATGACCATCAGTTCGCGCGGGTCCAGCCGCTGATCCGCATGGGCCAGCAGCAACAGTTCATACAGCACCCGGCGTCTGGCTGGCGGGCTGTCGAACAGACCGACATTGCTGTCGGAATAGATGTCATTCATATCCGCCTTCAAATCGAGCCCGATGCGTTCGCGCAACTGGGCGATTCGGCGGTCCTCGCCCAGGGGAACCGTGTCATCGGCCAGGGTCAAACGGACCGCCAGACCGAAAAGAACCGTGTTTTGTTGGTCGGTGAAGTCCTTCAATTGCACCGGTTTGCCTCCATACGCATAAGATCAAAGCGTTCCAGATCAGAGAGACGTTAGGGTCTTGCGGCTCCCCACCGCTGTGCCGAGGCGGAAAAGTCTGCAGCGGTTAGGGGGGCACTGTAAAGATAGCCCTGAAACCGCTCGCAGGTCATATCGGCGAGGATCCTGGCCTGATCTTCGGTTTCTACCCCTTCTGCGACGACGGAAAAACCCAGATTCCGCGCCAGAGAAATAATGGTCGACACAATGGCGGCGTCCTTTTCGCTGCTCATCAGGTCCCGGACAAAGGACTGGTCGATTTTCAAAGTGTCGATGGGGAAGGTTTTCAGATAGTTCAGCGAGGAATAGCCGGTGCCGAAATCGTCAATGGACAGGGTCACCCCCAGATCCTTGAGCCGCTGCAAGATGGTGACCGCCTGTTCCACATCCCCGGTCATGACCGATTCGGTGATCTCCAGATCCAGCCGCTTCGGATCTAGACCGGAGGCGAGCAGGGTTTGAGCCACGATCTCGACCAATTGCGGGTCTCGGAATTGTTTGGTCGAGACATTGACCGAAATGCTGGGCAGGCACAGACCATCCCGATCCCAGGCCAGAAGTTGGGCACAGGCCTCGCGCAGGATCCAATGGCCCATGGAAATGATCACGCCGGATTCTTCGGCCAAAGGAATGAAGGCGGCGGGGCTGATCCGACCTTTGGTGCTGTGGTTCCAGCGGATCAGGGCTTCGGCCCCCAGCAGCTCGCCTGCCGGTCCCATTTTAGGCTGATAGAACAATTCGAATTCATTGCGGCCCAAGGCCCGGCGCAGGTCGGTCTCCAAGGTCAATTGGGCTTGGGAGCGCCGGGTCATATCCGGGCTATAGCGCCGGATCTGGCCCGATCCCGCCGTCTTGGCGTGATACATCGCCACATCGGCATTGCGCAGCAGGTCGTTCACATCGCCGCCATCCTCGGGATAATAGGCCAAGCCAAAGGAGGGCAGAGCAAACAGCTCCAGGGTGCCGGTCAGGAACGGCTCGGCAAAGGCCTTGGCGATTTTTTCCGCGACAATTTGGCCCGCATCATTCTCGCCAATGCTGGTTAGCAGCACGACGAACTCATCACCGCTCAGCCGACCGATGGTGTCACTGACCCGGACGCATTTGCGCAGGCGCTTGGCGGTGAGCTTCAACACCTCATCGCCAACGGAATGGCCGTGGCTTTCATTGATCTGCTTGAAGCGATCCAGCCCCAGATAGAGCACAGCTAGGCGTTTGCCGGTTCTACTGGCCTGCAGGATCGCCTGTTCCATCCGATCCCCGATCAGATAGCGGTTGGGCAGATGGGTCAGGACATCGAAATTGGCTTGGAACCGGATATGCTCTTCATCGCGCTTGCGGTCGGTGATGTCCCAGAGCAAGGCAACATAATAGGTCAGATCTGTCTGTTCGGCATCTTGTTCGCCCGGCAGAAATGGGGGGTGCGGGCGCAGCGCGCTCAGGCTCATCTGGGCGGCAAAGGTTTCGCCTGACTTGCGGGCCGCGTGGACATCGCCATGCCAGGGGGCACCGATCTCAACCTCCGTGGTCAGGAGGCGCTCAAGATGGCCGGGGTCATGGAGAGGCTCGGCGAGGATTTTGGGCGAGGCCCCGATCAGCTCGCTGGCTTTCCAGCCGCTCATCTCCTCATAGGCGGCATTGACATCCCGGACCACCCCATGGCTGTCAATCAACAGCATGCCTTCCGCCAGGCTATGGAAGATCGAAGCACTGGGCAGCAGCGTCGCCCCGCGCACATCACTCAGCCGCCCTGGATCTTCCGGCGCTGCTGGCGCGGAAGAGGGTGTGTGCTCATCCAGCGGCGGGGAGCGAGAAGGCGGACGGGTCATCCAACTGGCCATTTGTCATAAGAAAGCCAAGGGAAACCCTAACGGTCTGATGGAAAGTCTGCAACCGATGCTATGGATTGGCGGCGAATTGTTTGGCCAAAAGGCCGCAAAGGCTGCAGAGCGGGCTGCCCTATCCACCCCAGGGCCAAATCCGTGAAAGCGACGCCCGGGCAAGAGGGTGTAAAGACGGGGATGTTCACAGCATTTGCGCCGGACCCCAAAACTTCACTGCGCCAAAACGCCTTAGCTTGCCGACATGCGGGCTTCCCAGGCCACGCTGGGATCTAAGGCCGAGACCATAAACCGGCAAAAAGCCATGGCATGGTCTTCATCGGGCACGCGGACATTGGTCATGCCCGTGACCAGCGGTCCCTCCGGATGGAAGTTCCAGGCTGTGGGCGGCAGGATCCGGTAGTCCACCACTTGGTCGCCGGTCAACCGGGCCCAGTGATAGATTCGTCCCCCGACGCATTCGGCATTGCCCAATCCCGTGGACGGGCGCTGCGGACCCGGTGAGACCACGCTTGGGGCGATCAGTGGGGTATCGACCAGTTTTTCCACCGTGATTTCCATTTGGTCGATCAAGTGGAAGGCCTCGACCAGATGAGCGGCAAAGCGCGACAACAATCCGGACCGATAGCGCTTGCGCAGGGCTTGGATTGCCGGATGGCTGGCCATGCGGGCCAAGGCTCCGGTTTCAAACACCCGGCCTTTCCAATGGGGGTGCTGGCGGAACCGACCTTGCTGATCCTGACTGAGCAGCATTTCCATTTGATATTCGGCCAAATCGGGCATCAGCTCATTGGTGCTGGCCCCCATGGCGGCCATGCCCTTGCTCATCAGCCGGGCAAAAAGACGGCTGGTGCTCGTGTCCCCCTGATCACACCAATCCAGCATGGCGGCTTCCGGATCATCTGCGGCCAGGGGGGGCTCGATCATTGCACCGGCGGAGGGGTGGTCCGTCGATCCCGCCTCGGCATTGGAACTGGCCTTGGCATGGGTCCGCCGCCAGGGGGGCGGGGCCTCGCGGCCCATGACCGTGCGGGTCAAATGGCTGCGAATATCATGCAAGCGGTCCACCATGGCGCTGGTCAGGCTGGTGCCCACGGTGCCGCCGCCCACGCTTAAGCCATCCCCATCCGGAAACAGCATGGCGGGCAATTCGCCCAGGATCCCTTTGACGCCTCGGGCGGCCCCGGGATCGGCCGGTTCGGCCCCCAAAACAGGCCAGTCCAGCACCATGCGCAGGATATGGTCTTCCAGCATATCGCGCATCAGCAGGACATCCCGGGCCAGGTTTACCGAGCGGGCGACGCGCACGCCCATGGCGGCCTCGACGGCGCGCACACCAGCAACCGTATGGGCGGTCAAGTGATCGGTGACCACCGATGACATTTTGCCCAGGCTTTCATTGACGTTTTTTTTGGTCAGGATCCGCCCGGCCGTTACCGTCCGGCTCGAACCGATATCAACGGTCGAGATCCGGTTGCCGGATAGAAACAAGGTCAGAACAATGTGGCTACCGCGCCGCATGGGGACCGGGGTCTCCGTATTTCGAAGCAGGCTTTGCAGAACGGGGGGTTGGTTCATCCCCACCTCCGATCCAGTGACGCGGGCCCGGCAAAAAAAGCGAACCCCATGGGGCGCGGACAAAGCCGTCCGCCCGTTCCATCGTCGTGGTCTTGAAACTGGTCTGTTGTCTGACAACCTGCCTTAGAGGTCAGCGCTTGCGGGCTGTTCTTGCTCTTATGGCCGGTATGTCCCCCTCTCTGCCCAAGACAGTACAGCAGGACGTCCGTCCCGTCCCCCTCTAAAACAAGACTTCGCTGGGAAAGAAAAAAAGATGGCCGAGGCAAACCCCTTGAAAGACGCACTCAGTGCGCATATGCTGCGCTGATGTTTGTTCTCGCAGTTGCCAATACAAAGGGGGGTGCTGGCAAAACCACCATCGCCACCCATCTCGCCGCCTCCTTTGCCCAGCGCGGGTTCCGGACCGCTTTGGCAGATCTGGATCGCCAGAAGAGCGCCCTTGGCTGGCTAAAGCGCCGTCCGAAGGACTTGCCCAAAATCGAAGGGGTCAATCTGTCCCGGGGTGATGGCATTCCCAAACATCTCGATCGTTTGGTGGTGGATGCCGCCGCAGCCATGGGCAAGGGGGTGGTCAAGGATGTGGTCACCCAAGCTGATATGGTGGTGATCCCGGTTTTGCCGTCCGCCTTTGACGAAGACGGCACCTTACGCTTTATCAAGCATTTGATGGAGCTGAAGGCGGTAAGGCGCAACAAGCGGGAGGTGGTCTGCTTGGCCAACCGCATCCGGCCCCGGACCAAGGCCTTAACCCGGCTGGAAGAGTTTCTGGCCTCGCTGGATTTCCCCGCTGTCGCCCGGCTGCGCGATACCCAGAGCTACGCCACCATGGCGGCAGAGGGCACCAGCCTGTTCGACGTCCCCGGGGCGCGGCTGGAGCCCTATCGTGCGGAATGGGCCCCTTTGTTGGACCGCATCGAACGCGAGGCGAAGGGCTAATAATCAACACAAAGCTGGGCAACCTGACGACCAGTGCAACTGCCCCTGCTCAAAGTTGATCGGTGTCACGACCAAGCAGGCGAACGTGGTTTACGCTCTGGCTACATATGTAGTTAGAGATTTGGATTTTCTCATAATATCAGAATTTTATTGGTGTTATCTAAGGCATATCCTTAGAGTCTTTGACCTATTCCTGCGCCTGGCCCTTGCGCGGCAAGCGGTCTTGGATCCGATCAATCAGGCTTTGGGGCAGCAGCCGGGTGAGCCCGGCGATCCAGGCCATTTGCCAGGGGAAGGAGATCCGGCCCCGATTGCGTGCCAGACCGCGCAAAATGATCTCGGCGGCGCGCTCCGGTTCGACCATAAAGGGCATGGAAAAGCCATTGGCATCAGTCATCGGGGTGCGGACAAAGCCCGGATTGATCACCGACAGCCCAACGCCGCTTGGCCGTAGCGCCCCGCGCATGCCCTCGGCCCAGACCTGGATCCCGGCTTTGCTACCACAATAGGCCGGAGCACCCGCCCAACCGCGATAACCCGCCAAGGACGCCACAACGCCAATCTGCCCCCGTCCCCGGGTCTGCATGGCCGGCAGCGCGGCCAAGACCGTATCAATCGCCCCATGCAGATTGACCGCCAGGATTTTTGCGATCTGCTCCGGGGGCTCGGGCGGATTCTGTGGTCGTGTCGCTTCGGTGTCTGGCAAGGCGGGTGTCTGATTCGATTGGGCGTCTCCAGCACCCCCCGTGCCCCCGGAGATGCCTGCATTGGCGATCACCAGATCCAGCGGCGCTTGAGCTTCACAAGCCGTGATCCAGGTTTTCAGGGCCTGGCCATCGGTAACGTCAACACGCTGGGCATGGGCTTGGGCACCGGCGCTCCGGGCCTGCTCGGCAATCTTCTCCAGCCGCTCGTCGTTGCGCCCGGCCAGAAATAGGGTTCGTCCCGGTCCCGCCGCCCGCAAAGCTAGCGCCGCCCCTAGACCGCTGGAGGCACCGGTGATGGCAATGGCATGAAACGGAAGGACAGAGTCGGGCAAGGGGGAAGCGAACAATGGACAGGCCTTCTCTTGTGGCAATGCTCAGGGATCGATATAACCCCCGCAGTATTACGCGCAATTGGTTGCTCTTTGGGAGGGCGCATGTCCAAATCCGATCCCGCCGGGTCACCCCAGGCTGGCATAGGCCAACCGATCGCCAGCATGACCGGCTTTGCCCGCACCACCGGGCAGCTCAGCCCGGAATCGGACGACAAAACTGGCGTTTCCGGAATAGGCACGACCTGGACCTGGGCCTGGGAGGTCCGCTCCGTCAACGGCAAGGGCAATGATCTGCGCCTGCGCATGCCCTCGGGGTGCGATTCTTTGGATGGACCGGTGCGCAAAGCCGCCTCGGGACGGATCAATCGCGGCAATCTCAGCGCCACCCTGACCCTAGATCAACAAAAGGGCGACGCCCAATGGCGGATCGACGAGGCCCTGCTCGACCGCCTGATCGCCTTGGCCGAAAGCCGCTACAGTCCTGACAATCCGGCCATTGCCCCTGCGGCGCTGGACGGCTTGATCGCCGCCCGGGGGGTGATTGAGCGCAGTGGTGAAGACGGCACCGATACGGCTTTGGATCCGACCCAACGCGATGCCGCCCTGTTGGCGGGCTTTGAGCAGGCGCTTGAGGAGTTGGTGGCCGCCCGGCAGGCGGAAGGGGCGCGCCTGCTGGCAATCCTGACCGATCAATTGGTCGAGATCGAAGAGCTCTGCGCTCAGGCCGCCAATTTGGCCGCCCTGCGCCCGGAAGCCGTAAAGGAACGGCTGCAGGCCAAGCTGGCCGAATTGCTTGAGAACAGTGCCGGGACTCCGTTGCCCGAAGAGCGCTTGGCCCAGGAACTGGCCCTGCTGGCGGTGAAAGCAGATGTGACCGAGGAGCTTGACCGGCTCGGGGCCCATGTGGCCAGCGCACGGGACATGCTGCAGACCGGTGGCACCTTGGGGCGGAAGCTGGACTTCCTCTGTCAGGAGTTTAATCGGGAAGCCAACACTTTATGTTCCAAATCCCAGGATGTGGCCTTGACCGGCATTGGCTTGTCCCTGAAAACCGTCATCGACCGCTTCCGCGAGCAGGTCCAAAACATCGAATAGACGCGTTGCAGTCCCTCATCTTGCTGCTGCACTCCCAGGGAGCCCGGTCCAGATGCTGACCCAACCAAACCAGTCCGAAATCGGCCCGACCGGAATCCGTCGGCGCGGCTTGATGCTGGTGCTGTCCTCGCCCTCCGGAGCCGGAAAATCCACCATCGCCCGGGCGCTGCTGGACCAGATGCCGGGGCTGGAGATGTCCGTGTCCGTGACCACCCGCCCGGCCCGGCCCGGCGAGGTCGATGGCGAACACTACCATTTCATTTCTGAAGACGATTATCACGGCTTGGTCGCCGAGGATGGCTTGCTGGAACATGCTCTGGTGTTCAGCAACTATTATGGGACACCGCGCAAAAAGGTCGAAGAAGCCCTCGGTCAAGGCCGGGATATTTTGTTTGATATTGACTGGCAGGGCACCCAGCAGCTGCGCGAACGCAGCCGCAGCGATCTGGTGAGCATATTCATCCTGCCGCCCAGCGTGGAAGAGCTGGAACGCCGCCTGCACAGCCGGGCCCAGGACAGCGCCGAGGTGGTCCAGCGCCGCATGGACAAGGCGCTCGACGAGATCAGCCACTGGTCCGAATATGACTATGTCATCCACAATGTGGATCTGGACACGGCCATCGCCCAAGCCAAAGCGATCCTGTCCGCCGAGCGCCTTCGCCGGGACCGTCAGGTCGGCCTGTCCGCCTTTGTCGGCCAAATGCGGGAGCGCTAGCGCCGAGCGCTCGCAAGAGTGCTTTCGGTATTTGCTTCGCAAGCCGAATTTTGGCTTTGGCAAACCGCTCTCATTTCTCAGCTTGGTTCGGTTTTCCCCGCCCAAACAGTTTTTGCGGCAAGCGGCCATCAATGAAGGCCAGCCCGGTGCCAATGGCCAAGATCCCGAACAGCTGATCCCAGCCCGGTTCCTCGCCCAAAAAGACAATGCCCAAAAGATTGGCGGTGATCGGCACCAGGAAGGTCACAAGTGCCATATTGGTCGCTCCGGCCCCGGCCAGAATGCGGAAATAGAGCAAATAAGCCGCTGCGGTGGACAGCAGGGACAAGCCGAGCAAGGCCAGCGGTGTCTGCCAGTGCAGGCTTTGGAGTGTCCAGGGCTGTTCAACCACCAACGCGACGGGTAGCAATAATACGGTGGCCCAGGTCAACATCCCCGCAGCGGCGGTCACCGGCGCAATGCCCATTGCCTTGATCCGACGCCCCCGGACAATGGCAAAGCCATAGCTGACCGTCGCGCCTAAGACGGCGAGTTGCCCGAGCACCTGATCCCCAAGCCCGCCCAAGGCTTCAGGCCCGATCATCACCACTACGCCAAACAAGCCCAAAGCCAAACCCAGCGCCTTGCCCGGGGTGATCTTTTCATCGCTGGTCAGCAAATGGGCCACCAGCACCGTGTTGAGCGGCGTCATGGCGTTCAGGATCGAGGCCAGACCGCTGTCGATATGGGTCTGTCCCCAAACGATCAGGGAGAACGGCAAGGCATTGCTGATCAGGGCCAGGGGCAGGAATTCCTTCCAGGAGCCCTTTGGCGGCGGTTCCGCGATCCCGGTCAGCCGGATCAGCGCTTGGAGCGCGATGGCGGCCAGCAGCACCCGCAGGCAGGTCAAGGTCAGCGGCGGTAAATCCCGCAGACCGATCTCAACAAAAAAGAATGAGCCGCCCCACAGCAAAGAGAGCAGCATCAACCGCCCCCAATCCCCGGCGGACATATAGATCCGCCCCGGAGCAGCGTTCCCGGCGGGAGGGGGTGAGGGGGGTGTGGACATTACGATGGCTCTTTCGACTTCTTATTGGTTTTGTTGGCTTGGAGGAGCCGTATCCTTAGGCCCCTTGGGGCCAGCGCGCATTCCGATTCTTGCCATAGGACACTTTATATGCGGCCCTCGCCGGGCGCCGATTTTTTGTGTCTCACGACAGGTCGCTTCGCTCCTGTCTCCGACGGGGCGGGCCATGGGGCCCGGCTCCCTTTGGTTCGCTGGGCGCGGCTTGGCCACGCCCTATCAGCTTCGTTCGGGGTCCAAAAAGAAACGGGCCGCATTCCTGTCGAAACGCGGCCCGTTCAAACGGTTTTGGCTAGAGCTGTAGACTACTCGACCTGGGTGATCCGGCCCTCAATGCTCGGGGCGACGGATCCAGCGGCCTCAATGAAGGCCATCACCTGGCTGGCCATGTAATCGCCCGAGGAGGCATCGATCACCACACTGGCGGTGGCGAACATGCCATAGCCGTCACCGCCTTTGGCCATGTAATCATTGGTCGCTAGGCTGTAGGTCTTGGCCGGATCCAGCGCCGCACCGCCGACCTTTACATCCATCACCCGGCTGCCGGCGGGCTTGGCGGCATCGAAGCTGAAGCTGAGGCCGGAGACATGGGGGAAGCGACCGGCGGTGTCCTCAATCCGACTGACCCCGTTTTCCAGGGCGGCTAAGACATCGGCCCCGCTCAGCTCGAGCAGGACGGTGCGGTTGCCAAAGGGCAATTCGCTTTGGATGTCGCGCCGGGTCAGCTCGGTTCCGGCGTCATATTCCTTGTCGGCGCGAATACCACCGCCATTGGTGATGCCGATATCGGCCCCAACGGCCTCGCGCATGGCATCGGCGACCAGATTGCCAAAGGCGGTTTCCCCACCGCGCACAGAAGGCCGCCGGGTGTCCAGCGGGGTCTCCGTGGTGCCGATGACCACATTCATTTCTTCATCAAGCTTGCCGACATAGGCCGCCACCGCCGCCATAGCGGTTTCACTGGGGGCGACATCGGTGGTGTCGATGACGTCGTAATCGGCGGTCCAGACCAGCTTCTCGCTGCCATCCCGATTGGTGGCCTTGTCGAAGACAAAGTCGATCACGGTGACATAATTGGCCTGGGCATTGCTCTCGACAAAGCCGGTGCCGCCAAACCATTTGATCCGCAAATCATGGTCATCACCCCCCAGGATGAAATCCACCGCGCCCTGGTCGATCAGCGCTTCGTCTTCGGAAACATTGGTGTGGGCCAAGGCGAGGACCACATCAACGCCCTCGGCGCGCAGGGCCTCGGCTTGGGCCGCTGCGGTCTCGGTGACGCTCGCGAAGGTCACCGGTGCCGGGGAAGACCGCACATCCGTTGACGGCGTTGTCAGGCCAACCACGCCAACGGACCAGTCGCCATAGGTGAAGACGGTGTGATCCAGCACGCCCTCGGGCAGGCCGCCCTCCGGTGTCACGGAATTGGCCGAGACAATGGGGAAGCTGGCTTCGGCAACCCGCTGGACCATCACATCCGGGCCGAAGTCATATTCATGATTGCCGAGCGCCATGACATCAATGCCGATGCCATTGAGCAGGTCGATCATATGGGCGCCCTGGTCGATGCCTGAAAGCAAGGAGGGGGAGATGGTGTCGCCGCCATGGGTCACCAGCACATTGCCGCCTTCGGCCCGCTCGCGCTCAATGATCGCCGCCAGCTTGGCGATGCCGCCACGGTCATCATCGGCCTCCATGCGGTCGAGATCATTGACATGGACGACGGTCAAAGCCAGGGGCTCGGCAAAGGCCATGGCCGGAACAGCCATGGTGGCCAACAGGGACAGGGCGAAAGTCCGCATAAAACCTCTCCAAAAAAGTAGCGGTAGACCAAAAACGTGGGCGGGGGTCGGGTTCAAGGCATAAGCCCAGAGCTTGTGACGAGAGGGCCGAACGAGAGACTTGAGGGCGTCACAGATCAGTCACAAAACCCGGTCTCTGGATATTTGGGAAATCGACCGCAGGAATAAAAGGAGGCGAGGCCTTACCCCTTTCGGTTGGCCTTGGCCAAAGACTTCAAGGCATGCCGGGCCACCTTCACCATCACCGTGGGCAGAGCGTGATCGCCCAGATCATCGGGGGCGACCCATTGGCCCCGGGGCGCGGTTGCTCCAGTCAGGCCCCGGCCAGAGACCTGGCCGCGCAGCACCTGCAGCTCCAAGTGAAAATGGGTGAAGGTGTGCCGCACCAGCCCGGGCAGCGGCGTCCAGGCTGCTGTCATTGGGGCCTGTTCTGCCGCGATCTCCGGCTCCGGGATTGACGCTTCCTCCCAATGGGTGGAGGGAAATTCCATCATGCCGCCCAACAAGCCCTTCTCGGCCCGGCGTCGGATCAACAGCTTGCCATCCGGGCGCTCGATAAAGAACGCGGTCCCGCGCCGGGTTGGCTTCTCGGCTTTCGGTCTCTTCGCGGGCAACGTCTCATGGATGCCCTGCTTGCGCCCTGCACACTGCCTGACCCAAGGGCAGAGCCCGCAAGCCGGTTTGCGCGGTGTGCAAATCGTCGCCCCCAGGTCCATCACCGCCTGGGCATAATCGCCGGAAAACGCGTCCGGGGTCAGGCTGTCCGCATGGGCCTTCAGGGCCCCTTTGCTATCCGGCAACGGTTCGGTGACCGCAAACAGCCGGGCCATGACCCGCTCCACATTACCATCGACCACCACGGCGCGGTGACCAAAGGCGATGGCGGCGATGGCCGCTGAGGTATAGGCCCCGATTCCCGGCAGTGCCTTCAAAGCCTCTTCCGTCTCCGGGAATTGGCCAGCGCGCTCTTCGGCGACCACCCGGGCGCATTTGTGCAGATTGCGCGCGCGGGCGTAATAGCCGAGCCCGGCCCAGGCGGTCAGCACGTCATCCAAGGGGGCAGCGGCCAGATCGCCCACCGTGGGCCATCTGGCGGTGAATTTCTGGAAATAGGGGATCACCGCCCCGACCGTGGTTTGCTGCAGCATGATCTCCGAAAGCCAGACCCGATACGGATCATTGCGCTGACCATAGGGCGCACGCCAAGGCAACACGCGGGCTGAATGGCGATACCAGGCCAGGATGGCCTCGGCATGGGAGTCGTCGGCGTTGCGACCTGGACCGGACTGTTCAGGGGGGGAACCGGGGGCAGACGTCACGCGGGACTCCAAATCGAGCGTTACTGCAGGGCTGCGTCTGCCATATCATGCCCCCACCAGATCTGATCAAGACAGACTGCGGCGATGGCTGCGGCTCTGGTCCCATTGCAAAGGTGCGTCCATGTCCCGCCGTCCGGCAGGCAAAACCAGCAAATCCGGCGCCCGCACGCCGAAAGCCAAAGCGAAATCGGCCTCTGTTCCATCTGGAGGGACTCCGGATAAAAAAGTAGATGGCAGAGCGTCGGATCCGGTGCTGCCCAAGCGCAGCTTCACCATGCTGCCCATCGCCCAGACCGGCCTGAAAGCGGCCCGCACCGCCTTTCACCAGCGTGGCTTTGGCGGTGGAGCCCTGTTCGAGCATTGGGCCGAGATCGTTGGCCCTCGCTTGGCGGCCCGCAGCTGCCCGGAAAAGCTGACCCGGGACCGTCGGACTGCGGTGCGCGGGCGCGATGGTCGGGACAGCGAGGGCGGCACTTTGCATGTCAAAGTCTCTGGAGGCCCGGCGGCGCTGGAATTCCAAACCCAACAGGGGCTGCTGGTCGAGCGGCTAAACATGATCCTTGGGCGGCGTCTGGTGGCCCGAATCCGGGTGACCCAGGGGCGGATCCGCCCGCCGCGCAAAAACCAGAAGCCAAAACCGCCGCCCTTGTCCGAGGCGCAGCAGCAGGATCTGGCGGCCCGGGTCGAGACCGTCACCGATCCGGAGCTGCAGGCGGTGCTCTCTCGCCTCGGCGAATCGATCCTGCGACGCGGGCGGTAGAGGATTGAGGAACATTCGTACTTTTGGAGAGAAAAGGGGCGCGATGCTTTCGGTCTTAAACGCCTCTCCCCTAGACGTGAACAGGGTTAAAACGGCCCAGGGTGTTGAACGACCTTGGTTTCGCCCCAATGTGCGGGCACAGCATTGAAGATCTTTTTTTGCATTTGCTGGCCCCGCCGCTGTTCCAGGAGGACCCTTGCCCATGATCCGGACCCCATCCGCGCCCGTTTTTCGTTTTGCTGTTTTGGCGGGGATCGCCTGCTGCCTGGCCCTGATCACCGCCATCACGCCGACCCGGGCACAGGATTACGATTTCACCTATGAGCCCCGGATCATGGGCAATCCGGATGCCAAGGTGAAGGTGGTGGAAATCTCCTCCCTGCTCTGTCCCCATTGCGCGTCGTTCCATGCCGACAAGCTGCCGACCATCAAAGAAGAATATATCGACACCGGCAAAATCGCCTGGGAGGTCAAAGAAAACTCCCTGGGCAACCCACTGGCCACCGGCGCATCGATGATCCTGCGCTGCGCCCCGGAGGATCAGTATTTCAACTTCATGGAAGTGTTGTTCAAAAATCAGCGTCGCTGGGCCTCGGCCCCAAGCCCGCTAGAAGCCCTGGAATCCTATGCGGGCCTTATGGGCCTGCCGCGCGACGGGGTGCGGGCCTGCCTGGAAAGCGATGTGGTCTATCAAGGCATTCTGGCTGGCGAGCAGGTCGCCCGCCAGGCCGGCGCCAACTCCACCCCGACCTTCCTGATCGACGGCCGGATCGTGATCCGGGGCAATGCGGATCTGGATGAGTTCCGCGAAGTCCTGGACGACGCGCTCGCCAACTGATAGCTGAAAAGGGGTGGAGGCTATTGCCGCCACCCCTGTTCTGTCTGTTGGTCCCGGAGTCCCGTCCCGTTGGTCGCCTTCACAAGGCTCCGCCTTGTCGGATTCAAATCCTTTGTCGAACCCGCTGAACTGCTGATCGAGCCCGGCCTGACCGGGGTGGTCGGCCCCAATGGCTGTGGCAAATCCAATCTGGTCGAGGCCATGCGCTGGTGCATGGGTGAGACCTCGGCCAAGCAGCTGCGCGGCTCGGAAATGGATGACGTCATCTTTGGCGGCACGGCGAATCGACCGTCACGCAATGTGGCCGAGGTCACGTTGGGCCTCGACAATGGCGCGCGCAAAGCACCAACCATGTTCAACACCGCCGATGAGTTGGAGGTGATCCGCAGGATCGAACGCGGTTCCGGCTCGGCCTATCGGGTCAATGGCAAGGAAGTCCGGGCTCGGGACGTCCAACTGCTGTTCGCCGACTCCGCCACCGGAGCGCGCTCCACGGCCATGGTCAGCCAGGGCAAGGTCGGGGCTCTGATCGGGGCCAAACCGGCCCAGCGCCGGGCCTTGCTGGAAGAGGCTGCGGGCATTGGCGGCCTGCATGCCCGCCGCCACGAATCCGAGCAAAGGCTGCGCGCCGCCGAGGGCAACTTGACCCGGCTGGAAGATGTGCTCGCCGCTTTGGACGGTCAGCTCAACGGTTTGCGTCGCCAATCCCGCCAGGCCCAGCGCTATCGCGCACTGTCCGAGGACATCCGCACCACCGAGGCCGTGGTTCTGCGCCAGCGTTGGCTGGCGGCGATCCAGGTCCTCGATCACGCCCGCAAAGCCTTTGACGCGGTCCAGCGCACCGTGGCCGAGCGCACCGGCGTGGCGACCACGGCGGAGCGGGAGCGGGATGCAGCCAATGCGGCGATGCAGCCGCTCCGTGATGCCGAGGCCGAGGCCGTAGCCCGTCTGCAGCGGCTGGTGGTGGCCCGGGAGCAGATTGAAGCCGAAGAAAAGCGCCTGCGGCAAAGTGCTCAGGAAAACCAGCTTCGCCTGGAGCAGGCCGGGACCGACTTGGCTCGAGAGAGCGAGCGTGCCCAGGACGCCAAGGCGGCCCAGGACCGGCTGCGGGACGAACGCGCCCGGCTGGAAGAAGGCCGGGAAGGCGAGCTTCAGGCCCAGGAGGCCGCCAAAGAGCATTTGCTGGTGGTCAATGAGGAGACGCGAGCGCTCGAGCAGGAGCTGACCCGCCTGACCCGGGAGATCGCAGATCTGGAGGCGCGGACCCGCTCCCTGACCCGGGAGTCGGAACAGGCCACCCACCGCACCGCCCGCCAGGAGCAGCGTTTGCGCGACGTGGAAGGCCGCAAAGCCGCCCTGCAGGCCGAGACCACCTCCGCCGACCAACTGGAGGCCGCCCGCCAAGACGAGGCCCGCGCGGTGACGGCCCTGGAAGACGCCCAAGCCGCCCGGGCCGCTGTGGAACAGCGCTTGGCCGAGCTGCGCAGCGGGTTGGATGCGGACCGGGATCGGGACCGGGCCTCTCGAGCGGTGGTCACCCGCCTGGAGGCCGAGGCCAAGGGTCTGGAAGCCCTGCTGGCCCGCACCGGGGGCGGTGGCGGCAAAGGGGGCGCGGCTCAAGGCGGTCGTCCGGTTTTGGAAGCCTTGAGCGTGGCACCCGGGTGGGAAACCGCCTTGGCTGTGGCCCTGGGGGATGATCTAAAGCGCGGTGAGGAAGCCCAGGCCGGGGTCTGGTGGCAGGCTCTGCCGCCGGTCACTGCGGATCAGGCCCCCTTGCCGATGGGTGTGGAGTCGATTGCCGCAAAGGTCACCGGACCGGAGGTGCTGGCCCGCCGGCTGTCGCGCATCGGTGTGGTCGATAGCGTCGGAGAGGGTGAGGCCTTGATGGCCCAGCTTGGCCCCGGAGCGCGTCTGGTCACCCAGGCTGGCGATCTGTGGCGTTGGGACGGCTTCCGGATTCGCGCCGGAACGCCGGTGGCCGGGGCCGATGCGGCGGCAAGGCTGGAGACCCGCAATCGCTTGGCAGCGGTTTCAGAGGATCTGGTCGCCGCCCGCCAGGCCGCCGAGGAGACTGGCAGTGTTTTGGCGGCCTCAGAAGCCGCTGCGAGGGATGGCGCGCGGGAGGAAACCGCCGCTCGGGACCGCTTGCGCCAGGCCGAAGGCGCGCTGAACAAAGCCCGGTCCGCCCGCGCGGTGCTGGAACGGGAGGCCGCTGCGGCGGAAGCCCGCCTGTCCAGCGCCGTGGAGGCGGTGGAGCGCGCGGTTCAGGATCTGGAAGAAGCCCGCAGCCAGGAGCGCGACGCCAAAGCGGCGTTGGCGGGGCTGGGCGATGGGGCGGCTTTGCGAACCGCTGCGGCCCATCAAGGCACGGAGCTGGAGGATGCCCGCGCCCGTCTGGTCGAGGCCCGGGCCGAGCGTGACCGTTTGACCCGAGAGGCCGAGGACCGGGCCCGGCGAATCGCCGCCGTCGAAGCTGACCTGAAATCCTGGACCGACCGCCAAGGGGCCGCCGAGGGCCAGATCACCGAGTTGACGCGGCGTCGGGACGAGGCAGCAGAGGCCTTGGCCGGGCTGGCGGGCAAGCCGGATGCTTTGGCGGAACAGCGCCAAACCCTGGGGATTGAGATCACCCAGGCCGAGGCCCAGCGCACCGAGGCGGCTGACGCTCTGGCCGGGGGCGAACGCCGCCGTCTGGAGAGCGACCGGGCGGCCAAGGAAGCAGAAAAGGCGCTGGCAGCGGCCCGGGAGGAGCGGGTCCGCCTGGAAGCCGCCGTCGAGCAAGGTGATCAAAGCGTGCGCGCCGTGGCCCGGGAGACCGTGGAACGGATGGATTGTGCGCCGGAGGCCTTGCCGGAGAAAGCCCATTTGGGGCCGGATGCGGAGCTGCCGCCGCTGGAAGACCAAGAGGAGCGGTTGCGCCGCCTGAACCGGGAGCGCGACGGGTTAGGGCCGGTCAATCTGCGCGCCGAGGCCGAAGCCTTGGAGCTGGAAGAGCAGATCAACACCCTGCGCCTGGAGCAGGAGGATTTGGTCGCTGCCATTGCCCGGCTGCGCCAGGGCATTTCCGAGCTGAACCGTGAGGGCCGACGACGGTTGCTGGAGTCCTTTAAACAGGTCGACCGGCATTTCCGGGATCTGTTTACCCGGCTGTTTGGCGGCGGGCAGGCCCATTTAGAAATGATCGAATCCGACGATCCCCTGGAAGCCGGGCTGGAAATCATGGCCAGCCCACCGGGCAAACGCTTGCAAATCCTCAGCCTGTTATCCGGTGGGGAGCAGGCTTTGACCGCCACGGCGCTCCTGTTTGCGGTGTTTTTGACCAATCCTGCGCCGATCTGTGTGCTCGACGAGGTCGACGCCCCGCTCGATGATGCCAATGTGGATCGGTTCTGTAGCCTGCTGCGCGAATTGACCGGAGATACGGCAACCCGGTTCCTGGTGGTTACCCACCACAGGATGACCATGGCGCGGATGGATCGCCTGTTTGGCGTGACCATGGCCGAGCGTGGCGTCTCGACATTGGTCTCCGTCGACCTGAAGGCCGCCGCCGAAATGGTCGACAGTTGAGGCCTGCTCGGAACAGGCTGTTTTTTCACGATTTTATCCATCGCCGTCGGAGACGGATACCGGGCTTTCCTCCTTGACAGCCCCTGGGGGCGTTCGTATTGTGCCCGCGCTTGAGCCCAGATAAGGGGCGGAACCGAACGGGATCCGCGCCGGATGTGGGGGCAGGCAGAACCAAACGTCGCGGTTGGGAGGGAACTGGCGGCGCGAGGGATCGGCAGACCGGGTGGTCTGGTTTTGGTGGCGCTAAACAAGGGCCATCAAACAGGGCAAAGCCGGGGGGCCATAACGCACAAAAGGATGGTGACCGGATCCAATCGCGCGACCGCGTTGGTTTGAAAGAAGTCCGGAGGTCATTCAGGGGAGCGCCCTTGCATGTCGGCTGAGACGCCGCAACCTTCTCCCACGCCCGATGAGATCGCGGAACGCTTGCGCGTGGCCCGTGGCCTCCCGGATGCGACGGCGTCTGGTCAGGATGATCAGGCGGCCCAGGTGAATCGCAAGGGCTTGGGGGTCGGATTTCGTATCAGCATCGAGCTGGTCGTCACAATCTTGGTCGGCGGCGCGATTGGCTGGTTTTTGGATGATTGGCTTGGAACAAAGCCAGTCCTGATGGTCGTCTTCCTCTTTTTGGGAGGAGCGGCTGGCGTGATGAACGTCTATCGCGTGGTAAAGGGGCTCGACGATGCGGTTGGGCTTGGCCGGGCGGTAGAGCAGGGCAACGAAGAGAGCGGAAAGGACGAAAACAGTGGCCGGTCCGATTGAACAGTTTGAGATCAAGCCTCTGGTCCCCATCGAAGTCGGTGGCCTGGATTTGTCCTTCACCAATTCCGCCTTGTGGATGGCGATCACCGTCGGTGTTGCCGTCGCCTTCTTCCTGCTGGGCACCAAACACCGCAGTGTGGTCCCCGGGCGTTGGCAGGCCGCCAACGAAATGGTTTATGAATTCATCGGCAGTATGATCAAAGACAATGTCGGGAAAGAAGGGATGAAATATTTCCCCTTCATCTTCTCGCTGTTCGTTTTTGTCTTTGTCGGCAACATGCTGGGCATGGTGCCCTACAGCTTCACCTTCACCAGCCACATCGCCGTGACCGCAACCATGGCCTTGGTGGTGTTCATTGGGGTGACGGTGATTGGCTTTATGCGCCATGGCACCCATTACTTCCGCATGTTCTTCCCCCATGGGGCGCCGATCGCGACCGCGCCGATCCTGATCCCCATCGAGGTGATCTCCTATCTGTCCCGCCCCTTCAGCTTGGCTGTGCGTCTGTTCGCCAACATGACCGTCGGTCACATCATGCTGAAGGTCTTGGCCGGGTTCATCATCTCCTTGGGTGTGGTCGGGGGCATTGTGCCGCTGGCTGCGGTCATCGGGATCACGGTTCTTGAGTTCTTTATTGCCGCCTTGCAGGCCTATGTCTTCACGATCCTGTCCTGCATTTATCTGAACGACGCCATCAACATGCACTGATCCGGAGGAGGGTCGGGGCGAGCAATCGTCCAAAGGTCATCCATCGGGGGCGTCGAATGGATCCTTGTCAACCCATCACCGCCAAGAGCACTTTGAAAGGGAAGTAGAGAGATGGAAGCAGATGCTGCGAAGATGATTGGCGCCGGTCTGGCCGCCATCGGTATGATCGGTTCCGGTATCGGCGTGGGTAACATCTGGGCCAACCTGATCGCCACCGTCGGTCGTAACCCCGCCGCGAAGGCCAATGTCGAACTGTATGGCTGGATCGGCTTTGCCGTTACCGAAGCTATCGCGCTGTTCGCCCTGGTCGTGGCGCTGATGGTCCTGTTCTCCTAAGTCTTTCCGTGGGTTTGGAGCCCGGTTGTGCCGGGCTCCACGCCTTTGGAGTGGTGATGGAGAGACGGATTGGTTCCCGGTCCAATGTGGCCCTGCCCCGATTGGGGTGTGGCACAGGACCTTGGATCCGGTCCCCGCTATCAGCGAGACAGGATGTGGAGCCGTTCGGGCATCTGGCCCGGCTGAACGGTGGCTGATTCGATCCGGATCGCGCGCATATCCTTACTCGAGACGGGCGAAGCCCTGATGTTCGGCGCTTAAGGCACAGGTCTTGAGATACGCCATCAGGGTTTGGTCACGGCTTTTAGTCTCTGTTTTTTTGGTGTGATCTCGCGCCAGGGCAGAGTGACTTGAAAGCCGTCCTGCTGGACGCGTCATCCAGATTTTGGGCTCAGGTAAGTTTTGTTGTCAGAGAAGCCGTTCGCGCGGGACTCTGACGGCACACAGCATGTCATTACAGGGGAGTCCGCGTCCCATGCCCCAATTTGATCCTACGTCATTCCCCTCCCAGATCTTCTGGTTGGTGGTCTTCTTTGCCGGTCTGTTTTTCTTCCTGTCCAAGGTTGCGATCCCGCGCCTGCAGGAGGTGATGGAACAGCGGGACAAGATGATCGACGACGATTTGGAAGCGGCGGCGAAGCTGAAAGCGGAAACCGACGCGGCCATCGCCGCCTATGAGAAGGCTCTGGACGATGCGCGCAGCGCCGCCCATGCCCGGATCAAGGAAGTGACCGAAGCGGCCTCTGCGGCAGCGGAGAAA
This sequence comes from Rhodospirillaceae bacterium, assembly GCA_049604415.1. Lineage (GTDB taxonomy): Bacteria > Pseudomonadota > Alphaproteobacteria > Rhodospirillales > Rhodospirillaceae > JBMYTN01. The sequence continues at coordinate 56,880 of JBMYTN010000017.1, read as the reverse complement.
AAGACCGCTGAAGTCAATGCCCGGCTGGCTGAACAGATCAAATCCGGCGAAGCCAAAATCGCTGCGGCCAAGGACTCGGCTCTGGCTGGGGTGCGCGATGTGGCGACCTCGGTGGCCAGCGCCACTGTCGAAAAGCTGACCGGTATTTCGGTGGACGAGGCCAAGGCCGCCGCCGCCGTTGATGCCGCCCTGCAGGAGTAAGCCCAGATGATCTCCCTTGCTTACGCCGCGTCTGACGGTGCCGATGGCCACGGTGGTTCCATCTTTTCCGATCCGACCTTCTGGGTTGCCATTGCCTTTATCATCGTGGTCGGCTTCGTCGTCTACAAGGTGAAGGGCACGGTTGCCGCCGCCCTGGATAAAAAGGGCGAGGACATCAAGGCCAAGCTGGAAGAAGCCAAGACCCTGCGCGAAGACGCCCAGAAGATGCTGGCGGATTACAAGCGCAAGCAGGCTGAGGCGGAAAAAGAGGCCGAGGATATTGTGGCCCACGCCATGGCTGAGGCTGAGCGCCTGGCCAAGAAAGCTGAAGAAGACCTGGCGGCCTCCATTGCCCGCCGCGAAAAGCAGGCCACGGACCGCATTGCCCAGGCCGAAGCCCAAGCCCTGGCCGAAGTTCGGCGCAAGGCGGTGGACGTGGCGACCATGGCCGCTGGGGCGATCCTGGTCACCTCCATGGGCGAAGACGACAAGAACCGCCTGGTCGATCAGGCCATCGCCGATCTGCCGACCAAGCTGCACTAAATCAGCACCCTTCGCGGTCCAATGAGAAGAGCCTGCCCGGTGGACGCCCGGCAGGCTTTTTTTATGCCGCGCTGGTAAACAATACGCCAACCAACATAGGCCTATCTTGACCGAACCGGACCACGTCTCTGGCAACAATCATTTCCTGACCGGCGGGGCCGCCTATGCTGCGGCGCGCCCCAGCTACACGACCGCCTTGGTCGATGCCCTGGCGGATCGGGTGGCGCGGCATGATGTGGCATTGGATGTGGGCTGTGGCAGCGGGCAACTGTCCGTTCTGCTCGCCAACCGCTTTGCCACGGTAATCGCCACCGATCCCAGCGCGGAGCAGCTGCGCAGCGCCGTTGCCCATCCAGCCGTGACCTATCTGCAGGAACCGGCGGAGCAGATCAGCCAGCCTGACCGATCGGTGGATCTGATCACGGCGGCCCAGGCCGCCCATTGGTTTGACCTGGACGCGTTTTATCAGCAGGTCCGGCGGGTCGGACGGCCCGGGGCGATCTTGGCGCTGATCTCCTATGGCGTGCCCGTCATGACCGGCCCGGTCGGCCAACGCCTGCACCGGTTTTATTGGCAGGACATTTATTCATTTTGGCCGGAGGGGCGGCGTCATGTGGAGCTGGGCTACCAATCCCTGGCCTTCCCCTTCGCGGAACAGCCCTTCCCGGATTTGTTGATCGAGCGCACCCTGACCAGGGAACAGTTGCTGGACTATGTTGAGACTTGGTCGGCGACCAAATATGCCCGGGCCGCAGGCCAACAGGTTTTGCTGGAGAGATTTGTCGAAGACCTAAACCAGCTCTGGCCCGACCCGAAGGTCCCGCAGGACATCAATTGGCCAATCGTTGGCCGTATTGGCCCGGTCCATTCTGATTGACGGGCTGTTTCGGCTCGACTTGCGGACGCGGGGCTTTTTGCAGGCTGATCCCGGGATGCACACGGGGCAGCATAATCAGGAAGGTCGTGCCCTCGCCGGGTTGGCTGCGCAGCACAATGCGCCCGCCCAGGGTGGCCGTGACCAGGTTATAGACAATATTCAGGCCCAAGCCGCTGCCGCCCCTGCCCCGGCGGGTGGTAAAGAACGGGTCGAAGGCCTTGGCGCGGACCTCCTCGCTCATGCCTTGACCATTGTCTTGGAACACCAGCTCGATGGTTTCGGGGGATTTGGCCAGGACCCGGATGTCGATGATCCCGCCGGTGCTGTCCCGTGGTCTTTCGCCAGGGTCGACGGGTTCCTCCGTCTCCGGGAAGGCGTGGACCAAGGCGTTGATGATCAAATTTGTGATCACCTGAGAAATTGCGCCGGGATAGCCATCCATGGAGAGGTCCGGCGGGCAGGAGATCGACACCTTGTGGTTGGTCTTGCGCAGGCGCGGACCAAGGCTGACCAGAACCTCGTGGATGTAATCCCCGACATTAAAGATCCGCCGTTCATCGCTGGCTTGGTCAACCGCCACCTGCTTAAAGCTCTGGATCAGTTCGGAGGCCCGGTGGGCATTGGACAGCAATAGGTCCGAGGACGTGTTGATCAGCTCTAAATAGGCCTCAAAACGAGAGCGGCGGATCTTGCCTTCATCGATTTCCGCCTTGAAGCGCTGGGTTTCGTCATGGATATGGCTGGCTGCCGTGACCGTGATGCCGATGGGAGTGTTGATCTCATGGGCCACCCCGGCGACCAATTGCCCCAGCGAGGCCAGTTTTTCCGCTTCGACTCGGCCCTCTTGGGCCTCCTCCAATTCGATAAGGGCCTTTTCGGCGGCCTCCTTGGCGGCGGTCAATTCCTGGCGGGCGCGTTCACGCTCGGTGATGTCGCGCAGGGACCAGACCCGACCAATCAGAACCCCGCCAATGCGGAACGGGGCGGTAAAACGCTCCAGAATGCCGCCATTGGCCAGATGCAAAATATCCGTGGCGACCTCGTCCGGTTTAGAGCCGAGCTCGGTCAAGCGACCAATATAGCCCGTCGGGTCGGCCATCTTTTGCGAGGTCAGACGCAGACGCTCTGGCCTTGGCTTTTTTGCTGTTTCTTCGGTGTTCAGGCCCCAAAGTTCATAGAACCGACTATTGTAAGAGATCACCGGGCCTTCATTGGACGAAATCATAATGCCGTCTTCGGAGGCCTCCAGGGCCGAGGCCAACATGGCCACATAGCGTTCCCGATCCTGTTCGGCAGCAAACCGGGCGGTGATGTCGCGCAAGGTCAGCACCACCAGCGTGTTCTGCCCAACCCCGGTCACCGTTTCAAATTCGGCAAGACCGTCTTGCGCCCGATGGTCCAAGGCGCGGTGGAAGGTAAGCTCAGAGCGGAAGGCGATGTCATGGGCGGAGCGTCCGGACACCGTCAAGTGAGACTCGGTCACAGAGGCCTGGTCCAAGAGCTTGGCAATGGCTTCCGGGGTGACCACCGTTGCGCTTTCATCGCCCAGAAACAAGGAGGTTTGCCCGGTATTGCCCCTGGAAATCACCTTGCGCAGGGCCAGCTTGGCCAATAGGTCACACAGATTGCGCCCGACAATTTGCGAGGACTCCGGAGCATCGATCCCGGTCAACAGCCGACTGGCCGCCGGATTGGCCGAAACCACCGCTCCCCAACAGAGCACGTCGTCTTCCAGCTCGGGCCGGGTCTCGATGGCCAGGATGGCCTCGGGCAGGGTGTCGGTCAGGGTTTTCAAACGCCCTTCACTAGACGCCAGCCGTTCCTGGCGGTCATCGGAAATCCGGATCGTTCGCTCCAAGGCCTTGGCCAAATCGGCGATCTCATCATTGCCGACAACGGGGATGGCATAATCCTGGCCGGAATCCCGGCGGCGCAAGGCGCGCACCACATCGGCGAGACGTCCGGAAATGGCCTGGTCCGCATTGGCAGCCAGGGCCAGAGCCCCCAGGGCAGACACAATCATAATCGCGATCAGAATGGACCCGCTGGTGTCCAGCTCCTCGGTCAGGGTTTCTGATACCGTGCGGATCTCATAGGTCGTGTCGCGCACCACCGTATCAGCGCTATAAATCAGCCGGTTGGCCTCCATCTGATAACCGGCCAGCAGCTGATCGGCCAAGCTGGCGACCCGGGACCGGTCGGCCTGGAGGCTAAAGGGGGATTGCCCGCCCGTGATCCGCGCCCGCAAGGCTTGGAAGGCGGTTTGCGCCTGGGGGGGACCATCGGGGCCGACCAGTTCATTCAAATTGATCAGCAAGGTCTCATAACGCCTTTGGGCAACGGTCACATTGCCCAGGGACAGCGACGGCACACTCTCCAGAATGGTGGCCAACCGTTCCGTCAGCACCATGGCCAGGATCACGTTGGGAGGAATATTGTCCGTGCCTCGAAGCCGGGCGGTGGGGTCAAACGGACCTTGGCCCGCTTGTCCGGTCAACACCTTGGACAGTTGACCGACCTCGGCCCGGGCATTTTCCAGGCTGGCGTCAATTCGGGCCTCCAGTTTGATCCGCTGACTGACCTGATCGGCGATGCGGTTGATCAACAACTGCAGGCTGGCGCTTTTTTCCCGCAGCAGGTCGATCTGATCGGAGACATCCATGCTCTCTTCGGTGCTGATCTCCTCGACCAGGACCGAGAGCCGATCCAACTGGTCTTGGATCCGCTCCAGGGCGGATCGGAATTCCGCCTCGCCGGTGGCGCTGACCAGAGCCGGGGCGGCAGCGGCAATGGCTTGGGAGCGTCGGGCCAGTTCCCGCGCCCGGTCCACAATCGGCAGGCTTTCATTGATCAGGGCGGATTGGCTGGTGGTGACCGATTTGAAAACGCCCAAACCAACAGCGCCAGCCAGCACCGCAAACAAGGCGGAGGCCAAAAACACGCCCATCAGGCGGGTGCGGACGCTGATCCGTTGGCTCACGAAAGCGGCTCCCCTTGTGGTCAGCCGGTTCGTCCCCCCGGTCTCGGCTGACGATGCTTTGGCATCCAAAGCATCCTCTCTCTTTTAGGCCCATTGGTCCGGCGAAGAAAAGGGCTTTGACAGGCGATAGGTTGTTTCGGTCCCTCTCAGGCGCAGGGCACGCCGGTTCAGTGGTTCGATGAGATCCTAAACATTTCAGATCAGAGCCTGTTCTCACATCGACGGGCTCAAAGACTTGTTCAATCCAATCGCAAAAAGCTTTAGACACACAGTATGGTCGCTGACTTTTACAACGCGAGCGGCGACAAATAAAAAATGGGGGAAGAGATGTCAGGCAGAGCCATTCTGGCCGTGGCAAGCGTGGTGGCGGGGCTGTCGCTGCACATGGCGCTGAGCGGGCCTGTGCGTGCACAAGGGGTTTTGTCCGGCATTGAGGCCCGGGCAACGGATCAGCTCAGCCGCATCCAGGCCAGAGGTCTGTTGGAATGCGGGGTTAATGGCTCCCTGGTTGGCTTTAGCAGTGTCAATTTGGAAGGGGCCTGGGTCGGGTTTGACACCGATTACTGCCGCGCCTTGGCTGCAGCGGTTTTGGGTCAGCCGGAACTGGTCCAATTCACGGCCCTGACCCCAGGGGCACGGTTGCCTGCATTGCAAAATGGCGATGTGGATGTCCTGTTCCGCAACACCACCCTGACCTTTAGCCGGGATACGGCTCTTGGCCTGAATGCGGTGGGTGTGACCTATTATGATGGTCAACAGATCCTGGCCCGCCGGGATTTGGGGGTGACCAGAGCCCGCGATCTTCCAGAGGGCACTTCGGTCTGCGTTCAAAACAACAGCACCTCGCGCAAAAATATTGAACGCTGGAATGACACCAACGGCATGGACCTGAACATCCGGGTGTTCAATTCCACCGAGGAGGCGGAGCAATCGCTGTTTGCCGGGCGTTGTGATGCCCATACCGGCGATGGCACCGGATTGTCGTCGATCTTGGCAGTGGAAGCACCACGGCCGGAAGATTTTATCCTGCTGGAAGATGTGCTCTCTAAGGAACCTCTCGGACCTTATGTCCGCGAAGGTGATGAGCGCTGGTTCAATATTGTCCGCTGGCTGATCAATGGACTGGTCGCGGCCGAGGAGCAGGGCCTGACCCAGGCCATTGCCCAAGAGGTCGAGGCCAGTGGAGCCTTGCCCGACGGTGTGGCGGACACTCCGATCAACCGGCGTCTGATGGGTTTGGATCCGGGCTTTGGCGAGAGCTTGGGGCTGGATGATGCTTGGCTGCGCCGAGCCATCGCCGCTGAGGGCAATTATGGCGAGCTGTTTGAACGCAATTTTGGTCCGGACGGTTTGTTGACCTTGGACCGGGGCTTAAACCGGCTTTGGACCGATGGTGGGCTGATTTACGCCTATCCGATGTTCTAGAGCGTTTTGACGCAGTCAAAACGCGGACTCTGCGGCAGGCAGAGCGCTTTTGCACCGCAAAAACGCGGATTGCGGAGCAAATGCCGGGAGTATTCTTTTTTCGGCCCTCGCCGGGCGCCGCTCACGCGGCTTGGCCCCGCACTCAGTGTGCTCTCCGACCCCGATGGGGTCGGTCGTTGGGACTGGACTTCCTCCTAAGGCGCTTTGGCGCAGCCAAAGCGGCGATCAGGCAGTTTGCTCTAACCGCCGCGCATTCTTTGTGTCTCACGACATGGCGCTGCGCGCCAGTCTCCGACGGGGCGGGCCATGAGGCCCGGCGCCCCTTGGGCGCTTGCGCCTTGGCCAACTTTCGTTCCTCAAAGCGGCGATCAGGCAGCCTGCTCTAAACGGCGTGCCAGTTGGGCCTGCAAGGCGCGGGCTTGGGTAAGGCAGTCAGCGGCTTCCTCCCGGGTATAGGGGCCGCCTAAGCCGGTTTCCAAGGAGGCAGTGACGCCTTCAGCCGGGTATTGCAACGTGGCGAAAATCTCCGCAAAAGGCAGGTCACCCCAGCCCATGGGCAGATGCAGATCCCCATGGCCCAGCGCGATTTTGCCCAGACCGGGGGGATCGCCCGGTTGCCCAGCAAGGCCGAAATTGTCATGCAAATGCAGATGCGCGGTATAGGGGGCCAACTGTTCCAGGGCTTCGATCATATCAAAGCCAAAATACCGGGCGGAAATATGGGCGTGGCCCAAATCCATCGTTGCCTTCAAAGCGGGATGGTTCAACCGGGCCAGGCGTTTGGCATGGCTGCGCGGGTCCAAGGCCGGGCCCATCCGCTCCCCTACATGGCATTCGGCGGTCACCGGCAGGTTCTCCCAGCCGATGGTCACCCCGACCGAGGCCGCGTGGTTGGCCAAGGCGATCACATGGTCTTCTTCGCGCTTCAGCATGTCTGGGCCGAGGGTTGAATCATCCAATTGGGCCAGGGGCGCTGTGCCGGGATGCAGCACCATGACGCGGGCATTCACCGCTGCGGAAAAGTCGATACAGGCCCGTGCCAGGGCCAGATGCCGCAAATCGCCGCCAGACAGCGGGGCGAGCAGATTGAGCGAATGGCTGGCATGGACCGTGGCCTCCAGGCCCAGGCGGTTGATGGCCTGGCTGATCTTCCGCACCCGATGGCCCAACAGCTTGGTTCCGGAAATCACCAGATTGTTTTCCGTTGCCAACTCCACATGGTCCGCCCCCAGATCCCGGGCGATCTCCATGCGCTCGATCAGCCGTTCGGTTTCGCCCTCATACAGGCTGAACCCGACCGAAGTGATCGGTCCGCCCGGCTGGGCGGGCGGCGTAGAAGGGGTGACAGGCGGCATGGGGTTTGGATCCTGGTCAAAGCCGGTTTTTGGGGGAGGCGCGCATTCCATCACGATGGCAGTCCGCTGTCGAGGGCAGTGCAGCATCGTCCTGTCCCTTCCGGCTCCGATTGTGACCGGATTGCTTTATTCTGGTGTTTTGACCGCCTACCGAGGTATCGAAAGCGCCTTATAGATCGGAAAAGGACTTTGATGAGCGATGCGCAGCGGTGACGTGCCAGCTCCCTTGCGAGCGCCCTTAGCGGTATCCATGGGCGACCCGGCGGGCCTGGGTGCCGATTTGCTGCTGCGGCTGTGGGTCGAGCGCCGGGCCGAGTTGCCCGATTTCGTTCTGGTCGGGGATCCGGATTGGATTGCGGGCCGGGCGCGTCATCTCGGTTTGGAGGTCCCGGTCGAGACCCTGGCAGATTTTGCGATGGCGGGCTCTGTCCTGAACCGGGCGCTGCCGGTGCTGCCAGTCGCTTTGGCCGAACCCGCGACCCCCGGCATGCCAGAAGCGGCCAATGCGGCGGCGGTGATCCAGGCCATTGAGACCGCCGTGGCGGCCTCTCTCAGCGGTGCGGCCGCCGCTGTGGTGACCCTGCCCATTGCCAAGGCGGTGTTGTTGGAAGCCGGTTTTGCCCATCCCGGTCATACGGAGTTTTTAGGCGCTTTGGCCGAAGACCATCTCGCCAAACAGGGCAAGGCAGCGGATCCGGCGATCATGATGCTGGCCTGTCCGCAGCTGCGGGTGGTGCCGGTGACGGTGCACCAGCCCTTGGCTGAGGCAGTCCGGTCCCTCTCCACCCAAGCCATCGTCACGGCGGGGCGGGTCGCTGCGGATGCCTTGCGGCGGGATTTCGCGATCCAACAGCCCCGTTTGGCGGTGGCCGGGCTCAATCCCCATGCGGGGGAGGAGGGCCGATTGGGCCATGAGGAGCAGGAAATCATCGCCCCCGCCATCGCGGCCCTGCAGCAGATGGGGTTGGCAGTCACTGGCCCTTTGCCTGCCGATACCATGTTCCATGCCGAGGCCCGGGAAAACTATGACCTCGCATTGTGCATGTATCATGACCAGGCCTTGGTGCCGCTGAAGACCCTGGACTTTTTTGGTGGTGTGAATGTGACCCTCGGCTTGCCCTTTATCCGCACCAGCCCGGACCATGGCACCGCTTTTGGCTTGGCCGGAACCGGTAAGGGCGACGCCCGATCCTTAGAGGCCGCCTTGCATATGGCCGCCGAGGCGGCTCGGTGTCGCGCGCGAACAGCATCGGTTTCAGGGGAAGCCCAATGACCAAGCGGGAGTTTCACCATGCGACGGAGGGCGACCAGGATGGTGCCAGCACGGCCCTGGATGGCCTGCCGCCTTTGCGCGAGATCATTGCTGCCCATGATCTAGGGGCCAAAAAAGGTCTGGGGCAGCATTTCCTGTTTGATCTGAACCTGACCGGACGCATTGCCCGGAAGGCCGGAGATCTACAGAGTGGCACCACCATTGAGATCGGTCCGGGTCCCGGCGGGCTAACTCGGGCCTTGCTGGCAGCCGGGGCCGGTCGGCTGGTGGTGGTGGAGCGCGATGAGCGCTGCCGCCCGGTGCTTGAGCAAATCGCAGCGGCCTATCCTGGACGGCTGGAGGTGCTGTTTGCCGACGCTTTGCAGGTGTCTCCGGCGGATCTCGGCCCGGCCCCTCGGCGGATCGTGGCCAATCTGCCCTATAATGTCAGCACACCCTTGCTGTTGCATTGGCTCAAGGACATTGCGGCCTTGGACAGCCTGACTTTGATGTTTCAGAAGGAGGTTGTGGACCGCATTGCTGCCCAGCCCGGTGAAAAAGCCTATGGCCGCCTGTCGGTGATTGCCGCCTGGCTGTGCGAGGTCCGGCCCTTATTTGATATTGATCCGCGCGCCTTCACCCCGCCGCCCAAAGTGATGTCCACGGTGGTGACCTTAAGGCCGCGCGCTGAGCCTTTGGCTCCGGCAAAATTTGAGATTATGGAGCAGGTCACCGCAGCGGCCTTCGGCCAGCGCCGGAAAATGCTTCGGCGCAGCCTGTCGCCATTAGCGGCCAAGATTGGATTGGCTTCCGAGGATTTATGCCGTCAGGCCGGTTTGGAACCCACGGCCCGCGCCGAAGAAATCCCGGTCGAGGGCTTTGCCAAGGTCGCGCGGCTGCTTGAGGTGTGATCCCTTTGAAGGCGATCCCGCATTCGTAAGTTTGCAAAAGCGCCGCTGCAGTCCCCTTCCGCTCCCAGAGGGAGCGGCAAGCCCAAAGGGCGTCGGGCCCCATGGCCCGCCCTGTCGGAGACAGGCGCGCAGCGTCTGTCGTGAGACACAAAAAAATGAGGGCGCAAGCGCGCGCCCAAACCCCCGCGTTCTCTACGCATTCCCGAGAGTTGACAACGTCTCCGGGTCGGACAACACCCGCTCCGGCGGCAAGGTGATGATCACCCGGGTCCCCTCGCCAACCTTGGATTCAATGCTCAGGCTGCCGCCATGGGCTGTCACAAACGCCTTGGCGATCGGCAGACCCAGGCCAATGCCGACCATGCCATCTTTGCCCGGGCTGTGCGGTTGGGTGCTGGCTTGGTGGAAGGGGTCAACGATCAAATCGATCTGATCGTCGGGGACGCCAATGCCGGTGTCCTCCACCGTGATCCGCACCCCGCCCGTTTCCGAGGATGCGCCGGTCAGCGTGATCTGGCCCCCGCTATCGGTGAACTTAATCGCGTTGGACAGCAGATTGCTCAGGGATTGCCGCAGGGCCCCCTTGTCGGCTAGGAGCCAAAGGTCCTCGTCCAGGCAAACCAGATCCGGCGTGATGCCCTTGGCCTGCGCCCGTTCCATCGCCGGAGCGAAGGAAAACCGCAACAGCTCCACCAAACGCACCGGTTCCTCATCCGGGACAAACCCCTCCGCATCCAGCTTGGCCATGTTGATCACATCATCCAACAGACCAATCAGAGCCCTGGCGGACTGCCCGGATTGCTGGGCATAGGCCACCATGCCCGCTATCCGTTCCTCAGCGACGGACAGACTTTGTGCGGGCTCGGCATGGCTGCGCAACACCGCCGTCGCCCCCTGAACCATCTCGCCCAGAGGACTGCGAAACTCCTCGGACAGATTGGACATGAACTGGTTTTTCCACCGGTTGGCCTGATCAGAGGCTTCCTTGGCCCGCTTCAACTCCTCTTCGCGCCGGTGCAGCAGGGCAAAGTCCTCTTCAAAGCGGCTGAAGTGGTTCCGGATCTGATAGACCAGCAACAAAATAATCACCGAGGCTGACAGCCCCACCAGGATGTAGATCGGCAAAGTGCGATACCACGGCCCCAACACGCCATTGAGATTTTGGGCCACCACCACGACCACCGGCCAGTCCGGATCAGCGACCCAGGAGGTCACCCAGGTTTCGGTCACCCCTGCGGAGCCGCTGACGGGGATGTCCAACAGATCGGTGCCCTCGGTTTCGCCCGCCTTGATCCGCCCGAACACCGGATCTTCGTCCATGGTCATGCCCATTTCCTGCTCAAAGCCGGGGTCCTTGGCCAGCAGGGCCCCGTCCTCGCGGTAAAATGAGATCTCGCCATTCTCCCCCAGCTCCATGCTGGCATAGAAGGTCCGGAAATGCTCCGGGTCCACAATGGCCGCCGCAATGCCGAGAAAGCCGCCCTGGTTGTCTTCAATGCGTAGGCTGACCGGGAAAAACCATTTGCCCGTGGTCCGTCCGCGCACCGGAGTCCCAACAAAAAGGCCATGATCCGGTTCGCGCTGGTGGATGACGAAATAACCCCGGTCGGACAGGTTTAAAATCCGTTGGTTGGGATCGGTGCTGTCATGGAGCAGGAAGCCCTCCTTATCCAGCACGATGATGCCCCGGGTCATGGGAATAAAGGCTGCCCGGCGCTTGAGATAGACATGGATATCCGGGTCGGGTTTGGTCATGCCGTCTTCCCGGCTGAGGATCATCTCAACCGCACCGGAGAGCACCGCATTGATGCGAAACAGGGTGGCGTCGGCTTGCTCCGCCACACCTTTGGCCAGAGCATGGGACTGCAAGGCCGCCGCTGCCTGGGTGTCGCTGCGCAGGGTCCAGGCGCTAAAGGCTAGCGCGCCGGTGACAAATATCAGGATCATACCAGCCAACAGGGTCAGGATTGCGCCTGAGGCTTTGGAGGGACGGTCTTCGCTGCCGTCTTGGCGGATCATGAGCTGAGTCCTTTGATACACATCATTTCTTGCACATAAGGCTCTATGTACCCGATTTTGAGCCGCAAGGATCTATGCATTTGGCACAGTTTTATACCACAAACGGGCCATTTCACCATCTCGAAGCGTACAAAAAAGAACGCGCATCTCCTGATCGAAGATGCGCGTTCATGGTAATTTGGTCCTGCTCATATGGGTTCAGGTCAATGCTGAGGCCCCTGTGCCGAACCGATCAGAGCTTGCTGACGCCTCAGGAAGACCCGGGCTGCAGTTCAAACAGCGCGGTGGTGCCGGAGACTTCAAAGGCCACGGCCAGCAGCGGTGCGCCGGTCGGGCTGTCTTCGGCGGAGATGAAGGCAATGCCTTCTGGGGCCAAATCACCGGCGGTGCTGGCTTCCGGATCGCCGGAGAAGTCACGGGTGTTGATATAGGAGGAGAACACCGGGGCGGTCGGATCTTCAGCAGAGAAGATGGCGATGCCGCCAACCCGCTCTAGGCCGACAAAGATATAGGGCACGCCGTCGATCACACCGGTGGCAATGGCTTCGGGCTCCGGACCCTTGTCATCGCTGCGGTCGTCGAAGGAACCGTTTTCATTGTCGGTGCTGTTGAAGTTTTCTGGATCCGCAGCAGCGGTGATCTTTTCCAGAATGTCGGCGCTGTCATAGACCATCTTGCCCGACGCATCGAGGATGGAGAAGGACCGGGCGCCATAGGCAAAGATCTGGTCGTGATCGCCATCCCCATCGGTGTCGCCCATGGTGGTGGTGGTCTTCAGACGACCGAGATTTTCTTCCTGTTGCAGCTCTGCCGCGTTCGGGAAGGCGGTGGCGTCCAAGGTCAGATCCTTGACCCGCGCTTCTTCGGACCAGCCGTCATAATCCCGGGCATCGCCTTCATTGGCGGTGGCGATGAAGGTGCGGCCACCGACTTCAAAGGCCGCAATGCTGTCGGGCTGATACATGCCGAAGACCGGCCAGGTCTTCATGTTGATGCCGCCATCTTTGTTGCTGGCATCCATGGCGACCTGGGAGTGGTCTTTCCAGCCCAGACCCCAGATATCGGTGATTTCGGCTTTGGCCAGATCGACAACGGCGATGGCGTTGTTTTCTTGCATGGAGACATAGGCGGTTTTGGAATCCGCCGACACGGCCACATATTCCGGCTCCATGTCCTGGGCCAGGGTGGCACCGGGCTTGCCGATCCGCGCACCCTCGGGCAGCTTGCCTTCAAAGGCGGAGAAGCCAGCGACGGTCACGGTGACGTTCTTGGCACCCTTGGTCAGGTCGATGATGGCGATGCCGCCTTCCGGATCGACGGTGTATTCGTCATTGGGCTCGCCTTCGCAGGCAACAATGGCGTGGGAACCATCCGGGGTGAAGGTCACCATGTCCGGCAGGGCGCAGGTGTCAACGTCGCTTTGGAAGGTGCCATTGGTGTCATAGAACACCACCTTGCCAATGCTGTCGGCCTCTTCGCCTTCAACGGCGATGGCGACCAGACCGTTTTTGGTCGCCACGGAATTCAGGCCATCGCCATAGGCTTCGATCGGCAGAGCCATGACTTTCTTCGGCGCGGACGCATCGCTGATGTCGATCACGTCAACGGCGTCGTCATTGCCATTGGTGATGAACAGGCGCTGGGTGGCCGCATCATAGGCCACGATTTCGGAGCCGCCTTCGTCAAACAAGCCGGTGTCATAGCTGCCGATCTTGGCAGCGACCAGGGCGTTGGAAGGCGTCACGCCGCCATGGTTGTCAGCCAGGGCAGCCGGGGCGGCAGCGGCGAGCAGACCGAGGGCAACGGAGCCCGTCAGCATTCCGCGGAAGGTCATGGAGAGTCTCCTGAAAGGAAAAAGTGAAGGCGGGGGCTTGGAAAAGCCGAAGGGGACTGTCGAGGCAGGGTCAAAACAGGGACTTCGCGCCGACATCACAGCATTTTGTGATCAAGGCGTCCCGTTTCCATGGGTTCGCCAAGGTAGAAACGCTTCTGAACCCATAAAAAGGGCGTAAAGTTCTTCTAGGATTGGCTCAAGGGCCGTTTCTTGAAGGTTTTAAGAAAGTATTGAGGCGAATATATTTCAGTTTTATTATAGAGTGCGCGGGCAAAGAAAAACCCCCCGCCGCTGGGCCGCGACGGGGGGTGGAATATGGTGGAGCCTAGCGGGATCGAACCGCTGACCTCTACAATGCCATTGTAGCGCTCTCCCAGCTGAGCTAAGGCCCCAATGCCCCGGCTTGAGCCGGGGCTGACAGTCCGAGGGGTCTGAAGGGAGTGTCCGGTAGGCCATCGCCTTGCCTGGATACTGCAACCAAAAAACCCTTTTTAGATGCTTCTGCCATCTCATCCATGTGACCCCGCATGGGGGCTCCACAGAGAGACAGCCGGGCACCCCGTCCGTCGAGAGGCCGGACCATAGTTCCGACCTCGGCTTCGGGCAAGGAAAATTTCACCCGTGTGACACAGTTTTTTTCTCCCGCTGAATTCGCGGGGGAAACGAGGATCTAATCGTCTTGCCGCTCGGTTTCGACATGCTCCATGACCTCGGTCATGTCGTCATCATCTTCGCCCAGATCGGAGGTGTCTTCCATGATGTCCTCGTCTTCGGAGTCCTCATCGTCCTCCTCCAACAGGTCCTCATCGGTCTCCACCTCTTCCTCTTCCGTCTCTTCCTTAACCTTTGTGACGGCTTCCTTCTTCGCAACAGAGGATTGGCGCCGGGGTTTCGGTGCGGCGACCACCTCGTAGACCGCGCCGCATTTCGGGCAGACGGGCGGATTTTTCAGAAGGTCATAGAACTTCGCGCCGCAGCTGCCACAGGTGCGCTTCTGTCCCCATTCCGGTTTTGCCACGGTATTGGCCTCCCTTCGTGACGCCTGCCGAAGGTCGTCGCCCTGCGGATCTGAACCCTCCCTAACCAACGGGAGGTCCGGTTGGCGCGGCAGCCCCAACGGGGGTCTGCATCCTCGGCATGGAGGGCTTGTTGCCACCAGTGTGCGGGCCTTGTCAAAACGAATTTCCAATCGATTGACTCCATTTTTTGCCAAGCGTGCTATATGCGGCGTCCAAGCGGTCCGCAAATGGCCGTCTGTTGGTCTTCTGGCAGCCTTCTGGCGGCGTTTTGCCCGGCCTTTTCACAGCCCGATCCCGGCCCCTATTGAGCAGAAAGAACAGTCGCATGTCCTCCCACCCCGGCTCCCATCCCGTCACGGCCCATCCCAGCGAGGGCCTTAGCGGAACCATGCGGGTTCCCGGCGACAAATCGATATCTCACCGCTCGGTCATGCTGGGCGGTTTGGCCATTGGCGAGACCCGGGTTACTGGCATGCTTGAGGGCGAAGACGTTATGGCAACGGCGGCGGCGATGCGGGCCATGGGGGCGTCGGTGGAGCGGCTGGTGGGGTCCGATGGCGCGGTGGAATGGGTGATCCGGGGTGTTGGCAATGGCGGCTTGGCCGAACCGGCGGAAGTCCTGGATATGGGCAATGCGGGCACCGGAGCGCGTTTGCTGATGGGGATCCTGGCCACCCATGACATGACCGCCGTGATGACTGGGGACGGCTCGCTCTGTTCCCGACCCATGAAGCGGGTGATGGATCCCTTAAGTCAGTTCGGTGCGACCTTCATGGCCCGCTCTGGGGGCCGTCTGCCCTTGGCGATCCGGGGCAAAGCCAACTCTGTGCCGGTGACCTATCGGGTGCCGATGCCCTCCGCCCAGGTGAAATCCGCTGTCCTATTGGCGGGCTTGAACGCCATGGGCGATAGCACCGCCATCGAAGCGGTGCCGACACGAGACCATACGGAGCTGATGTTTGCCCATTTCGGCATCCCGATCCGAACTGCGGAGACCGATGATGGCGCCAAGGCAATCACGGTGACCGGCGGGGCGGAGATCATTGGCCGCCCGGTTTTGGTGCCCGCCGATCCGTCCTCTGCCGCCTTTCCGACGGTTGCCGCCCTGATCGTGCCGGACAGTGAGGTCACCTTGCCCAATGTCGGGCTCAATCCCCATCGCGATGGGCTGTTCCGGACCTTGCGGGAGATGGGGGCCGATATCGCCTATACCAATGAACGGCGGGAGGCAGGCGAGCCGGTCGCCGATCTGGTGATCAAGACCAGCGCCCTGACCGGGATTGAGGTGCCGTCGGAGCGTGCTCCCTCCATGATCGATGAATATCCGGTGCTGGCGGTGGCTGCCGCCTGCGCCAAGGGCACCACCCGGATGCGGGGCCTCGCCGAATTGCGGGTCAAGGAAAGTGACCGCCTGAGCGCCACTGCAGCCGGGCTGGCGGCCTGTGGCGTCGATGTGCAGATCGAGGGGGATGATCTGATCGTTCAAGGAGCAGCGGGTGGTCGGCCTGCGGGCGGTGGCACCGTCGCGGTCCATTTGGACCATCGCATCGCCATGTCCTTCCTGGTCTTGGGGCTGGCCTCTGTTGCGCCGGTTACGGTGGATGATGGCAAGGCGATGGAGACCAGCTTTCCGGGCTTCGCCGCCTTGATGGGCGGCTTGGGCGGGCGCTTTTCCGATGGCCAAGCAGGGGGGGCGTCATGAGCGACTCGACAGGGAATTCAGAGGCTTCCACTGTTTTAAAGTCGGCTCTGGTCATCGCTGTGGATGGTCCGGCTGCGGCGGGCAAGGGCACCCTGGCCCGCGCCCTGGCTGCGGCGTTTGATCTGGTCTATCTCGACACCGGCGCGCTCTATCGCGGGGTTGGCGTGGCGGTGCTGCGTGCTGGCGGCGACCCGGCCGACCCGGTTGCGGCGGAGCAGGCCGCGTTGTCGCTGGACCCGGCGACCCTGTCCGATCCGAAAATTCGTAGTGAAGAAGGGGGTTTAGCGGCCTCCAAGGTTGCTGCGATCCCGGCGGTGCGGGCCGCCCTGCTCACCTTTCAACGCAGTTTCGCCGCCACGCCGCCTGGGGGCAAGGCCGGGGCGGTGCTGGATGGCCGGGATATTGGCACGGTGGTCTGCCCGGATGCCCCGGTCAAACTGTTCATCACCGCTTCTGCGGAGGTCCGCGCCCAGCGGCGTTGGAAGGAGTTGCGGGATAAGGGCCAAGATGTTACCCCAGAGGCCGTTTTGAGCGATTTGCAGGCCCGTGACCTTCGTGACGGGTCTCGTTCTGTTGCTCCCTTAACAGCGGCCGAAGACGCCCATGTGATCGATACGTCCGAGATGGATGCCGATCAAGTGCTGGCTCAGGCCAAGGCCCTGGTTGCTACGGCAACCGCCCCGACCAGTTAGGACCAAAGGGTCCGGTGGTTGGAGGATCTGGGCGGGGAGGCTCAAACGCAATACCTGACCGGCGTCAATGTACCCGGTTTTCGCGGGTATTTGGTCTGTGGGACCGCTCCGAACGGATGCGGCTCTGGGGGCCTTTTACCCATTCGTCGAAATCCAAGACCACCGGACTCAACCGGTCGGCCGGAAATCGAAGTAATTTCGAAAGGACCCTAACCACATGGCCAATCCCGCCATTGAAGAACCTTTTTCCACCGGTGAAAACTTTGCTGACATCCTTGAGGAGACCATCGGCTCCTCCGGCGGCCTGGAAGGCTCCGTGCTGCGCGGCACCGTGCTGAGCATTGCCGGCGACCATGCCCTTGTTGATGTTGGTTTGAAATCCGAGGGCCGGGTGCCCTTGCGTGAATTTGTCCGTGGCACCGACGAAATCGAAGTCGAAATCGGCGACGTCGTCGAAGTCTTTGTTGAGCGCTATGAGGACCGGGATGGCATCATCGTCCTGTCCCGCGACAAAGCCCGCCGCGAAGAAGCCTGGAACGACCTGGAAAAGGCGTTCAACGACAGCGAACGGGTCAAGGGCTTTATCCACAGCCGGGTCAAGGGTGGCTTCACCGTCGACCTGTCCGGGGCCATCGCCTTCCTGCCGGGCAGCCAAGTGGACATCCGTCCGGTGCGCGACATCGCCCCGCTGATGGGCCAGCCCCAAGTGTTCCAAATCCTGAAAATGGACCGGGCGCGCGGCAATATCGTCGTGTCCCGCCGGGCTGTTCTGGAAGAGACCCGCGCCGAAGAACGCGGCAAGCTGATGGAAAGCCTGAAGGAAGGTCAAATCCTGGACGGCGTGGTCAAGAACATCACCGATTACGGTGCCTTCGTCGATCTGGGCGGTGTGGACGGCCTGCTGCACGTCACCGATATTTCCTGGAAGCGCATCAACCACCCGACCGAGGCCCTGACCATTGGTCAAACCGTTAAGGTTCAGGTGATCCGCTTCAACCCGGAAACCCAGCGCATCAGCTTGGGCATGAAGCAGCTGGAAGCCGATCCCTGGGAAGGCGTTGCCGCCAAATACCCGGCGGGCACCCGCTTCACTGGCCGGGTCACCAACATCACCGATTATGGTGCCTTTGTTGAGCTGGAGCCCGGTGTCGAAGGCCTGGTGCACGTGTCCGAAATGTCCTGGACCAAGAAGAACGTCCATCCGGGCAAGATCGTGTCCACCAGCCAGGAAGTCGATGTGATGATCCTGGATGTGGATCCGGACAAGCGTCGGATCAGCCTGGGTCTGAAGCAGACCATGGCCAATCCCTGGTCCGAATTCCTGGAAACCCACCCGATCGGCACCGAAGTCGAAGGCGAGATCAAGAACATCACCGAATTCGGTCTGTTCATTGGCCTCACCGGCGACATCGACGGCATGGTCCACCTGTCCGACCTGGATTGGAACCAGTCCGGCGACGAAGCGGTCAAGGACTATAAGAAAGGTGATGTGGTCAAAGCCAAGGTGCTCGACGTCGATGTGGACAAGGAGCGGATCTCCTTGGGCGTCAAGCAGCTGGGCGAAGATCCCTATCGCGAAGCCACTGCCGATCTGCGCAAGGGTGCCGTGGTGACCTGCCTGATCACGGCGGTCCAGGAAAATGGCATCGAAGTCGACGTCAATGGCGCCACCGGCTTCATCCGCAAGTCCGACCTGTCCCGCGAGCGCAACGAGCAGCGCACCGATCGCTTCGCTGTTGGCGAAAAGATCGATGCCAAGGTGACCAATATCGACAAGGGTGCCCGCCGCCTGAGCCTGTCGGTCAAGGCCCGCGAGATGGACGAAGAGAAGCAGGCGATGGCCGAATATGGCTCCACCGACTCCGGGGCTTCTCTGGGTGATATTCTGGGTGCGGCGCTGAAGGCCAAGCAGAAAGCCCAAGACGATGACGGAGACTCGGGCGACGAGACCGCCTGATTGTTGACGTCTAAAGTGCATGGGGCGTTGCGAAAATTCCCCGAATTGGAGGGTCCGCCACAGTGGCGGACCCTTTTTTTCTAAAAAATCGTTAGAATGGAGGCAGTTGCTTGACCTGACCCCGGGGCTCTGGCAGTTTTTTGGTGTATTCATTGGGCTGGATTAGGGACCGCCAACAATGACCAAATCTGAGTTGATCGCCCGCTTGGCGGAAAAAAATCCGCATTTGTATCAGCGGGATGTGGAAAGAATTGTCTCTACGATTTTTGAGGAAATTGCAGCGGCCCTTTCCCGTGGGGATCGGGTTGAATTGCGCGGTTTTGGAGCCTTCTCGGTGAAAAAGCGCGACGCCCGGGTCGGACGCAATCCGCGCACCGGGGAAACGGTCCAGGTCGAAGCCAAAGCGGCTCCCTATTTTAAGACCGGCAAGCAGCTGCGCGAAAAGCTGAACGACGGCGTGGACGCCTAATCATCGATGGCCTAGAGTATGCCCAAGCCCTGGCAACAGGGGTTGGGGAAGCTTGTCTGCGGGGAGTGTGCAGGGACCATGATCAAGAAAATCATCTTTTGGAGCTTTGCCTTGGTGGTGGCCCTGGTGGCGGCGGCCTTTGCCACGTCGAACCGGGACCTGGTGACGGTGGCCTTTTGGCCGACCCCCTTTGAGCTGACCCTGCCGATGTATCTCTACGCCTTGGCTCCGCTGGGCATTGGTCTGTTCCTGGGATCCCTGTTGATGATGCTGGGCCGGGCCCGTCAGGCGATCCGCCTGCGCGACCGGGAGCTGGAAATCCGGGGGCTGAGGGCGGAACTGACCCGCACGAAGGACAAGGTTGAGGCCTTAGAGGCATCCCTGGACGCGGCTGAAGCCCCGAAGGCGCTGCCTAAGGCGGCGTAAGCCCTCTTGATAGCCACCAAGGCCCGGAGCGTCTGACGCGCGGGCCTTTTTTGTGTTATCGCGGCGGCGGCCCTGCAATATCGCGCACGGTTTGGGCGACCCGGTCCAGTTCCTGCGTGGTGGCTTCACCGGGCGGTTCGCGTAGGGACAGCACGACCATATAGGCCGATCCGGCATAATGGACCCCGAAGGCCGTCGCTGTAATCGGTCCCAAATTGTTACTCCGACAGCTGAAGGCCGCCGAGGGTAAAGCGGTATTTGGGTCGGTGGCGAAGGCTTCCCGGATATCGCCATCGCAGGATTTTTCCAGGCTGGTTAAAAAGCCCCGGATGGAAGGGCGCATGTTTGAGGGCTCGACCTGGGCAAAGAACATCGTCATATCCCCCAGCGACCCTGATAAGATTCCCAAAGCCCGATCGAAATACCCGTCGATGTTCAAGGCGGGCTGGGCCATGGCGAACAAATCCTGGGCGGCATCGATCAGCGCATCTTCTCCCGGAGGGCGAGAAGATGGGCTCGGGGTGCGCTCTTCGCCCGGTCTCGGTTGAGGTTGTGGCGATGGGAGAGGCGCGGTCTGCCGACGGTTTGGCGTCATGGACCAGGCAAAGGGATTGCCCGGCGGGCTGGTGTGCGGAGGTGGGTTTGGCTCCGCCTGTGACGGCGGTTGGATCCCACATCTGAACAGTGTCGGCAGGGCTTGGCCAAAACCCCTGATATCAAATCGATAGATCTTTCCGCGAAGACGCAGCCGCATTTCTGAGTTCTCGTTGAGCCAAACAATATTTTCCGCAAAGGAATCCCCGCTCACAACCAGCGTGTTCGCGTTTAAGGCTTGAGCGTTGGCTTGAAGCCAATAATTTTGGCGATGTTCCGAAAGGCTGGCTTGCCAATCCACTTCATATTGCGCCCGGTGGGGTAACCGCCACGCCGCGTCATGGAGAATGAAGCCAAACGGGACTTCTCCTTTGCCAAAGAAAACTGCCAGGGATGGGGGGCGCCGTGTGTCTCTGACCATTGTGCATTCCGAAATCTCACGCGCATTATTAGAGTTTGTGCCGTAATGTGCGTGAATCCGCCAGGGCCCGACATCAACGGGATAGCTCTCCTCAGATTGGGAGGGCGGTGGCGGGGCATTTCTTGCTGAATTGGCTCCAGGGTCCGGGACATCTTGAGACGGCAGTGTCGGGGAAGAGTTAAAGAACGGCTGGTTGGATCGGGGTGCTGGGCCGGATGCCCGGCCTCGATCAGTGCGCGTTTCATCGCGGTAACATTTAAACAATGATGACAGGGCGTTAGCGGCACCGGGAAGGGTGAGCACCTGTGTTTTATCCCACAGTTTGAAGGTCAACCGGCTGTGAGGTTTGATTTGTGTAACAATTTCCTCAAGCTTTGGAACGCTGATAAACAGTCCTGTCGACGCAAACTTTCTGCCTCGATCAGAGTGCCAAGGTCCATCGTCAATTCTCCAGCGGACCGTAGGGGCATGCCCATCTGGAACGGCCCAGCTGTCATGTATCAGGCCGAACCCTTTGATGTCGCGGAAGCCTAAGTAGAAGAAGATATGGTGGTTGTTTTCTCGGATGGACCAGATATTGCAGTCAGAAAACACACGGTCTCTACCCGTGCCGCGAAATCCGGCGTCCAAGGTCCAACCGTCAATTTGTCCAAGCGTGTCGGTGGTATAATCATCTGCTCTGGCCGGTTCGGCAGAACCCAGTAGGGTCGCGCAGGAGAGCAGGAGGACTCCGAGCACCGTTTGGAATATTTGCGCCATCGACGTCCCTTAGAATAACTCGCCCTAACCTTTTGTTTAATAGCACTTTCAAACAGCCGAATTTGACCCAGTTGGGCTGAAATCCTTCCGAGGCGCTCCCGGCATTTGCAGCGCAATCTGTATTTTGGCTGCGCAAAAACGCTCGACTTGCCGCGCTGCCTGCATTTCGGCTACGCCGAGATGCCCTAGAGAGAGTTTAGGCAAATCGCGAAAATAGAGTCAAACGCACTTTAATAGCGCAAAATTGTCTCGACCGACGCGTCTTTAGTGATATCCGCCCTCTGGGTCAACTTTGCCCCGGAACACCCAATAGGAATAGGCGGTGTAGCCCAAGATCATCGGCACCAGGACCACCGCGCCAACCAGCAGGAACAACAGGCTGTCATCTGGGGCGGCGGCTTCGGCGATGGTGATGCTGGGCGG
Source organism: Rhodospirillaceae bacterium (assembly GCA_049604415.1). Classification (GTDB taxonomy): domain Bacteria; phylum Pseudomonadota; class Alphaproteobacteria; order Rhodospirillales; family Rhodospirillaceae; genus JBMYTN01. The sequence goes on along the minus strand of JBMYTN010000017.1, from coordinate 35,021 downwards.
GATCATATAAGGGAACAGGCTGACCCCCAGCCCGGCGGCGCTGAAAATGAAGATCCCCAATGCGGACAGGAAGGGCTGCAGGTCAACCCCCCAACGCAGGCCTCGGAACAGGCTATAGATACAGCCGAACAGCAAGAGCGGCACGATGGAGGAGTAGAGCGCAGCGGGCATGGTGAACCAGCGCTCAAAATAGGCCGGGTTCATAAACGGGGTTGCCAGGCTAACCGCTCCGATCAGGGCGACGGTGGCCAAGGAGAGCACCCGAGCCCCATGGCGGGCAAATTTCTGGACCTGCCCCTCGGTCTTCAACACCAGCCAGCAGGACCCCAATAGGGCGTAGCCGACCACCAGCGCCAGGGCGGTCAGCAGGGTGAAGGGGGTGAGCCAATCCCACCAGCCCCCGGCATAGGCGCGGTTTTCCACCGCAATGCCTTGGACCAGCGCGCCCAGCGCAATGCCTTGGGAAATCGCAGCGGTCAGGGAGCCATAGGCGAAACCCTTTTCCCAGAGATGGCGGTTGTTGCGGGAGCGATGAATGAACTCGAAGGCCACGCCTCGGAACACCAGTCCGAGCAGCATGAAGATGATCGGGATATAGAGCGCGGGCATGACCACCGCATAGGCCAGCGGAAACACCGCGAACAGGCCGCCGCCGCCCATCACCAGCCAAGTCTCATTGCCGTCCCAGAACGGGGCGATGGTGTTCATGGCCAGATCCCGGTGCTCGGGCTTCCGGATCAACGGATAGAGAATGCCGATCCCCAGATCAAAGCCATCCAGGATCACATAGGCCAGCACCGCAAAGGCGATCATCCCGGCCCAGAAGGTTGCCAGATCCAACTCAGGCATGGCTCGGATCCTCCTGCTTGTCTGCGTCCTCGCCAGCGCGCTTGGTCATCCAGGCGGGATAGAAGGTGGTAAAGCCCGGCGTCATCTCCGCACGACCCTCCGCCGCCGGAGGCCTGGCCATCAGCCGCAGGGTGTAGATCGTTCCAGCGCCGAACACGACGCCATAGACCAGGATAAAGGCCAGCAAGGACGCCCCAACCGCAGGCGCGTCCAGCGGTGCCGCACTGTCGGCGGTGCGCAACAGGCCTTGGATGGTCCAGGGCTGGCGGCCGACTTCGGTCACGACCCAGCCGCACAGCACGGCGGCAAATCCCGTCGGTCCCATGGCGATGGCGGCCCAGAGCAGGCTGCGCGAGGTGTAAAGCTTGCCCCGCAGCCGGGCCCACAGCCCCCATAGACCGAGCAGGGCCATGCAGAGGCCGAGCCCGACCATGATCCGGAAGGAGAAAAATACCATCGCAGTGGGCGGTCGGTCCTCCTTGGCGAAGTCGTTCAGGCCCGGGACCTCGCCCTCCCAGTCATGGGTGAGGATCAGGGAGCCGAGCTCCGGTATCTCCAGCGCGAAATGGGTGGTTTCGGCCTCGTCATCGGGAATACCAAACAGGATCAGCGGTGCGCCTTTTTGGGTGTCCCAATGGCCTTCCATGGCCGCGACCTTGGCCGGTTGGTGTTCCAGGGTATTCAGGCCATGCAGGTCCCCGGCGAAGATTTGCAGCGGCGCAGTGAACAGCAGCATCAACATGGCCATGGACAGCATCAGCCGGGCACCGCGATTGCCGCTGTCTTTCAGCAAATGCCAGGCGCCGGTCGCCCCGACCACCAGGGCCGTGGTCAGATAGGCCGCCAGCACCATATGGACCAAGCGATAGGGGAAGGAGGGATTGAAGATCACCTCCAACCAATCATCGGGCACAAATTGTCCGACATCATTGATGGCGTAGCCTGCCGGGGTCTGCATCCAGGAATTCACACTCAGGATCCAGAAGGCGGAGAACACCGTGCCCGCTGCGACCATCAGAACGGCCATCAGATGGACTTTGGGCGAGACCCGTTTGCGGCCAAACAGCAAGATGCCGAGGAACCCGGCTTCCAGGAAAAAGGCCGAGAGCACCTCATAGCCCATCAAGGGGCCGATGATGGGTCCGGCTTTGTCGGAGAAGACGGACCAGTTGGTGCCGAACTGGTAGGACATGGTGATGCCCGAGACGACGCCCATGCCAAAGACAACGGCGAAAATGGTTTTCCAGTAATTGAAAACGGACAAATAGATCACGTCACGGCGGGTGTACCAGAGCAGCTCCAGCACGGCGAGATAGCTTGCCAGCCCGATGGTGAAGGCGGGAAAAATGATATGGGCGGAGACGGTGAAGGCGAATTGCATGCGCGCCAGATCGATGGCGCTGATATCGAACAACATTTTGGATCCCCCCGACCCCGATGTCGCTTTGAGACGCTACGGGTCTTTTTGCGTGCAATGCTGCACCGCACAACACGTTTTGTCGAGAGGAAAAAGGGTTAGAAGATGCGCTACCGCTGGGGGCATGGGATGACGATCCTTACCGTCGAGTCCCAGATCGTTCCGCCAACACTATGGGTTGCTGATTTGAGAGATATAATAACTTGACCGAGAATCGCGATTGCAAGATATTGTGGGTCCAGGAGCGTATGTTTTCTAAATCTGTCCGATGTTGTGGTGAAACCGGTTTCACGGTGCTCATAAAGAGACTGGACGCTTGATGGAGAAATGCGGATGTCCTGCAAGGATCTTGGCCCCAAGGCTGAAGAGTCTGTCAAGGCGCAACTCAGCTTTTTTGATGTGGGGTCGCTGGAAGACCGACAATCCTCTGTTCCTCCCCTCGATGAAAAGATCTCCGAGTATTTACGGACTACAGGACAAAAGTTTATTGGATTGAAATCTGATCGGGAGTTGAGTTTCGCAGAATTAAGCGAAATTTGGCAAAAAAAACGCCGAAAACAACAAGACTTTTTTTCCAAACATACCATCCCCACAAGCAAATATGTCTATGCCAGCAGTAGCGTTTCGGGATTTGTGAGAGATAATCAGCGACTTTACAATATGGCCAGCCGAATGAACGCGGCGGGCATTTCACTTCTGGGTCAAGCCGTGCAGCTTTCAGAAGAAGAGCTTAGGTATTTTGCTGATGGAGACCGGAAGAGCGTCGGGGAATTTGTGTGGCTAGTCAGAAACAAGACTGGGTTAATGTTTTTCGCGGAACTTCCCGGTTGGTACATTCCTCTTGCAAAGCGAAATGCATCCGCGCTCTGAAATAAATTTTAACATCTAATTTTGATCGTCCTGTTTATTAGGGTTCACTTCCGAAGTTTTGTCCTTTTCCGCAACAGACTGACTCTGGATCTCTGGACTTAAAGCTGTATTCCCGGCTACTGGTGTAGCAGGAATTTCAGACGTAGGCACAGGAAGGGCCGGGTCAATAGCGGCGTTGATGTCTTCGTCTTTTGATGCGCGATATTTGTACTGAGTGTTAAACTTGAAATCTGGTTTGTTCAATTTAAGAGACGTAGGTTCTTTATTTAGAGTTTCATGAACCTTGAGTGCCAATTTATGTGTCACGACTGCTTTTCTATCTGCCATGTGATAAAAAACTGTGGGGTTGGTTTGACCTGTTTGATTCAACAAGTGTTGAAGTAGGTCTTGATTTCGGTTAAGCGCAATATCGAAAGACGAGCGTTCGAAACCAGGAATGTAAGAAATTGCAGCTTCTATGTTCATTTTTTCATAGACAATACTGGGGTCACGAGAATCTCCCGTAGCGTCAAATATATGTTTGGCCATTACTTCCAGTAGGACCAAGGTTTGAACGGCTTTCCCGAACAGTAGGGGTTTTCTTTGTTTGGACAAACCGTCTTGAGCTTGTCTAATAGAGTATTCATCAACTTTACTCAAGAGGTTGGAGTCAATCCATTGTTTCCTGCTTCCAATTAACTCAATCATTTCATTGATATAAATATACCAAGTGGTCTTGTTGTTTGAGACGATAGATTGGTTTCTAAGCACTTCAAGTTCAAAAGTACTGAAACCTCTCAGGTAAAAAACTTTATGAATATTTGCGATATCTCTTTCCCAGCCATCGTGAGCGACAGGATAGCGCAAAAGGTCTTCTAAGGATTTAGGAGTAGGCATGATTATATGGTCCCAATAGCTTGGTTAGCGTGCTAACAGCAACTTTATACGTTGATACCGGATTATTACCTACTACGCATGTGTTCTGATTGCTAGATAAAACGAAACAGGCCCTTAGGCATCTTCGCCCCACTACCCCCTACAACACCCTACAACAGGGGCATGTGGGCATAAGTCCGATTGGGCTGTATTAAGTCGAATGAAAGATGCTTTGCAGGTTTGACGTTGTCGGTTGTTCCAATGAACATAATAAAATCAATATTTTATGCTTTCGTTTGGTGCAGGGATTTTTTAAGAAACCCTCTAAAAGTGTAACTATTTCTATAGTGGTAGATCTGACTATTAAAAAAATATGACGCACAGAAATTACCCAATCTCATGGGTTTTTGAACCCTGCAAGAGCCTGCAAAAGCCGACTCTAGTGATGAGGGATGAGGTGATGCATTGCGCCGCCTTGTTCATACGAAAGGGCATAGATCAAGCGGATCAGCTAGGCTGGAAGCATGATGTCGCATGTTATTAAACTCAATAAAAACAAAGACTTATAGAGATTTTTTGCTTGCGCTGGATCATGTCATCACCCATGTTGACACAGTGACCAGTGCCCATGATGGCGTGGTCCGCTCCGTGATCATGAGTCGCTTGGTCCGCAGGTGGTCGTTTCCCGCTGATTGTGAGAAGGAGACTCCGATGGCACGGATCATTCACGCTGGAGGCTTAGGTCCTTCAGATACATTGATTGCCCGCCCGCATATGCCAAAGGTTTTTGCGTCAGTGGACCGCGTAAAGTTTACGCCGGTCTGTGATGCCCTTTCCAATGAGGTTGGGGAGGCCGGGACAGCAGCCCTGAGGAAAAGGGAACAGTCCCGGATCAGGACGGCGCTCCGGGATGCAGGGCATCATCTGTTTGAGGGAGTCCTCCAATATACCGGGGACGGGGCGACATTGTTCTTTCGCTCCCCTAGCCGGGCGTGGGCGTTCGCTCAAGCGCTGATGAATATTGTGGACCGAGAGAACCAGAAGGGTCCGCGGCATTTCGGGCCCCTGCGCTACCGTATTGGAGTTGCGACGACTGAGCAGGGCGATACTGAGGGCACAGATGCCATCATTACGCGGGCCACCCGGTTGCAATCCATCGCCCTGCCCGGTGGTGTTTCCGTTGATGGGAACACGCTATGTGCCCTGCCCCATTTGGAGCGCCAGAGGTTCGGTGCCGAAGAGGTGGTGTACATCAAAGGCAAGGCCTATGGGGTGCACCGGCTGCTGGACTCCTCGGATGGGGCTTCGCCGTTGCAGCTCAGATTCCTCTAGAATCCCTGCGCGCACCGAAGTTTCGCACTGTGGGTTTGGATTATCGGGCGACCAGTGGGTAGCTCTGACAGCCGGTTACAGGGTCGCATAGGGGCGTGCAATTTGGTGGTTCGGTTGAGGCGGGAGATAAAAGTGCCGACACCCCCCTACAACAGGGTGCAACAGCATTAAGAAAGGCGTGAGCGGCTTGAAGGCATCCTAATTGTGGATAATCCGTCGTTCCATGCTATATTGGTATTTATTTGTATTAATAATGCGGAAGTATAGATGAAGTGTGATTGGTCCAATTATATAGAAGAAGAGGCCATTAAATGGTTTGAGAAACTTTTCTATTTTAGTGAAAGATTTGTTGAAAAGATAAAAGAACTTAGAAAAATCTTGACGGTTGCCGAAAAGACGGCATAGGCTTAATGTAGAACAAATGAGAAAACGATCTAAGCGTCAGTGTCTCTTGCAACGCGGTTGAGAATATCCGCTAAGCGATAAGGAGAGTGGTCTTATGACCCATATCAGGCAGCAAAGTCGTTTGGAAGTTGATGAGAGTTCAACTTCTAAAAACCTTCAAACTCTTGCACTGTTTTCACTCGATTCTATGAAGGGGAGCCATTGTGCGCATTCCCAGGAAGAGGGTGATGCTAATCTGATGCAGCTTCAGAATGCCGTCTCTGCCGTTCTGAAAAATCACAATTACAAGTTCACATGCAATGTCTTGAGATCCCGGAAGTACTCTAGTCTGTACCAGTGTGCGTCCCCTGCAGAGGCTGTTGATCTGAGTGACCTCGTCTTTAAGTGGAATGCCCTCGATCCGGTGAATGGTCGCTCGCAACGGCTCAATCAGTCTATTCGAGCGGGTATTGTGTCGGTATCCAGAGGAGCTCCGATGCCGCTGGGTGAGCTGTATGGGGAAGTTGACCGCTTTGCCCGGGCAGCCAGACCCGGTGGGATCTTCATTGATCTCGCGACATATACGGCGCTCGATCCGGTTGTCCGGAAGATGTTCGGCTACCGGATCCGTGTGCCTGTGGATGGCGCCTATCTTGAAGGTTATCAATGGCGGGTCAGCCCAAGCAGCAAACCAACTGAGAGAAGGAATTCTAATGCTAATCTGTCTCGCTCTGCGACTTCATTGCGTCTCTGTTGATCTGCGGGGTCCAGGCACCCTGTGCAAAGGGCACAGGGCTCAGTTCCTGGGGGTGGCAATGCCTCACCCCGGTGGGAGGTTCCAGAGCCCGGCGAGCTCTGAGCAAAAAAAGAAGTGCGGTCTTTATTAGTATGGCAGGGATTCGTGGCTACGCCCGAGCTGACTGGCTTTTAGGTATGCCTCAGCAAATAGGCTAATCGATGATCTCATCTTTTGACGGACTGATTGTCTGAGCCTTGCTGAAACGAAACTCCGGTTCTCCGATTGATTTGAAGGCCGGAAACTGCGTCAAAACTTCATATGTTTTTACGGCCAAGCTATGCGTCACCGTATTCTTGCGGTCGGCCATTTGGAAGAAAACCGCGAGGCTGCGTTGTCCTGTATGTTTAAGTAGTTGCTGTTTCAGGTCAGAGGACTTTGCCAATCCAGTCTTCAGTGCGGGTCGATTAAAACCTGGAATGTAAGATATGGCAGCCTCGATACTGACCAGCTCATAAGCAATGCTCGGGTCTATGCTGTCCCCGGTATTTTCAAGTATTTCTTTGGCTACCGCTTCCAGTAAGGTAATAGATTGGATTGCCTTCCCGAGCAGGACTGGTTTTCTGTTTAAGGAAAACGCATCTTTTGCCTGTAGGATAGAGTAGTTTTCGATGTTTGGAAGGAGAGGAGAGTCTAACCACTCTTGCCGAGATTGAATCGTCTCCACCATGTGCGGAATAAAACGGCTCCAGCTGTCAATATTGCTGTTTATGGAAGTCGATTTACTTAAGATTTTTCTCTTAAAAGTGTTGAGTCCCCTGCAATAGAACGCCTTTTTGGTGTTCGCAATGTCGTGCTCCCAGCCATCATGGCTAACGTCGACCCGCAACAAAGACTCAAGTTTATTTGGCACAGACATGATGGTTCCGTTTAGTTTAGGTATCGTGCCCATCTTGGCGAAGTCCTGGGTTATCTCACCCGGGCCTTACGCCAAAAAGGCTAGATGTGTGTCCTGATCTTTTGAGAAACACCAGATATCATGTTTGGACCGTCATATCCATATAACAATCGCTTAGACTGAACACAGCTAAACAAAATTGAAATATTGAGCCAGCAGCACCCTACAAGGGGCTGCAAAAGAGTTTTTGAGGCTACAAATTTAGTGAACGAATCTCGGACTCTTGGGGTGATATGGGAGCCAGGGCGGATTTGTTAAATCAAAGATCAGTTTTTTACAAATAAATTAAATCTAAGTTGTATTCAAGTGAACGCCAAGATAACCGAAGATCGGTGACAGCAGTGGCGGTCTCATTGCTGTCACAGTGTCGTGGTGTCGTAAAAAGTGTAAGGCAATAATCAGTACCGTGGCCCAATTGAGCGTTGAGCCAAGTAAAAAGCCCGCCGCTCCTGAGATTGGAGCAGCGGGCTTCCTAAGCGATGACGCGAGCGGAACGCGAAGAGCTCTGCGGTTATGCCTCTTCCCAGCGCAGGACCGGGGAGCGGGCGGCTTTGGTCTCGTCCAACCGACGGCGCGGGGTCAGGACCGGGGCCTGTTTGAACGGCTCCGCCCCTTCGCTGCGGGCTTTCTCCGCCAAGGCCAACACCGCTTCGCAGAAGGAATCCAACGTCGCGCGGCTTTCGCTTTCCGTCGGTTCCATCAGCAAGGCACCATGGACCACCAGCGGGAAATACATCGTCATCGGGTGGAAGCCCTCGTCGATCATCGCCTTGGCAAAGTCCAGGGTCGACACGCCGGTGTCCTTTAAGAACCGGTCATCGAACAAGGCCTCATGCATGCAGGGTCCATCAAAGGACGGGCTCAGGCTTTCGCCCAACCGGGCCAGCAGATAATTGGCGTTCAGCACCGCATCACCGGAGGCCTGGCGCAAGCCATCCAGCCCCATGGACAGGATGTAGGACAAGGCGCGGACAAAGACGCCGAACTGGCCATGGAAGCCCTTCAGGCGACCAAAAGGCTGCGCGCCCTCCGGTAGGCAAGACGGATCTGCCGTTTCCGCCAGATCAAAGCCGCCATTGGGACCGCTGACCACGAAGGGCAGCGGCACAAAGGGGGCCAGGGCGTCCGAAAACACAGTCGGGCCGGAGCCAGGACCGCCCCCGCCATGGGGGGTGGAGAAGGTTTTGTGCAGATTGATATGCATGGCATCAACGCCGAGGTCGGAGATCTTTACCCGCCCGACAATGGCGTTGAAATTGGCCCCGTCCATGTAGAGATAGGCCCCGGCGTCATGCACTGCCTCGGCCAGCGCGACAATGTCATTTTCAAACAGGCCACAGGTGTTGGGATTGGTCAGCATGGCCGCCGCCACACTGCCATCCAACCGCTCCTTAAAGGCATCCAGATCGACCCGGCCACGATCATTGGCGGGCACCGAGGTCACCGAATAGCCGCAAGCCGCCGCCGTCGCCGGGTTGGTGCCATGGGCTGAGTCCGGCACCAGCACCGTGGAGCGGTTCGAGCCCACCGCATCCAATGCCGCGCGGATCGCCATCATGCCACAGAGCTCGCCATGGGCCCCGGCCGCCGGGGACAAGGCCACCGCTGGCATGCCGGTCAACCCCTTCAGCAGACCCGCCAGCCGCTCCATGACCCCGAGAGCACCTTGCACGGTGGAGATCGGTTGGAACGGGTGGATATCGGCAAAGCCCGGCAGCCGCGCCATCTTTTCGTTCAGACGCGGATTGTGCTTCATGGTGCAAGACCCCAGCGGATAAAAGCCGGTGTCGATGGAATAGTTCTTTTGCGACAGGCGGGTGTAGTGGCGCACCACCTGGGGCTCGGACAGGCCGGGCAGGCCAACTCCGCCCTCTCGGCGCAGGCCATCCAGACGCTCTGCGCCAACGCCGTCAACCGAGGGATCGGCCTGAGCTGGCAAATCCACCGCCGTTTTGCCTTCGGAGCCCTGTTCAAAGATCAGGGGCTCTTCAATCTGCAGGCCCCGATTGCCGGTATGGGTGGTCACGGTCGTGGTCGGCGTGCTCATTGGCCAGCCTCCTCGGTTTTCGGGATCGTTGGCAGAATTTCGCCCAAGGCCTGGGCCAAGGCGTCCATATCACTGGCCAGGGTGGTCTCCGTCGCGGTGACGAGCAGCAGATCCGCCAGCTCCGGATAGGTCGGATACAGCCGGGAGGCCGGGACCCCGCCGAGAATGCCGCGCGCCGCCAGGGCCTCGACCACCGGGGTCGCCGGGCAGGGCAGCCTCAGGGCGAATTCATTGAAAAAGGCCTTGGGCAGGATCGATACCCCCGGCAGTTTCTCCAGCCGTTGGGCCAGGGCCACGGCATTGCGATGATTGACCTCTGCCAGACCGGTGAACCCGGCCTCGCCCAACAGGCTCATATGGATTGTGAAGGCCAAGGCGATCAGGCCGGAATTGGTGCAGATGTTCGAGGTCGCCTTCTCGCGGCGGATATGCTGCTCCCGGGTTGACAGGGTCAGCACCCAGCCGCGCCGACCATCTTCGTCCACGGTTTCGCCAACCAGACGGCCCGGCATTTGCCGGATGTATTTTTTCCGGGTGGCGAACAGCCCGACACCGGGGCCGCCAAAATTCATCGGCGAGCCCAAGGCATGGCCCTCGGCCACAACAATGTCCGCCCCCATGGCTCCGGGCGGGGTGACAAGGCCAAGGCTGACCGGCTCGGCCACGGCCACCACCAACAGCGCGCCGACCTCTTTGCAGGCCTCAGACAGCGGGGTCAGATCCCGCAGCCGCCCGAACACATCGGGGTTTTGCACCACCACACAGGCGGTCCGGCTGTCGACCCGACCGATCAGATCTTCCATGCCCAGCGGATCCGGGCCGAGCAGTTCCACATCCGCATCCAGATGGCGGAATTGGGTTTCGGTCACCGCGCGATAATGCGGGTGCAGCCCGCCGGACAGCACCACGGATTTGCGCCGGGTGACCCGGGCGGCCATGGCGGCGGCTTCGGCGCAGGAGGTCGCACCGTCATACATCGAGGCATTGGCGACCTCCATCCCGGTCATCAGGGCGACCTGGGTCTGGAACTCGAACAGATATTGCAGCGTGCCTTGGGCGATTTCCGGCTGATAGGGCGTGTAGGCGGTCAGGAATTCGCCGCGCTGGATCAGATAATCGACCGAGGCCGGGACATGGTGGCGATAGACCCCGGCACCCAAAAAGAACGGCACAGACCCGCCGGTCATGTTCTGGGCGGCCAGGGCGGACAGCTCGCGCTCCACAGCCCATTCCGCGCCATGGTCGGGCACGCCGGTGAAGTCCTGTTTCTGGCTCCAGGCCGCATCGGGCACATCGCTATAGAGGGCATCAATGCTCTCGGTGCCGATCACCGAAAGCATCTCGGCGCGGTCCTTATCGGTATGGGGCAGATAACGCACGGGCATCTCCAGAAGGGTCAGGAGGTGGAGCGGAAGGGTGGTGTAAGGGATACGGATGGGACCGCTGTTGGATTAGAGTCCTGTGGTCCCATCGCTACAGACGCGCTTAGGATTGGGATTCGACCAGCTTGTCGTAGGCGTCCTTGTCCATCAGGTTGTCCAGTTCGGTCGGGTCGGACAGGGCGATTTTGTAGAACCAGCCATCGCCCATGGCGTCCTCGTTCACCAGGCCGGGCTGGTCAACAATGGTTTCATTGCCCTCGACGATCTTGCCGGAAACTGGGGAGTAGATGTCGCTGGCGGCCTTGACCGATTCCACGACCCCAGCCTCTTTGCCCTGCTCGACATCCACATCGTTTTCCGGCAGCTCAATGAACACCACATCACCCAATTGCTTTTGGGCGAAATCGGTGATGCCGACGGTGCCGATATTGTCCTCAACAAGGATCCACTCATGGTCTTCGGTGAAATACAGGGCGCTCATGTGGGTCGGTCCTTTTTGGCTTGTGGTGCGGAGGCCGAGGGGATGAAAAAGCGTATCTGGCCGAGGCGGTCAGATTTGATAGCGATGGGGCGTGAAGGGCAGGGCGGCCACGGTGACCTTGATGTCGGTGCCGCGCACCGGCACAGAGAGCACGGTCCCCGGCTCGGCCAGTGCAGCGGGGACATAGCCCATGGCGATCGGGGCTTCCAGGCAGGGTGAGAACCCGCCCGAGGTGATCTCGCCCACGGTCTCGCCGGTGCTCGGGTCCTGGATCGGCATATGGGCGCGGACCGGGCGGCGGCCCTCGACCGACAGGCCGACGCGCTTCTTGCCCGGCCCGTCAGCCAGGTCCTTCAGGATCCGCTCGGCACCGGGGAAGTCTCCGGCGGCCTTGCGTTTCTTGCCCAGGGTCCAGGCCAGCCCGGCCTCAATCGGCGAGGTTTCGGTGTCGATGTCCGAGCCATAAAGACACAGCCCGGCCTCCAGGCGCAGGCTGTCCCGGGAGCCCAAACCCGCAGGTGCCACATCGTCAAGGGCCAGCAGGGCTTCGGCCAAGGCTTCAGCCTGATCGGCAGCTACGGAGATTTCTACGCCATCCTCACCGGTATAGCCCGAGCGGGTGACGAAGACCGGGATGTCTCCGGCGCTCATGGCCGCCCCTTGCATAAAGCGCAGGGCATTGATATCGGGGGCGAGGCTGGCAAAGGCGGCGACCGCTTTCGGGCCTTGCAAGGCCAGCAGTGCACGGTCGTCCAGGATCTCCAGGCTTGCGTCCCGGCCTTCGGTGGCGCTGGCCAGCAGGGCGAAGTCGGCGTCCTTGCAGGCGGCATTGACCACCAGGAACAAATCGTCTTCCCGGGCGGTGACCATCAGATCATCGAGAATGCCGCCGGTCTCATTGGTGAACAGGGTATAGCGCTGGCGTCCGGGCTTCAGAATGGCGATGGCCCCGGGAACCAGGCTTTGCAGCGCGGCAACCCGGTCCGGGCCGCTGAGCACCGCTTGACCCATATGCGAGACATCGAACAGCGCTGCGGCGTTGCGGCAGTGCAGATGCTCTTTGATGATGCCATCGGGATATTGCACCGGCATGGCATAGCCGGCAAAGGGCACCATGCGCGCACCAAGGCGGCGATGCAGAGCGTCCAGCGGGGTGGTCCGCAGGGCGGTCGGCTCGGAGGAAGGCGAAGAAGACATGCGGCGGGGTCCTGGAGCGGCGAGCAGGAAACGGGCGGGCGATGGCACCATTTGGCCGCACAGGATCTTGGACCGACTCCGACAGCGCCGGAGGGTCTGCAGACCATGCGGGGTCAAACACCGCACATCACCCCCCTCTGTCGTCTGAACCTGAAAGAGTCGCCGCCGGGGTGGCGGTTTCCATCTTCGGTGAGGGGACGGGGCTGCCTAAGGATGGACAACCGGATCCGACCCCTGCTTTCCAGAGGCTCCAAGCCGCTTCGGTCCATTTGCCTGAGAGTTTCCGGGGGCGGTTGCTCCTTCGGCGGCTCTTACAGGGCTTTGGGGTGACCAAGGCTCTGCCGAACACTCTCCCGAAGCGGTGTCGGGAACAGTTAACAGAGTAGGGGGTGCGGTGCCGCATTGCAACGCTTCCCGGGTCGCTTTACTCCAAAAACCAAGCTGAGCGCATAAGAAGTCGAAAGGTTGGGGGCGCAAGCGCGCCCCCAAACCCCCGCATCAGTAAGCTGTCAAATGCGCCGCTGAAGTCTTCTTCCGCTCCCGACGGGAGCGGCAAGCCCAAAGGGCGCCGGGCCCCATGGCCCGCCCCGTCGGAGACAGGCGCGCAGCGACTGTCGTGAGACACAGAGACTCACGGCGCAAGCGCGCCCCCAAAACTCCGCTACCTAACGCTTCTCGTGCGGTTGTGCTGCAGCTGCTCGGCGGTCAGTTGGAAGCCGAGAAAGATCTCCATATTTTCAGCAGACCGGTTGGGATCCAGCGGAATGTTGATCGTCACCTGCTCGCCAACAAATTCCCCCCGGCTGATATTGGCTGGCAGGGTGACACTGGCATTGAAAATCTGCTTGGCGCCGGGATCCGGGAAGAAGGCCGGAATGGCAATGAAATAGCTGAAACTGGCGGTCCGGTTCACAGAGGCCGGGCCGATAAAGACCCCGAATTGCGGGCTAAGGGTGACCTCGACCCCCTCATCATCATAAACGCATTCCCCGCCATAGCCCGCAACCTCGCCCTCCATGACAATGTCGGTGATGTCCTTGCCCGGGCCAGGGCGGAACTGCACCAAGGAGGCCGTCGCCCGGTCAATCCGGATCTGCGGACATTTGCGATTGTCCTCGGCGCTGAAGGTTGAACAGGCCGCCAGGATCAAGGGAACCAACAACGCGGACAGAATTGGGGCAAAACGGGGCATGGCGCACTCCTCGGTGGGTCCCCTCCGATACACGATTGCCCTGTGTGGGGCAAGCGCGCCCCCTTTTCCCCGGCCAACCAAGCTGATAAGCATGCCCGATCCCGCCACAGGCTGCGGTGGCGGGGATAGCAGGCGTTGAGGGGACACATGGCCGTCTATACCGAACCAACCGACGAGGAACTGGATGCCTTTGTCGCCGAATATGACATCGGCTCGGTGCGGTCGTGTAAGGGCATTGCCGAAGGGGTTGAGAACAGCAACTTCCTGCTGACCACCACCAACGGCCCCTACATCCTGACCCTGTATGAAAAGCGGGTCGATCCCAATGACCTGCCGTTTTTCCTCGACCTGATGGTCCATCTGGCAGGCTCCGGCCTGGAATGCCCGGTGCCGGTCGCCGGGCGGGATGGGGGTGCCTTGCGAGAATTGGCCGGCCGACCCGCCGCCATTGTCACCTTCCTGGAGGGCATGTGGCCGAAACGGATCTCCCCGGACCATTGCGGTCAGCTTGGCGCGGCTTTGGCCCGCCTGCATCTGGCCGGACAGGGGTTTTCCGGCACCAGACGCAATAGTCTGACGCTGCCCGATTGGCGTCCACTTTATGATCGCTGTGCTGCCCGCGCCGATGCGGTCGCCCCGGGGCTGGGCCATGACCTGGAGGCCGAATTGGATCATCTGGAAGCCCAGTGGCCCAAAGACCTGCCCGTTGGCGTGATCCATGCCGATCTGTTCCCGGACAATGTGTTCTTCCTAGGCGGCGAACTGTCCGGGCTGATCGACTTCTATTTCGCCTGCACCGATTTCCTGGCCTATGACCTTGCGGTCTGCCTGAACGCCTGGTGCTTTGAACATGAGCGGGAGTTCAACACCACCAAGGCCCGGCGTCTGCTCAGTGGCTATCAAGCGATCCGCCCTTTGAGCGATGCGGAATGGGAGGCCCTGCCGGTGCTGGCCCGGGGCGCGGCGATGCGGTTCTTGCTCACCCGGCTGTTTGACTGGCTGAACACGCCGCCCGGTGCCTTCGTTCGGCCCAAGGATCCGCTCGAATATCACAACAAGATGCTGTTCCACCGCCATGTCACGGGCCCGGCGGCCTATGGGCTGGAGCGATGAGCGCCGGACAGGGCGGCACGGCCTCTCCTGCGTCCTCTGTCTCTGTCTCTGGCTCAGTGGTTGAGATCTATTCCGATGGGGCCTGTTCCGGTAATCCCGGTCCCGGCGGCTGGGGCGCATTGCTGCGGTGGAAAGGCAAAGAACGCGAGCTGTTTGGCGGCGAGCCCGAAACCACCAACAACCGCATGGAGTTGATGGCGGTGATCCAGGCCCTGGAGGCCTTGACCCGACCGGTCACCGTCGCGGTCTACACCGACAGTCAATATGTCCAGAAAGGCATCACAGAATGGCTGGCGGGCTGGAAGGCCAAGGGCTGGAAGACGGCGGCGAAAAAGCCGGTCAAGAATGCCGATCTGTGGCAGCAGCTGGAAGCCGCCGCCGCGCGACATCAGGTGTCTTGGCATTGGGTCAAGGGCCATGCCGGTCATGCGGACAATGAACGTGCCGATGCCTTGGCACGGCGTGGCATTCCGGGCGCCTCTCCGGACGCAGAGTAAAAAAGCGGCGGTTCCGGGTGATGGATCCGCCGCTTTGAGAGTGATCTGGAGTCGAAGGACTCTTACAGGGTGGCCAGAACCGCTTCGGCGCTGGAGACTTCAAAGGCCCCTGGGGCTTCCACATACAGACCGGTCACGGTGCCGCCTTCGGCGACCAGGGCAAAGCGCTGGGAGCGGGTGCCCAGGCCGAATTTGGAGCCGTCCATGGTCAGACCCAGGGCTTCGGTATACTCGCCATTGCCGTCGCTCAGCATGTCGACCTTGGCGTCAGCGCCTTGCTGCTCGCCCCAGGTCTTCATCACAAACGGGTCGTTGACGGCAAAGCAGGCGATCTTGTCGACGCCCTTGGCCTTCAACTCGGCTTCCTTTTCGATGAAGCCCGGCAGATGCTTGGCGGAGCAGGTCGGGGTGAAGGCACCCGGCACGGAAAACAGCACCACTTTGCCCGCACCGAAATAGTCAGCGGCATCGATGGTTTCGGGACCGGCGTCACCGATCTTGAACAGGGTTCCGGCAGGCAGCTTGTCTCCAACGGCGATCATGATGCGTCCTTTATGTTGCGCATGGGGGGATGTGATTGAGAAGGCGGTTCGGGTGAACAGCCAATAGGAGCGAGATGGGGCTACAGGGCCGCCTGTTCAATCGCCGCCAGCACGTCTTCGCTCGACAGCAATTCCGGCAGAGGCAAGCCCTCCGGGGCATTCGCGCCATAGACGGCGTTAAACGGGATGCCATAGCGCCCGAAGGAGGCCAGATAGGCGGCAATACCATCGTCGGGCAACGTCCAGTCCGCCCGCAGCGCCACAATATCCTCGCCCTGCAACCGCTCCAGGGCCGGTCCCCGATCCAGAACCGCTGCCTTATTAACCTTGCAAGTGATGCACCAATCCGCCGTCACATCGACAAAAACGATTTTGTTGTCGGCCAGGGCATCAGCCAGGGCCTGCGGGGAGAACGGTGTCCAGGCAATGGCCTCGCCAGCGCTGGGTCCGGTGGCGCGCGCTGCCGCATTTGGATCGGCAGACAGCTGGGTAAACAGGATGCTGCCCAACCAAACCCCGGTGCCGACCAGCGCCAGGGCCAGCACCTTTTTCAGGGTGATCATCCACGGCCCTGGGCGCGGCAGTTTGGTTGCCCAGCCGGGGAAGGCGACAAAGGCCAGATAGGGCAAGGCCATGCCGAGACCCAGGGCCGTGAAGATCGCCAGGATCTCAATCGGCCCCCGGGACAGGGCGAATCCCAGCGCGGTGCCCAGGAAAGGTGCGCTGCAGGGCGTGGCCAATAGGGTGGCAAAAGCCCCAGTGGCGAAATGGCCCAGCAGCGGTGCCTTTTCCGTCTCCTCAGATCCCGGGGAGCCGGACGCTGCGCCGCCTGACACAGTGCCGCTCCCAACCGTTCCTCCAAGGGCGGAGGCAAAGCCGGGCAGGGGAATTTCAAACAGGCCCCAGAGATTGGCGGCAAACAGCAAAATGATCGCCATCAGGCCGCCCAAGAACAGCGGCTGTTGAAATTGAATTCCCCAGCCCACCGCATTGCCGGTGAGTTTCAGCGCAATGGCACCTCCGGCCAGCAGCAGGAAGGAGAACAGAATGCCCGCTGCCGAGGCCAGGAAAGCCCGACGCACCGGCTGTTTCGACCCGCCGCCATGGCCAAGCACGCCAAGCACTTTTAAGGACAGCACCGGCAACACGCAGGGCATCAAGTTCAGGATCAAGCCGCCCAGCAGAGCGAACAGCAGCATGGGGGCCAAGCTGACGAGATCGGTTGGTCCCGGATTTGCGCTGGCCAGGGTTCCGGTGAGCGGCGCAATGGGCGCGGACAATGCCGCGACCCGAACCAGCGGAGTCTCAACCGCCCGATCCCCGGCGGTGACCAAAACCGACAGCGTCGCATCGTCGGGCATGGCCCGCTCGCCCAAGCGGGTGACACTGAGATGGGCGGTGCGGCCGTCATCGGACAAGGTCACCTGCGGTGGGGTGAAGGCATAGCCCGGCGGGGTTTCGACAAACAGATCCGCCTGGCTGACTGCCGGGTCTGCGGTGATCGAGACCGCGATTTGATCTTCCGGGCCAAGCTCGGCGGCGCTGATGGCCAAGCCATGACTTTGCCCGACCCGGGGCACCTTGCTTTCCCACTGGCTGATCTGGTGGGAGAAATCACTGGGCGTTCCCGGACCCGGCGGCAGGATCATGGACAGGTCAACCTGGTCCGGCACGCAAATATCGGAACAAACCAAATAGTCGACTTTTGCACTCAGGATTACTGGGTCCCCAGCTTTCGCAGGCTGCAGGGACAGCGGCAAGATCACATGATCCTTGTAGCCAACGCTTTCCAAACCGAGAATCGAGAAGCGTTCGGGTACTGGCCACAGGATCTCTCCGGCGGCGAAATTGACCGAACCGGACCAGTCGATGTCGGGGGGATAGCCCGCATCGCCGGGCGCGCGCCAATAGATCTTCCACTCCTCGGCCAGGTCGAACTCCAGGCCCAGCCGCAGGTCCTCGGTTTGGCCGGTGGCCAGGCTGGCCGAGACCAGGCGCACCTTGCCATGGGGGCGTTCGACCCAGGCGCTGGCCCCGGGCTCGGGCAACAGGCTGTTCTGTGCCAGGGCGGGCGCGGCGTGAAGAGACAGGGCAAGGCCAAACATGGCCATCACGGTCCACAAGGCCGCAAACAGCACCATCCGAGGCCGCTGCGGACGGATCAAGCCCTGTCCGCGCCAAGCGCTTCGGAGTGATAAATCAACGTCCCAGAAACAATTCATCTTTGGTCGTGACCTTGTTGGTGCGCTGTGCCGTGGTTATCTAGCGGTAATGAAACGGATGCCACAATTGCATGACGGATACCTGACCGGACAATGCCTTGTCGCCATGCCCGGTATGGGAGACCCCCGGTTTGAAGAGACCGTGATTTACCTCTGCGCCCACACGGCGGAAGGGGCGATGGGTCTGGTCATCAACCGTGGTCTTGATGACATAACGTTCCCCTCCATCGTTGAGCAACTGGGAATCGAACCCACACCGCTTTGTGATCAAGTCATGGTCCAATTTGGCGGGCCGGTGGAAACCGCACGCGGCTTCGTTCTGCACTCCCAGGATTACGTCAATGACGGCACCATGGTGGTCGAAGACGGCGTTGCCCTGACCGCGACCCTTGAGGTCCTGCGCGCCATCGCATCCGGCATTGGCCCCCGAGCCAAGTTGATGACCCTGGGCTATGCTGGCTGGGGGGCAGGCCAATTGGATGGCGAGATGAAGGACAATGTTTGGCTGACCGTTCCTTCGGATGCCGATCTGCTGTTCGGCATGGCTCTGGAGGAGCGCTATGACGCTGCTTTGGGTCGGATCGGCATTTCGCGCGGCGTGCTGTCTGAGGCCGCAGGCCACGCCTAGAGCGTTTCGGCTTAGCCGAAATGCGGATTGCGCAGCAAATGCCGGGAGCGCTCAAGAATATTTCAAGCCGAAGTGGGTCCGGAATAAAAAAAACCGCGCGACCGACGGACCTTTTTAGGCCAGCAGGATCGCGCGGTGGACCGTTACACCTGAAGGGGTTTGGACCCCTTAGGCTTCCATATGGTCGATGGACAGGTTTTCTTCTTCCCGGTCCATCTGTTCTTCCGCCTCGCCAGAGCTTTGGGCGGCCAGGGCACGGGCCAGTTGGCTCAAGGCCTCCTGGTGGCGCTCATTCTGGATCGCGGCAAAGTTCCGGGCCAGTTCCAGGCACATGCGCTGGCGCGGGGACATGGTGGTCTCCGCATTTTCATCGAGGCCCTGGAAGAAATAATTGATCGGCACGTTCAGCACTTGGGCAATCTCGTACAGCCGCCCCGCTGAGATGCGGTTGATGCCGCGCTCATATTTATGGGCTTGCTGGTAGGTCACGCCAATCATGTCGGCCATTTGCTGCTGGGACAGGCCCAGCATGACCCGACGCTCGCGAATACGTTTGCCGACGTAACGGTCCGCGTCACTGGCCCTGTTGGCCGGTTGGTCCGACCTGGATAGGATCCTCACATTAGACATCGGACTGAAACTCCTTGTCGGACCCTATCGACAGCGATCTGCGCCTCACCGCGAGACGATCCCTTCGCTAGGGTCGGTATGCCAAATTCGGTATTCGGGGTTGGCATATCCCCGATACAATGTTGATCAGCAAAAGCCGAGCGAGACTAAGCACAGCCAAGCATCCTGTCCTGAAGCAAAAGGTCCCTAATCGCCAACCGAGGCGACATCCCGATGGGGTGATTAAGCTGGTCAGTCGACACACATTGCCGTCGGACCCCTGTCTAGCGGGACCTGATCCCCTCGTCGCTTGAGGTGACAGCCAAAGCGTGTTCGAAGCGATCCGGTCTCCCCTTGCCCCCGCAGGATGACCCTTCACCCAAGTCAACTAAACTTGTTGACTATATTGATAGGGCAGGAATTAGGGGGACGCAAGGTGTATCTCAATGAAAACTCAAACGCCTTGATAATAATTGAGTAATTGAATTGGTGAATACATCTGTTTGGAGATCGGACTTTAAGACAATCCACCAGGGATGGATCGACTCGGAAAAGCTAGTGCATTGATATGTCAGGATTTCCCTCAAGTAAAAGCCGTTGCCTGGATTTTGGGCTCGCTTGTTGCGCGCGAAATAACAGTCAAGTGAAAGAGAATTATTTGACAATACAGCGCTGTGGAAACCAAAAAAACCGGCCCGGGGAGTGATGCACCGGGCCGGTTGAACAGGTCAGAGCTTAGAAACCAAGCTTAGGCTTTGCCTTTGGCCTTCGCCAGTTCCGCCTTCAGGGCGGCGATTTCCTGTTTCAGGCTCGCCACATCCTCGGGCATGCCGGCCTTCGGCGCGCCATCGGGCTGGAACGGGTTGAACAAGGTCATGGCATTTTCAAAGAAAGCCATGTTTTGCTTGTTCACTTCTTCGAAGTTTTGGAACGGGAACAGCCCGTCCAAAGCATTCTTCATGACGCCCCGCATCTGCTCTTCGTTCCGCGCAAAGGATTGCATGGAGTATTCCAGATATTGCGGAACAACGCCGCCCAAGCTGTCCCCGTAAAAGCTGATCAGCTGCCGCAGAAAGCTGATGGGAAGCAGGTTTTGGCCCTTGGCTTCCTCTTCAACGATGATTTGGGTCAGCACGGAGCGGGTGATGTCTTCCCCGGATTTGGCGTCAAAGACAACAAAATCGGACTGCTCTTTGACCATCTGGCAGAGATGGTCGAGCGTCACATAGCTGCTGGTCGCCGTATTGTAGAGGCGGCGGTTCGCATATTTTTTAATGATGATGGGCGAAGTGGACTCCTCCGTCTTCGCAGCCTTGCTTGTCATGCCGAGCTACCCTCTCCTGGTAGGAATGCGATGGGGAACCGTCTTCGTGAAGGCGTTTTCCTGTTTTGCGATGCCGGGGCACTCCTGCGCTGGAGTCCTAAACGTGGCCCATGGATCGACAACAGAAACGAACGCGGTGCGGCTTCGTTTGGATGTAGAGGTTCTACAAGCAAAAGGAAGACCGGGTCGATTAAAAAACGCATTCTGAGTGTAGTTCATCACACTCGTCCCGGAAATTTCCATCTGCTTACAGCGACACTCCACCTCGAAGGGTACACTGCTCTGTTTCGTATCGCTTTGCAATATCTACCTATCCCCGCGCTTTGGGAATCCGGCTTTTCCCGCCAAACGGCTTCCAGTATGAAGACGACACGCCCTTCGCTTCATGGCACAACAGAGATTGACGTAATCGAGGCCGTGGGTCTTTGCAGCAGACCACGGGGGCTGCGGTCCTGGGGAACAGGGGATCAGAAAGGACAATGATCGATGAGCGAGGACAAAACACCGCCCGATATGGGGGCGCTGGCGGCCCGGTATATGGATCTGTGGCAGCAGCAGGTTTCCAGCATGGCCTCGGATCCGAAATTGGCCGAGGCAATGTCCAAAACCATGGCCTTCATGGCCGATGCCGCCCGCAATGCGGCGGCCAATGGTCCGCCCGGAGGAGCAATGGGGGGCGGCATGGCTGGCCCCATGGGATTTGGCATGCCGGGGATGGGCGGTCATGACCCGGCAAGCCAAGCCAGCGCAGGCGCAAACCCCGCCGCTGGGTCCGAGACCCCTGGGTCCGAGACCCCTGGGCCTGCATCTGGCGCTGCAGGGGGTGTCGACGCTGGGCTGGCCGATCGGGTTGCAGAGCTCGAACACCGGGTCACCGTTCTCGAATCCGCCTTGGGCACCCTCCTCTCCGCCCTCCAGCCCGACCAACCCGCAAGCGACGGCTGATCCGGAGCACCCGTTCCCAGACTCTGAGAACGACTCAGAGAACCGCTCGGCTTTGGCCGCTGCCCTGGACCTTGAGGCCCGGGGGCGGCTGGATCGGTTTCTTAGTGGGGTCGAGGCCTATCTGGGCTATGACCGGCAGATCTGGGACGCTGCTGCGCCG
Source organism: Rhodospirillaceae bacterium (assembly GCA_049604415.1). Classification (GTDB taxonomy): domain Bacteria; phylum Pseudomonadota; class Alphaproteobacteria; order Rhodospirillales; family Rhodospirillaceae; genus JBMYTN01. The sequence goes on along the minus strand of JBMYTN010000017.1, from coordinate 13,281 downwards.
GTCCCCCCGGAGCATGCACAGTTATGGGGGGCGGGGACCACGAGGCTGGTCGATATGGGCGGCTTTATTGAAGGGCCGCCGGTGCTGGTTGTGCCCTCCCTGGTCAACCGGGCCCGGGTGCTGAACCTGCGCCCTGGGGGTGGATTCCTCTCTTTGTTATCTGAATGGGGGCCGCATCCCTATTTGCTCGATTGGGGTGAGCCGGGCTTGGAAGAGCGCGGCTTTGATTGCGCGGCCTATGTGCAGCATCGCCTGTTGCCCGCCTTGGAGGCGCTGGTGGCCCGCCAGGGTCGGCCCGTCTCCCTGATGGGCTATTGTATGGGTGGGATCCTGACCTTGGCCGCAGCGGTCTTGCGGCCCGATCTTGTGGATCGGCTGGTGTTTCTCGCCACGCCGTTTGATTTCCATGCGGAAGGTCCAGAGGGCCCTGAGGGGGGCATGGGCGGAGCGGCCCCGTTGGGTCCCGGCGCTTTGGGCCGCAGTTGGGGGCCGGTGCTGGCCACTTGGCAAGGCAGCAGCAGCCAGGCGGATGCGACAGCAGCCGACACGGATCTTGGCGAGGGCACTGACGCAGACTCATCTCCGCCGCCTCTGCCGGTCGATGTGGTTCAATTGCTGTTTGCCCTGCTCGACCCCGGGGCCATCGCCCGTAAATATACCCGCTTTGCCGCCTTGGATCCGGGCAGCGACGCGGCCCGGGATTTTGTCCTATTAGAAGATTGGGTCAATGACGGCGTGCCCCTGGCGGCCCCGGTGGCCCGGGAGTGTCTGGAGGGCTGGTATGGCGACAATGTCGTCGCCCGGGGGCAATGGCAGATTGCCGGGGTTCCGATCCGGGCCGAAACCGTGCGCCATCCAGCCTTGGTGGTGGTGCCGGATCGGGATCGGATTGTGCCACCCAAGGCCGCTTTGGCGCTGTCGGACGCATTGTGCAGTGCAGAGACTCTAGAGGTCCCGCTGGGGCATGTTAGCATGGTGGCGGGGCGTCGAGCGTCGCATTTGGTGATTCCCAACATCGCCAAGGCCTTAATGGGGTAATAAAATACATCCCCGGTAGAACAGCCCTGGCAGAATGCATCTGCCCATTGGGCGAACGCGGATGAAAGGCATGTTCGTTTGGGCAGGCTGTTGAAACCGACAAAGGGCGAGGCTACAGTGCGCGCGCTACGGTTCTTGCCAGGAACCGGCCAAAGAATGCCTTAAGCCGGGGGACGGCACTCGTTGCAGGGGATCTCCAAAACGTCTTGCGGCGCCAGGATATGGGCTGGCGGCGCACAATCTTATTAGAACGGAGTTGAAACGTCATGACTGATATCGTCATTGCCGGTGCCGCGCGCACGCCTGTTGGGTCCTTCAGTGGGGCCCTGAGCACTGTCCCAGCCCACGATCTTGGTGCCATCGCCATTCGTGAAGCCCTGGTGCGTGCTGGCGTGGACGGTGCCGAAGTCGATGAAGTGGTTATGGGCCAAATCCTGACCGCCAATGGTGGCCAGAACACCGCCCGCCAGGCCGCCATTGCCGCTGGTATCCCGGACAGCAAAACCGCCTATGCCATCAACCAGCTTTGTGGTTCTGGTCTGCGCACCGTCGCGCTGGGCACCCAAGCCATTCAGGCCGGTGACAGCTCCATCGTGGTTGTCGGTGGTCAGGAAAATATGAGCCTGGCCCCCCATGTGGCCCATCTGCGCAATGGTCAAAAAATGGGCTCCCTGGAGTTCCAAGACACCATGCTGCGTGATGGTCTGCTGTGCGCCTTTAACGGCTATCACATGGGCACCACGGCTGAGAACGTGGCCGAGAAGTGGCAAATCACCCGCGAAGAGCAGGACCAGTTCGCCACCGCCTCTCAGAACAAGGCTGAAGCCGCCCAGAAGGCCGGCAAGTTCAACGATGAAATCACCCCGGTCACCATCAAGACCCGCAAGGGCGATGTGGTGGTCGACACCGACGAGTATCCGCGTCATGGCGCCACCGTCGAAGGCATGGCCAAGCTGCGCCCGGCCTTCTCCAAGACCGGCACCGTGACCGCTGGCAACGCCTCTGGCATCAATGACGGTGCGGCGGCCGTGGTTCTGATGTCTGCCGATACCGCTGCGGCCCGCAATGTCACCCCGCTGGGCCGTATCGTGTCCTGGGCCACCTGCGGCGTCGATCCGGCCATCATGGGCACCGGTCCGATCCCGGCCTCCACCAAGGCTCTGGAAAAGGCCGGTTGGAGCGTCGACGACTTGGATCTGGTCGAAGCCAACGAAGCCTTTGCCGCCCAGGCCATTGCCGTGAACCGCGACATGGGCTGGAACACCGACATTGTGAACGTCAATGGCGGCGCGATCGCCATGGGCCACCCGATCGGCGCTTCCGGTGCCCGGGTGTTTGTGACCCTGCTTCATGAAATGGCGAAGCGGGATGCCAAGAAGGGTCTGGCCACGCTGTGCATCGGTGGCGGCATGGGTATCGCCCTTTGCGTCGAGCGCTAAGATCGGCTTGATCTGACCGATCCCTCCTTATGAGGGGATCCCGGTTATGGGGCGGACCGCATGCCAGCTTGGTGGGATGCGGTCCGGTCCCGGGAAGCCCGAGAGTGGATTGGCGGGTCGTTGCGGACCGAGTGCTTTTTTTAAAACAGGACCCATCACAGAAAACGGGTCCATTCCGTATGTAATAGGGGAGAAGTGAAAATGTCCCAGGGCCGTCTTGCACTGGTTACCGGTGGTTCCCGTGGCATTGGTGCTGCCATCAGCACCGAGCTGAAGAAAGCCGGATATCGCGTTGTTGCCAACTATGCTGGCAATGACGAAGCGGCTGCCGCCTTCACCAAAGAAACCGGCATCCCGACCTCTAAATTCGACGTGGGTGATTTCGAAGCGGTGAAAGCTGCCTGCGAAGCCATCGTCGCCGAACATGGTCCGATTGAAATCATCATCAACAATGCCGGGATCACCCGTGACGGTGTGCTGCACCGCATGACCCCGGAACAGTGGGACGCGGTGATCCGCACCAACCTGTCCTCCTGCTACAATGTTGCCCGTTGCGTGATCGAGTCCATGCGCGATCGCGGTTTTGGCCGCATCGTCAATATCGGCTCCGTCAACGGTCAGGCCGGTCAATATGGTCAGGTCAACTATGCCGCTGCCAAGTCCGGGATCCATGGCTTCACCAAAGCCCTGGCTCAGGAAGGGGCCGCCAAGGGCATCACCGTCAACGCCATTGCGCCGGGCTATGTCGACACCGACATGGTGCGCGCCGTGCCGCATGCGGTTCTGGAAAAGATCATCTCCCGGATCCCGGTCGGCCGCCTGGGCCGCGCCACCGACATTGCCCGGGGCGTGCTGTTCCTGGTTGCCGATGATGGTGACTTCATGACCGGGGCCACCCTGTCCATCAATGGTGGTCAGCATATGTATTAAGCGAGGGTCTCCCTGATCCAGGGAGAGGCTCTGAACACACGGCCTCCACCACACCGGTGGAGGCCGTTCCTTTTTTGTTGGTCTGCTATTCGTCTTACAGGATCTGATCTTGTCGGAAAGCGTGTCATCCCGTGTGGTTCCCCCTGAGGCTCCCTCAGTCGCTCCCCTTGGGCCATCTCCCAACCGGCATCGCGCCACCGCCATTGGCTTTACAGCCATCGTGTTGTGGGGCTGTTTGGCTCTGTTCACCACCTGGACTGGGACCGTGCCGCCCTTTCAGCTGACGGCCATGAGCTTCACCGTGGCCTTCTTGCTGATGGCAGGGAAATGGCTTTGGACCGGGGATAAACCGCTGCGCCATCTGCGCCAGCCGGTTGGCGCTTGGGTGCTTGGGGTGGCGGGCCTGTTTGGCTATCACTTTTTTTATTTCCTCGCCCTGCGTTCGGCCCCGCCGGTCCATGCCGGGCTGATCGCCTATCTCTGGCCGTTGTTGATTGTGGTGTTCTCAGCCCTGCTGCCCGGGGAGAAATTGCGTCTGGTCCATATTCTTGGGGCGCTGATGGGCCTGGCGGGGACGGTTTTGCTGGTCACCGATGGCGGGGCCGAGGGCTTTGATGCGCGCTATCTGGTCGGCTATGGCGTGGCGCTGATTTGCGCCCTGACTTGGTCAAGCTATTCGGTGCTGTCGCGGCGGTTTGGGTCCGTGCCCACCGATGCGGTGGGCTGGTTTTGCGGGGCAACGGCCCTGCTGTCGATTCCCTGCCATTTGCTCTTCGAGCAGACCCAATGGCCGCAAGGCGGCGGCGAGTGGCTGGCGGTTCTGGGTCTCGGCCTGGGGCCGGTCGGGGTGGCGTTTTTCACCTGGGACCATGGCGTCAAGCATGGCGATATTCAGGTGCTTGGTGCCTTGTCCTATTCCGCGCCCTTGATTTCGACCCTGCTGTTGCTATTGGCGGGCCAGGGAGAGCCCAGCCTCGTCATTGCCTTGGCCTGTCTGATGATTGTCGGCGGTGCGGTGGTGGCCAGTTGGAGCTTGTTCCGCCAATTGGTCCGGGGCAAGGGTGTTGGGGCCTGAGTACCTGGAGGCTTGAGCTCCGGAGAGCAGCAAACCGGCGGACCTGATTTCCATGGAAAAATTGGGGCATTGTTCCCTATACTCCCGGGCAATGACGGTCCGCTTCAGGGTGGACGGCTCCAGGGGAAGTGAGTTAGAAGCGCCGCATGTTTGTCCGTTCCGCCTCTTTGACCGACCGCGTCCGATACAGGCATTTGCGCCATGGCTCCGCCATGTTGCTGGCACTGGCGGTGCTGCTGCCGACAGCGGCGGGGGCGCAAAGCGGATCCACCGGCAATGCGACCGGCGCAACCGCACCTGCTGCCAGCGCGGTGGTGCCGTTTAGCGCCTCTTCTCTTTCGTCCTCGTCCGCCGTTCAGCCGGTGACGGCCACGCCGTCGATCACATCTCAGCCTCTGGCCGCCCCGGTGACCGGCTCGGCCCTGCCGATGGTTGGTGGGCTTGGGGCGGCACCGACGGTGGCCCCTGCCCAGCCCGGTGTGTTCTCCGGCTCTGCAGCGCCAGCGGCGGTGCCCCGGACGGCGGCAGCCCCAGCCGGAGGCGCGCAGATCCTTGGCGGCCTTGGCCCGGCACCCAGCGTTCCAACCGTCCAGCCTGGTGTGTTCTCTGGCAGCAGCCCGGTCCCGGTTGCGGGAGCTGCAACCGTTGCCACCACACCCGTTGGAACACCGCGTCCGGCGGCCTCCGCCGGAGCGCAAATCATCGGCGGGCTGGATCCCGTCGCTTTCCCGCAAGCCGTTGAGCCCGGCGCGATCTCGGTCCAGCCGCTGCAGACTCGTTATCTGCCGGGCTATGGCGCGGCCGCAGCGGTCCCGGCTTCGGCGGTTCCTGTTGCTGCCCCAGGGTCGCGCCTGGCCCCGCAGCCAGGAGCCTTGCCGACGGATGTGTCAGGCTATGGTGTGCGCTATGCCAATGGCGACCAAGCCGCCGGGGCGGGCCTTGGTGGGCCGGTCAATGCGTATGCCACCCAAGGGCTTGCTTCGGGGGCGCAGACTGTCTCCACGGTCGGCCTGATCCCGCAACTGGCCGTGCCGGGTCTTGTTGGAGGGGGCAATACCGGCGCTCAGGCCACGGGCGGGCTGCGCGAAACCGGTCGTCGTGGCGGGTTGGGGCGCTATATCTCCAATCTCAGCGACAACCGCGCGCCGCTGCCTGCGGCGTTCCAACCGGATCCCACCGTTCCGGCCATCACCGATGAAGACACCCTGATCCGGGCCGATAGCCTGGAGCAGGACAGTGATCTGAGCACCATTATCGCCCGGGGCGAGGTGGAGCTGGCCAGTGGCATCAACTTCTTACGCGCCGATGTGGTGTCCTACAACACCACCCATGACCGGGTGACGGCCTCTGGGAATGTCACGGTTACGGATATGGAAACCGGCGAGGTCACCTTCGGCAATTATATGGAGCTGACCGGCGATCTGAAGGATGGCTTCGTCCGCGATGTCCAACTGCTGCTGATCAATGGTGCCCGATTGCGCTCGAACTATATGGAGTTCGACAGCGCCAATCAGCGTAAGGAATTCTCCCGGGTGGTCTATACCGCCTGTTCGGTCTGCGAGGGCCGAGATCTGGATTTGCCGACGGTCACTGGCAATGAAGAGGGGGACGATACGGTCCCGCCGGTATGGCAGATCAAAGCCGACCGAATGACCCATGACGAGGCCGATAAGAACGTCATTTATCATGACGCCTGGATCGAGGCCTTTGGTGTTCCGGTGTTTTACACGCCCTATTATTCGCACCCGGACCCGACGGTCTATCGACGCACCGGGTTTTTGACACCGTCCACGGGTTATAGCGAAGAATTGGGCGCGACCACCTTTATTCCCTATTACATCGTCTGGGATGAACAGACCGATACCAGTATTGCGCTTAATCTCATGGAGCAGGACAATCTCGCTCTGGAGCTGGGTGGCGGTCACCGCTTTGCCTATGGTGAGTTTTACGGCAATGGTGCGGTGGTGCCCTATGACTATCGGAACAATACCGAGTGGTGGTACCAGTCCGAGGGCTTTTTGGACATCGATCGCAAAACCCGTGCTGGGTTTGAGAGCAGCTATACCAGCAGCCCGGCCTATCTGATCCGCCATGGCATCACGCCCACCGACAACCCGACCTTTTTGACCAATCGGCCCTATGTTGAGCGGTTCGAGCACAACTCATTTGCCCAGCTGGAAGGCTTTTACTTCCTGTCTCGGCGGGCCGATGTCACCGAAGATCAAACCCCGTTCGTCTATCCCAACGCCACGGTGTCCTACTTGTCTGACCCGCTGGAGGAAACCGGGGGCGGTCGGGTTTATGCGGATGCCAATTTCCTCAATCTGGGCCGTCGGGTCGGCCAGGAAAGCACCCGTTTTGTCACCGATGTCGGTTATGAGCATGCCTATATCGACAGCTTTGGGGCGCGCTGGACCGGGGAGCTTTCGACCATCGCCAGCAGCTATTGGGTCGAAGATCTGGAGCGCACAGGCTTCCAAGACTATACCGGCTCGGAATTCCGCTTCGTTCCTAAGGGCCATTTGACATGGTCCTATCCTTTCGTCAGGCCGTCGGGCCGGTATCGCCATGTGATCGAGCCGACCGGCAGTTTTGTCGCCAGCCCTTATTTGGAAAACCCCGATACCATTCCCAATGAGGACACCCAAGCCACAGCCGTGGACTATCAGCTGCTGTTCGAAAAGGATCGAGTGCCGGGCTATGACCGGATCGAGACCGGGGTTTGGGGGGCGTATGGCCTGAAATATGCCATCCATGCCGATGACAATGAGTATTTTGAGGCCGCCATTGGTCAGGGCTATCGCCTGCGTGAGGATCCGGATTTGTTGGTCGATGGTACGGGTCTGGAGGAGAACTTCTCCGACTACGCGGCGCGGCTCTATTACACCAATGCCTCCAATTTCACCGTGACCTATTCGACGCAGTTGAAGCGCAAGAACCTGGAACCACGCGGCCATCGCCTGAGCGGCAGTTGGGGCAGCAACTCCTTTATCCTGGGCCTGAGCTATCTCTATGTTGAACGCTTGGAAGACCAAAGCGGCACGCGGATCCGGGATGCCCGGGAAGAGGTCTCTGTCAGCGGCAATGTCCGCCTGGCGCGGTATTGGAACCTGAATGGCAGCCACACCTATGACATGGATCGCCAGGAGCCGGTGTCGACATCACTACGATTTGTTTATGAGGACGAGTGTTTTCAGGTCGAAAACCTGTTCACCCGAGACCACACCCAGGCCTTTGGCGTTGAGGGCAGTTACACCTATTTGCTAACCTTCACGTTGAAAACTGTCGGGGACTATGCCTCCAACCCAGAATTCTGAGGCTCGCCTTTCCATGAGACTGCACCGCTCTTTCGGTGGGAGCCTTTGGGCTCTGCTTCACCGGAGATTTCCAACCGCACCAACCCTTCCACTGACGCTTGCCTTGTTGCTGGTCGTGATGTCTTGGGTCGGGGCTGGTCCGTTGGTTCTGACCCCGTCTGTGGCGCAGGCCCAAGGGACGCGCATCGCTGTGGTGGTCAATCAGGATGCGATCTCCGTTTATGATGTTGAGGCGCGGATCAATCTGGTGATGCGCATGTCCGGGATACCGGACCGGCCGGAAATCCGCGAACGCTTGCGCCAGCAGGTCGTTCGGGGGTTGATTGACGAGGCCCTGAAGCGCCAGGAAGCCGAGCGCCTTGGGGTCGAACTGTCCAATGACGAGGCCGCAAACGCCTTGGCTCAAGTGGAAAGCCGCAATGGGTTGCCACCAGGTGGGTTGATCAAAGCCCTCAAACAGAGCAACGTCGATCCGGAAACCGCGCTTAGCCAGATCCGGGCTGATGTGATCTGGCAAAAGGCGATGCAGATCCAGCATGCCGGAAGGATCAATATTAGTGACGTGGAAGTCGACCTTTATTTGGGCGAGCTGCAACGCAATTTGGGCCAACCGGAATATTTGGCCGCTGAAATCCTCCTGCCCGTGGACACACCGGCTGAGGACGCCGAAGCCTTGGAGGCGGCCCGACGTATGATCGAGCAGATCCGGGGCGGGGCGCGGTTCTCGGTGGTTGCGCAACAATTCTCCCAAGGGCCGACAGCTGCCCAGGGTGGCGACCTAGGTTGGGTTGGTCCGGGGGATATGGAACCTGAATTGTTCCAAGCCTTGGCCCGGTTGACTCCGATTGATATGTCCGAGCCGATCCGGACGTTTGGGGGGTATCATATTATGTTGCTGCGCGATGTCCGGGTTGCCGGAGCAGATGCGCGGCCGTTGGTGAGTTTGTCCCAGGTCATGCTGCCTGCCGTCCCGACCACCGAGTTCAATGAACCGACACTGCGCAGCATCCGCACGGAGTTGGAGTTCGATGTGACCTCTTGCGAGGACATGAACAACTTGATCCGGGATCGACGGATCCGCAATTCCGGTACCGTAGGACCGATTGCTGTTGATGATCTACCAGCCGAAATTCAGGGGGTGGTGCGCAATTTGCCCCCTGGTCAAGTCTCGGAGCCAGTGACAACACCCGAAGGGGTGCTCTATGCCATGGTCTGCGAAGTCTCTACCGGTGGCGTTCCTGGTCGTGAAATGGTGCGCGAACGGTTGGCCGGGCAGCGTTTGCAGGACACAATGCAACGTCGTTTGCGTGATTTACGACAGCAAGCGCTGATCGATATCCGTATTTAGGGCTCTAGACTGCTTCAGGAAGGCGGAGGAAGGACATACCTGAGCATATTCGACGACAACTGACGCCAAGCAGGCGGGTTTTCATCCGGCCCCACGGGGTTGCGCCTAAATTGGCCCTGAGTACGTCGGAAATGCTCAAAAGTGGAACCACACTTCCTTGCGCTTTCCTCCTGCTCAGCGCCAATTTGGGCTGCAATGACGCCATTCGTTAAATTGTCACCGCAGCCTAGCTCTCGATGTCCTCCGGCGCGCGGCCAGGACGGGGCTTATAACGCGGCAAGGCTAGGTTCCAGCGGATTGCGGCTAAGCGGATCACCAAAGTCACCATAAACGCCGTAATCAGGCAGGGGGCGCGGGGCAGATCCAGCGATAGACCCACAACCATGATCACCGACCCGGCAAAGGCAGCGGTGACATAAATCTCTTGGCTCAGGACCACCGGGCTCTCCGCCCCCAGCATGTCGCGGATGATGCCGCCAAAGGTGGCGGTGATGCAGCCCATGGCGATGGCAACACTGGGATCCGCCCCGGCCAAGACCGCTCGCTCAGCGCCGGCGGCAGCGAACAGTGCCAAGCCAATGGCATCGACCAGCAGCAGCAGTTTGTAGCGCGATTGCGGGATATGGGCGGTGAAGAACACCAGCACCGAGACTCCAACGCAGGTCAGGAGATTGGCCGGTTCCTCGATCCAGAATACCGGCAAATCAAGCAACAGGTCGCGGACGGTGCCACCGCCAATCCCGGTGACAGTGCCCAGCAAAATAAAGCCAAAAATATCCATGGTCTTGCGCGAGGCTGCCAAGGCCCCGGACACCGCAAAGGCCACCAAGCCAAGATAGTTGATCACAGTGGTGGCCTGGTTGAGAGTGTCTTCCATGGCGCTTGAGCCTCCCGGTTTCGCCAAAGCAAAGGTGAGTATCTCGACACTCAGGTTTTGGCGCGGTGGCACAGGTGGGGCGCGCAGGCTCAGAGATCAAGCGGGTTTGACGGATGTCGTCGATGCGCCAAAAAACAGAGCCCGGCCAAATGGCCGGGCTCGCATTGTAGTGGGCTGACATTCATCCAGTCCGCATTTCGGCTCCGCCGAAACCCTTTGAACGCTCCCGGCATTTGCTCCGCAACCCGCATTTTGGTTTCTCCAAAATGCTCGGCAAGCCGCTTGTTCCGTGTTTTGCCTTTGGCAAAACACTCTGTGCGCTCTCAGCATTTGCTCCGCAAACGCCTGCCACTTGTTCCGTGTTTTGCCTTTGGCAAAACACTCTAATCCGCCAAGCTGGTCTCGTCGGTCCGCAATTGAACGGTCTTGGTTGCCAACTGGCCGCCAGCCGGGGTCCGGGAAAGGGCCACATCGATGGATTGACGCTCCTGCTGGAACGCGGTCAACATATCGCCTTCCAAAGTTTTCCCGGACGGGAAGCGGACCTTCATCGGATTGACCTGTTTGCCGCCGCGCAGGATCTCGTAGTGCAAATGCGGGCCGGTGGACCGACCAGTGCTGCCAACATAGCCGATCACCTGGCCCTGCTTGACCCGAGCGCCAGCCTTGATGCCCTTGGCATAGCCCTTCAAATGGGCATAGGCGGTCTTGAACTCGCTGTTGTGGCGCAGCCGGATATAATGGCCATAGCTGCCGAACCGAGAGGCCTTCTCGACCACCCCGTCACCCGCCGCGTAAATCGGCGTGCCCCGGGGGGCGGCGAAGTCCAGGCCTCGGTGCATTTTGGAATAGCCCAACACCGGATGGCGGCGCATGCCAAAGCCGGAGGACAACCGTGCCCCGTTGATCGGGGTACGCAGCAGTGCTTTGCGCACGCCTTCACCCTTTTCATTATAGTAGTCGGTATCGCCTTCGGGATCAGTGAAGCGATACAGGTTCTTGGTCGTGCCCGACAGGGTCATCGAGGCATAGATCACATCACCGACGCCGATCAGGCGACCGTCTTCGGTGTAGATCATTTCATGGAACAGTTCGAAGCGGTCGTTCTTGCGGATGTCGCGCTGGAAATCGACATCGAAGGAGAAGATCCTGATCATCTCCGCCAAAGCCCCTTGCGGCGCCCCGGCATCGGACCCGGCTTCGCTGAGGCTAGACGAAATCACACCTTTATAGTGGGCCAATTGGGTGACCCGGGAGGATTCCGCCCGGGAGGCCTGGAACCCGTCTTCAGCATTCTTTTCCACGGCAATCACGGTGCCGATGGACGGCTCGAATCGCAACGTCTCCAGGCCGAGCGTTTCCTCATCCTCGGCCAGCAGGGAGAGGCTGAAGCTGTGGCCCGGGCGGATATGGCGCGGATCAAACTCGTCGCGCAGGGCCTCAATGGCCTGGTGGGCATCGGCCCGGCTGACACCGGCGCGCAGGAACATGCCCATCAAGGTGTCCCCGGATTTCACTGTGACACTGGCTTTGACCAAGGTCGGCTCGACCGTTTCCGCAAAAGCCGCATAGCCATTTTGGCTCGACGCCTCCAGATCCGGGCTCTCGACCAGGGGCAACCCGGCCTCGGTGCTGCCCCCATCAAACGGTTCACTCAATGCTGGCGGAGCAGGCGGCTGAGTGATCAACGCGCCAGCGATTTGGCCGCTGGAGAACTCGTTATGCCGCGTCCCATGGGGCTGGCTGGACCGATGCGGATAGGCTGCAGTGAAGACCACCAGATGGTCTTCTTCACTGAGCGCCAGGGGCAGGGCTCGGGCGCGGTCGCCGCGAACCGGACGGATCACAGCGCGATGGATCAAGGTGGGGTCCGGCAAGGCAGCCAGATCCTCAACAATCGGATCTCCCGGAGCCATTAGCCTTTTGTTCACAGACGCGATGGCAAGATCGGCCATGCTGGCAGAACTCGATGCGTCTGTTGTCGGGCGCATTGATGCCTCAACCGCTGGGGTCGGGTCAGCAGCCGCATGCAGATCAGAGGCGGGGTGGTTTGGAGGAGAGGCGGCAGTCGCGTAGAGAGCGGTCCCGAGCACCGCACCGCTGAGGGTGCCGATGGTCGTAAACAAAAAGGGACGATGGGCACGCCTCATAAGGTAGTTCCCTGGGTCATCAGTTCCTCTAGTCCGTCAAGCGCAGACCCGGAATCGCACCGGGCACCACGGTTCGTTCCCTTGATCCGTTTTGCCTGACCCCAGCTTGGACTCGCCCAGCCCCAAATGCGTTGTCATGTGGGTTTGGCACAGTCCGCTAAGACGGCTTTGTGGCGGTTTTATCACACCCTCCGACAGATCAATCCGGTTGCCCGTGCTGTCGTCCGCAGGTGCTTCCGCCTTTATGGCAGGGTTACGAACAAGCGTTGACAGGATGGAGAAGGATGAACCTGAAGTCAAAAGCTTTTGAAAACATGACGTGAATCTTTCTTTGTCATGACGGTTGATTTGCCCAATCATTGCTCACGGCGCTGGTTTATGAGGCTGTTTTGTAAACTGTTTGACTCAGGCATTTCCGCGTTGATCTCGCATCTGCGAATGGATCTGTGAAAAAACATCTTGACCGGATCGGGCAACAGGAGTACTCACCCCCCCGACGCGTGGCACCCCGTGCCGCGCACATTTTTTTCCAGCCAAAAAGGTGGAACAGGTCCCCGCCCCCTCGCGGAGCGGCAAGGGCCCTTTTCGTTTCTTTTCGGTCTGGGAAAACGCTCCCTTCGGGCGGTTCAAACCGGTTTCACTTTTTTGCAAAAAAGGAGTTGACCGGTTTTGAGAAGGGGGTTAGAACGCCGCCCTCGCCGACGGAGACTGGGTCGAACGGGTTGTTCGGTTTGGGGTTCGGAGGTGGATTACGAAAGGGTTAAGTGGTTTATTTGTTTAGTCCTTTTACTGCTGTTTGACATCGTGAATTGTTGCGAAAGAGATGGGCGGGCGGCGACCTCGGTCGAAGATCTTTCTCTCCGTTTGGAGGATTGATTTTTGTCGGAATGGTCCCTGATCGCTCAAGGATAACGAGATCGCGAAAGACCGAAGACCTCTGGGTCTGTGGTCTGACTTGTATCTCTGTTCCGATCTCTTCGCGGACTAAAGTTCAGGTGAGAATGTGGTGTACCCATTCATTCTTCGGGATGAGTGGTATTCATACTTCCGTTTGAACTTTGAGTTTTAGAGATTGTCGGTGATACGGGTTGGGATCGCAGGCTTGGG
>JBMYTN010000016.1:0-87195 GCA_049604415.1 Rhodospirillaceae bacterium | reverse complement strand
GGGGCCGGATGAAAACCCGCCTGCTTGGCGTCAGTTGTCGTCGAATATGCTCAGGCATGTCCTTCCTCCGCCTTCCTGAAGCAGTCTAGAGCCCTGTCCGACCAAATCGGTTAATTCTGACGGAGTGCATTTGTGTCCAAAGCATCTTCAGCCGAAGTGGGTACCGGTTCGGCTGAAGATGCTCCTGGTCTTGACCGGCGCTCTAGCATCGCTCCGCGACCGACTGACCACTGGATCGCACACCCCAATCGAGAAACAGTATCGATCTTATTTGATCGGATAGGGCTTGTCTTATGATTTTCCGCGAGATCAGGCGAAGATAGAACCGCTGGAAGAGGGTGCCTGCCCTCTATCCAGCGGCGAGGGTGGATCGTGAACTGGCAGGCCGTTTGACGGGCCGATTTAGAGTTTGATCACCCTCGTCTTTTCCATTGGCCTGAACGGATACCAGGGGTTTAGCCCCGGATGACAAGCAGAGGCGCGGAAAAGATGACCGAGATTACCATTGGCATAGATATTTCGAAAGAGACCCTGGATGTTCATCGCCATCCGGATAACATGGAACATCAATTCGCCAACACAGCTCACGGGGTTAGGGCGCTGCTCAAGTGGATTGGCAGCGATGTCACACGGATCGTTTTCGAACCCACCGGACGATACCATCGAGTGCTCGAGCGCACCCTTTCACGGGCAGAACTGCCGATGGTCAAAGTGAACCCTCGCCATGTCCGGCGGTTTGCCGAAGCAACGGGCCAATTGGCCAAGACCGATCGTTTGGATGCCGCATTGCTTGCCAAAATGGGCGCCGTCCTGCACTTGGAGGCCTGCTCAGCTCCCAGCGAAGTTATTGTAATTCTTAGGGAACTGCATGTGGCGCGTGAGGCGCTCATCAAGGACCAGACGGCTGCGAAAAACAGGACCAAGCAATTTTCCCATCCCTTGGTAAGACGCCAGAACACCGCACGTCTTAAACATATCAAGCGGCAACTCTGCGCCATCGAGGCCGAAATCAAAGCTCTCATCGTGGGCGACCCCGCCTTGGCTCAGGAACTCAATATCCTGAAAAGCATTCCAGGCATTGCCGAGCTCACGGCCTTTGCCTTAATCGCCGAAATGCCAGAACTGGGAAGCATGAATAGTGGCCAAGCGGCGTCTTTGGCAGGCTTGGCACCAATCTCGCGCCAGTCCGGAAAATGGCGCGGCAAGAGCTTTATTCGTGGTGGTCGTCAAACGGTCCGCAGGGCATTGTTTATGCCCGCTTTAGTCGCAATGCGCTACAACCCTGATCTCAAAGCCAAATACGATCAGCTCATCGCGATGGGAAAGCCACCGAAGGTCGCCATAACGGCTATCATGAGAAAGATGATCGTTTTGGCAAACGCCCTACTCAAAGCAGAGCGTCCTTGGATGCCAAAACACGCTTGATCAACACGGATACTCTAAATGTTCGCTGTTGCATACTTCAATATTTCTTGAAATATTGAAGTTATGAAAACCGACGTTCTCGCCCCGCTGTTTGCGGCCCTAGGCCATGAGACGCGCCTGAAGGTGTTTGCCCTTCTGGCGCAATCGGGCAGCTATGCCGCTTCGGAACTGGCCCAAGCCACCGGCCTTAGCCCGTCTGCGCTGTCCTTCCATCTCAAAGATCTGCGCTTGGCCGGACTGGTGGATCACCGGCGCGAGGGCCGCCAGGTGTTTTACCAGGCCGACCAGAATGCCGTGGATTTGCTCGCCCATTTCCTGCTGCGGGACTGCGGCCCGGACCCCACCGCACCGGACAGTCGGCTGCCAGACATTCTTGAGCTGCTGCTGAGCCCCGGACGCCAAGCCGAAGAGCAGGCCTCCGGCGGTAAGGGACGCAGAGGGACCGCGCATCCGCGCCAGGTGCTGTTCCTGTGCACGGGAAACTCGGCGCGGAGCATCATGGCGGAAAGCCTGTTGCGCCATTTCGGCCAGGACCGGTTTGTTGCCCATAGCGCGGGCAGTCACCCGCGCGGCGAGATCGACAGCGTGACCTTGGAGGTCTTGAAGGCCCATGGCCTGCCGACAACCAATCTGCGCTCCAAAAGCTGGGAAGGCTTCAGCGAAGACAGCCACGCAAAGCCTTTGGACATCATCATTACCGTCTGTGACAACGCCGCCCAGGAGCCCTGCCCCTCCTGGCCTGGACAACCCTTGCAGGCCCATTGGGGAGTCGAGGATCCGGCCCTGGAAGACCTGTCCGCAACCGAGCGGGTGCTGCGCACCATCGATGTGCTGAAAATTTTGCGCAGCCGGATCGCAATTTTCTGTGCTCTGCCGCTGGAGGCGCTGGATCGCTATGGCCTGCAGCGCAAGCTGAGCAATTTGGCCGCATTCGGCAAAGCTGGCCCTTCGACCACCCCAACGGACCCATCCTAAGGGAGCTCCCCCAAATGACCTTCCGCATCGCTTTGAATGGCTTTGGCCGCATGGGCAAGCTGTTTACCCGCGCCCTATGGGATCAGCTGGATCTGGAGATCATCGCGATCAATGATCCCAAAGCCAGTGCCGATATAGCCGCCCATTTGCTGGAATTCGATACGGTGCATGGCCGTTGGGATCGGGAGATTTCCGCCGCTGAGGATGGCAGCAGCATCACCATTGCGGGCAAACAAATCCCCTGGACCCAGCTCGACAATCCCGCTGCCTTGACCGAAACCGGCGGCTGGAGCAAGGAAACCGTGGATTTGGTGGTGGAGTGCTCCGGCAAGTTCAAAGACGGACCGGCGTTAGCGCCCTTTCTGGACCATGGCGTGCCCCGTATTCTTGTCAGCGCGCCGGTGAAGGATGGCTCGGCGCTTAATCTGGTCCAGGGGGTCAATCATGACCTTTATGACCCGGCGCAGCATCGCATTGTCACAGCGGCGTCCTGCACCACCAATTGCCTGGCCCCGGTGGTCAAGGTGGTCCATGAGAGCATCGGCATCGTCCATGGCTCCATGACCACGATCCATGATGTGACCAACACCCAAACCATTGTCGATGCGCCGCATAAGGACAAACGCCGCGCCCGCTCCGCCCTGAACTCTCTGGTGCCGACCACCACGGGCTCTGCGACCGCCATCACGATGATCTATCCGGAACTGAAGGGCAAGTTGAACGGCCATGCGGTTCGGGTGCCGTTGCTCAATGCCTCCTTGACCGATTGCGTCTTCGAACTGAGCCGTCCGACCACGCCGGAGGAACTGAACGGGCTGTTTGAGGCCGCCGCCAAAGTCGGGCCGCTCAAGGGCATTTTGGGCTATGAGAGCCGCCCGCTGGTGTCGACCGATTATCGCGACGATCCGCGCTCCTCGATCATTGATGGGCTCTCGACCATGGTCATCAATGGCACCCAGGCCAAGATCTATGCCTGGTATGACAATGAGTGGGGCTATGTGAACCGCATGGTCGATCTGGCCAAGATGATCGCGGCGGGGGGACGATGAGCGCGACCTCCGGTGCCCCGGCGGTTCCAGCCGGAGCCGTTGGCCAATATGCGGCTGTCACCGCAGCCTATTGGGGGTTCACGCTAACCGACGGCGCCTTGCGCATGTTGGTGCTGCTGCATTTCCATCAGCTGGGCTATTCGCCCATCGAACTGGCCTTCCTGTTCCTGCTTTATGAGGCAATGGGGGTCATCACCAATGCCTTTGGTGGCTGGCTTGGCAGCCGCCATGGCTTGCGTCTGACCTTATTTCTGGGGCTGGCCACGCAAGTGGTGGCTTTGGTGGCGTTGTCCTGGACCGACCCGGCCTGGACCATGGCGCTGTCCGTGGCTTGGGTGATGGGCTGTCAGGCCCTGTCCGGCATTGCCAAGGATCTGACCAAAATGTCCTCCAAATCCGCCGTCAAAACGGTGGTGCCCGAGGGCGGAGCGGGGTCGGAAAACCGGCTGTTCAAATGGGTTGCCCTGCTGACCGGATCGAAGAATGCGCTGAAGGGTGTTGGCTTTTTCCTCGGCGGGGCGCTGCTGACCGGCTTGGGGTTCCAGGGCGCGCTATGGGCCATGGCCGGAGCCTTGGCCTTGGTGTTGCTGGGTGCGGTCGCCGTGGTCCGGGCGGATTTGGGACGGGCCAAGAGCAAACCCAAAGGAGCCGCCCTGTTCTCCCAGAACCGGTCGGTGAACCTGCTTGCGGCAGCGAGACTGTTCCTGTTTGCCTCCCGCGATGTTTGGTTTGTGGTCGGCTTGCCGCTGTTCCTGGCCACCGCCTTTGGCTGGGGCTTTGATGCGGTGGGCGGCTTCATGGCGCTGTGGATCATTGGCTATGGCATGGTCCAGGCCAGCGCCCCGAAGTTGCTGCGCAAGACCCGGGATCAAGCGGCTGGCGGTGCGGCGGCTCTGGTCTGGGTCTTGGCGCTGCTGGTGTGCATGACGGTCCTGGCGGCCCTGTGTACCGGTCAACTGCCGAACCCGGCGATGCTGATGGGGGGTCTGATCCTGTTTGGTGTGTTGTTTGCCGTGAACTCGGCGGTGCATTCCTGGCTGGTGGTGTCCTTGGCGGACAGCGACAAGGTCGCGTTGACGGTTGGATTTTATTACATGGCCAATGCCTGGGGCCGCTTGCTGGGCACCCTGCTTTCAGGCTTGCTCTATCAATGGGGCTTGGGCTTTGGCGCCACTGAGGCTGCGGGCGACCATGGCGTCTCGCCAGACGGTCTGGCCTTTGTGCTCTGGGGCTCCGTCGGCCTGCTGGTCTTGGCCAGTGGATTCACAGTGGCTCTGAAACAGCATTTGCGTGCAGATGGTTGAGGCGCTGGATTTGATGCCATTGCCTTATGCAGATTTCATGTATTGAGGCGTGAAAAATACGCAAATTACGTATATTCTGAAAATTCGAAACAATTCGGACTGTACGGGCTATGACAAAAGTTTCCTCCGCTGAATTTCAACGGCAATTCGGTCTTTATCGAGATGCGGCACAACGGGCACCCGTGACAATCACAAACCATGGCCGAGAAACCCTGGTACTCTTGTCCGCCGATGAATATCAGCGTCTCAAAGCGTTGGACTTATCCGGATCCTACTATGCGGAAGAGTTGCCCGACGCTTTAAAGGACGCGATTGATAAGGCGGAGCCCCCAGAGTGGACCGAAAAATTCAATGATGAAATGAGCTAAAGCTCTTCATGTCCATTCCAAAACCTGAACCTGGCCTTGTCATTCGATACAGCTACCTTTGGCGTAGAGAAGCCCGCAGTGGGCTAGAAAACGGCAGAAAAGATCGGCCTTGCGCCGTGATCGTGGCTCTTGCACGAAAAAGCGGTGGCCAGGATGTCGTTGTCCTGCCGATCACCCATTCGCCACCCAATTTACAGGATGAGGCGGTTGAGATCCCGATCGGCACCAAACGACGCCTCGGATTAGATGAAGAACCATCCTGGATCGTGGTAACGGAGGCCAACGTGTTTCAGTGGCCAGGGCCTGATATCCGCCCTGCTCAAAAAGGGACTGTATCCCCAGCCTTCGGAATGTTGCCTAAAGACCTAACGCAAAAAATCTTGCAGGCATTCAGAGCTAATATGCGAAGACGCAAAAGCGCAGCAATCAGGCGTTCCGAATAAACCTCGGATAAGTGGAACCTAAGCTTCCCTTGCCGGAGGCATCAAGCCACCCCCGCATGGGGGCCCCTGCTGCGAAGCATAAAGCCGCCCCCGCATGGGGGCCCCTGCTGGGAAGCATAAAGCCTACCCCCGCATGGGGGTTAGGAGCCGATCAGGATGTCGATTTCGCGCTCGACGCTGGAAAGCTCGCGCTCTAGGGCTTGCAGCTCGGCGCGCTTCTGGGCGGCGAGGACGGAATTGCCGCTCATGCGGGCGGTGTCGAGTTCTAAGCTTTTGTCGACCACCTGATCTTGCAGGCTGTTCAAGCGCTGACGCATAGAGGCTTCTTGGGCGGCAGTGATTTTGGCCTGCTGCCGGGCACTGACGAGGCGGCGCTGCTGATTGGCCAGGGTGCCGTTCAGAGAGGCCAACTCGTCTTCAATGGCGGCCAGTTCTTCCCCGGCGGAGGCTTGGTCTTCCATCAGACCGAGCTGTTCGGCCTTGGCGTTGTCCAGATCTTGCTGGGCGGCGATAACCCGTTTGGATTGACCATCGCGCATCAGATCGGCCTTTTCGGCCCGATAGGTGGACGTCACACAGCCGGTCAGAAGGACCGCTGATACGCCCACAACAATCGCGCTGGTTCCGATCCGCATGGTGGCTCTCCTCAATCCTTTGCTGTGGGGGACGGTCCTGAAGGGGTAAGCCCTCAGGACCCTGTGCGATGAGACATGGTACCGTCGGCTGGGATGGTGGCCAAAATACGGCGCTGCTTAGCCCACCACCCCTTGTTCAAGCTCTTGCTCCAGCAGGTCACGCTCTTTTTTGCGTTGCGCCAGCTGGGTTCGGGTGGCGGCGATTTCGCGATCGATCTCGGCGGTGTTTTCGCCTTCTTGGCGATAGGTGTTGGAGATCTCCTGCAGCTCGTCCTGGCGGTCTTCAATGCTGTCGATCAGGTCGTCCATCATATCGAGGTTGCGCCGGGTCCGGGCTTCGGCGGCTTGGACCTCGGCGAGGCTGCCTTTGTTCTGATTATAGTTTGCCCGAGCGGTTTCCAGCTTGGCCTGGGTTTGCTGAATGACCGTATCAATATTGGCGATGGAGGATCGCAGTTTACGGTTCTCACCGGCGATTTTATCCGTCGCCGCCTTGATCTCGCGGATCTTGCGCCGGTTGGCTTCTTGCTTGGTGGCGGTGCGCCAGCCATCAAAGCCGCCCACAAGCGCCCCGGCCCCGGCACCAATGCCAGCCCCGATCAGGGCATTGTCCATATCCCCGGTCGCGACCCCCAAGGCCAGCCCCAAGACCGCACCAATAACGGCACCTTCAACGGCCCCCCCGGCAATGGTCTCATTAAAAATTTGATTGTCGCGCTGCAGCCGCCGCTCTTGCGGGGTCATCGCATTCCATTCCGGCGTGCCAGGGCTCGGCGTCCCGGTGGTTTGACAGGCCGCCGGAACCAATCCCAGCAGGATCAGGCTGATCACCCGCAGAAAACGTCTGGACATGCTTTCCTACTCCCCAGTGCTGTAGCGGCCCCAGACCTCGGTGATCTCTGCCCGCGCGCGCTCGCCTTTCTGCGTGATCTGCTGCAAATTAGCAAGCACAACGGGCACTGCACGTTCGGTACCCTGACCCCGGGCCTCGAATTCCTTGCTCAATATTTCGGCTTGTTCTTCCACAAAACCCCGGGGGAATTCACCCGCCAGCCGGGTTAGGTGGTCGATAAAATAGTCCACATCATAATCACGATCGGCGCTGACCCGGTCACAACGGGCTTGATATCGTTCAGCATTTAGCGCCAGCAATTCTGCACAGCGGGTCACACTGCCCTGATGGGCGGGCAGGCGCAGGCCAACAAAGACGGCCATGCGCAGCATTTCCCGGGCTGCTCGGGCGCGCTGTTCATTGCGGGTGGCGATGGTGATATCGACGACATCGGCAAGGTTGAGCAGGCGTCGCCGGACCTCTTTGGCTTCAGACGTCTCCAGAGTCGCGGCATAGGCGGCCAAGGTCCGCAACTCAGCCCTGGGATCAGCCTGCTGGTCGTCCAGGGCGTCTCCGGTTTCGGCAGACAGGGCGGCCCATTGGTCCCGCGCGGCCTCGGCCCGCTGCAAATCGGGCAGCACCGGGGCGACCAAGACCAGACGCAGACCGGTGACGGCCTCGCGGCGCAGGTTGTCCCGGGCGAGCGGCGAAAACTCTTCCCGCAGGCCGGAATGGATTTCCTCCAGGCGATGACGGAATGACCCGCCGCGCTTGATCCACGCCCCGGCAGTGCCATGGTCCCGGGCGACTCGGTTCAGGCGGAAGGAGCCTTGGACCAGCTCGGACACATTGCCGAGCATGTCATGCAAACCCAAGGGATTGGCTTTCAGGGATCCGGTCAATTGCGGCTCTGCGCAGTCATCGCGACAGAAGACCTCATACTGTTCCGGGCCATCGGGCATGGGCGGCAGGCGGGCTTCAAAATCGGCAGCCTCGACGGCAGCGCCCCCCCGGGCCGCATATTCCCATTCCTCTTCCGTCGGCAGGCGGATATAGGCCAGGGCATCGCCCTCTTGGGGCAGGGCATAGACCGCATGGGAGGCCAACCAGCCGGTATAGGCCTCGGCAGCGCGCTGGGCGTCGGCCATGGTGATCCTGGTTTGCGGCAACAGGGCATCGTCTGCGGTCAGATCCGGGCAGTTTGCTCCAGAGTCGCCCGACCCCGTCTCGCCAGCGAGCAGCGCCTGATACTGGGCCACGGAGACCTCATATTTGCCGAGGTAATAGGTCGAAACCCCCTCCCCTAAGAAACTGCCGCCGATATAGGTTGGGTGGGGATTTTCGATATATTCGCGCCCGTCCTGCCGCCCGCCGAGCTGGATCCGGCGGTCGTCAAAAATGCCGCCACCGGGCACCGTGATCGGGCGAAAGGCCATGGAGCCACCGCATGGCATGGGCAGGGTCAGATCATCGGCCAGCGGGATCGGATTGGCGAGGCCCTCGGGCCAGGGCAGGTCCGATTGGGCTCGCGCTGGATCTGCCAGAGGCGCCGTCCACAGCGCCAGTGCCAGACTGCCAGCCCAGAAGATCGCGCGGTTCATGTCAGCTCTCTCTGATCTCATCGGAAGGATCCAAGCGGCTGTAGCGCAGCCCAATCCACAGAGCAGGCAACGCAGAAAGCACCAACACCAGGGCAACAACCCCAGCCATGGTCACCGGTTCCAGGCGGGTGACCCCGACAGCGAGTTGGTCCGCCAGCAATGTGTCAACCAAATGCGCAAACAATTGGGCAACCATGACCGTCATCAAGGCCCCCAGCGCGCCCAAGATCAAAGCCTGGAGCACCGGCAGGCTGATCAGGGCCGGTTTGGGAAAGCCCATCAAAGCGAGAATGGCGATGGTCCGACGCCGCCGGGCGGCCATGCTCCATTGGATCGCTGCCAGCCCGCCACCGAGCCCCAACACGCCGAGCACACCAACGGCACTGATAACCAGGGACAATCCGCTGTCCAGATCTTGGGCAAAGGCAATTCGCCCGGTTTCCGCACGCAGAGACAAGGCATAGGGCTCCGCCTCCAGGCGGGTGACCAGGGGCAGCACATCGGCGACATCTTGGGCATAGAGCCGGAAGTCCGGATAGCTGGCCCGGGGTGGTGGGGCTTCGCCTTCGGTTTGGCCGAGCAAGGGGGCGCTGTGGCCGTTGCGGTAATCCTCGATCTGATCGAGCAGAGCGCGGTCCAGGAACAGCGCCTCGCGGCCAAAGGCCGCCGCCCCGGCGATCGCGACAATGCGCAGGGGCACGGCGGTATAATCCAGGCCGGAGCCATCGGGTGCGCCCCGGGAAATGTCGAGCATGACCTCCGCCCCAGCTTCGACCTGTAGGCGTCTGGCCAAGGCGGCGCTGATGCCTGCCTCGGTGGGACCGGCGAGCCGCAAGCCGTCCGGGGCAAAGGCCGGATCACGGGGTCCGGTCGGCAACAAGGTGGCACGGCCTTGGGTGGTGCCATTGCCGCCATAGACCTCGCCCTGGGCCGAGGCATAGCGGGTTGAGGGCGCGACGAACGCCACTTCGGGCCAAGTGGAGACCTCTGCAAACCAGCTGGGCTCAAAGCGCGCGGCACCGGTGGCGGTCAGGCGAATTTCCCGGGCGGCAGGATCCTGGCGCAAGTCGGCAAAAATGCCGCCAATAACCCCGGCTTGCAGGGCCAGCAGCACCAAGACGGGCGCGGCAACGGCGGTGATGGCCAGGCAGATCGCGGCGGAGACGCTCCATTCCGCCAGCAAGTCCTTAACCGCCATGCGCAACAGGGCGGAGAGGCGGCGCAGCCCACTCATCCGGCCAAGGCCTCCACGGTGGACCGACCCGGCCCGGTCGGCTGACAGCCCACCAGCGCCAAGCCATGGCGCTGGGCCAGATCCGGATCATGGGTCACCAGGACCAGTGCAGCCCCCCGCTCCCGGGCCGCATGGGTGAGCAACGCCATGACCTCCTCGGCGGTGTCACGGTCCAGGGAGGCAGTAGGTTCATCGGCCAACAGCAAAGGCGGTCGCGTGACCAAAGCCCGGGCGATGGCAGCGCGCTGGCGTTGGCCGACGGAGACCTTGCGCGGGGGCCGATGGGCAATTGCGGTCAAGCCCAGAGCCTCCAACACCTCATCCGGTGCAGATCCCGGGGCCTTGCCATCGCGCCAAAACGGCAGAGCGACATTCTCCCGCACGGAGAGGAAGGGTACGAGGCCGCCGGTTTGCAACACATAGCCGACCATGGCGGCGCGGTAGCGGCCCAACGCCCGGCTGTTGTTGCGCGCCCAAAAGGCGTTGAGATCCGCGCCTTTGCGCCGTCGTTGGGGCTGCCCCTGAGGCTGACCCGGAGATTGACCCAGTGATTGCCCCAAAGTTTGCCCCAGAGTTTGCCCCAGAGTTTGCAATGGGGGCCACATCACAAAGCGGTCCGCGTTATGCGGGCGCAGGATGCCCGCCAAGAGATCCAACACCGTGCTTTTGCCTGCCCCGCTGGGACCTACCAAGGCCAGGGCATCGCCGGGCCGGATGTCCAATTGTGGGATCTCAACGGTGAAGGCCCCGCCATCGCCGCCGCCCCGCCGAACGGTGACCCCGCGCAAAGACAGCACGGGCGGGATCTGCGCTGCGGCTGGGATCCCTCCTGGCTGGGTCACGGCAGCGCGTCCAAGGGGACCGGATAGACATAATCCCCGGGATCGGCCTCCGGATGCAGGGCAATCCAGCGCGCGGAATCATCATGGAGGGCCTGGTAGAGCCGGATATTGGCATAAGTCTCATCGATGATGCGCTGTTGCTCGCCCACGGTCATGGCGATCCAATCGTCTTCGCTCAGCGACATCAATCGGCTTTGATAGGGCAAGCCGTCCAGATATTCCCCGATCAAACCGGTATCGGCCATATTGCGGGCGCGGCCCTGTCCGGTTTTGTCCGGATCGCGTCCGGCGGCCAATGCGGCGGAGCGCAATTGGTTGAACAGATCATCGGGCTCGATCTGTCCGGCTTCCAGGGCATCGACGGTTAGTTGCAAGGTCTTCTGCAGGTCCGAGATCTGATTGCGCGACAGCAGCACGCGCACCGACAGGGCCTCAACGGTTGGGCGCTGAAAGTCCCGGGTCGACGCCCAGGCTCGGAACATGGGCGGGGCTGCCACACCCTGCTGACGCCCCAAATGGGCCAGCGCCATGGCCCGGCCAATCAGGCGGGCACTTTCAATCAACGGATCGGTCTCCGCCGCGCTATCGAGCCCCGGTGCGGAAGGCACGCCCGGTGCTGCCGGAGATGGGGCTGCCGGAGACGGGGCTGCCGCTGACCCAGATGGATCGGGTGCGGGATCAGGCGTTGGGTCTGCTTGGGCATCCAAAACCGCCTGACGGGCGGTGGAGATTTGGGCGACCAGGGCTTCGGCGAGGGACTCGACCCGGGCGGCAAAGGCGTTCGGATCGCCGCTTGCCACCGGGTAATAGAGCGGCTCCAGGCCATCATAGGCGCTGAGCTGGCGATATTGCCGCTGCGCCCGGTCGTGATCCGCTTTGCCCACCGGGGTTTTCAGGTGCAGGGTGTAGAGTGCGGCCTTGTTGGCCCGCACGATCTTGTGCATCGCCGCCACGTCCAGACCGGTGTCGGAAGCAGGCACGATCTTGCCATTGACCTGTTCCGCCCGTGCGGTCCGGGCCGAGGCATCGGTCACCAAGATCACATACCGTGCCCCAAAATCGGACCAATCGATTTCCCGAAAGGCGGTGTTCACGGCGGCGAAGGCATCTTCCGCGAAAGCCCGGGTGGACACATTTGAGGCCTCCAATGGCTGGATCGCCTGGGCGAAATCGCCTGCACCGCGCACGGTGTTCGGATCGGCAAAGGTCTTGGTCAGGTAATCAATGCCGGACACCGTGGCCGGATCATCCCGATAGGCCACGAGACCGAAGCGTACTTTGTCGGCCAGCCCGGCTTGCTCCACCCGAGACAACACCCGATCCATCACCGCCCGGGTTTGGGCGATATAGGGCCCCATGGAAGATGAGGCATCAATGACGAATACCACCCCGGCGCGGAAGTCAGCCAAGCCCTGTTCGATCTGGTCCGGGGTCATGCGCCGATTGACGACAACCGGCGGGCCGACCGGCTTTTGCTCCGAAGCCTCAGCGCGGCTCACCGGGTCTTCCGCGACGGTGACACTGGCGACTTCGACAATGCGGACCCGTTTGCGCGACGGCAGCAGAACGGTTTGAGCCTGCAGCACCGGCAGCATGTAAAAATTGCTCTCGAAATCGACCACTTGGCGGGGTTCGATGGAGACCACCGGACTGTCGGCAGGCAGTGCATTCCCATCGATGGCCCGGCGGGCCTGGTCGGCTTTGATCAACAGGTCGGGCGCGGTCAGCCAGGATTTCAGATCGGCATCTTGGTCAAAAAACAGCGCCCTTTGCCGATTGACCCGCTCCGTAAACGCCATCACCAAGGCATGGTCCCAGGCCACGGTCTCGCTGGCTTTCAAATAGCCCGACACCGCACCCTTGGCATCGAGGCCGACCTCCAGCCAAGGGGTGCCACCGCCATCGACGGGATGGCGCTGATAGACATAGAACGGCGTGAAAGGTTGGACCGGATCGACCCCATCGGCACCAATGGCTGGCGCAATGCTGGCTCCAGGCCGGGTCAGGACCCGTTGGAACAGCTCGGTTTTACCCTCCATCAGCAAGGGACGGCGATCTTGGGCATGGCTTGGTGTGACTATCGCCAACATCAAAGCCACAGCCCCCATCAGAGCGCCGAGCAGGCGGACCGGGACCAGAGAGCGCACCGCGCGTTGGTTCATTGGCCTGCTCCTTCCGGGGTCAGGCCCTCTTCCCGGGCCCGGCGCAGCCAGAACTCTGCCTGTTCCGGCGCATTGTCGACGGAGACTTGCCCGGATTGCATCAAGCTGCCCAGCCGGAGCATGGCTTCCGCTTTCCCGGCCTTGGCGGCTTGTTCATAAAAACCAGCGGCGCGGTCGGGGTCGGGCTGGTCAATCACCCCTTCGCTAAAACCCTCCGGATCATATTGTCGGCCCATCCACAGGGCTGCGTCCGGATCGCCTTGGCGGGCCGCATAGGACCCCAACAAAAACGCGCCATCGGTTTCCCCGGCATCGACAAAGCGCTGGCGCTGGACTTCGGCTTCGGCGGCTGTGGGCCGGGTGGCAAGATAGGTCCGCGCCCCGCCCAAAGTGGTCTCCGGAGCCTCAGCCGCATTCTCCGCCGGGTCCGGCGGCGGTGCGTCAGGTGTGGCGGGTGCTTCTGCGGTCTCTTCGACCGGAGCAGGATCTTCTTGGGCGGTTTGGTCGTCCTGTGGATCCAAAAAGTAAAAGAACACCACTGCCCCCGCCACCAGCATCCCTACCAACAGCCCCAGCCCCAGAAGCGGCGATGCACTCTTCTTCACCGGTGATGCCGGTTGGGCAATCGGCTGTGGCGCAATCACCGGGTCCGCTGCCACGTCCGGGATCGGGTCCGGGACGGGTACGGGGTCGGGCACAGACTCCGCTTCCGTCGCAGGAGCGCCTGGCAAAGGCGGCATCGACGGGGCGCTAAAGCCATCGGATTGGCTCGGTGGCGGCGCTTCCGAGGGCAGTCGGATCGGCGGCCAAAGCATGCGGTCTTCGACCACCGCCCCGATGCCATCACGCAAAGAGACCATATAAGGCTGGTGGGGTTTCAAATGCCAAGTCACTGCGGGGCCGAGCAGCAAGGACAATCCCTCAGCCCCTTCCGGAGCCACCCGATCCGGTCTAATCCAGCTTTCCCCGGACCCCCAAGCCTCATCCCCGGTCTGTCGCGGATCCAAAAAGCGGGTTGTGCCCAAATCCATCCGGCCAATGCAAATCTGGACCTGATCGGGCGTCGCAGCCAAATGTCCGGCTTTGGCCAGAGACAGGCCAGCCCAGCCCGGGTCCTGATCGGGGCGTTGCTTCACAGCGATTGGCATGGTCGGGAACTTCCTTTGCAGGGTCGGTCAGGCACTAAAGACTTGGCTTTCTGGGCTCATCAAGGCCGGATCACCTCCAGAATTTCGCCCAAAGCCCGGTTTTGATCATCGGTGATTTCTCGACCGGCGGAATGGCCAACATTGGCATTGCCAAAGCTGCGCAAAGCCACCCCCCAATCGATAAAGGCGGTGCGGTCGAGCATTTCCCGACTTGGTCCCAAATCGGTCCCTGGTGCTACCAACCCGCCGTCGCTGAACACTTTGCGCGCCTCCGCTTTCGGCGGTTCCGGGAACCCGGGACGCTCAGCAATGGGCTGATCCTGGGTGCCCAAATAGGCGATGAAATCGTTGAAGCGCACCTGCAGGGTCTGGGTGATCCGGTCTGCCACATCGGCCCAGCGGGTGCCTGGTGTCGCGGTCTCTGTCCGGACCACCTCGGTCAAACTCTGGGGCACCGCCAGCCGGTTCATGCCCACCAACAACTCATCGACCACCAGGGCGTAATCATCGGCAGAGAGCCCAAGTTGCGTCAGCAGGGCTTGGTTTTGGCCATGCTCGCGGAGCTTACCGGCCCAATGGTTCATCAGCCGTTCGGCAAACAGATCCGCGCGCTCGCGCCGGGCCGGTGCACCCGATCGGGCCGCAGCCGTTTGGTCCTCGGCAGCCGGGCTCGGATCCGGCTCCGCCCAGGGGTCATCCCAGGGATCGTCTTCCTCGGCGACCACAGGAGCCTCAGACCCACTCTCTGAACCGGAGCCATCCAGCACCCCGGTTTCGTCCAAGCGCAGGGCCGCCACGGTCAAGAAGATCTCCCGGATCTCGCTTTCATCGAGCATCAGGCTGCGCAGGAACAAGGCAAAGCCGCGCAAATCGGTCAGTTTGAAACCAGCATGAAGAGCCTTGCGCAAGCCGAGCATTTTGCCGTCCTGCTCCTTTAGCGCCGCATCGCCATCTTCAAAATAAAGCCCGCGCAGCGGCTGATCCAAGCTGCCAGCCGCGTCGACCAACCGCTCCGCCGCTTGGCGCTGCTTCAAGCCCGGATCGAGCACGCCTTCCAAGGCCGATACCAAATAGGCAATGCCGCCATCATTGGGGGCCATGGCGGCCTCCCAGGCGGCTGGGCGATCGCTGAAATATTTCTCGGTCAGGGGCGAGGTCAAAAAAGCCTGGCGGTAGGTGGCAAAAGCCGGGCTGTCCACAGGACGGTCCTCGATCAAGGCCGCCTCATCGACATAGGACATCAGATGGACCTGTTTCATGCCCGGATTGCGCAGGAAATAGGTATTGGCAAACGGCTTGCCATCCCAGTTTTGCGGCCAGCCTTCCTTGCCATACAGCTCCAGGAGGGAGGCATGCAGCCGTCGGTCCCATTTGCCCATCCGGCTGTCATCGGTCTCACCGCCCTTTTCGATGAACTCCATGTCATGCTTGGTCAGAACCAGGAACAGGGCGTTGCGCACCGCCTTGCGGCGCTCGGGCGTCGCACCATGGGTGGCTTCGATCCAGTTCTTTACCAGGGCCGAAAGATCCTTCACCTCGGCGACACTGGGCGGCATGCACAGCAACATGGAGGTCAATTCCAGCTCATCGGTATAGCGCTGGAACAGATAGGCGATCTTGCCGCGCAAATAGAGTTCTCGTTTCTGGCTCTCTTTTTCCTCCGCATCCGGCGGCATCGCCAAAAGCTTCAGACGCGAGCGCGCGCCGGGGAAATCCAGCAGATCCGTATGGTCAAAAAACGGCCAGGGGCTGTCTTGGATGGTCAGGCAAATCTCGGCGATCAGCGCGGTCAAGGTGGCCCGGGGCAAGGCCACATCCGTTGGACCATCCGCCCCGCTTAAGCGCATGGGGATGGTGTCTTGCGCATCGCGCGCACTGCCCATCCGCGACAGGATCGCCACGTCGATGATCGAGTTTGGCTCCGGTGGTGATCCGGCTTCCCGGGGGATCAGTCCCTTTAGCCCGACCAGGGCCTCCGGGGCATGGCCGACCTGCTCCAAAGCCTCAACCAAATGCAAATAGAGCGCGGTGAATTCGGGCAGACAGCCCCAAAGCACTTCAAACAAGGCCGCCCGCTTTTCGCGGTCCAGACGCCCGCCCAATGCGATCAGGCCGCGCCAGTAATCAACCCGATCAAAGGCCCCGATCCGGCTTTTGAAATTCTGGCGGAAATATTGCGACAGGTCGAACAGGGCGATTTCATCCAGATGCCCAGACCCTTCCCCTGACCGAGACCCGACCCCTGTGCCGGCCTGCCCTTCCAGGGAGCTGAGCAAACCACGGATTTGCTCCTCTTCCACCGGGGGGATGGTCATGTTGTTCGGATCAAAATCGAGGAAAAAGCTGTTGGCCAGGATTTTGACAATGTCGGTTTCGGTCAACAGCCGAACCCGGATCGGATAGTCCGGGTCGGTCGCACTCTGCTTGACCGTAAAGCGGGTCACGAGGCCAGTGCTTTCCCGATCCCCCGGCGGGTTGATCTCGCGCAGAAAATCCCGGCTCTCCGCACCCAATCGGATGGTCAAGCGACCGTCTTTGGGTTTGGCCAAGGCGGACACCAGATAGGACTTCCCGGCCTGGCTGGGGCCAAACACGCCAACGCAATTGTTCCGCCCCACCGCTTGGGACAGACGCCGGGCGGTCAGCCGCGCCTTCCGCGCCGCATCGGTTAAGCTGTCCGATTGCCGGGCCACGGTGGGCGCGGTCCGGCTGACCTCGGACACCCAGCCTTGGGCCCGGGCAGCACCCTGATCCAGGCCGGACAGGGCTTTGGCCAAATCTTTGGTTTCCATGCCGATCCCCTCCTTGCCCGCTATCGGTTGACCAAAACGCCGGTGTCGAGCCAGAAGCCCTCCGGCTTGTCGATGGTTTGCAGCCACAGGCGCACCAGATGGCGACCGACGGTTCGGCCCTCGGCATCTTCAATCCGGCTGATGGCAAAAATATCCGGCACCCCCTTGGCTTCCCGTCCTGAGGCCCGCTTCAATTCGATCTTCAGCGGCGTGCGTCCCGTCAGCTGGGCTGCCGCCTCCGCCGAGGCATAGTCAAGCGCATAGAGCCGCGTGCCCGGCCACCAATCGGCTTTGAACTGTCGGGTGCCCAGATACATCGGTCCGCGAAACTCAAAGGCCGTCCCGGGCAGTTCGTAATCCGGGTTATCCAAATTCATCTCGGCGTAAAACACATTGTCGGCCTTCAGGCGGTTGTCCTGGTCGAGCTTGCCGAAATAACGCGC
The DNA here is from genome assembly GCA_049604415.1 of Rhodospirillaceae bacterium. GTDB lineage: Bacteria > Pseudomonadota > Alphaproteobacteria > Rhodospirillales > Rhodospirillaceae > JBMYTN01. Next base: position 69,942 of record JBMYTN010000016.1, on the reverse strand, counting down.
TGTGGAGGACACCGAGAGCTTTTCGGACCGATAATTAAAGTTCCGCAGCCGACCGCTGCCGCCCAGCAGACAGACCATGGCCCCAACCGCCGCCGTGGTTTTTGGATCAGCGATCCGGGCCTCAAAATCCCGGAACGGATACCAGGTGCCGACCCGGAAGCGGTGCAAGGGCAATATCCGATTGGGCGGCAGGGCACAGCTTTCAGCGATAACATCAAAGATCGCGGGCATGCGCGACGGCCGACCGGACAGGATCAGCAAGTCAACCTGATGGCGACGGACCAGCTCAGCAAAGGCTTTAAGGACATCGCCCATCACGCTGCGCGCCGTCCGATCCAGATCCGGCGCATGAACCGGGAACCGCACGGCCTTCAGATCAAAGGTCAGGCCTCCGCCAAGCTTGGAAATCTCCGCCTCCAGCTCGGCGATCAAGGCATTGTCTTGCGTGCCGCGCAGGGCCTCTTCAATGGTAACCCCGAACGGCTCCGGCCCGCCATCCAAGCGGTCCCATTGCTCATAGACCGCGACCATAGCGAGGGCCAAGGGTGTCCCGATCTGCAACGTGAAGCGTTGGCGGCGCATTTGCTCGGCAACCGACATATCTCCGCGATCACCACCGAACAGCTGATCGATGATCACATCGGCCCGGTCGCCAAAGCCTTCCGCGCGCAAGGCCGCGCGCAGGGGGTCGAGCACATGTTCGACAATGACTTGCTGGAGGATATCGTCCCCGGCCAGGGAGATGCCTTCGCGCAGGATCGGATCCGGGAACAGGGTCACATGGGCGCCCTGGCCTTCCCCATGATAGGCGGTGATCGCCAGATCGGTGGTGCCGCCGCCCACATCCAATGTGGCGATGCGCAGGCCCTCTTTGGCGCCGGAACCGGGGCCAGAACCGCTGCGCAAGGGGGATCGCATGGCCTGAAAATAGGCCTGGGCGTCGCCGCCATGGGCCTCTGCAATTCGAGAGTAGAGAAAGGCCGCCTGGGTCGCACTTGCCTCGTCCCATTCGATCCGGATTTCCGGCAAGGGCTGATCCGAATTCACCGGGCGCAGGGCCTGCAAAGCATCCGGGTCAGTTTCCGGCTCCGCCAGACCGGCGCACAGATAGACCAGATCCCGAGCCGCCTCGGCCCGCTTGACCAGACGTTGGCGCTCCGCCAGCGGCATGCCCGTGGGCATGGTCATAACAATGCGCCGCAAACGCCTTGGAAGCTCCGCATTGCGTCGGCGCAAGCGGTGGAACGGGGCGTTCATCATGCCCATGGCCTGTAGGAAGACCTCGGAGAGGGCAAAGGTCATCAAATGGGTTCGGGCATAAAGCGCGCGCATGGCCGGGAAATGCCGGTCGTCCATCACGCCCTCTTCTTCCCGGGGCAACAGATGCAAGGGTTCACCGCGATCATTGACCAAGGTGGTGAACTCCGCACCGGTGGCGTAGACGGCCTGGTCCCGGGCGTCAGGATTGTTGAAGCGCCAGCCGTCCTGGCGCTGGGTGTCATCCCACAAATAGCGCTTCGGGCTGGACATGCCGGTTGCGCCTTCGGAACCACGTCGATTGGCCGCCAGGCGCTTGGCCTCTTCCCCGACCCGGGTCACCGTCGGCCAGGAGAACGCATCGGCCCGCCCGGACAGGAACGACAGATCCTCATACCCAAAGGCCGCCCGGTTGAACTCGATGCGGCTGTCAAAGGGATCGCCATAGACCTGATCCGGCCGCCCGAGATCACGCAGGTTCAGTTTTACGGCTTGGGTCAGATCGGCACTTTGGGCATCCGGATGGGTCTCCACCAGCAGGCCACAGGTCCGGGAATTGCCCAAATCCAACACCAGATCCACATCAATGGGGGTCGGGCGCGGTTCGGTGACCCGGTCCATGAATTTGATGCCCGGCAACAGGCCGAGCACGGAGAGCAAATCCAACAGGGCCAGATAGCGGGCAATATCCTCGCGGGGTCCCTCCAGCCGCTCAGCCAACAGCTCCGGGGTTACTTCAGGGTCACGCAGGCCGCGCCGTCGGGCTTCGGCCTTGATCATCTCCACCGTCGCCTTGCGACACCAGTCGCGCACCCAGCCCTGCCCGGCGAACCACTCCGCTTCCGTGGCTCCGGCGGCCAGATGGAACTCATCGCCGCGCTGGCTGTCGCCCTGGGTCGGGCCGAGATAGGCTTGGTCGGGCAGATCCTCGGTTAAGGTGGTATCAAAGGCGATCACCAAGCGATGGTCGAAGCCGTCGCCATCGGGTTGGTCCAGCTTGGCCAAATAGGCCCGCGCCCAATTGACCGGTCCCCGGTCGTAGCTGCCCGCCGTCTGGCGGCGGAAATAGGGCAAAGGCATCCAGACCCGGTCGAACAGCTCAACGATCCGACGCAGATCAATGTCATAGGCGACCTTGCCCCGGGGCTCGTCATCACCGCGTCCGACCAGATGCGGGCTGTCGAGCTCCTTGTCGTCGGAGAACATCCAGGTGCCGGGCACATCCCGATTGCCCGTGGCCTTAAAGCCCAGATCCAGGAACTGGACCCCACTATTAGGGGCCAGCCAAACCACCGAGGGCGCTGCCAAAACCGTTCCCAAACTCATTGCCCGCCCCAGCTCTTCACTCTGATTGGACTCTCACACCCAAACCCGATCCTCATGGCGTCGCCCGTTCGATGCGCACCGAATAGCCATCGCCTTTGCATTGGGTTTGTCCGGACGCATCACGCTCGCAAACCGTTTCCGATTTCTGGAACTGCTCGCCATCAGGGCAGACCAGATTGCCGCCTTCAGTGATGACCAGTCGCCCATCCGCCATCCGGGCTTGGGCTGGCGCGGTGCAGCGGCTGCCATCGGCGCGCCGGATCACCGACTGCCCTTGGCCGCTGTCATCAAACTCATAGGTTTGTTCCACTGGACGCCCCTGGCGGTCCACCAAGCCGCTGCGGTTGCTCCATTGACCCTGCATAAAGCCCACATCCCCGCTGCCGCCCGGGCCAGCGCCACTGCCATCACCGCCGGGTGCGCCATCGGGAGACGCCCCTGGGTCCGGCGGCGGCGGAATGTTCAAACTCTCGCCTGGCGCCGGTGGGTCTTCGGGCCCTGCCTGATCTGGAGGCGGTGTGCCGTCCGGACCATCAGGGTTTAACGGGTCCGCCCCAGGGTCTGCAGCGGGATCTTCTGGGGTCGGGGGTGGCGGGGGTTGGCCCTGGTCTTCTGGCGGAGGAGTGCTTGGATCTTGCGGATCCAGCTCGGGCAGATCAGGGGCTGGCGCTTCAGGGTCCAACGGCTCCCCGGTCATCGGATCCAAGGGCAGTCCTGTTTCCGGATCAATCGGCAAACCGCTCTCCGGGTCCAATGGCAAAGGCTCGCCGGTCTCCGGGTCAATCAGGCGGCCCTCTGGATCCACGCTGACGCCGTCCGGCAAGGCTTCAGGCCGCAGGACAATGCCCCCTGGGCCAATGATCGCGCCCTGATCCGGCAGGGGATCGGGCAAGACCTCCTCTTCCGGAAGGTCCTCCAAGGGCTCCTCGGGCGGGGGCTCGACCTGCTCAATGCCCGGTTTGGACAGGGTGAAGGGCCCCTCCAGCTTGACCGGGGAGAGCAACCACCACAGCAAGCCACCAACCAACAGCAACAGCAGCAACAGGAACAGCGCCCAATACCACCAGGGCCATGCTGCCGCGCCTCGGGTCGGTTGCGCGGGGTCTTGCCCCTGGGCCAAAGCCGAGGTCCCGCCCGGTGCGGCGATGCTGTCTAACGGTCGAAAGGCCTGACCGGTGCGTTCTTCAAAGCCCCAAAAGGTCAGGACCGGCTGGTCACCGACCAAAAACACATTGCGTTCGCTCGGGCAGACCAAGGCTTGAGACAGCACCGAGGCAAAGGCCTGGCTATCGCTGGCCCCTTCGATCTGGCGCACCTCGTCCAACAGGCCAGCGGACTGCTCCTTTAGGGTAAACAGCACCAAAGCCACCCGGCCTTGCTCTTCCTCGGACAGATCTTCAAAGCGCCGTGCTGCGCCAGGGACCGGCGCGATCCAGCGCACGGTTTTGCTTTGCCGGTCGACCTGAGGGCGGGCAAACAAATTGGCCCCCCGCTCCCCCAGACGCTGTTTCAGCACGGCCTGGATTTGGGCATAGGACGCATGCACCGGCTGACCAAAGGCCCCAAGCTCCCGATATTGGTCGAGCTTGCCTTCATCAATCACCGAGCCCTGACGCGAAACCATGCCGTTTCCTAACTCCCGTTGCTCAAGGACAGCCGCTGGCGTCCGGTTGACCGGTGGCTGCTTGAGCCGCTTGGTTCATTTGGCTGGCCGATTGTGGCGTGAACACCCGACCGCCACCCGCACTGGCAATACATTGCAACACACCCCCGGAATTTCCATCGCTGAGATCAATGACATTGATGGTCAAATTGGGTTTGGCCGCCTTGGCCGCCCGGGCTGCGGCGCAGGGATTGGCCCCGCAAGTATCCTCGCCATCGGACACCACCACCAGAACCGAGGGCGCCCGAGACGATGCCATCGCCCCACCCCGGGCAATGGAGGCCGCCAAAGATGTCGCCCGGGAGGGGCTTAGGGTATCAACCTTGCCAATCAACTGACCGCGCTGGTCATAGCTGTAATAGGGGCTGTGCTTGGTATCGCCGCAGTCGCTGAACGAGATCAACCCAATGCGGATATCCTTATGCAGGCCCTGAACCACCCGGCGGATTGAGCGTTTGGAGGCATCCATTCGGCTGGAGGCCCCGGCAATGGGATCGCGCATGCTGCCCGACCCATCGACAACAAACAGCATCCGCGGCGTTCGGCCCGGCGGCCAATTGGGTTGGCAAGCCGATTGAACCGGTTGCGGGGTCGGCGTTGGCGGTGGGGCCGTAACCGGCGGACGGGTTGGGGCCTCTGCAACCGGCGGCGGATCTGGCTCTGGGGGTGGCGTCGGCTTTTCCAGGGCAACCGGGGGCACCACCGGCCCCTGTTCCGGTTCGGGCTCCGGCTCCGGCTTCGTCTGTGGTGTGGGGACCTCGACCACGGTCGGCTCTTCTGGGGGCGGCGCAGGCGGGTCGATCACCTGGGTTTGATCGGTTGGTGGCTCGGGCTCGGGCTCTGGCTCCGGGATCACACAGGCATTGGCGAAGCGGTCCTGGGCGGCCCCGGCGTCGCGCACCGCATCTTGCAGATTGGCCAAGCGGGCCTCAAGGGCTGGCACCGGGTTGTCCGCTTCGGGTGCAGGCGGAGTGATCACCACCTCCTCCGGCGGCAAGGGCTCTAAGGCTTGCAGGCCAAGCCAAGCGGTAAGGCCGAGCAGCAAGACCGGCACAACCCAAAGCACCGCCCCGCGCCCGCCCCGCGCTGCTGGCTTGCCAGCGACACCGGTACCGGCAGAGCTTGACATCGCCCCTTTTGCAGCCGCCTGAGGTGCCCCTGGAGGCGGTGAGGCAGCCTTGTCCCTGGCCGCCGGATCAGCACCCTTCGGCAAAGCTTGGCCCGGGGCAATACGGCCCCAATGCAGCAAGACCGGCGCTCCGGTTTTCCGATCCCGGTACCAGGGATGGACCCCGGTTGGCGTGACCAAGGACAGGCGCAAAAGGCTTGCGGCCCGCTGCCCGGCGGATCCCTGCGCCTCTAAGCGGTCGGCGAGGCCTGCAATGCGGGCCATGGTCGCCTGATGCGCAGAGCCGTCTGCCACCCGCTCCAGGCCGTCCGTATCCAATGCCAAAAACGCCCCTTCGGCCTTACCAAGGGAGGCTTGCAGCAAGTCTGCCAGTTCCCGATGGGAGTCCTGCAAAGGGCGTCCTCCGATCCGCACCGGCTCATGGCCGGATGAGGACGAATCGGGAGATCCAGGCGAATGGGGCGGTTTAGACACCATGGATGGGCTTTATCTCCTCCGAGCGGGAGGCATGAGAACCGATAAAAAGAGCAACGAGATCGGGAGAAACCCTAGAGTAGAAGCCGTCCTGCCACCCATTTAAGGTGGAAATACGGCTGAGAGGCCGATTATTGTCGTGGAAATCGGTTCTGCCAACCGAATTTCCCCAAAAGGTTTCTTTATGATGCACAGCACGGCTTCTGGATCCCCGCCTCCGAACCCGGCCTTTATTCCGGCTTTCGGGCTCTGGCTGGCTTTGACCCTGGTGCTGGCCCTGGCTTGCATCGGCTTGGCGATCTATCTGCAGCAACGGGTCCCAGAGGTGGTGGAGGTCGTGGGACCGACCCCACCCGCCGTGCTCAGCCCCGACCTCCAGGAGCGGGCCGACGGATTGCGGGTGGACATCGTGACCGAAGAACGGGCCTTAAACGAGGCTCTAGATGCCTTGGAAAACCCATCCTGCCCGATCCCCGAAGTTCTCGATCCCGGTTTGTGGCGGGACATTCAACGAGAAGAAGCCCCCAATCTTGATCTCTGGCGAGCGTTGATTGGCCGCTCTGCGCCACCCCTCAGGGAACGTCTTTTGCCATCGGGCCAGGGTGCCCTTGGTCAGACCGCCCCGTCCGGGCAACAGGACCAAGCCCCAAGCCTACCCAGTCCAAACGCCCGCAGCCAGGACACCGGACAGGCTGACCAAACCGCGCCACAAACCGACCCGACCCTTACGGAGTCGCTGCCAGAGCCGCAGGGAGAGCCGCACGGAAACCCGGACCAAACCGGGACCCTGGAGTCCTTGTCCAATCGGGATCTGGGAGCCTTGTTGGAATCGGCGACCGTCTTTGTCCTTGGCCTGGACCCGGACGGCGAAGATGCCTCAACCGGATCAGGCTTTTTCATCTCCGAACGCCTGATCGTCACCAACCGCCATGTCATTGAAGACGCCGATCAAAACTATCTGCTGGTCACCAGTGCACGGATGGGCACGGTACAGAAGGCCCGGTTGGTGGCCACCAGCCCATCCAGCGACATTGGCGGCGAAGATTTTGCCGTGCTGGCGTTGGAGGACGGACGCGCACCCGGTTTCGTTGCCCTGGCCCAAGAAGATCGCAAGCTGACCGAGGTTGTCGCCGCTGGCTATCCGGGCCTCAGCCTGCGGGGCGATGAGGGTTTTTCTCGCTTGGTCGAAGGTGACCTGACCGCTGCCCCGGATTTGAACATGAATTCCGGTGAGATCCGGTCCCTGCAAAGTCTCGGCGAGATCAACCGGATTGTGCACACCGCCGATGTCCTGAAAGGCAATAGCGGTGGACCGCTGTTTGACCGCTGTGGCCGGGTGATTGGCGTGAACACGTTTGTTCAGGTCGACAAGGATCAGGCCGGGCGGCTAAACAATGCCATCGAGACCGGGGACCTGTTGGCCTTTTTGGCCCGCCACGGCCTTTCGGCATCTGTTGACCAACGGACTTGCGCGCCGTAATCGATCATCGGCCCGTCCAGTGGAAACCCTAGGATCTGTTTATCATGGCGCTGCCCCAATCCGACACCGCCCCGACCCGCCTGACCCTGCCTTGCCCCGATGACTGGCACGCTCATTTCCGGGACGACGCCATGTTGGCCGCCGTCGCGCCCCACACGGCGACACAGTTTCGCCGGGCCATCATCATGCCCAATCTGACCCCGCCGGTGACCACTGTGGCCGCTGCGCAAGCCTATCGGGACCGGATCCTGGCGGCTCTGGCCGATGGTCCGGCCTTCACCCCGCTCATGACCTGTTATCTGACCGATGACATTGACCCGGATGAAGTGGAAACCGGGTTCCGGGAAGGCGTCTGGGTCGCCGCCAAGCTCTACCCGGCCAATGCCACGACCAATTCCGCCCATGGGGTCAGTTCGGTGGCCACAATCGCAACCGTCTTAGCTCGGATGGAAAAGATCGGCATGCCGCTTTTGGTCCATGGCGAGGTCACCCATGCCGAGGTTGATATCTTTGATCGCGAAGCAGTGTTCCTCGACACCGTTATGACCGGCCTGCTGGCGGACCATCCGGGCCTGCGGGTGGTTCTGGAGCACATCACCACCGCCGATGGGGTCGCTTTTGTCCGCGCCCATTCGGACCGGATGGGCGGCACCATCACGCCGCATCATCTGGTGCTGAACCGCAATGATCTGCTGGTGGGCGGCATCCGCCCCCACAATTACTGCCTGCCCGTGGCCAAGCGGGAAAAGCATCGCCTTGCTTTGCGCGCTGCCGCAACCTCCGGCGAGGCTTGCTTTTTCCTGGGCACCGACACGGCCCCCCATGAGGTGGGGCGCAAGGAAAGCGCCTGCGGCTGTGCCGGGGTCTTCAACGCCCCAACGGCCCTGCAGAGCTACGCCACCGTCTTCGAAGAAGAAGGGGCTTTGGCCCATTTGGAAGCCTTTGCCAGCCGCAATGGCCCGGCCTTTTATGGCCTGCCGGTCAACAGCGAAACCGTGCTGCTGGAAAAGTCCACCGCTGCAGATCCTCCTGAAACCATCGGCGACGGTGCGGGCGGCAAGGTGGTGGTGTTTGGCGGTGGGACCGACAATCCGATCACCGGTGGCTGGTCCGTCACACGCACAGACGAAGACCGATAGACCCAGAGCCGAGGTTTATGGCTTCGGCTTATGGCTGCTGCTTATGGACCGGAATGGGTGCAGTCCAAGTCTCGCAAGATCCCATCCCGCAGATCATAAACCCAGCCATGCACCTCTAAGGGCTGTCCGCGTTCCCAAGCCAATTGCACCACCGGATTGGAGCAAACACTGTCCACCTGGGCGCGGACATTGAGCTTGACCAGCAAATTGGCCGCCACTTCAGGGTCGGCAATGTCCTGGAACAAGTGGGCATTGCTCTTATAGAGCTGGCGCACCGGAGCCAGCCAATGGCTGACCAAGCCCACACCCGGTTTAACGGAGGTGTCGGTGTGATCGGACATGGACGCCTTCACCCCGCCACAGCCGGTGTGGCCGCAGACGACAATATGGTCCACTTTCAGGGCATTGACCGCATATTGCAGGGTGGCCAAAAAGCCCAGATCATTGCCCGAGGCAATGTTGGCGACATTGCGGACCACGAAGAGTTCGCCGAAATCCAAGGTTGTGACCACATTGGCCGGGACCCGGGAGTCCGAACATCCGATCCAGAAAATATGCGGTGTTTGTTTTTCCGACGTTCGGGCAAAAAAACCGTCGTCAGACTCGACCTTTTCCTTGGCCCATTCCTTGTTGCGTTCAAGGATTTCTTTGATATCGATTCCGTCATGCAGATCAGCCACGATAACCCCCCGATTTCGTGTTTCTGTTTTTTCTTAGCGCGAATGGCCCCCCCCAGGCCCGCGAAGTCCACAACAAAATAGACCCTATTGTGATGGCTCGCCAAATTTTTTTGGCCGCAGGATTTCCACATCCTCCACATAAGTGATGCCAGGATAGTTGGCGAAATAGCGGTCTGCGACCCGGTTCATGATCGTCTCTGCAGTGGCCTTATCATTGACGATCACCTCGATCTTCACATTGGCAAAGTCCCCGACCACCGTGGCCCGCTCGGGCATGGAGCGCACATTGCGGCTGCCTTTGCCGCCAGCGGCCATGATGGTGTAGCCGGTGCCGCCACAGGCCTCGATGATGTCGCAAACCCCTTGGGAAATGATCTTTTCGGTGATGATGACCAGCTTTTCCGCCTTATGCAGCGTCATCTTATCCCCTCCTTCTTCGCGCAAACCTGCTTGGTTTTCTAGATCCCGAACACCACCTCGGCCAGGGCGATGAACAGCGGGATACAGACCGCAATGGAAACCGGCGTCCCGACACTGGTTGACGCACCGATATAAGCCGATGGATTTGCGCTCGGTATGCCAGCCCGCAAGGTTGGCGGTCCGGAAATATCGGAATTCGAGGCCGCCATCACCGCCAGCAAAATCACACCGCCCGGGCTGAACCCGACCCATAAATGGGCGAGATAGCCCAGGCCGAAGGCCATCAGCCCATGCACAATCGGCATGACAAAGGCATAAACCGCATACCAATGGGCGACTTTGCGCAGCTCATTTAAGCGCGCATAGGCCTCCATGCCCATGATCAGCATCAAGATGGACAGGAAGCCCCGGAACAGCAGGTCATAAAAGCTGTCCAACACCGCATCGGGGCGGGTCAGCAGGCCCAAGGCGAGGCCCAACAGCAAGGCCGACAAGGCCGAGCCACGCAGGCTTTCCTTCACAATGCCCCAGACATCAACCTTGCTGTCTTGGCCGTCATCGCGCTTTTTGAGCACCATATTGGCCAGCACAATGGCCAGGATCAGGGCGGGGATGTCCATAAAGGGATAGAGCGCAGGCACCCAGGCCTCAAAGGTAATCGCCTCTTCTTCCATCAGCACCATGGCGGCGGCCAAAGTCGACGCGCTGACCGCGCCAAACAGGCCTGCGGTGGCGATGCCATCCTCCCGCTTGATCCCGGGCAGGAGGGCAAACAAGGCCGAGCCCATCAAAACGATGACCACCCCCATGACCATGGAGGCCAAGGCGGGCAGGGCCATGGCGGCCAGATCGGCTTCGCGGATCTCAATGCCGCCCTTCATGCCGATTTTCATCAGCAGCATGAAGACAATGAACTGGTAGATCGCGCTGGGGATTTGCAGTTTGCTGCCCAGGGCGGCGACCACCATGCCGCCAATCAAAAACGCCAGGGTCGGGGATTGAAACTGCGTCACCAGCCGGACGAGAAACTCCAACAGAAAGTCCATCGGCGTCGCTCTCCCCGGCCTAAACTGCCCGGAGGGTCAGGGCGATATAGCTCTGAAACTCGGTGACGAAATCGACGGAAACACAGGCATGGACCTTGCCCTGGGCGGTGATGAAATCCGCTTTGTCTGCCAGGGGAAACACCGGTTGGTGCCAAACCCCGGGGGCGATGTGGAAGCCCCGGGAGCCATCAAAATAAAAGCCGCGAAAATCGCTTAGGCCCACATCATCGCCGGGCAAGGCCAATAGGGCGATAAAGGCATCGCCCGCCACAGGCATAAAGATTTGGCCGCCATCGGGGTGATAATTGGCTTCATGGGTGAAGACCACCAATGGCGCGTCGGGCTCTTGAGCCTCAGAGGCCACCGCCGGGTCGGCCAGCCAGCCGGTGATGTATTCCCGGCCCACGGCGTAATTATGCGCCTTCTGGATCTGGCCGGTGCGGTGAAAGGAAAACCGGTCGGTGACCACACCGCCTTCGATCCCCGTGCCGCGCACCAAAGGGCGGCGTCCCGGTTGCGGCCAGGGCACGATCTCGACCAGATCATCGCGGACCGCATCGACAAAATGCCCATAGCCCGCCGTGTTTTCCGCCGTCGCCGCCAAGATGGGCACATGGAACACGCCAACTGCCGGGTCCTCGGTCGAGGGCATGGCGTCTAAGGACACACCGGAAAAATTGCTGATGCCATCGGCCTGCACCGGATCTGCGACCTGTCCATCCGCACCCATTATCTGCTCTCCATCCCTATTTGGACCATGCCATACCAGTGACGGCATAGATGGCACTCCCCCGCCCGGCTTCCCAGATGTCAAAAAACCCTTAACACTTTGTTGGTATGCTATGGTCCTCCAAGATCTCCAGAAAGGAGGACCTGTAGTCATGTCGGAGAACCCGGCGCAGACCATTTTGGTGACCGGCACCAGCGGCTATCTTGGCAGCCGCCTCGCCGCCCATCTCAAAGTCCAAGGCCATGCCGTTCCGGATGTGCCGGGTCGGACCGCCTTTGCCGCCCTGGACAGCACCCTCGACCTGATCTGGGAGCGCTCCCGACCGGATGCGGTGATCCATGCCGCGTTTGATGTGGATTTCGCCCCGCGACCGCCCAAAGGCAGCCCAGACAGCCTCAGCGTGGCCAATACCCGCGCCCTTTTGGACGCCTTGGCCCAACGGGGGGCACCGCCCTTGGTGTTTCTGAGTGCGGCGGGCATTTTTGGCGTTTGGGAAACGGATCGGATCCGCGATGAGAGCGCGCCAGGGGCCTGCGATCCCGCCTTTACCGGCTATATGGACAGCCGCTACATCGCCGACAAGCTGGCCTGCGAGGCCCTGATGGCGGGCTATCCCGGTCTGGCGACCACCCTCTATCTGACCACCGTTTATGGCCCGGGGATGCAGGCCCAGGTGTTGGGTCCCTTGCGCAAGCTCAAAGGTCCCAACCCCATTGTGCCCGCCCCGCCGGGCATGACCAGTTTTTTGGCGCTCTCGGACCTGCTCGACGCCGTGGATCGGGTGCTGGCCCAGAAGCAAGCCGGGCGCTTTATCCTTTCCAGCGGCAATATCCCCTATGCCAGCCTGCTGCACAGCGCCTGCACAGTCCAAGGCGTTGCCGGGCGCAAAACGGTTCGGGTCCTGCCCAAAGCCGCCAGAGCCCTACTGGCCGGACCGCTCGGCAAAAAGCTGTTGGGGGCCCATGACGCCGCCGTCGCGGTGTCGGCCTTTGGCCATAAAATCTACTCGATCCATGCGGCCCGCCAAGCGCTGGGCTGGTTCCCCAAAGCCAGCCTGGAGGACGCCCTGCGCGACGCCCTAGACCCGGAGCAGGAGCCAGAGCCGAAGCAGGAGCGTCAGCCATGACCCAAGCCACCAGTTCTTCTCCGGAGACCAAAGGCATTCTGCGCCACAGCCTGGCCCATCCGCGCAAGCCCTCCCTTGCCCGACGGATTGAGGCCTTTCGCTGGAACCTGAAATATGCCTTCTCCGCCCGAAAGCCGCTTTTGACCGCCCGGCTGGCCAAGGCGGTGATCCGCTCCAGCCTTGGCCATCCACCGCTGCGCTATGTGGATTTCTCGCTGGATTTCCGCTGCAATCTGCGCTGCGAGCATTGCTTTGCCACCGCCCTGGAGGCCAAAGCCGACCGCCCGCGCATGGCGCTGGAGGATTACAAGCGCGTCGCTAAGCAGGCCATGGACCTCGGTTGCGTAAACTTCTCTTTCCAAGGCGGCGAGCCGCTGCTGATCAAACAGCTGCCCGAGATCATTACCGCCTGCCAACCGGAGCGCAATGTGATCTCCGTGACCACCAATGGCCTGTTGCTGACCGAGGAGCGCATAGACCAGCTGATCGCGGCCGGGGTCGATATCCTGACCGTCAGCTTGGACAGCGGCGAGGCCGATGATCATGACGCCTTTCGCGGTGCACCCGGTGCCTTTGCTAAGTCGGTCGCCGGGATCCGTCGGGCGCTGAAAAAAGGCCTGCGGGTCACCATCGGCACGGTGGTGATGCGCGGCACCTTGGATCAGCTGGGTTTCCAGAAGCTGCTGGATCTGACCCTGAACGACCTTCAGGTGATGACCTATTTGATCCTGCCGGTGCGGGCGGGGAATTGGACCGGGTCGAACAACTTGTCCTTAACTGCTGAAGAACTGGCACGCATTGAGGCCCTGACCGCGTCCTCCCCTTTGATCCGGACCGATTTCCAAAGCAATCTCGGCCCCCGGGGTTGTGGCGCGGTGAAGGAGATCCTGTATCTGACCCCCTATGGCGATGTGCTGCCCTGTCCCTTCCTGCATATCTCGCCAGGCAATGTGCTCTCGGAGCCTTTGGCAGAGATCCGGGCCCGGGCGTTGGGCAATGCCTGGTTCGCCGACTATCACCCCGATTGTCTGGTCTCCACCAGCGAGGCCTTCATTGACGACCACCTGTCACGGACCTTCGATGCCGAGGCACTGCCGCTAAACTGGCAGGATGGCATGGGGGAACGGAAACCGGACCCGCGCCATCCGCCAGATTGATAATGCTTTAGGCCCCCACGGCCTCGCCAACCCGTTCATAGCGGGCATTTTGCTGCCAGAAGGGATAGAGTAGCATATTGGCGATCAGCACCCAGAGCATCAGCACAAAGATCCCCATGCTCAGGACCAGTCGGCGTCGGGCGGGCTGGACCTTCACCTCTTCAACCGGGGATCGGCTGGCCAGCACGGAGGCCACCGCGACCAAAATCAGCAACGTTCCATAGATCGCGCCGAGCAACAGGAACTGGGCTGTGGCCAGGAAATACAGCGACCAAACACCAAAGGCGATGGTGGCCACCGGCATGATGAAAAACTGAAAGAATTTGAACGCCAGCAAGACCCGATCCCGCAGCCCCAGGAACGGCAGACGATAGCTGTAGCGCAGCACCTCCATGGCATAGGCGTTGGTTTTGCGCAGCTTGTGGGCCACCATTTGCTTCAGGCTGGCGGGCTGGCGGGTCTCGATCACCCGAATGCGCGGGGTATAGACAATCCGCCCGCCCCGATCGCGGAATTGCAGCGAGATGTTGACGTCATCGGCGACACAATCCACCGGCCAGCCGCGAAAATACAGCCGAGGAAAGGCATAAAACGGGGCCACTACAATGGAAGCGGAAAAACTCTCGGTCTCCATATGCCGTTGGCGGTTCATTTTTTGCCAGAACATCAACTCCATCTGTCCGGCCAGATCGGTTGGGTCAGAGGGCGGCTCAGTCCAGCCCCCGATCAAGGTCGGCCCCGGCAGCCCCTTCAGCAGGCCTGCCGTGGTCAACAAGGCGTCTTCTGTGGTGATCTGGGCATCGGCATCGGTGATGACGACAAAATCGGCCATGGGATTGTCGGCCTGGGGCACCATCATCAGGGCTGCATTGATCTGGCGCACCTTGCCAATCGCCTCCAAGCGCATGACCCGCACGTCAATGGCGGTCTCATCGCGTTCCATCCGCTGATCCGCCCAGGTTTCCGCCAGATCTGGAGTGCCATCCGTTGACCCGCCATCGGCGATGATCACCGTCAGCTTGTCCCGGGGATAGGCCAGGGCTGCGGTATTTTCCAATTTGGCCTCAATATCCTTCGCTTCATTATGGGTCGCGATGATCACATGCATATGCGGCAAATCCGCATCGTCCATCGACAGGGCCTCCGGAAGGGCCGGGATTGGCCGCACCAGCTGCATCAGAAACAAGGCATAAAGATATCCGGCGAAATTCATCGCCAGGCACAGCGCAATCGCAATGAAAACGGCAACGTCCATGGGGGATCCCGAAGCTACAGGGGCCTGTTTTCAACAGGTTAGCTGTAGGGATCTGACCATTTCCTTAACGCCCAAACAGAGCGAACCAAATCGAGGATCTTAGGAACTTTTTATGCTTTCTCGGTCAGACTGAAAGCGTGTAGCTGCTTTTATGAGGCCCCCCATGCCCGCGACCGCCCCGTCTTCCGCCAAACCTTCCCCCGCAGCCGGATCCACCAATCCGGACGCCGATGCGGTGATGGAGGCCAACCGCCGGTTCTATGACACCATTGCCGGGGTCTATGATCAGGTCGATAGTCGGCGCAAAGGCAATTTGCCCCATCCCTGGGTCGAGGGCCTGGTCCAGGAAATGATCGATCTGCGGACCCAGTATGGCGGACCGGTCACCGCGCCATTGCATCTGCTGGATGCAGGCACCGGGTCGGGGTTCCTGGCCTATCGCGCCGCAGCGCTGATCAACAGCATCACCTTGGTGGATGTCTCCCAGGCCATGCTGGACCGCATCGACCTGCCCGAGGCTGCGAAGATCTGTTCGGGCTGCGAACAGGTGCCCCTGGAGGCCGGATCGGTCGATCTGATCGGAGCCTTTGCCACCCTGCACCATCTCTATGACCCGCTGACGTTTTTCGCCGAGGCGGCGCGGCTCTTGGTGCCCGGCGGGGTGCTCTATACCGACCATGACATCGAGCGACGGTTTGTCAAAAATTTTCACCTGCCGCTGAAGGCCTATCGCAAAGTCTTCGACCACGGCCATGGCTACCTCTCCGCCTGCCCGGAAGCCGAGGAACGGGATTACCACCTGTCCGAATTCCATGGCGATAGCGGCCTGCCCGGCCCCGATCTGCGCGCCGCCCTGGAACGCCTGGGCTTCACCATCATCCGCGAGGACTATCACTGGCAAGGCATGGGCGCGCCCGAGACCCTGGTCGGCAAGGTCGGCCTGAAAGGGTTGCTCTCCCGGCGCGGCTTCGCCCCTATTCTGCGCCTGATGGCCGTCAAAACCGGAGAACCCCAATGATCGTCTCCACCAGACCGCCGGAGAAATCCTTCCACCCGAAAGTGCTCTCGGTCATCATCCCGGCTTATAACGAGATCGACAGCATCGCTTTTCTGATTGCCCGGGTGACGGAAGTCCTGCCCAGCGTGCCCAAGGAACTGGTCATTGTCGATGACGGCTCCAAAGACGGCACCCGGGAATGGTTGCGCGAAACCTTAGAACCCCTGGACGCCCCGATCGCCTTGGCCACCGTCAGCGAGAGTGACGGCACCTTCCAAATGACACCCCATGCGGAGGATGACACCGGGCGCGCCCCCGTCACCTTCCAAATCGTGTTCCACGAGGCCAACAAGGGCAAAGGCGGCGCGGTCCGCACCGGCCTGGAGACCGCCACCGGGGATGCCATGGTGATCCAGGATGCGGATCTGGAATATGATCCGGTCGACTGGAAAGATATGTGGAACCTGATCGCCGAGCGACGGGTTGCCGATGTGGTGTTTGGCTCGCGGTTTTATGGCCGCCCGCACCGGACGCTCTATTTCTACCATTACCTGGCCAACAAGCTGATCACCTTCCTGTTCAACCTGTTCTATGACCAACAGGTCACGGATGTGGAGGTTTGCTACAAAATGTTCACCCGCCCGGTCTGGGAAACCCTGGCCCTAACCAGCAATGATTTCGGCTTCGAGATCGAGTTTTCCGCCCAAGTGGCCCGGGCGCGGCATTGGCGGATTTATGAAGTTGGGATCATGTATTTCGGTCGGACCTATGCCGAAGGGAAAAAGATCACCTGGAAGGACGGAGTTAAAGCCCTGTGGTATTTGGTCAAATTCCGCTTTCAGAAGCTGCCGAAGCGGACGGCGTAACCGGTTCGTTGCTCTATCTGGCCGCCTCCGCCGCAGCTGCCGCCGCTTTGGCGCTCTCGATATCCGCACCGGCGCTCCTGGCAGCCCGATAGGCATCGAGCATGACATACTCACCCTTAAAGGGGCAGGCGGGGGCGTCAGTGAACAAGGGTCGCCGACGCTCCAGCAAGACGACCGTCAAATACTCAGAGGCCGCCATCCCGTCATAGGACAGGTCCAACGCGATCCGCCAAACCCGCTGATCAACCTGAACCTCCGCTAGGGATGAAAGCAAAACATAACTGCCATCATGGAGCTCGGCCCAATCCAGAACGTCTTGCTGGGTCCATGTAACCACATCGGAAGAGAGAATGCGGACATGTTTTGGCCATAGGAATCGGGCTGAAAAGCAATCCGCATAGATGATGGCGTTGTCCGGGACCCAAAGCTCCAATTGCGTAAGATTGTCTTGGACTGCAGTGCTGCGGTGAGAGCGAGCCATGCGCACAGCCAAGCGCTGCCAAAAGTAAAATCCGGACAAGGGCAGACCAACCAACACGACTGCTGCAAGACCAAAGATGACCCCATCGAACAGGGTCTGCACCACGGCCATCACTTGTCCGACCAACAGCGTGCTCATCACCACCAAGGGGTAGTACAGGTGCATGCCGCGCTTTGAATACCAGAGCACGGGCCAATGCAAAGCCTGATGGATCAGCATGTAAAACAAGATCGCCCAAAGAGCTGGGTTGGCGAGGACAAAACCACCGCTCTGAGCCATTGCAGCCAGGGATACCGCTTGACCAGAAGTGCCTGCTTGTCCGGCACCAAAGCCTAAAAACACCACCAGTAAAAAGAAAAAACCGATGATCTGAATATGGGGCAAAAACGGATAGGTCAGTTTCAGACTGAAATAGGGAAAATCGACAAAAACGTTCCACCGGGCAGGCTCATGGGGGCGAATTTCGGTGCGTGAGGCCGAGATATCATTGGTGTGCTGGGCTAAGGAGCGCGACAGGTTGATCCATCGATACTTCCAAGGCACCCCCAGAGCCCGATAGACCAAAAACTGGCCACCCTCCGTAAGGGCCCACACGCACAACAGACTTCCGGCACAGAGCAATCCCCACCCCCACTCAATGGCAGTCATGTGCAAGGATTGGGACAGAAAAATTCCAGCCGGATACAGTCCCGCAATGACGGGGAAACTGATCTTTACCGCTGCCAACAATCCTGCCGCCCCGGTTATGATCGGTAAGAGAGTCCAAGTGAGCTGAGGGTCGGCAACCAGTAAGAATGTTGTGACGGCACAATAGAGATAGAGAAAACTTTCCGGTAATGCGTAGCGCCACACCGTTAACGTTTCCAAATTGATCAAGAATATTATCAGAAAAGGCAAAGCAATCCACCAGGGTGCCGCAAGAGAAATCGCCAAGCCATAGAACAAAATCGATAGAGTATTGAGGAAAAAATAAGGTCGGCGCAGGGCCTTCAGAGTCGTGCCACCAAATCGGAAGCCCCAGGCAGCCACATAAGATGGTACAACGCCAAAGGCTAGAATGACCGGCCAGTAATAGTCATTGATCTCTTCTTTTGGTCGAAAAGCCAAGACCCGGCCTTCATGGACCATATGTTTCTCGTCATGCTGAATCCACCAGCCATTGCGATAGACTTCCATCGGTGTGGGGCGGTCTTCATCAATGGTCCGCCAAATCCTGAGACCAAGCCCCAAAACAGCAGCACTCGCAAGCAGCGGCATCAACCACTCCAACAGGGTAGACAGGGTCGCAAATGAGATCACGACACCGCGTCCTTGCTGGCGCGATAGGCGTCCAAATCTTTGTAAATCCCCGAAAATGGTTGGGCCGGACCTGGTTCAAAAAACGGATCACGGCGCTCCAAGAGCAAGACCGTCATCGGTTCTGTTGCTGCCATGTTGTCAAAAGGCATCTCCATGGCAACACGCCAGGTGTGGGCTTCAACTTTCACGTCTTTTAGGCCTGATAAAAGGACATGGGCACCACCATGCATCTCCGCCCAATCCACCACATCTTGGCGCCGCCAAGTCACCACATCAGAGGAGATGATGCGCACATTGTCCGGCCACAGAAATCGCGCGGCAAAACAATCGGCATAGACCACCGCATCATCGGGAAGCCATCCACGCAACCGATCCAGATTATCCTGAACTGCCTCACTGTGACCGGAGCGAAACACGGCCAAAGATCGACGATGCCAAAATAAGAAGGCCAACAAAGGAACACTGATGGAGACCAAGCCTTGAACGAAAAGGCCCCAAAAGCCGAAGGCAATGGCCAGGAAGGCAGCCATCTGCCCTCCAATCACAGCTGTTAGAACGACCAAGGGGTAATATAAAATAATGCCGCGCTTCGGATACCAATGCAGCGGCCAATGCAGGCCTTGATGGATCAGGAAAAAGAACACCAAGGCCCAAAGAGCCGGGTTGTGCAGCACAATCCCCGACAATGCCCAAAGGTCTGCAGAAGCCACCGGGCGTTCCGGGGCTGTTCCAGCTCCGAAGCCAAGGAACAAAAACACCAAAATCAACAATCCGCTCAGGATCAAATTGGGCACAAAGCGGTAAGCCGCTTGAAAATTGTAATAGAAATGGGTGAACACACGCCATCGACCCGGCTGATGGGCGCTCATGGGCGAACGCGACTGGCTGGTGTCATCCCGATGCTGGCGAATTGTCGCCAGGAGATTGCGCCAGCGATGTCGGTTGTCAATTCCCAGACGCCGATAGATTAAGGCCTGAATTGCCTCGATCATCCCCCATCCCGCCATCCAGGCCGCCGCGCACATGAGTGCCAACATCAAGGGCAGAGTTCCGGTCAACAGCGCCTGGGACAGCAGAATTCCCGCCAAGAATGTCCCAGCAATGACCGGAAAGCTGATCTTCACGGCCCCCAATAAGCCCGCGACAAAGGCCAAAACTGGCAACCCGCTCCAGACCAAATCCGGGAAGAGCACCAAAGCCAATGTTCCGGCAGCAAGATATAAAAACAGAAAGCTTTCCGGCAGCGCATAACGCCAATTGGTTAAGGTTTCCAAGCTGGCCAAAAATTGGAACGCCAAAGGCAGACTGATCCACCAAGGAGCCGCTTGGGTCAGGGTCAGCAGCACCAGCAAAACCACGAGAGTATTTAGAAAAAAAAACGGCCTTCTCAATCCTTTAACGGAGACACCCCAAAGCCGAAAACCGAGTGCAGCCAAACTGGGAGCCGCCAATCCAAAAGCCGAAACCACAGGCCAATAATAGTCATTGATTTCATGGGCAGGTCGCGTTGCCAGGATACGGCCTTCGTGGATCAGGTGTTTTTCATCATGTTGGATCCACCAACTATGTTTATAGGCCATCAAAGGGGTTGGGCGGTCGGCGCTCAGCTCCCGATAAATCTTCCCGGCAACCACCAATGTCGCAAGAATGACCGCAACCGGTGGCCCCCAAATTTGGAGCCAAGACAAGACCTCTAGCACATCAACAGTCCCCCAACGACTTAGGTCGTGACCTCATAAATGGGACGTTTTTGGCTGCTAAGTTGGTCTTAGTATTATTGTTTGTCGCATTTTCGAACCGTCGAACCCGATCCACTTCGGCTGAAAATGCTCTAGATCCCATCAGGCAAGGGCCGAAGAGCGGGCTGGCGACCCGATCAAGGTCCCCTACCGCCATGGGATGACGCCAATTTGCAGTCATC
Source organism: Rhodospirillaceae bacterium (assembly GCA_049604415.1). Lineage (GTDB taxonomy): Bacteria > Pseudomonadota > Alphaproteobacteria > Rhodospirillales > Rhodospirillaceae > JBMYTN01. The sequence continues at coordinate 49,496 of JBMYTN010000016.1, read as the reverse complement.
CGGAGAGAGTGAAAACACCGGACGGATGCGTCGGAAAACCTTGAAAATGCGCCACATTTCCTGCGTTTTCCCTCCCGTTCTTCCAATGTTTTCATTCCTCCCAAAATTCATTCCGTTTATGAGTGCACGGCCCGAAGACCCGCATGATGTCGGCAAGAGTCTAAGGTTTCAAGACCTGCCTGTACCCCTTTAGACTTTGTGGCCATGGACCAGGCAAACACGAATCCCCGTGCATGGCGTTTACGCTGTGGTAATATTTTGATGAGACGGTAGGGGTGCGAGAAACCGCAGCCAAAAGCCGGGATCAGAAGATCCAGGGCCATACCGTTGTTCAGGACCCCCAACCCTTATGCGGGCAGAAAGCCCGATAGAGAGAGTCCATGCATCCGAAACTTGTTGAGATCACGCAACAGCGCAAAGTGCTGATGGACGGTCCCACAGCCCTGGTCATTGCGGCCATGGTGGTGGGCTTCCCGTTGATTGGCTGGGCCCAGGTCGCAGGCCATCTGCCCTGGTGGGCCACCCTGATCATTGGCACCGCGTTGATGAACTTGTCCTTCACCGCTTGGCATGAAAGCTCCCATGGCAGCTTTTCCAAAATCGGTTGGATCAACACGGCGGCTGGGATTGTTGCCTCGGCTGCCTCGGTCTATCCAGGCTATTTCGCCCGACGCCGGGAACATCTGATCCACCATAAATGGGAAGGCCAAGACGGCAAGGACCCGGTCTATCCCCGGATCCAGACCAGCTTTCTGGGGTTCGCCTTTCGCCTGGCCCGCCTGACGGTCCAAGGCGTGCGCATGGACATCCCGGAGAGCTTCCAGCCCATGACCCCGACCCGGATTTGGGCGGATCGGGCCTCCAATTTCTTTGCCTTGGCCATTGTCCTTGCCGGAGCCTTGGCAGGGTGGGACGTGCTGTGGGCCGTCCTGTGCGCCTGGATCATTCCCCGGGCCATCGTTTTGTTCCTACACGCCTATTACATCTGCTTTCTGCCGCATAATGTGCCGGAAGGCGGCTACACCGTGCTGCGGGTCCGCGATGCCGGTTGGGTCGGTCGGCTGGTCACCATCGATCAATCCATGCATGGCATCCACCACTTGTGGCCCTTCATCCCCTGGCACCGCTATCGCGCCGTCCTCAAAGACCCCGACCTGCTCGCCGAGTTAAAGGCCGCCCGGGTCGAGTTCCAAACCGGCATGAGCACCGCCACCCCGATTGCGGCTCCATCTGCGGCAGCTGCCGCATCCGCCCCCCATCAAACTGCGCAGTGAAAGAGGGTTCCCCATGGCCAAGGTCGTCCTGATCAGCCCGCCCTATGTGAAGCAGTATATGCGCAACGCACGCTGCGACTTCGTTTCCCTCTCGGCCTCCTCCTGGTTCCCGATCTGGCTTGGCCAGGCCGGTGCTTGGCTGGAGGGCAAGGGCCACCAAACCCGTCTGCTCGATGCCCAGGTCCAAGGCCTAAATGGCGACCAGGCCATGGACGCGATCAAAGACTTCGATGCGGATATCGTCGCGGTCTATACCGGACGCCTGTCCGAAGACAATGACGTCGCCTTTGGCGATGCGGTTGCGGCAACTGGGCGCACGGTGGTCTTTGTTGGCCCCTATACCTCGGTTGATCCCGACAAGGTGCTGCGCAAGGCCAAACGGGTCCGCCTGGCAATCCGCAAAGAGTTTGACCTGCCGCTGGAGGAACTCGCCAGCGGGCTTGATCCGCTTGAGCAGCGCAATTTCCACGTCAAGGACCAGGAAACCGGCGCGATCCAGGCCAATCCGCCGCGCAATCTCTACCGGACGGACATCCTGGACCAGTTCCCGCTGACCAGCGAATATTTCCACCGCCAGCTGGACTACAAGCTCTACAAGACTCCCTCCGAGCTCTACCCGTTCCTCGACATCATGTCCGGGCGTGGCTGCGCCTGGGGCAAATGTTCGTTCTGTCTGTGGGTCCACACCTTCGTGGATGGCAGCGTCTATAATCTGCGCTCCATCGACCACTTCATGGAAGAATTCGAATACGTCACCCGCTTCATGCCCGACGTCCAGTCGATCATGATCCAAGACGATATGCTGACCAATAAACGCGCCCGGCAGATCTCCGAAGCCATCCTGGAGCGCGGCTATAAGATCCGCTGGTCCTGCTACGCCAAGCCCAATTCGAAGCTGACCCAAGAAACCCTGGACCTGATGGCCAAATCCGGTTGTCTGAACCTGCATGTCGGCTTTGAAAGCGGCGATGATGACGTGCTGAAACATATGGACAAAGGGGCCACCGTCGCCGATGCCCTGGAATTCGGCCGCATGGTCCACAAGGCCGGCCTGCAAATCCATGGCGACTTTGCCATGGGCCATTTCGGCGACAGCAAGGAAAGCATGAACCGGACCCTGGAGCTGGCCAAAGCGATCAACCCGCACACCGCCCAGTTCCAGATCATGATCCCCTTTGAAGGCACCCCATTCTGGGATGAAGTCCAGGCCAAAGGCACCCTGTCCAAAGATGGCAAGCCGTCTTATGAAAGCGTCGGCGGTGCCAGCACCGAGGAAATCGAAGCCTTCGCCAAAGCCGCCTATCGGGACTTCTATATTTCCGGACGTCATCTGAAAAAGGTGCTGAACAACCCCCGCGAATATCTGTTCAACCGCCTGGACCAATATATCCAAGCCATCCCGGCGGTCACTTGGCGCAAATGGGTGCGGTAAGGGGAAAACAAAACAGAATGGGGGAGCAGCCGCTCCCCCAAACACCCGGTTCAATAGGGCCCTAAATCTAAGAAACGAAGCGCCAGACCCCCGCGTCGAGGGACTTTTTGACCCGGCCCTGCATCTCCAAATGATGCAAATGCGCCACCGCCTCGCCCATGGCGAAATTCATCTGATGGCCATCCAGTTCAATGGCCCCAAACACCACCTCCAACAGCTCAAACGCCGTTTGGGGCCGATCCTTCAACGCCGCCTCAATGCCATCCAACCGCTCGCGATGATGCTTCTCCAGCTCGGCAATGCGCCGATGCAGGCCATAAAACGGCTGTTTGTGCGAGGGCAACACCAACACCGTTTCCGCCACACGGGCCGAAATCCGACTGTTGCTGTCTAAGAATTCTGACAGGGGCTCGGCTTTGGGTGCGTTAAAATACACGCTAACATTGGGACTGATCTTCGGCAGCACCTGATCGCCGGAGATCAAAACTCCGCTCTCCGGACAATGCAACAATGCTTGGGCGTCGGAATGTCCAAGCCCCTCAATCACCTCCCAACTGCGCCCACCAATGTTTAGGCTATCGCCATCCTGCAGCCGGTGAAAATCCGGGCCGAGACGGGCAAAGCAGGAGCCATATTTGGCCCGGGTCGAGCTCTGGCCAACCAAGGTCGCTTCCGGCAAACCATGACTGCGGTGGAACCGCTCCGATTGATCGGCATCCTCCCGCCACGTCTCATCCAACATCCAACGGCCAAGATCAAACTCAAGCGGCGTCATGGTCGGCACAATGCCCCAGCGCTCACAAATCCACGGCGCGTTGCCGACATGGTCCGGATGATGATGGGTGATGATCAGCCTGGTGATTGGGCGGCCACCCAACACCGTGGCCCAGACCTCTTCGATCTGATCGCGGACCTCCGGGATCGGGAAGCCGCAATCGACCATGCACCAGCCATCGCCATCCTCGAGCAGCCACAAATTGATCGAAGACAGCCGAAACGGCAGGCTGGTGGTGAGCCAATGGATGCCCGGCACAACCTCAATGGTCGTCCCGGGAGCCGGAGCCGTTGCCCAGGGAAATTCAAGAGAGGCGCTCAAACAATTCCCCTTATGACATCGGGTCACGCACCAGGGGTTCGGCTGGTACCATGGAACAGCAGCAGCACAGTGCCATCATCGCGGGAGACCGTCACGTCGAAATAGCTGGTCCGCCCGGCACGATGCACCTCCCGGGCCTCGGCAATCAATGCATCTTTGGGATAAGCCGGAGCCAAATAGGTCGCATCGCAGGACATGCCAAAGGTCGCCTTGCCATGCCAATTGCAGGCCACGCCAAAAGTGGAATCGGCAAAGGTGAAAAACACACCGCCATGCAGGGAGCCCAGAGCGTTGAGCATGTCCGGGCGCACGGTCATCGTCGCCCGGGCAAAGCCCTCGCCCGCATCCAGCAAACGCATCCCCAACCCCGAAGACACCGGGCAGGAGGCCAGAAACGCTTCCCCACGGGTAAAAAACGGACTGTTCACCTTAGAGCTTCCCCTATCAATATGACGCAATTGATCGATAAGTTCGGCACCCTGCCTGTTGAACAGCGGGAAAGCAATCAAACTTCCCTAATAGTGTGAACATCCCCACGCCCCACAGCCTCCCAATCCACCCCGTCAGGGCCCGGGAGGCAGGCCATAGGGTTTTGCTTTCTTTGGTCAAAACCGCTATAATTCAGAAAAAATCCAACACTGACTTGCGCTTACCGGGTGAGGACAAATCCAAACATTGGCGGCAACAGTATAACCGCAAGCAGACCCCCCACAGGAGCGTACCCCGAAGATGCCCGACAATGATGCTGCTGCCAGGACCGACTTCCTGGCTCAATGGGACCGGGATCACTTTTTTCACCCGTCTACCCATTTGGCGGACCACGCCCGGGGCAAGCTGCCCCAGCGGATCCTGATCCATGGTGACGGCGTGTTCATCACCGATCGGGATGGCAACCGCTTTTTGGACGGCTTTGCTGGCCTGTATTGCGTCAATGCGGGCTATGGCCGGAGTGAAATCGCCGAGGCCATCGCCCGGCAGGCCAAAGACCTGCCCTATTATCACGCCTATGTCGGCCATGGCACCGAGGCCTCCATCACCCTGGCCCGGATGGTCATTGAGCGGGCCCCGGTTGGCATGTCCCGGGTATTTTTTGGCTTGGGCGGATCCGATGCCAACGAGACCCTGATCAAGATCATCTGGTATTACAACAATGTATTGGGCCGCCCCGACAAAAAGAAGCTGATCGGTCGCAAGCGCGGCTTCCATGGGTCCGGCTTGATGACCGGCTCTCTGACCGGGCTGGAATTCTTCCACAAGGCCTTCGACCTGCCCCTGTCCCGAGTGTTGCACACCGAAGCGCCCTATTATTTCCACCGCCCCGACCGGGATATGAGCGAGTCCGACTTCTCCGCCTGGTGTGCGGAGCGTTTGGAAGCCCTGATCCTGGATGAAGGGCCTGACACCATTGCCGCCTTTTTTGGCGAGCCCATGCTCGGCACCGGTGGTCTGGTGCCGCCACCGGAAGGCTATTGGCCCCGGATCCAGGCGGTCCTGAAAAAATACGACATCCTATTTGTCGCTGACGAGGTGATCACCGGCTTTGGACGCCTCGGCACGCCCTTTGGCTCCCACTTCTATGGCCTGCAACCGGATTTGATCACCATCGCCAAGGGTTTGACCTCGGCCTATGCCCCGCTGTCCGGGGCAGTGATCTCCAAAAAGGTCTTCTCGGTCCTGGCCGAGGGCACCGACAGCATGGGGCCCTTTGGCCATGGCTTGACTTATTCCGCCCATCCCATCGGCGCAGCAGCTGGAGTGGCCAATCTGTCCCTGATCGACGATCTTGGGCTGATGGACAATGCCCGCAAGGTGGGAACCTATCTGCGCAATCAGGTTCGGGAGGCCTTGGAAGACCACCCCCATGTGGGCGAAATCCGGGGCGAAGGCCTAACCTGTGCCATCGAGCTGGTCGAAAACCGCGACGGGCCGGTGTTCTATGCTCCGGTGGGCTCCGTCGCGCCAAAGATCGCGGCTGCGGCCTTGCGCCGTGGCGTCATCGTCCGGGCCATGCCCCATGGTGACATCATCGGCATCGCCCCGCCCTTCAGCCTGACCCGAGACGAAGCCGATAGCATCGTCACCGCCGTGGTCGGCGCCATCCACGAAATCCTGGGATAGGCCCCGGAACCGGCGATTACACCGGGTGACCAAGCTTGTCCAACAGGGCCTCCATGGCCGCGACCAAACGCTCATTCTTGCTCGCATCCAAAGCATCCGGATGCGGGTCGGCAAATTGACCGCTGTCATTGTCAAAATAGCGTCCTGAGGCCTGGGCAAAATGATCGCTGAGTGCGGCGCGCAAAATGATGTCCGCCCCGATGCGCAGGTCATGACCGGCAATGCCAAAGGCTTCCTTGACCATTTTGCTGCCCAGCAAAGACGCCGGGTTGACCGCAACCATGACCCGCTGCGCTGGGGTCAGCGTCTGCGCCCAATGGGCTGTCCACATGGTGATTGCCAGCTTGCTCTGGGCATAGGCTTCGCCGTCGCTCAACCGCACCGATCCGGCCAAGGCCTTCAGATCGACAGTGGCTTGGGCGGCTGAGGATAAATTCACCACCCGGGCATCCGGGGCCAAAGCGGGCAGCAGCCGCTTGGTCAACAAATAGGGCGCCAAGGTGTTGACCAGAAACCGGACATCCAGCCCCTCCGGGCTCAGCGGCGTCCCGGTTTTATAAACCCCAGCATTGTTGATCAGCACATCCAACTGGGGAGCTTTGGCCATAACCTCCGTGGCCATCGCCTCCACATCCGCCATCCGCGAGAGGTCCGCTTGAACCGTCTGCACCGCTCCGGCCCCAGGGGTTTTGGTAATGCGGTCGGCGGTGGCGGCCAGCTTTTCAGCGCTGCGGCCATGCAGCAATAAGCCATGGCCTGCACTGGCCAGCATCAAAGCAGCCTCCAGGCCAATGCCATCGGTCGCGCCGGTCAGAAGAATGGTTTTGGACATGCTCAAGCCTGCTCCAAGGGGGATGGGAAAATTCCGGTGGCCAAGACTTAATTATATTGAAGCTCGCAAACAATACCGGCATGCTCCGAACAGAATTCGGGAATTGGATATAATCACCCATGGACACCGACGGCATCCGGCTTTTTGTTCTGGCGGCTGATATGCTCAATATCAGTGCTGCCGGGCGGCGTCTGGGGTTGGCCCCGGCGGTGGCCAGTGCCCGCCTGGCCAAGCTGGAGACCCAGATCGGGGCGGATCTGCTGCATCGCTCGACCCGAAAGGTGTCCTTGTCTCTGGAAGGTGCGGAATTCCTGCCCTATGCCCGAGAGATCTTGGCCCAGGAAGATGCCGCCCTGGCGGCAATGGGCCATGGCCGAGCGGAAATCACCGGCACCTTGCGCTTTGCCGCCTCCAGCACCTTTGCCCAGCTTTATGTCGCGCCCGCCTTGCCGGGTTTTCTGCGCCAGCATCCTGGCCTGAATTTGGATCTTAAGCTGACCGACAATCAGCTTGACCTGATCGAAGGCGGCTTTGATCTGGCCCTGCGCAATTATGCCCTGCCCGATAGCAGCTTGCGCGGGCGGAAGCTGGCCGAGGATCGCCGGATCCTGTGTGCTGCACCGGACTATTTGGCTGCGCGTGGCATCCCGGAACGGCTTGAAGATTTGGCGAGCCATGACCTGTTGGTGTTTGGCAGCGCCACACCGCGCCGCCTGAAACCCCTCAAGGCACAAGACCCAGAGGGCAGCTTTCCGCCAGCGGGGCAAAAACCGCGCGTGGTTTGCGATGATGGCTCCAGTCTGGGGGCCGCCACCCGCACCGGGTTGGGGATTTCCATGGGCTCCCGATGGGCGCTCCACCAAGACTTGACCAGCGGGGCTTTGGTGCAGGTGCTGTCCGACTATGAAATCGATGATCAATCGGCGATCTGGCTGGTTTATCCGAAATCCAATGTGCTCACCGCCAAGGTCCGGGTCTTCATCGACTTCCTACGCCAAACCATTGGCGATCCACCGATCTGGGAACAGGATCACCGCCCAGGCTAATTATATAGATTTTCCAAAAACTGAGTTCGCATTGACACCATTTATCTGGGATCACAGGGCTTTATTCTTAGGGGACCACGCGTTTTCCAAAGGACCCCCCCATGAAAGCCATGATCCTGACCGCCTATGGCGAGACCGCCGCCTTTGAACCGGCTGACCTGCCCAAACCCGAGCCGACGCCGGGGCATGTGGTGGTCAAAATCGCCGCCTCGAGCGTCAACACCGTCGATACGATGATCCGCATCATGGGCCAGGAGCAATTGCCGCTGTCCCCGGATCTGCCCGCCGTGTTGGGCATGGACTTTGCCGGAACCGTTGCGGCGGTGGGCGCGGATGTCACGGACTTTGCCATTGGCGATGAGGTCTATGGGTGCGCCGGGGGTTTGATCGGCCTGCCCGGTGCCCTGGCGGACTTCATGCTGGTTGATGCCCAGTTGATCGCGAAAAAGCCAAAGAGCTTGACCATGCGCCAAGCCGCTGCCCTGCCCCTGGTCGGCATCACCGCTTATGAAGGTCTGATCCGTGCCGGTGTCACCAAGGGCCAATCGGTCCTGGTCCATGGCGGCACCGGTGGCGTCGGCCATGTGGGTGTGCAGCTGGCCAAGCATTTTGGTGCTGACGTTTTTGCCACCGGCTCCGGAGCCAAGGCCCGGGAGATCATCACCGGCTATGGTGCGACCGCCATCGATTACCGCGCAGAGCCGGTCGCGGACTATGTGGCCAAGCACACCGCAGGCGCGGGCTTCGATGTGGTGTTCGACACCGTCGGCGGGGCCAATATGCTGACCTCCTTTGAAGCCGCTGGGCTCAACGCCCAGGTCTCCACCACCGTCTCCCTGCTGGAGCTGGATCTGACCCTGGCGCATTTTAAGGGCCTGTCGATCCATGTGGTCTTCATGCTGATCCCGATGCTGCACAATCAGGGCCGCGCCGAGCATGGCAAGATCCTCAGCACCCTGGCGGACATTGTCGATGCGGGCGGGCTGGTGCCGCTGCTTGATGAACAAGCTTTTGCCTTGGACGAGGTCGGCAAGGCCTATGAGAAGCTGACCAGCGGCAAGGCCATCGGCAAGATCGTAATCGAAAACTAGACTGTTACAGGACACTGCGACCTCAGGGCGCGCGTGCAATCACCGCGCCCTGGGGATAGTCCCAGCGTTCCTTATAGAGGATCACATAGCCCAGCAGTGCTGTGGCCTGCCAGCCGCTGGGCAATACCGAGACCACACCCGCCATCAGGGAGCGGACGGTGACCGGCCCGGCAAAGGCTGGCATTTCTGCGACCGCCAAATCCGGATGGGGTTGGCGGCTGCGCCCCCGCGCGCCTTCAAAACGCAGGGTATAGGGCAAATGCTCTTTCAGCGCGCCCAGCACCACAGAAACCGGCCCGCCATCGGGGCCGGTCCAGGTGATTTCTCGATCTATGTCGATCGGATAGAGGGCATCAAAATTGCTGTCCTTCACCCGGGTGGTGTCCCGCTCCCGGCCCGGATCATTGGAGCCAAATCCGCTGCCATTCCAGGCCAGACTGGCCACGCCACCAAAATGCCGGATCAGGTCGGTTTCCAAATCCATCGCCGTGAACACATAAACCCGGATCGCCTTGAAAGACACCTGCTCCGGCGAAAGCGCTTGGCGAAACAGGATCTTCTGGGCATGGCGGGTCAGCCGCCGGTTTAACCCGGAGTCCGCATCGGTCTTGCCGATATAGACCAGCTGTCCATCCTTAAAGAGCTGATAGACCCCTTGGGTTTCCGGAACCTCAGCCACTGCCGTTGCTGTCAGCGGCGCGGGCTGCACCCCTTCAAACTCTTGAACCAGGCTGTGCAACAAAGCCCGGGGCAGATCAAATTCGAAATCTTTGAACCCAATCATGATCTCTATTTGGGCAGACTGTCTGGAGAGGCCGCATGCAAATGGGCCAGCACATCTTTGGCCAGGATCTGCGCCAACTGCACCGGCACCGCATTGCCGAGCTGGCGCATGGTTTCGCTCCAAGAGCCATGGAACCGATAGTCATCGGGGAAGGTTTGCAGCCGAGCACTTTCCCGCACCGAGAAATAGCGGATGCTGCCATCCTTGCGGCAGAGCATATTCTCGCCCCCTGGCACCCCATGCACCCCGGCTTTTAGGGTCTTGGCTGCCTCGTCCAACGGGCTGCCCGTATGGCCGGGATAGCTGCGCGCCCCGGCCTGGAAGCGATGGCTTTGGATCCGGCTGGCGGCTTTGGGCGAACGCTCCGGATCCGGCAGACCCTTCAAGGCCTCGCGCACGGTGATCCAGGCCTTGCCCTCAGGCCGCTCAAGAAGTTTCTCAGCCCGTTGGGCCAAACGCGGGGCCACGCTGCGGTCCTTTTTGGCCACCCGATTGCGCTCCCAATAGGCAACAGAGCGGACCTGATCCCAGAGCAAGGCGTCCAGGGCATGGGTGGCTTGCGGGAAGCTCCATTCAATGCCGAGATCGCTGCGGAAGCCGACGAACACCACCCGCTCTCGACGTTGGGGCACACCATAATCCGCCGCGTTCAGAACCCGGGCGAGCACATTATAGGACAGGCCGCGCCCAGCCGCCCCCTTGGCGCTGTGATGGCGTTCCAGGCGGGAGAGATGCGCCGTCCAGGACTCCCCGGCACGCGGCGCGATCTCCGGATGGGTTAATTGGCGCAGCACATAGCTGAAATATTCCGTAAAGCTGCTGCGGGTCAGACCTTTGACATTTTCGAACAGAAAGGCTTTGGGTTTGGTCTGCCGCACCACCCGAACGGTTTCCGTCCACAGATCGCGTTCATCCGCATGAGCGCGATGCTTGCCGCCTAAGGAAAAGGGCTGACAGGGTGGGCCGCCGGTAACCAGATCGACCCGGCCTTCCTGGTGGGAAAAATCGAGGCCGCGAATATCGGCCTCGTCCGGTGTCGGCCATCCCGCAAGGCGGCCTGAGGCCTTGGCGCGGTTCTCCCGGATGGTGTCACAGCACCAACGGTCCCACTCCACAATCTGGACCGGATGGAACCCGGCTTGGGCGACCCCAAGGCCCAATCCGCCTGCCCCAGCAAACAACTCAATGGTTTTCATTCAGACGCGCTCCCGCCCCGCTCTGAACACTTTTTATGATGCGCTGCGCTGCCGGTCAAATGCGGGCAGCGCCTCCTCGGGGCTGTCGACCATCGGATCATTCCCCAGCGGTGCCGTGACAGCCGCCAGCCAGTCTGCCGCCTCCGGGGAGAGATGGGGGGCGTGGAACTGGAACACATGGGCCTGATAGGCATCGACCCAGTCCCGTTCCGCCTGGGTGAGCAGGCTCGGATCAATTAGGGCACGGTCATAGGGGGCCAGGGTCAGGGTCTCAAAGCACAGCATCGGTTTTTCACCGCCGGGCATGGCATCTTGCTGATGCACCACCACAAGGTTCTCGATCCGAATGCCAAAGGCACCGGTCTTATAATAACCGGGCTCGTTGGACAGGATCATGCCCGGCTGCAGCGGCACCGACCCAGCCTTGGAGATCCGGGCCGGTCCCTCGTGAACCCCTAGATAGGATCCCACCCCATGGCCGGTGCCATGGTCATAATCCACCCCGTCGGCCCAAAGCGCGGTGCGGGCCAAGGTGTCGAGCTGCGCTCCGGTGGTGCCTTCCGGGAAGCTGGCCATGCCCAGCGCCACATGGCCTTTCAGCACTTGTGTATAGCGTTTGATCCGCTCCGCATCCGGTGGCACAGCATCTGCGCCAATGGCCACCGTGCGGGTGACGTCGGTGGTGCCGTCGGGATATTGGCCGCCGCTGTCGACCAGAAACAACTCGCCAGCCTCCAAAGGCTTATCGGTCTCCGGCGAGACCCGGTAATGGACAATCGCGCCATTGGCCCCAAAACCGGCAATGGTGTCGAAGCTGAGATCCCGCAGGGAGGGATCCTCGCGGCGAAACTGCTCCAGGCGATCCGCAGCCCCTTGCTCGGTCAAGCCGGTAGGAGCGCCATCGGGACCAGCGCCAAAGCGCGATAGCCAATGCAGGAATTTGGTCAGCGCCAGCCCATCCCGGCGGTGGGCATCTCGGGTGCCTTCCAGCTCCACCGGGTTTTTGGTCGCCCGCGGCAGGACACAGGGATCAGCCCCTCGGGTCATGGTCACCCCGGCTTCGCTCAGCAGATCCTCGGTCCGCGCCGTCGTGGTCGCCCCGACCACCCGCAGTGGCTGGTCCTTGGCCGCCAACCCTGCCGCCACTTCGGCAAAGGCCTGTTCCGCATGCAAACGCACCTCGGCACCCAAATGGGCTTTCAGGGCATCGTCCACTTTGCGAGGATCGATGAACAGGTCCACCGAGCCATCCGCATGGGCCAGGGCCAAAGACAACACCAGTGGCGTATGGCCAACATCGGTGCCCCGGATGTTTAGCAGCCAGGCAATGCTGTCCGGTGCGCTGAGCACCACCGCCTGATGGCCGTCTTTGCTTAAGGCTTCCCCCAGCGCCAAGCGCTTCTCCGCACTCTCCAGGCCAGACCGCTCCAGGGGGTGGGGATGGGCCGGGGACAAGGGCGGCGGTGGCCGGTCGGTCCAAACCGCATCCAACGGGTTGCTGGTCACCGCAACCGCCTCAGCATCTTTGGCGCGACAGACCCGCACCAGGCGGGCGCGGGCATCCAAGCCATGCAAGGCTGGGTCATAGCCGATGCGCTGCCCCGGCTGGACCAAGGCCTCCAGGCGAGACATGGGCGGTTCGGAGATCAAATGACGAAATGTCCAATGGTCATTGTCCACTTGGTCCCGGGCCTGGAGCGTATAGCGGCCATCGATAAACAGCTCCGCCGGGCCTTCCGTCATCACCAAGGCCGCCCCCGCCGATCCGGTAAAGCCGGTCAGCCAAGCCAAGCGCTGGTTGCCTGGCGGCGGGAATTCGCTCTGATATTCATCGCCATGGGGCACAAGAAAGCCATCAAGCTTATCTGCGCGCAGTTGGTCCCGCAGCGCCTCCAGACGCTTAGGCAATGGCACCGCAGAGGCCTGATAGGCGGCTTGGGCGGTTTGGCGCAGGGCTTCCAGACGGTCGCGGACCGGATGGTCTGCCGGGATGGGACCGATCATCGCCAGCCAGGCACCGGGCAGACCCGGGGCGGCCGCTGCGGATCCGGCGATCAGATCGCCCAAGGCAGGGGAGTCTAGGGGGATGCCAAGACTGGCAAGGTCCTGTTGGACAGCGTTCAACTCTTCCACGGGCAACAGGACGGTCATCCTCAACGCTCCAAATCAATCAACACAGTTATTTGCGGATATGGGGTGCCTGGGACGTCCATCACAGGGCGTCCAGCACAGGGTGCGCGGCGCAAAGTGTCCAGCGCAGTCCTTAAGGACGGCGTAGGATCAGGGTCGACCAGGGATCAAAATGCAGGCGATGCACCGGCACCATGCCATGGGCCCGCCAAGCCTCCAGCACCATATTTTCCTGGCGGATCAGCAAACCGGCAAGGATGGCATAGGCCCCCGTGGCGGACAGGGCAAGCATCGGACCGGCCAAGGACCTCAAGGGCCGGGCCAGGATATTGGCCAGGATCAAATCATAGGGGCCTTCGCTGCGCACTCCTGCAGCGGCCAAACCGTCCCCCTCGGCACAACGGATCTGGCTGCCCAAGCCATTGCGGGCCACGTTAAAGCGGGCGACGCGGACGGACTCCGCATCAATGTCGGAGGCCATGACCCGGCAGCCGCGCCATTGCCGGGCCGCTGCGATGGACAGAATGCCGGAGCCGGTGCCCATATCCAGCACCCGACGCGGGCGGAAGACATGGCGGCGACGGCCCAAAATGCCCAAGGCCTTCAAGCAGCCTTTGGTGCTGGGATGATCACCGCTGCCAAAGGCCGTGGCCGCATCAACCAGCACCGGCCACAAATTGGACGGAGCCGGATCGGTAATGTGGGAGCCAACGACCCGGAACCGCCCGATCTGCATCGGCGGGAAGGACAGCAGGTTCTCGGTCAGCCAATCCCGGCCTTCCAGCTTTTCAATGAACAGGGACGGTTCGGGGATGTGGAAGGCCGCAGCGGCCAAGGCAATGCCCGGCGTGATGTCCGCAGGGGTTGGCGGGGCCTCGGCCATGCCTTCGATTTTCCACAGACCGGCCTCAGCCTCGGGGCCGGACTGGATTTCAAACCATGTTACTGCGGAACAATGGGGCTCCAAGACCGCTTCGATGGCAGAAACAGCCTCCAGCGGTGCCGTGACCGAAAGTTTCCAGATTGGGGCCAATGCCGCAGAGACCCGAGCTGGGGTTTGGCTCCCTGCGGGCTCGGCAGACAGATTTGGTGACGCCATGGAAACCCTCTACGCAACAACGACCCTATGCTGAGGACCCTTACACTCTAGTCAAGACCGCCGCCAGTAGCGACCGAGATCCCGTCGGCCACATACAGCCGCGAGGAGCCGTTTTGATACATGGTGTAGCTCTCATTATTCCCATCGGCATCCAAATCCAATCCGATGGTTCCATTGGACGACCACGCCGCGCCATCGGCAGAAACATCCACCGTGTCATTGTTGGTGCCGGTGACGATGATAAAGGAGTCAACACCCGCGACATCCAGGGTCCCGTTCAAGCTCAACAAATCAGCGGTGTTGTTATCGAACGCTTGAATGGCATCGATAGACAAAGAGACGGTTTGGCTGGTGCCATCCCCAATCTCCCCGATCTGGAGAATTTCAAAGCTGTTCACCCGCCAGATATCTTGGGTGAAATCCTGACTGAGCCCACCGCCATCGCCGTTATAGACGCCCAGCGTATCGACGCCACTGCCACCATCAGCATAGTTCAGCCCTGGGGTAGACGAAGCAGAAGAGATGGACAGGGTATCATCCCCGCCAAAGCCCAAGAACACCGTATTAAACGTGCCGACACCAAAGCTTAGATCCGGCCCATAGGTTTCCCCGACATTGCTGCCAAGATAATGTCTGGTTCCTAAACCGCCCTGGGTGGTTCCTGTCGCATGGTCGACGGCTTGACCGGTCAGCACAATGGAGTTGGAGGTGATCGCGATGGACACCACCTCGGCATCGGTCGTGCCTAGGGTTCCGGTATAAAGGCCAGCCGCGTCAAAATCGACATCGCCAATATCTGTGGTGTTCGCACTGAAGGAGGCAATTTGATAGGTGGCCCCATCCGAGAAATTCGAAACGCCCGTATTGATGACGTAACGGCTGTTTTCGGTGATGGTGTTGCCTTCCAGAATGACTTGGTCATAGCTGGTGCCCGCTTGGGTGCCTCCAATATCAATTTGGATGGTGCCGCCGCCAATCACTTGGTTGCCCGCATCGATTTTCAGAATACCATAGGTCCCATCGCCCCCCGGACGCAGGACACCGGCGGAATTGTCGAAATTATCCGCGCCGGTGGTGCTGTTGCCGACAACTAGAGTCCCGGTGCCTTCGATGATGCCGGTGTTGACGAAAAGGACATCCCCAGACCCATTGTTGAAGATATTGAGATTTGCCCCAGTGCCCTCCAAGAGGACGGTGCCATCATTGGTATGGGTCACATCACTGCTGAAGGTGACTTCGGAGCCCACCGTGACCCCTTGGGCAACCTTAACCACCCCGTCATTGTCGATCAGCGCATTGAT
This sequence comes from Rhodospirillaceae bacterium, assembly GCA_049604415.1. Taxonomy (GTDB): domain Bacteria; phylum Pseudomonadota; class Alphaproteobacteria; order Rhodospirillales; family Rhodospirillaceae; genus JBMYTN01. The sequence continues at coordinate 34,097 of JBMYTN010000016.1, read as the reverse complement.
TTCCCGCGCGCCGGTGGCTCCGCCCAAGGAATCCAGAGCTTGGATGGTGCCGGTGTTGATCAGGGTGCCGGCGGATTTGATGAAGAACACATCTGAGCTGTCATTGGCTTCCGAATTAAAGCCGTCCAGGATGAACTGGCCTTTGTTGGTGAAGTTGCCGCTATCATTGTCCACCAGCCAGATATTGTTGGCCGAGGATCCGATGGTCACGGTGCCGCCGGTGTCATTGTTAAACCCACCACCGTTTAAGGTGACCGTGCCATCGCTGTTGGAGCCAAAGGCCATGGCGGCGTTGTTGTTAAAGACACCGCTGCCGGAGACGGCAATCACCACGCCGGTCGAGGCGTTAAAGACCGCGTTGTTGTTCACTTGGCCATTGTTGACGGACAGGGTGCCGTCATTGAAGTTCATGGTGCCGTCATTGACCAAGGTGCCGTAGACGGTTTTCACCGTGGAGGCCGGATTGATCACCCCCGCCCCATTGGAATAGACGGTCAGGTTGCTTTGGATTTGGCCCCCGGCGAAGTGGAAATCGCCTTCAATCCCCAGGGTGCCGTTCGTGGTACTGCTGCCCAAGGTGCCGCCATTTTCCAAAACAAAGTCGACATCATTGGCCACATTAACCGACCCGCCCTGGATCAACAGGTGATCCACAACGCTCAAGGTACCGTCCGGGCCTTCTCCGGAATTGAAGATATTCCCTCCGGTCAAGGTCGACGTGGCATTGAACGCCGCTTGGCTGCCGTCATAGAGATCCCAGTTCCCCGATGACATCACATTGCCCTGGATATTGACCAATCCACCGCCGGAGAACCCAACGGTCCCCGCATTGTCGATTGTGAGACCTGTCGTTGAGACCGTCCCTGTGGTCGCAAAGTCAAACTGCGCCCCGGAGGCATTGGTGATGGTGCCCGACACACTTTCCCGACTGCTGTCATCGATAGAATAGGTGCCATTGTTGAAGATCTGACCGTTGGTCATGGAAATGTTTCCAGAGTCCATCGTCAGATCATGATTGTTGATGATCGTCCCGCCATTGAGCGAAATCGACCCGGTGCCGTCGCTAAAGGTGGCATTGTTGGTGAACTGACCAGTAATGATCATGGTTCCCGTGTTGAGATCAAATTTTCCATCATTGATCAGATCACCGGCAATGGTGGAGGTATTGCCGAACGTGGCCGTTCCATTCGCATCCAGCGTCGCCTCGCTGGACAGGACGCCGCCACCAAAATCTACTTCGCCATCGGAACTGAACAAGTGGGTACCGCTTAAGGTCCCGCCATTGATGTCCAGGAGAGTTCCGCCAGAGGCGTTCAGCTTGCCATTGTTGGTCAACTCGCCGGAAAGGACCAAGGTCCCGCTGGTGAGATCGACCGTGCCATCATTGTTCAAATGGCCCGCAACGGTGCTGGCATTGGCAAAGGTCGCGGTGCCGTCAACATCCAAATGGGCCGTGCTGGCAACGATGCCGCCATCCAGCTTCACGATGCCATCGGTGCTGAGCGTGCCACTGCCCGCCAGCTGACCGCTCATGTCAAAATAGTTGTCGCTATCGATTGTTGTCCGATCGGCCAGCGTAAAGGTTCCATCGCTGGCCAAAGCCAAGGTCGAGAAACCACTGTTCACATCAGAGGTGATGCTGCCGCCATCCAAGGTGAAATTATTGGAGAACTGCAGCACATCGCCTTCGCTGATGACCATTTCACCGCTCGACACACCCCCATCGTCAAAGCTCAATGTCGACGCGGTGAGCGTATCCCCATCATTAAACTGAATGGTGCCGCTGTTATCGGTGGTGACATTGATGCTATGGGAGCCGGTGATCTGGAAGCTGAACAGATGGTTGGTGTCCAACAGACCATCGCCAAAGATAGCAACATTGTTGTCTACATCGGTCAGGAACGTCCCGTCATTGACCAGGGTGCCGTCAATATCCAGGGTCCCATAGTCCATATCCATGGACCCCCGGTTATAGAGAGTAGCACTTTTCAGGGACTTAAAGGTGGTCGCCCCAAGCAGGTCCAATTCCTGGTCGACAAAGATTTTAACATTGTCACCAATCAAGCTGCCGGAGGTCCAGTAGAAGTCACTGGCGACACTCAACGTGCCCGCCGTGGCATCGCTGTTACCAATCTTGCCGGAATTCAGTTCCAGATCGCTGGTCACATCAATCGCGGAGCTTCCAGCCAGCGACAGCTGCCCGGAGAAAACCTCCAAGGTGCCATCATTGCCGCTATAGGTGTAATTGTTGCTGATAGTGGCATCGCTCAGCAAAACGGTCCCAGTCGTGCGCAGAGCTGTGCCATCGTCCAAATAAATGTCGTTGGACAGGGTGCCATGCTCGAGCGACAAGGTTCCGGATTGGATATCCAAGGTCCCGGAGCTGGTCAGGGTTCCGTTGAGGGACGTTCTATCTGCCCGGCTGTATTCAATCCGGCCAAGGTTGCCCAGGCCACCATCGATTTCCAGCTGGAGAGTTTCCGACCCTGCAATCTCAATAAGACCACTGGATTCGTTTGAAATGGTTCCCGTGCTGGAATTGACATCCAGTAGGCCCCGATCAAGTTCCAAGGTCCCATGGTTTGTCAGCGTCCCGCCACTGTCAATCTCTAGTGTCCCACGGTCCAAGACCATGGTGCCATGGTTGGTCCAACCTGTTTCCAAATCCCGTTCAAAATTGGATGTCAGGGTGGTCAAACCACGGGAAATGACCTCGACGCCATCAATCTCACCATTATGCCAAGTGATGTCCCCATCACTTTCCAGCGTGCCCGTGCCAAACAGAGCAAAACTGCCATCGCTCACTTGCTGGATATCGATGGCAACACCAGAATCAACCCCCACAGACCCGTTCACAAACACCGTGCTGTCGATGTCCAGGGTCGCATCGGTGCTGTCGATCCCGGGCTGATCAATGGTGCCGCCCGCCAGGTTAAAGCTGCTCGCAAACCGAAGGTTCGCTCCGTAACCCAGTTCGATATCACCAACGCTTTGGCCGCCACCGGCTAAGGTCAAGGTGCCGCTGTCGACCTCCAGAGTGCCGTTGTTGCGCAGCTCGGTGGAGATCGTCACAGTCTCGGTGGTTTCGGAGACTTCCAAGGTCCCGTCATTGCGCAACAGACCCGTGCCATCCAAGGTGATGGGCGGGGTGGCAAAATTCCCATAAAGCCGCAAATGACCGTCGTTCTCGAAAAACCCATCAATGGTCGTGGTGCCGCCGGTGATGGTCCCACTGCCATTGAGATCGAAATAGGTCCCGCTGCCAATTTCCCGATCAAGCGACCCATCACTGGTGAAAGAACCATCCACCTGGACGGTCCCTTGTTGAATGGTTCCCCCATCAAAGTCGAGCATTCCGTCGACTTCCAAGCTCACACTGGCCGTCGAGGAATTGCCAAAGGACCAAAGATTGGTTTCCGCTGAAGACCTCAAGGTCCCATCGGAAGTAATGAAGGAGGCGTAATCAAAGCTGTGGGTCCCATCAAGCTGGGCGAATGTATTGTCAATAAACACACCACCATAGTCGAAGGAGTGATTGGTTGCAGTCGAGAAGCCCAGGTTAGCAGTTGTGTGAACAAAATACTCACCTGCGGAGACCGATGGCGACGTCGACGTCGGGGCAACCACCACCAGGCGGCTGGCCCCGGCAAAACTGCTATAGCCTTCACCGAAGATGAAATCGACCGTGCGCTCGCCGCTGCTGCCATTGCTGCTGGACTGATCAAAGCCAACCGCCTGGAACAAGGCTTGAATGCTGGTCTGGGTGGCAAAAGAGTTGAACGTAAAGGAAAGTTCCGCATTCGATCCGGAGCCACCGGCATTGTCCAGGGTGGCAAAGGCTTGGCTGTTATAGCTTACCGTGGTCCCAGAAACCGTGATGCCGCCGGTTTCAATAATCTCCAGGCGGTCCTCTTCTTCACCGCCCTCATAAACCATGACGGTGCCGCCAAAGCCGTCATAACTTAGCTCATCATCAACAAAGGTCACGCTGGCGTCGATTTGGCTCGCCGTTCCGGCCGCATTCATATCAAACACGGTGATGCCAGAGGACAGAGTGATATCTGGCTGATCATCGACCCGCTCGACCAGGAAGATACTGTTGCTTTGCGTTGTCAGCGCAGCCCCGCCATTGCCATCATCGGTCGCGCTAATGGTCAGGGTTTCAAGGCCGTTATAGTTGCTGGACGGGATGTAATCGAGATTGTTATCGAGCGCCGTGTTGATGTTGGCGCGCGTGCCGGTAACCGTCACCGACGCAGTATTGTCATTGGTGACCGTCACCCCGGTCGTCGAAGCAAAATCCAAAACGCCATTGCTGACCGACAGGACAACGGTGAAGGCCCCACCGCCATCATTGCTGTCGCTGATCGACAGGCCGGATAGGGTCAGGGTGCCATTTTCGGTCGCGGTGGCTGGAACCGTATCCGCGCCACCATCAACACTGATCGAGCCGGTATTGCCATTCAGGCCATAAGTGCCGGAATTGACCAGCTCACCCACCGACGGCACTTCACCGGAATTGTCCAAATTGTCCAGCGGCAAATATTGCGCCAGGAAGGAATCCGTCGGGTTGACCGCATTGTCTTTGTTGTCGCTGATCTCTTGCGAGGTCCGGACATCGCTCCAAATCCGGAACTCATCAACATCCCCGACAATACTGGTGTCGGCGACATCGGCGGTCCCGATATGGGTCCGGAAATCACCACTGAACAGATCGTAAAAATATCCCCCCGAGATACTCACCGTTCCGGTACCAAGGGTTTGTGAACTGTCCGACAGATAGGTGACCACGTTATCATCGCGATCCACGCTGACCGCAACATGGTACCAGGACCCGGCGGTCAGAGTGGTGCCGCTCAAGAGGTTCTGATTGGTGAAGAGGATTTCTTCATCTGCGCCGGAATACAGTCGCCCGGTCAGTTGTCCAGTGGCGCCATCCACCCAAACCGACAGTCCGCCCTCATCGGTATTGGACCCGACTTGGAACAGGCCGTAATCGTTTGAGGAATTAAGCGCATCGAGCCGGAACCACCCCTCGACGGTAAAGTCTCCGGTCCCGGCAATTACTTGGCTGCCGGAGCCACCCTCAATGAAATTCCCAACATCGGACAAACTGAAGAAGGATCCGGTTGGATCATTGATCACTGGGGCCGGGTTATTGCTGACCACGTTGGACAGGGTGACGTCCGTTTCCACATGCAAGGTCACGCTGCCTTGGGTCAGCACCACATAATCATCGGACCCGATGGTGATGGTGCTGTCCTGGGACCAGCCACTATTGCCATTCAACTGGCCATCGCCATTCCCACCGGTGCTGTCGATCTGGATCGTCACACCGGTGCCGGAATTGTAAAAAGCCGGAGCCAATTCGGTCCCATCGCCAACACTGATCGTCGCATTGGGCGTCAGGGAAATCTGCTCCAGACCAGTGCTGTTATCGTGCCATGAAGACGACGTCAGATCGACGGAGCCCGCATTGAACGCCAAAACATCGGTGCCGTCACCGCCGACATATCGGTCAGGCCCGGTGGAGTAATAGAAGGTATCATTGCCATTCTGGCCATACATGATGTGCTGGACACCATCCTTGCCCAAGAAGGTATCATTGCCCGATCCGGAAAGGATCACCGTGAAATCATAAAATTCGTCGGTGCCAATTTCACTGCTGCTGGCGGTGGCCATGGATCCGCCATCGCCACTGTCATCCAGATTGAAGGTGATGGCTTGGGTGGCGTTACTAAACACCACAGTGTTCGTGCCGCCTTGGCCATAATAGACATCATAGTCACTATCATTGCTGGCATAGACCGCATCATTGCCGCTGCCGCCATAAACAGTGTCTTCCCCATCCCCAGGGGTGATGACGTTACTTTGGCTGTCGCCGGTCAAGGTGTCATCGCCGGAGCCACCGGTGATGTCGCGGAAGTTGGAAAGACTGTCGTTGCCAATGCTCGACCCCGTCGCCGTGCCATTGGACAAATCGACGGTGACGGAACTGCTCTCATTCTCATAGGAAATGGTGTTGGTACCGGTCCCGCCATCAATGGTGTCGTTGCCCGTAGAGCCCAACACCTTATCGCTGCCGCCATTGGCATTGATGACATCGGCTTCAGAAGTCCCGCTGAGGGTCTCGCCCGCTTCCGTTCCGTTAATCGGAACAGTCAGGCCGGAGGTCTGAATATCGGCGTCAATCGCGATGGTCACCGACCCATTGGAGAAGGTGTTGTAAGAGTCTCCAGAGACGGTGGTGCTGGCATCAAAGGTCCAGCCGGAACCGGCTTCGACGGTATCCAGGCTGCCGCCATTGATATAGATGGTCGAGACGGAAAACGCGCTGGTCCAGCCAGACCCGGTGCCGACGCCAAGCGTAGTTCCCGAATCACCAAGGTTGATGACTTCCAGACCACTGGAATTGCCGGAGTGCCAACTGCCCTCCAGGGAGACGGTCCCTTCGGTGGCAATGGACAGGGTGTCCGTGCCAGACCCGCCGATATAGGTATCCTGCCCCCCGGAATAGTGGAACAGGTCGTTACCGGATCCGCCCTCTACGGTGTGCTGGGCAGTGTCATTGCCAAAAAAGACGTCATTGCCGGAGCCGCCAATGACATGTTCGAATTCATAAAAGTAATCCTCACCGATCTCGTTACCGCTGGAGGTCGCAGTGGTGCCCGTAAAGCCAGCGATGACTACGGACCCATCCAACAGCAACGGAACTCTTTCTCCCCCTTCCCCACTTTGACCGGTTTCAGCGTTTCCACCATCAATGACGACATTCGGATCAGCCGCATTCAGATTGATGGTGATGCCGGTGGTGGTGCTGGCAAAGGACAGGGTATCCGTGCCGCTGCCGCCGAAATAGGTGTCATCGCCGCCGCCGGTGCCGCCAACAACAAGGTCATCGCCCGCCCCGGCAGAGATGGTGTTGTTGTTGTCATCCCCGGTCAGCGTGTCATTGCCAGACCCACCGGTGAGGTTTTCAAAATTGGTTAGGGTATCGGTACCAATCCCAGTGCCGGTGGCCGAGCCGGTCAGAAGGCTGGCCGTAACACCGTTGGTTTGGCTGGCATAGGAGATGGTGTCGGTGCCATCACCGCCATCAATGGTGTCGTTCCCGGCGGAGCCTTCCACCACGTCATCGCCAGCATTGGCGTTGATGATGTCGCTGCTGGACGTGCCACTCAGGTTATCTGTGGTCGACCCACCTTCAATCGACGTGGTCAGGCCAGACAGTTGAACGCCGTCCTGGATCGCAATGGTCACGGAACCATCGGTGAAGGTCTCGTAAGTGGTTCCGGACACCGTGACTTGGCTGACATAGGACCAGTTGTCCCCTGCAGTGACCGTATCGCTGCTGCCGCCATTGACATAGATTGTTGAGGTGGTGAAGGCCGAAGACCAACTGGAGGAGCCGCTGCCCACACTTAAGGTATTGCCATCGCCGCCTAGGGTGATCACTTCCAGACCGGACGACGTCCCGGATTGCCAAGACCCGGTAAGCTCAACAAACTGAGCCCCGGAGATAGACAGGGTGTCAGTGCCCTCTCCGCCCGTGTAGGTATCAGCGCCAGCGGAATAGCCGAGGATGTCATTGCCAGCGCCCGCCGTGAGCACATTGGTGTTGGTATCCCCAGTCAGGCTATCATCAGCAGACCCGCCGATCACATTTTCGATACCCGAAAGGGTGTCTGTACCAATGCCTGCACCGGTGGCAGTGCCAGTTCCAGAGGCGGACAATGCGACTGTGACACCGCTGGTTTGGGTCGCATAGCTCAGCGTATCCGTCCCGGTGCCACCGCTGATGGTGTCATTTCCAGCACTGCCGATAAAACTATCATTGCCAGCATTGCCGGTCAGGGTATTGGCATTGCTGTCGCCGGTGAAGCTGTCATTGCCCGACCCGCCAGTCGCATTTTCAATGCTGTTGAGGGTATCGGTGCCAATCCCGGCGCCCGTCGCCGAGCCACTGCCCGTGGCGGACAGGATGACCGTGACATCACTGGTCTGGTTGGAATAATCCGCCGTGTCCGTGCCATCACCGCCATTCAGAGCATCAGTTCCGGTCCCGCCATTGAGCGAGTCATTCCCGGTCCCGCCATTCAGCGTGTCATTACCAGCCCCACCATTCAGGCTGTCATTGCCCGCATTGCCCGACAGAATGTTGTTGCTGCCATTCCCGGTGATGCTGTCATTGCCCGAACCGGTGGAAACGTTTTCGATGCCCGACAGGGTGTCACTGCCCGTGGCCGCCCCAGAGGCAGACCCGGTGCCCAGGTCAACGCTGACCCCAGAGGCATCGCTGGTGTAGTCGGCCAAATCGGTGCCGTCACCGCCGGACATAACGTCATTGCCGGAATCGCCAAACAGAGTGTCATCGCCGGACCCGCCATCCAGGGTGTCGTTGCCCGCTCCGCCGCTTAGGGAATCATTGCCCGCATTGCCGGTCAGAACATTGGCGTTGGCATCCCCGGTCAGGATGTCATTGCCCGAACCACCGGTGATGTTTTCAATGCCGCTTAAGCTGTCGGAGCCGGTGCTGGTCCCGCTGGCCGAGCCGGTGGACAGATTGGCATTCACTCCAGAGGTGTCTGCAGAGTAATCGGCGGTGTCCGTTCCGGCACCACCGATCAAACTGTCATTGCCGCTGCCGCCTTCCAGGCTGTCGTCGCCATCGCCGCCATTCAGGCTGTCATCCCCGGCACCGCCATCTAAAGCATCATTCCCGGCATCACCATTCAGGGTGTCATTGCCGCCAGCGCCATTCAGGCTGTCATTGCCTGCCCCGCCAGACAACGTATTGGCATTGCCATCACCGGTGATGTCGTCATTGCCCGACCCACCGGAAACATTTTCAAAGCCGCTGAGGGTATCTGTACCGATCCCGGCCCCCGACGCGGTCCCCGCCGCCAGATTGACGGTCACCCCTTGGGTATCGGAATCATGGGCCAGGGTATCGGTGCCATCGCCACCAATCAGGATGTCGTCACCGCCACGGCCTTCGATGATGTCGTCGCCGCCACGCCCATCCAGGGTGTTGTCTAGACCATCACCGCGAATGATGTCACTGCCGGAGCTGGTCCGAACGATTTCGAAGCCACTGATGGTGTCGCTGTCGATATAGGTAACACCGGGCGCGTCCGTTGCGGTCCCCGCCGCCATATCAACAATCACCCCATCGACGGCACTGCGATAGTCCAGGGTGTCCGTATCATCGCCGCCATTATAGGTGTCATTGCCGCGACCGGACCCGCCAATAACGGTGTCATTGCCAGCACCCGCATTGACAACGTCATCCCCATCATTGGTTTGGATTTCGTCATCGCCGCCGCCCGCATCGATCACATCTGACCCGCTGCCTGTGGTGATGTTTTCGGCGCCGCTGCTGGCGGTCACGACAACGTCGTCGGTCCGGTCCGCAAGATCGATTGAGGACCCAACATCCATACTGATTTCGATCTGACCCGCTGCATTTCTGGTGACCCGAACGCCCGCCCCAACCGTGGGGAGGGTGACATCAACCACCGGCCCGTCATCCACTTCGTCTTCGGTAAGTGTGTTGATGACCTCTTCTTCCGCGCGGCCGGTCAAAGTCACCGTGCGGGAAATGTCATCAAACAGCACCGATGCAGCGGCCTGCACCAAGCCGAAAACGCCCTCAACCTCTTCGGCACCATCGAGATCATCGTCACCGAGATCGCCTGAGATCTCCAGATCCTCAGCGGTCAGCAGATTGCTAAAGACATTTTCTGTGGTGTCGGGAACCTCGATGGTTTCCTCGCCGATGATCTCTTCCCCTTCGACGGGGACCTCTTCCGCAGGCAATTCGGCTTCGCCATCGACGGGAACTTCCCCATCGACCGGGACTTCGCCTTCGCCCTCGATGGTCTCATCCAGAACGTCGCCATTGCCCTCAGGAGCAGGCTCTTCGGCAGGTCCCGTGGGCAAGTGATCAATACTTTCGCCAACGCCGACATCTTCGACAAAGTCTTCGCTTACGGAGATGCTTTCCACCGCGCTGTCAACGCCGCCGGTGTCCCCGCGCGACAAGGTCGCCCGGACCCCGTCAAAGGCCACATTGACCACTGTGGTGGTTTGGTTGTCGAAGGAGGTGAAAACGATTTCCCCGACGGTGCCATCGGAACTGGGCAGCAGAACCACCTCCAGCTCCAGATCAAATTCCGCCAGGGCGGCGCGGGCCTCTTCAATGCTGCCCGGATTGACCCCTTCGGGCAGAATGACCTTCACCACACCCGCTGTGCCGCGAATACCGATGGTGGCGACCGGGGTGGTCACGGTCATGGCATCGGGACCAGCCTTGGCGATCTGCCCGGAGACGAAGGAAAACACGCCATTGACCAGACTGACACCGGCATTGCCTTCGGAGGTGCCCGGGTCATAGACAAATTCGTCCAGCACCATGCGGCCATTGGCACCCAGCGAGAACGCGGAGTCATCGACAAAGGAAATCCCGATGGCCGAGCCATCTTGGGTCGCAACCACATCGCCTTGGAACACCGGGTCGCCCTGGCCGATTTGGACCTCGGAGCCGTCCACCCGGGTGACTTGCACCACGCCAGAGACCTTGGTCACCGTGCCGATGGCCTCACCCAAGGCGCTGTTGCCCCCAGCCTGGGCATATTGGCCCGGCGCATCCGGCCCAGCCAGACGCTCAATCACCGATCCGCTCAATTGGGCCTGCGGACCGGCCCCAAGAGCCGGGAGATCCGCAGAAGCAAAATAGTCTGTGACCAACACGCCGGAACCATCGGCACCGGTCACCAGAAGGTCTGCCCCCTCCTTCTGGTAGTCGCCCTCCAACAGCAGCTTCAGATCGCCAATGTCGATTTTGCCCGCAGACGCGCCACCCTGCAGGGCGGCCTCGCTGCCCGCATCGATCACGGTCAAAGTCGGCTGTGCGGTGTCGCCAGCGCCTGCGGCGCCAAGACTTGGCTCCATAGGAGACAGGCCCGCGTTATTCTGCGCGGGGTCTTGTCCATCCATCGGGGAGGATCCGGGGGTCCAGTCAACGCTGTTCATGTTTTTTTGCCTACCGAGACCGGTCCGGGCAAAGGGGCTTGTGAAGGTCCCTCGTTCAGTCTTTTGGGGCGAAAGACTGACCTAGCATCCCTGCCAAAACCGATCTCAAAAAGTGTCTACAAGTTGGGAGCGCGAACAATTTTTCTATTGGGTCAAATTTAAGCCTTGGAAGAAAAGAAGTATACCGTTTCAAAGGCATATATGCCTCAATTCCTAAGAGCCCATAGACTTTGTGCGGTTACACACGACAACAGGTTCACAGCCATTGTTGAGCCGCCCGGGGATGTAAACGGCTTTTGTTCAAAACAAGACTTCGACACCCCAAGATCAACGAACCAGACAGCAAGAGAACAGCGTGACGCGAGTCAGCAAACGCTCGAGTCGGCCTCGGATATTCATCTGAGGCGCGAAGCGGTGTCGCAGTTGCGTCATCTATAACCAAAGGGGTATGGGAGGTTTTGAAGAAAGAAGCGGGGTGACGAACCTGTCGTCACCCCGCCCGGCGTAAGAAAGAAAAGCGGACCCCGACGGGCGGCGGGGAAGTGCGGTTCGGAACCATCGGAAACCGCTTTTCAAACCGAGATGCCGGTAGTCTGTGCGGCCTTCCTGTTTGTCAGGAAAGCCTTACAGCGACACTGGGACACCTGCATAGCGCATGCCAGTCGGATAGATTTTTTTCTAATTTAAAATCAGATAGATAAATGCCCGCATGTCAAATGGGGATTCATTTAGACGTATTGCAATTTGCAAATTTTCTTATTTTGCATTGCGATTTGCGAATTTCTTATGGGACCCTTGTTCCCTCCACCGTCCTGTGCCATCTGCACTGCACTCTCCATGATATGGTCCGTACCTTCGCAAACGAACAGAAACGTGCCCCCAGCACGGCCAGAGAAAAGCGCTTTCACCATGGTTCAAGCCTCTCCCGATTCTGCTCCTGGGCTCGCCGAGATCCAAGCCGCCGCGCAACGCATTGCCGGTAAGGTGCAACGCACGCCAATGCATCGCTCCGCCACCCTGTCGCAACTGACCGGGGCGGAGGTCTATTTGAAATTCGAGAACCTGCAATTCACAGCCAGCTTCAAAGAGCGCGGCGCGCTGAACCGCCTCTTGACCTTGGATCCCGACCAAGCCGCCCGGGGGGTGATTGCCATGAGTGCGGGCAACCATGCCCAAGGGGTTGCCCGCCACGCCGGTCTGCTCGGCATTCCCAGCGTCATCGTCATGCCCGAGGGCACCCCTTTTGTGAAGGTCGCCCACACCCGTGCCCATGGGGCCAGGGTGGTTCTGGCTGGGGAAACCGTGGCCGAAGCCCGTCCCGTTGCTGAGGAGATCATGCATCGGGAAGGGCTGACCTTCGTGCACCCCTATGATGACCCGCTGATTATGGCCGGACAGGGCACCATCGCCCTGGAAATGCTGGAGGATCAACCGGATCTGAATTGCCTGATCGCCCCCATTGGCGGCGGCGGTTTGCTCTCGGGCATCGCCTTGGCCGCCAAGGCCCTAAAGCCCACCATAGACCTTGTCGGGGTCCAGACCGCCCTCTACCCGGCCATGCTCAAAGCCATTGAGGCCGACCGCCAGGGCCTGCCGATCCCCGATGCCACAGGTTTGGCGATCCGAGGTGGTGCGACCATTGCTGAGGGCATTGCCGTGAAGGAGCCCGGACGCCTGACCTTGCCGGTGATCCGGGACTTGGTCTCTAAGATCATCCTGGTCGATGAGGTTAGCCTGGAATCCGCCATCAACCTGTTGATCACCGTGGAAAAAACCGTCGCCGAAGGGGCGGGCGCCGCAGGTCTGGCTGCCCTCCTGTCCGAACCCGAGCAATTCCGCGGCAAATCCGTCGGCCTGGTGCTGTGTGGTGGCAATATTGATCCGCGCCTGCTGGCCAATGTGCTGATGCGGGCCTTGGTTCGGCAGGGCCAGGTGGTGGCCTATGCCATTTCCGTTGGCGATGCCCCGGGACAACTGAGCAAGGTCGCCGCCCTGATTGCGGAAACCGGGGCAAATGTGATCGACATCCAGCATCAGAGACTGCTGTCGGATCTGTCGATCAAGGCCACGGATTTGGATGTGACCTTGGAGGTCCGGGACAGCGACCACGCCGCTGAAATTGAGACCAAATTGGAGACGGCGGGCTTTCGCGCCCGCCGCCGTCAGTTCCTACGTGAAGCGTAAGCGTTTGATTACGCTGCCGCTTTGGCGGCTTTTAGCTCGGCCCGCTTTTCTTCCAGGATTTTGAAGGCGTCATAGGTCTTCTGCGCCTGTTCCATAATGCCCTCATAGCCGATGGGCAGTTCTTCGGACAGGTCATGCAGATCCATTTTCGATTGCGTGGCCCGGGCGCTGAGTTTTTTGACTTCGGCTTTCAACTCTTCGAGATCCATGGTCTTCCCCTTTGTGCTGAATGGATCAAAGGACTGGAACACGGACCCCACCACCGGTTCCCCTAATAACAGTATGGATAAATTTCAGCCGGGGGAAAACAGATAATTTTGCGGCGCACTCTGTGCGGGGCAGAAGGCCATGGGCGGTGGATCAGTCGAAGATTTCCATGGAGCCGGTTTTCGGATCCTTGCGGATCAACACCGGACGGGCGGATTCCGCCTTAAAGATCTGCTCGGAATCGCCGGGTTCTGCCGGGCGCACCCGGGTGCGTCCCGTGGATGGTGCATATTGGACCTTGCGGGCCAGTTCGCCGCCGATCTCGGTCTCGACCACCTGAACCCCCCAATCCATCAAATATTCTTCAATGAATTCGCCTGTGGCCAGCCCCGTGCCTTTGGCCGGGTCATTGGTGCCGGGCTCCGCGCCGCCAAACAAGGCCGCCACCAGCCGGGTCTTGCGACCGCCGCGCTTCTCCAGATTGACGATGACCTCTTCAATCGCATAGGCACCATAGCGGTGGATCAAGCCCCGGGTGGCTTCCTCATCGACGATGGGCGGCAAGCGCATCACCAACAGGCCACCGACCTGTTTCTTGGCGTCGCGGAGACACACCGCAACCGCACGACCAACATGGGCGGTCAACACCTCGCCAGCGACTGCGGTGGTGTGATGTTCGCCGAGATTGACCCGGACCACGGTAACACCGGCCTCGGGATCCACATAACGGCGGGGCTGGAGTTCAGCGTTCTGCTGCATCATCACCCTTTCTCCTCAGGCAAACGGGCATCGGTGAAATCGGTCCCGACCGTTTTGCCGGTCGGCATGCCTTTGGCGTCAAGCAAAGGCGCACTGCCCGTCTTCACCCCAGTTAAGTTGGCGTCGGTAAGGTCGCAATCTTTCAGGGATGCGCCGCGCAAATCCGCCTTGGTCAAATCCGCCTCGATTAAGGTCGCCCCGGACAAATCGGACAGCACCAGACTGGTGCCAGCAAGCTTGGTGCGGACCATCACCGCCCCGGACAGGTTGGATCCGGCCAAATTGGCACTGGACAAATCCAAGTCGGACAGGTCGAGGCCCGACAGATCTGCAGCGGTTCCAGCACCGCCTTCGAGCCAGGACAAATGCCGCTCCAGGGTGTTTTGGATCATCGCCTTTTGGACATCGGACTTGGCGGGCATCAAGGCCCCAGCCAGACTGGCCCCGGTGAGATCCGCGCCGGAAATGCTGGCGGAGGTCATATCAACGCCAGACAGATCGGCCTCTTGGAAATTGGTGCCGTTAAAGTCGGTATTGGCCACCAGCGCGCCGGACAAATCGGCCTTGGACAGATCCGCATTGGCCAGGGTCGCCCCGCCCAATTGCGCACCTTTAAAGTCCGCACCGGCACATGTGGCCCCGGTCAGATTGGCGTTTTCCATCACCGCCCCGGCCATGGTGGCCCCAGACAAATCCGCGCTGGTGGCATCGACGCCGGTCAAATTGGCCCCAGTAAAGTCGGCCCCGGAAAGGTCTTGGCCCAAAGCCACCAGACCATTGCTGTCATCGGCGACCCGCAGCCCGCGCCGGAAGGAAATCCCGGTCAGATCGCACCCCGCTAGGGCCGCACCGGCCAAGGAGGCCCCGCGCAACTCGGAGCCGGACAGGACCGCCTTTTCCAGATTGGCCCGGTCCAGCACCGCACCAAACAAGATCGCGCCGGTCAAATTGGTTTCCGCCAGATTGCAGCCGGTCAAATCCGCGCCGGTGAAATTCACCTCGCGCAGATCCGCACCCCAAAAGTCGAAGCCGGTCAGGACCGCACCGGTAAAATCCGCCGGAGCGCCATCCGGCTCGCCATTCAAATAGCGGCGATGGGCATCCAGCCGCTCAAGAATGGTGACCTTGGACAGGGCCTCTCCATCGGCCTCGTCTTCTGTCTCTGTGGCAAACTCCGGTGCTGACATGACCCCTCGACGTAACCCAAAAAAGCGCATCGCGCAGGACTGCTGCGGGACGTCTGACCATCCATCGCACAGGCAGTATAGACCGAATAGGTTAAAGATCTCACCAAGGAAATCCATACCCGCCTGGTCAGGCTCGACGCGGCAATGCCACCAATGGACCTGGGCGGCGAATTCTCTTATAAGGCAGCCGTCTGACCGGAGGTCCCCGCGTGCTTATTCTCAGTGTTCATCCCGGCTATCATGATGCCTGCGTCGTGTTGCAGGACGAGTATGATCTGCTGTCTGCTGTCGCCATGGAGCGGGTCACCCGCATCAAGACCGATGGCGGGCGTTGGCCCACGGAAACCGTCTCGGCCTGCTTGGGCCAAGCCCAGCGGCGCAAGGACGAGGTCGATGTCCTGGTCCTGACCCGGGGCGCTTTTTTGTCGCGCTACTTCAAAGGCTTTGCCACTGGCCGTCGCCTGGAGCGGGTCGCCCGACGCCTGACCGGGACCGAAAAGCATAAATCCATGGAGCGGGAGATGCTGCGCGCGGGCAGCCAGCATTCCGAAC
This sequence comes from Rhodospirillaceae bacterium, assembly GCA_049604415.1. Taxonomy (GTDB): domain Bacteria; phylum Pseudomonadota; class Alphaproteobacteria; order Rhodospirillales; family Rhodospirillaceae; genus JBMYTN01. Next base: position 18,174 of record JBMYTN010000016.1, on the reverse strand, counting down.
CCCTGTTTGATGCCGCGCTGTTTCTAAAGGACCATGGCTTCCGCGCCGATTGCCAGGTCCATTTCGTCAATCACCATGAATGCCATGCGCTGCCTTGCCTGTTCCACACGGACTGGCCTAGTGATGCGCTGCTCTATACGGCCGATGGCGGCGGCGACAATGTGCAATACAGTGCCCGGCATTTTGATGGCGCGGCAATCCACACCCTGTTTGGCGGCGACGAGGCCTTTGCCGGACCCGCCGCCGTGGACAGCCTGGGCCTGGCCTATGGCTTTGCCACCCAGGCCTGCGGCTGGAAGATCAACCGCCATGAGGGCAAGCTGACCGGCCTGGCCGCTCGGGGCACGCCTCGGGGCGCAGAGGCTTTGGCGGCCCATTTCACCGTCGAAGACGATGGTCGGATCACCAGCGATTTTGCCAGCAATGGCGATTTGCGGGCCTGGATCAAAGAATGGTCTGCGGAGTTGGGCCGCGAAGACACGGCGGCCTCGGCACAAAAGGTGCTGGAAGACAAAATCCTTGAGGCCGTCGAGCGCCTGCTGGCCAAGACCGGCGCGCGCTATCTCGGCCTCTCTGGCGGGGTGTTTGGCAATGTGCTGCTGAACCAAAAGCTGGCGGAAAAGCTGCCGGTGGACGAGGTCTTTATTTATCCGGCCATGAGCGACCAGGGTTTGGCGGCGGGTGGCGCGCTGCTGTATTTGCTCGCCCGGGATGGCTTGACCGACTGGCTGGCGGCCCGCAAGCGCTTTGAGCATCTCTATCTTGGTCAGGATTATCGTGCCGAAATCGACATGGCTCTCTCAGAAGCTGGGGCGCGGAAAATCCTGCTGGGTGTTGGCGAGGCTCCGCCCGCGATCACGGCTGCCAGCCTGATCCATTCCGGCAAAGCGGGCGCGATCTATAGCAAGGGCATGGAGCATGGCCCCCGGGCTTTGGGCGCGCGCTCGATCCTGGCCGCGCCGGTGGATGCGACCATCAACGAGACCTTGAATGCCCGCCTGGACCGCAGCGAGTTCATGCCCTTCGCCCCGGTGATCCAGGCCGAGCATGCCAACAGGGTGTTCGACATTGGCCCGGTGAAGGGCTATGCGGCGCGCTTTATGACCATCACCTGCTTTGTGCAGCCGGAATGGCGCGACAAAATCCCCGCCGTGGTCCATGTGGATGGCACCGCCCGGCCCCAGGTGATCGAGCGCGATCCCAACCCGCTTTATTTCGATATTCTCGGGGCTTATGGCGAGATGAGTGGCATTCCGGTGTTGATCAACACCAGTTTCAACGCCCATGAGGAGCCGATCATCAACAGCCCGAAGGAATGCGCCGACGCTTTGGTCGCTGGGCGGGTCGATTTTGTCGTCACCGATTGGGCGGTGTGGGAGATGCCTGACTAATCGGAAGAAGAAGGCAAGGCGATGGCTGACCCGATCATTCTTTATGTGGATGCCGATGCCTGTCCGGTGAAGGACGAGGTAATCCGGGTCGCCACCCGCCACAAGCTCAAAGTCTATTTGGTCAGCGATGGCGGCTTGCGGCCCTATCGGGAACCCCATGTGGAAACCGTTTTTGTGCCCTCCGGCCCTGATGCGGCAGACAATTGGATCGCCGAGCGCATTCTCGCCCAGGACATCTGCATCACCAATGACACCCCTTTGGCCGGGCAATGCCTGGAGAAAGGCGCCTTTGCCCTGCGGCCAACGGGCAAACCCTTCACCCAAGACAATATCGGCATGGCCCTGGCGAACCGGGAGCTGATGAATTCCCTGCGCGAAACCGGGGCCATCACCGGTGGCCCGCGCCCTTTCGCCAAAAAAGACCGCTCAGCGTTTTTGAATGCCCTGGAGCCCCTGGTGCAAAAGGCCAAACGCGAACGCGGCTGAGGGGACGCCGCTCCGACGCCCCCTCTTCCGATCTTAGAATGGCCTTACTGGCCGCCAAAGGCGGCGCACCAGGGCTTTGGCGGCGCGGGAGCGTTCCGTATGGGCATGGTCGATCATTTGATCGATGGTTTCGAAGCGACCGGTGCGGGGGTTCCAGCGGCGGTCCGTGGTTTGCGCAAATCCGTTCATGATCCTGATCTCCAATCCTTGAGAGACGCTCTGGGGCGGTCGAGTTGGTTGCCCCGTTGTCGATAAAAGGAATATGGACCCCATGACGTTAGAAATAATCAGGCTTGAAGCGTTTTCATTATTTACTATTTTGAAATAATGGCATTTGAACCCTCGACCCTTGAGCTGTTTTTGCGTGTTGCCGCTTTGGGTGCTTTTGGCAAAGCGGGCCAGGAGTTTGGCCTGTCGCCCACGGCGGTGACCCAGCGGATCAAGGGTCTTGAGGCGGAGTTGGGCGTTCGCCTATTCACCCGCTCGACCCGGGCGGTGGCATTGACCTCCGATGGGGCTTTGTTTCAGGGCCATGCCCGGCGGATTTTGCAAAGCATCGAGGATGCCCGCTCTGATCTCACCGGCGGCAGTCGAAACATCCAGGGCGAATTGCGGGTCACCGGATCAGCCTCCTTCGGGCGCAAACATATCGCGCCCTATATTGCCGAATTTTTGGAGGGCCATCCTCAGGTCCGGGTGCGCCTCGAGTTGACCGATGCCATGGTCGACATTGTCGAGCAGGGGTTTGATTTGGCTTTGCGGATCGGTGCCTTGTCGCCTTCGGCCTTGGTGGCGCGGAAATTGGCCGACAATCCCCGGGTTTTGGTGGCCTCACCGGCCTATTTGCAGCGCCTTGGTAGACCCAAAGCCCCCGCAGACCTGGCCCAGCATAATTGTTTGGTGCTGGGCGATGCGCGGAGCTGGAGCCTGCGGGATCCGTCTGGCCAGAGCCATGTGGTCCGGGTGAAGGGCAATTTCTCCACCAACCATGGCGAGGTGACCACCGAAGCCGCCTTGGCCGATGCCGGGATCGCCTTGAAATCCCTATGGGATGTGCGCTCCAACCTGGCTGAGGGCAGCCTGATCTCCGTGTTGGAGGACTATACGGTGGAGCCGGAATGGAGCTTGTGGGCGGTCCGCCCGCCAGGCGCCGTGGTTCCGGCCCGGGTCCGCGCCTTTATCGACTTCATGGAGCAAAAATTCCGCAAAATCGATGACCGAGCTGGCTCCGCAGCCCTTAGTACGAACTAAAAGAATTTACCCATGACCACACCCTCAAAGATCGTCATCACCGGAAGCAGCGGGCGGATCGGCAGAGCACTGTATTGGCGCGGGGTTCGGCAGTTCCGCACCTTTGGCCTTGATCTGACGCCCTCTTCCTCGACCACCCATATCGCCGATATTCGGGAACAGGAGGTGCTGCTACGGCTGTTCGAGGGCGCGGATGTGGTCTTTCACGCCGCCGCGCTGCATGCACCGCATGTGGATGTGGAACGCGACGCGCAGTTTCGGGCGATCAATATCGACGGCACCCGCACGGTCTTTCAGGCCGCGCAACAGGTCGGGGTTAGAACCGTCGTCTTTTCGAGCACGACGGCCTTATACGGTTATGCTTGCCAGGACCCTGATAAGGCCGTTTGGATTGACGAGCAGACCACTCCGGCCCCACGCACGATTTATCACCGCACCAAGCTGGAGGCGGAAGCGATCGTCCGGTCTTTTGCCTCGGAGACCTTGCGCGCACCGATTATCCGGCTGTCGCGCTGTTTCCCGGAACCCGCCGATCAGATGGCGGTGTCTCGCCTGCATCGGGGGGTGGATTATCGCGATGTGGCGGCAGCCCAATTTACTGCCGCGCAATGCACCACAAGCCCATCGGAGACTTTTGTTGTTTCCGGAACAACGCCCTTTGAAAGATCCGACTGCGAGGCATTAAAGACCGATGCGGCAGCGGTGATCCGGGCGCGGGTGCCAGATCTCGCCCAGGCTTTCGAGCAACGGGGATGGGCTTTGCCCCGGAGCATTGACCGGGTCTATGACGCCTCAAAGGCCGCAGGGCTGCTGGATTGGCAGATGGAGTTTGGGCATGCCGACGTGCTGAAGCAATTTGACTGCGGTGATTTTGAGGTTCTGCCGCCCGAGGCGAAGATCACAAAGGGTGAGTAAAAAACTGATAGGTCGCCCTTTCTGGGCACTTCAGTTCTCTGAAGACAGTTGTAGCATTAGTTGTCGGCCCAATGCGTCGAGACAAACGGGCCCGCATAGCCACCCGCAGTGTGGCAGGTTCTAGGCTGTGGTGACAATTTAACGATTGGCGTCATTGCAGCCCAAATTGGCGCTGAGCAGGAGGAAAGCGCAAAGAAGTGTGGTTCCACTTTTGAGCATTTCCGACGTACTCAGGGCCAATTTAGGCGCAACCCCGTGGGGCCGGATGAAAACGCGCCTGCTTGGCGTCAGTTGTCGTCGAATATGCTCAGGCATGTCCTTCCTCCGCCTTCCTGAAGCAGTCTAGAGCCCTGTCCGACCAAATCGGTTAATTCTGACGGAGTGCATTTGTGTCCAAAGCATCTTCAGCCGAAGTGGGTACCGGTTCGGCTGAAGATGCTCCTGGTCTTGACCGGCGCTCTAGCATCGCTCCGCGACCGACTGACCACTGGATCGCACACCCCAATCGAGAAACAGTATCGATCTTATTTGATCGGATAGGGCTTGTCTTATGATTTTCCGCGAGATCAGGCGAAGATAGAACCGCTGGAAGAGGGTGCCTGCCCTCTATCCAGCGGCGAGGGTGGATCGTGAACTGGCAGGCCGTTTGACGGGCCGATTTAGAGTTTGATCACCCTCGTCTTTTCCATTGGCCTGAACGGATACCAGGGGTTTAGCCCCGGATGACAAGCAGAGGCGCGGAAAAGATGACCGAGATTACCATTGGCATAGATATTTCGAAAGAGACCCTGGATGTTCATCGCCATCCGGATAACATGGAACATCAATTCGCCAACACAGCTCACGGGGTTAGGGCGCTGCTCAAGTGGATTGGCAGCGATGTCACACGGATCGTTTTCGAACCCACCGGACGATACCATCGAGTGCTCGAGCGCACCCTTTCACGGGCAGAACTGCCGATGGTCAAAGTGAACCCTCGCCATGTCCGGCGGTTTGCCGAAGCAACGGGCCAATTGGCCAAGACCGATCGTTTGGATGCCGCATTGCTTGCCAAAATGGGCGCCGTCCTGCACTTGGAGGCCTGCTCAGCTCCCAGCGAAGTTATTGTAATTCTTAGGGAACTGCATGTGGCGCGTGAGGCGCTCATCAAGGACCAGACGGCTGCGAAAAACAGGACCAAGCAATTTTCCCATCCCTTGGTAAGACGCCAGAACACCGCACGTCTTAAACATATCAAGCGGCAACTCTGCGCCATCGAGGCCGAAATCAAAGCTCTCATCGTGGGCGACCCCGCCTTGGCTCAGGAACTCAATATCCTGAAAAGCATTCCAGGCATTGCCGAGCTCACGGCCTTTGCCTTAATCGCCGAAATGCCAGAACTGGGAAGCATGAATAGTGGCCAAGCGGCGTCTTTGGCAGGCTTGGCACCAATCTCGCGCCAGTCCGGAAAATGGCGCGGCAAGAGCTTTATTCGTGGTGGTCGTCAAACGGTCCGCAGGGCATTGTTTATGCCCGCTTTAGTCGCAATGCGCTACAACCCTGATCTCAAAGCCAAATACGATCAGCTCATCGCGATGGGAAAGCCACCGAAGGTCGCCATAACGGCTATCATGAGAAAGATGATCGTTTTGGCAAACGCCCTACTCAAAGCAGAGCGTCCTTGGATGCCAAAACACGCTTGATCAACACGGATACTCTAAATTAGGGGTAAGAAATCCTGCTTCGGAGTGCAGGCTTGAAAAGGAGATTCAAGCATCCGGTCTGGGTTAGAGATCCGGTAAAAGCGAAAGGCGCGGGGTGACCAATTGTAAGCCTCCAGTCCTTGCTCCGTTTCGACCAACAAGATGCCGTGGAAGAACCATCGAGATGAAGATTTATAGCCGGTCACGGTGGTGTAAAAATAGAACCCGCGCAGTTCGGCAAGGGACTGAACAGGATAGTGACCCGTATGTGCGCCAAGACAGTATGGACGCCCCGCGACGATTTGATTTGCTTGCACGACAACATAAGGAACTGAGCTTAACGACCAAAGTGCCAGGGCACCAGGGACCAGCCAACAAAACAGGAACCGCCAAGACGGGACTTTGCCTTTCTCAAGGCGAAAAACAAAGATGCTGAGAATTGTACCCATCATCAGCATGAAGGCATGCATAGACATGATATCGAAACCTGGGCCAGAAAAAGCGAGGCCGCCCAAACTTAAAAGAGTGCCAAGAATAATAACTCCCATACAAATATAAACAGATGCGTTAAGGGACAGTCTAAAAGACGAGAGCGGCTGAACAAGCGTTACCATCAATGGAATGGAAGGTAGCAAGACTGTTATGGGAAAAACAAGTAAGAGATAAAGAGTCGATAGTGGGTCCATATTTGCAATGAGAAGGGGTATGGGAACCGCACTGAGCAATATCAGCGACGTTATCAGGATCAGCACAATACGTGTTGGTTTGGCGTAGGCTTCTCTCATCGCTGGTCTCCACCAAATAAGATGAAAAGCCAGTGAAGCCGTTTAAGGAGGCGATATTAAGGTGAAATCCAATCTAAATTATATTGATAATTATCAAAGATTTATGGGCAATTTTTTGAACCATAAAAATTCATAAACAGAAGGTAAGCACGCACTGTGCGCATCCTGAAAAGAAACACCCTATCTGCTAAGCAATTGCAACTGAATAGATTTTTCCAAAAAGAATCTGAACCGTCCCGCCGGATGGCGGGGAGGTTGGTGGACGTTGATGACGGAACATTGAACCGAAGTCCCGAGCCCAGAGGGCTCGGCGAGCCCATTGAGGGCGGGGCCAAGCCGCGTCAGCGGCGCCCGGCGAGGGTAGAAAATATGGTGGGCCCGGCAGGACTCGAACCTGCAACCAGACGGTTATGAGCCGCCGGCTCTAACCAATTGAGCTACAGGCCCACCGATGCCTCCCCCATCCCGAACGCTCCAAAACAAAGCGCAGATGCTGCATCGATATAAACACAGCGCGGGGGAGTGCTAAGGGTTTCATACGGCCATTCCGTGCCCCTGATCAAGGGGCAGGACCGCAGAAAACACCAAACTTATGCTCAATTGTCCAAGAAACTCCGCAGCTTGCGCGAGCGGCTGGGATGTTTCAGCTTGCGCAACGCCTTGGCCTCGATCTGCCGGATCCGCTCCCGGGTCACGCTGAACTGCTGCCCCACCTCTTCCAAAGTGTGGTCGGTGTTCATGCCAATGCCAAAACGCATCCGCAACACCCGCTCCTCGCGGGCGGTTAGGCTGGCCAGCACCCGGGTGCAGGTTTCGCGCAGATTGGAGTTGATCGCCGCATCCAATGGCTGGACCGCATTCTTGTCCTCAATAAAGTCGCCCAGATGACTGTCTTCCTCGTCGCCAATCGGCGTTTCGAGACTGATCGGCTCCTTGGCAATCTTCAGAACCTTGCGGACCTTTTCCAGCGGCATTTGCAGCTTTTCTGCCAACTCTTCCGGGGTCGGCTCACGGCCGATCTCATGGAGCATTTGCCGGGAGGTGCGGACCAGCTTGTTGATGGTCTCGATCATATGCACCGGAATCCGGATGGTCCGGGCCTGGTCGGCAATCGACCGGGTGATCGCCTGACGGATCCACCAAGTGGCATAGGTGCTGAACTTATAGCCACGGCGATATTCGAACTTATCCACCGCCTTCATCAGGCCGATATTGCCCTCCTGGATCAGATCCAGGAATTGCAGGCCCCGATTGGTGTATTTTTTGGCGATGGAGATCACGAGACGCAGATTGGCCTCGATCATTTCCTTCTTGGCCCGGGAGGCCTCCCGCTCGCCCTTTTGCACCGTAGAAACAATGCGGCGGAATTCCGGAATCGGCAGCAGGGATCGGGCAGAGATCTCAGCCACCCCTTCCCGCAGCACGGCAGCGTCATCGGCAAAGCGGGTGCTGAAATCCTTCCAGCCCCGGCCCGGCAGCTTGCCAACATCCTCCATCCAGTTCGGATCGACCTCGCTGCCGAAATAGCGGTCCAGGAAGTCCGGACGTTTGATCTTGGCCCGCTCCGCCAGCCGCAACAGCTTGCCCTCATGGGAGACCAACTGCTTGTTCAGGCTGTTGAGCTGCTCCACCAGCTGTTCGATGCGGTTGGGGTTCATGTGAACCTCTTCCATCATCTCCACCAGCTCATGCTTCAGCTTTTCGTATTTCCGCTCCAGGGTCGTGGAGAGGTCCTCGCCCTTGGCCATGGCGGCCATGCGCTGATCCTGGACCTTTTTCAGCTTGTTGAAGGTGACTGCAATGCGCTCAAAGGTCTCGATGACCCGAGGCTTCAGCTCTTCTTCCATGGCAGCCAGGGAGACGCTGTTTTCGGCATCATCATCATTGATGCCTTCACCGCCCTCTTCGCTGGCTTCACCGGAGGCCGCCTCGCCGCCTTCTTGGCCCTCAGCGCTGCCCTCTTCGCCCTCAGCACCCTCTTCCTTGTCGGACTCAGAGGAGGCCTCGGCAAAGGGGGCTTCTTCCTCTTTGTCGTCCTCGGAGGACGCGTCGGTCTCGCCGACATCATTAGCCGGGGCTTCGCCTGCCGCTTCGGCTTCTTCGGCAGCCTCTTCCTCAGCCAACTGGGCCGAGCCCGGGCCATTGCCATAGGTGGCGTCCAGATCGATGATGTCACGCAGCAGCATCCGGCCTTCGAGCAAAGCATCATGCCATTGCAACAGCGCGCGGATGGTCAGGGGGCTTTCGCAAATCCCCCCAATCATCATTTCCCGACCGGCCTCAATGCGCTTGGCGATGGCGATTTCGCCTTCCCGGGAGAGCAGCTCCACGGAGCCCATTTCGCGCAGATACATCCGCACCGGGTCATCGGTGCGCCCAATATCATCTTCGCTGACATTGCCCGCCGGGGTGCCTTCCCGCGTGCCTTCTTCGGTTTCGGCGGTGGCGCGATCGGCGGTTTCGTTTTCTTCTTCGTCTTCAACCAGATTGATGCCCATGTCCGAGAGCATGGCCATGGTGTCTTCGATTTGTTCGGAAGACACATCATCGGGGGGCAGGGCTGCATTCAGCTCATCATAGGTGATGTAGCCTTTTTCCTTACCGCGTTGGACCAGCTTTTTGACCGTGGCGTTCAGGGTGTCGAGCAGGGGGCTATCGCCGCTTTCCTCCTGATTTTCCGTGTTTTCGGCCGTGTTGGTCGCTTTGGTCGCCATACGCTGCCCATCCTTACCTGAAACCAAAATGAAATGCCCGGTGCCGGTTCAAACCAAACCGTCTCGCAGATCCGATACACGCCCCACAAAACCGTTTTCGAAATCAGACGGCGTCCAATTCCGCTAAAAGCTCGCCAATCAAGAGAAATCCGGCCCCTCCGCTTCTGGGCACAGACTGTTGGCATCGCTCCTATGTATGGTGCGCGGTCCATCGGACCAAGACCAACACAGGTCGGTTTTCCAAGGAAGATTCGCAAGGGGGACCGTTGCCACTATCGAGCCCACAGCCAAAAGGGTTCCTGCCAGCCCTGGCATACCCGCGATCAGTGTGGTCCCAGCCCGTTCAAATCACCGCCGGAAAGTCGGGTTGCATACGATGGGTCCGGCCCAGAGTCAACAGCGGCAAATCCTGAAGAACTGCGGAGTCGCTCAATCCCGGTCCTCGAGTCGAAAACTCTAGGGAATCCGCGCGTTACGCCGCGCCCTCCTCCTCGGCAACCTCATAGGAGGCGTAGACCATGGCACTGATTGTTTGCAAATGGGCCAGCGACTCGTAGGTCTGTTCCGCACCGAATCGATCCATGGCGGCGATCAAATCCCGCCGCATCTCCTCCACCACCAACATCGACAAGAGATGACGCCAAGCCGAATAGATCCGGCGTTGATCCTGCCCAGGGGCCAAAAATCCACCATGCCCGGCGCGGTCCAAGGCCAAAAGATCCGCCGCCACATCCGGATAGGCCACCGCGAGCCGGTCCATGACAGCCTCTCGGCCCAAAGACCTGTCCTCTTCGCCGTCAGGCCCCTCGGCCATCAGCAGTTCGTCTAAAAACGCATAGGCATCCCGCAGATCCTCATCGGCGAAGTCGAAGCGGTAAAAATCCTCTTCGATCCGACCGTAAAGTCCTGGGTAGTTCACCATGCAAGACAAAGCGAGCAGATGGCGCACCCGATCCGCGTTCACCGGCACAGGCAGGACCGGTACGCTGCTCATTTCGCCCAGAGGCTTGGCTTGACCCCGTCGGCCGCGCCCTCCGGCTGTCGCCATCCCAGGAGCCCAGCCCGGCGGCATGGACCCGGAGCGGCGGGGATCCTGACCGGTGCGGCCCCGGGTGAGGGAATAAAACCGATCCTTGACCCGGCGGCTGAGGTCCTGGGTGAAGAAATAACGCAGATCCTGATCCGCGATCAGGCCGGACAGCTCTTTGACCAAGGCTTCTGCCGCTGCGAAATCGCTGGGGCTGGCTTGGCCCGTCGCGAGGCCTTCGCCCACCAGTTTCCAGGCAAACTCCACGGAATCCTGGGCAGCGTCGGCGACCCGGTGGAAGCCATCCACGCCCGCTTGGCGGACAAGATCATCTGGATCCTGGCCCTCGGGCAAGAGACAGATCAACAAGCGGCGTCTGGAATCCATCAGCGGCAAGGCCCGGCGCAAAGCCCGTTCTGCGGCCTTGCGTCCAGCCTTATCGCCATCAAAGCACAACACCACCCGGTCGGCAGCCTTCCAGGCCAAACGCAGCTGGTCTTCGGTCATCGCCGTGCCAAGGGGGGCCACCGCATGCTCAATGCCATGCTCGGCCAAGGCGATCACATCCATATAGCCTTCGACCACCAGCAACGCGCCTTGTTGTCGGGCAGGCTCGCGGGCGCGGGCGAGGTTGAACAGCAGGCCGCCCTTGTGGAACAGGGTGCCGTCGCGGCTGTTGAGATATTTCGGCTCGCCCTTGCCCATGATCCGGCCCCCGAAGCCCACCGGGCGGCCCCCGGCGTCTTCGATGGGAAAAATCACCCGGTCGCGGAAATAATCGGTGATCGCGCCATCCTCATGGCGGGTGACCAGGGCAGCCTCGACCATGTCATCCGGTGGCACCGATTCTCGAGCCAAGGCGGCTTTGAGGGCATTGCCCGCCGGAGCCCAGCCCAAGCCAAACCGCTTGATGGTTTCCCGCGACAAGCCGCGCCCGAGCAAATAGCGCTGGGCCTCGGTGCCTTCCGGGCTGTCGAGCTTCCCGGCATAGAACCGGGTTGCCATCTCCATCACCTCGCGCAGGGAGGCCCGGCGTTTGACCTTTTCCCGCTCCTTAGGGTCGGGGCGCGGAATGTCGAGCCCGGCCTCGCCCGCCAGTTTTTCGATGGCATCCATGAAGGGCAGATTGCCCGCCCGCATTTCAAAGGCGATCACATCGCCATGGGCCCCACAGCCGAAGCAATGGAAAAACCCCTTCGCGTCAGAGACAGTGAAGGATGGGGTCTTTTCATTATGGAAGGGGCAGAGGCCCTTGAATTCGCCGGGGGCGCCCCGGATCAGCTTGACCCGGCGCCCGACCACATCGGACAGGCTGGTCCGGGTGCGCAAATCATCCAAGAAAGCATGAGGCAGGGCCACGACCTCATCCTCTCCGTCCTGGTGGGTCAGAAACCACGGTTACGCAGAGGATATTACACCAAATGGCCGCGAGCGACAGCCGAGGCCTGGCAGAAGTCCATCCGACCTGGAAAGCGTTGTTTCAAACTGGCCATCACCCGGCCCATATCTTTCAGACCATGGGCATCAACTTCGGCAATGGTGTCCGAGACCGCTTGATGCAGCTCTTCGCCGCTCATGGGCTCGGGCAGGAAGCGTTGGATGACACCAATTTCTTCCTGTTCGCGTTCGGCTAATTCCAACCGACCACCTTGCTCATAGAGCGCAATGCTTTCTTGGCGTTGTTTGACCATGGATTGCAGCATGGAGAGGATGTCGGCTTCTTCGATGCCCTCGGTGTTGCCCTTGCCCCGCGCACAAATATCTCTGTCCTTTAACGCCGCCAAAATCAGACGGATGGTCAAAACCGCACGCTGGTCCTTGGACCGGACCGCATCTTTGAGCGCATCACCAAGCTGGGAACGCAGCATCGTGGTCTTCTCCCTCGGTATGGAACATGACTGGCCTGTGCGTGCCTCTTTCATCTATGTGAGGCGGCCTCGGGCGCTTTAATCACCGAACTCTTTATTCGACGCGCCCCGATGACCATGCCTTAGGAGGTCTTAAGGGGGGCGCGCTGCCGTCAGTGTAATGGGCCCAGGCTTGTTTCGCGACCAGAACATGTCGCTGCCCTCGGGCCAAGGGGCAGGAAGGTACTGCAAGTTTGGTTGAAAGGTAAAGAGAGCCTTTCACCAAAACCGGTCTTTCTTCAGAAAAACCAGCAATCTCGACGCGTTGCGGTAAGACATTGATTACACGTATTTTTGGTTTCTCACAGACGCTTGACAGGGCCGGGATAACCCCTTAAGGCTTTCCCCGGACGACCAGGGTCCACGATCCGGCTCTGCCCAGTCCTCCCATATGCGCGCAGTGTTTTTTGCGCCGACTCCAGAGCATTTTCTCGCTTTGCTTGAGTCGGGCCCGGAGGCTCGCAACTTGCCTTCGGGACATGACTCGCGCCGGGAGACCGGGCCGAACACCTCCAGGATCTGTAAATAGCCGTACCCAAGGCAACTTTCTTGCCCCATATGGGCGGCAGATCGGCTCGGTCGTCTCGGGATTTGGTCCACAAATCCCCTCCAAAGGTTAATGTAAGGAATCCAGGCCATGACCGCCACCCCGCCGCCCCCCAAGCCCGCTGATGCGACCGCTGTTCTGGTCCTTGCGGATGGGAGGCTGTTTTGGGGCCGTGGCCTTGGGGCGACCGGGGTTGCCGACGGCGAGGTCTGCTTTAACACTGCCATGACCGGCTATCAGGAGGTGCTGACCGATCCGTCCTATGCTGGACAGATCATCACCTTCTGTTTCCCCCATATCGGCAATGTCGGCACCAATCCGGAAGACATCGAAAGCACGGTGACGGCGGCCCGGGGGCTGATCCTGCGTGCCGACATCACCAACCCGGCCAATTGGCGGGCGGCCAACCATCTCGACGCCTGGCTCAAAGAGCGCAATTTGGTCGGCTTGAGTGGTATCGACACCCGGCAACTCACCCGCCTGATCCGCGATGCGGGCGCGGCCCCCAATGGCTTGGTCGCCCACAATCCCGAGGGCGTCTTTGACATTGAAGCACTGCAGGCCCAGGCGGCGGCGCTGCCCGGGCTGGAAGGCATGGATCTGGCCAAAGAAGTGTCCTGCACCCAAAGCTATGACTGGCGGGAAACCCGGTGGAGCCTGGACGAGGGCTTCGGCCAGGTGGACACAGCGCGCCATAAGGTCGTCGCGATCGATTACGGGGCGAAACGCAACATTCTGCGCTGCCTCGCCTCAGAGGGCTGCGAGATCACTGTGCTGCCTGCCACGGCAGATCCCGAAACCGTGCTCCGCCATGAAGCCGACGGCTATTTCCTGTCCAACGGTCCCGGAGACCCGGCGGCCACCGGCAGCTATGCGGTCCCTGTGATCCAAGCCCTGCTGGACAGTGGCAAGCCGGTGTTTGGCATCTGCTTGGGCCATCAAATGCTGGCCCTGGCGCTGGGAGCCAAGACCTATAAGATGCCCACCGGCCACCGAGGCGCCAATCACCCGGTTAAGGAGCACACCACGGGCAAGGTGGAAATCACCTCCATGAATCATGGCTTCGCCGTGGATCGGGACAGCCTGCCCGACGGCGTCGAGGAAACCCATACCAGCCTGTTTGATGGGGTGCTGGAGGGCCTGGCGGTCAAGGATCGTCCGATCTTCTCGGTCCAATACCACCCGGAGGCCTCCCCCGGTCCACAAGACAGCCATTATCTGTTCAAACGCTTCACCGATCTAATGGACGCCGCAAAGGCTTAAGAACGCGCCAAACGCTCTTAAGCACCACCCTGCACGCCGCTGACGCACACCCACCGCCGAGTTTGTCCGGCGGTCCGACCTGGAACACATCGCATGCCCAAACGCACGGATATCGAAAGCATTCTGATCATCGGCGCCGGTCCCATTGTTATCGGACAGGCCTGCGAATTCGACTATTCCGGGGCGCAGGCGTGTAAGGCCCTGCGGGAAGAGGGCTATCGGGTCATTCTGGTCAACTCCAATCCCGCAACCATCATGACCGATCCGGAAACGGCGGATCGAACCTATGTGGAGCCGATCACCCCGGAAATGGTCGCCGCCGTGATCGAAAAGGAGCGTCCGGACGCTCTGCTGCCGACCATGGGCGGGCAAACCGGGTTGAACACCGCCATGACCCTGGCAGAGCGCGGTATTTTGGAAAAATACGGCGTCGAGATGATCGCGGCGCGCAAGGATGTGATTGCCAAGGCCGAAGACCGCCAGCTGTTCCGTGAGGCGATGGAAAAGATTGGGCTGAAATGCCCGCGTTCCATTGTGGTCAAATCGCTGGAAGAAGCTCGCGGCGCGCTGGACGATATCGGCTTGCCGCTGATCATGCGCCCCTCCTTCACCTTGGGCGGCCAAGGTGGCGGGATTGCCTATAACAAGGAAGAGTTCGAGCGCATTGTCAGCTCCGGCCTCGCCGCCTCCCCGGTCCATGAGGTCCTGGTCGAGCAATCGGTGTTGGGCTGGAAGGAATATGAGATGGAGGTGGTCCGCGACCGGGCGGACAACTGCATCATCGTCTGCGCCATTGAAAATGTGGACCCGATGGGAGTCCATACCGGCGATTCCATCACCGTGGCCCCGGCCCTGACCCTGACCGACAAGGAATATCAGGTGATGCGCAATGCCTCGATTGCCTGCTTGCGGGAGATCGGGGTCGAAACCGGCGGCTCCAATGTCCAGTTTGCGGTCAACCCCGCCGATGGTGAATTGGTGGTGATTGAGATGAACCCCCGGGTCTCGCGGTCCTCGGCCCTGGCATCTAAGGCCACCGGCTTCCCGATTGCCAAGGTCGCTGCCAAGCTGGCGGTGGGCTATACCCTGGATGAACTGAGCAACGACATTACCGGCGTCACACCGGCCTCCTTTGAGCCGACCATCGATTATGTGGTCACCAAACTGCCGCGCTTTACCTTCGAAAAATTCCCGGACACCGATCCGCTGCTGACCACTTCGATGAAGTCGGTCGGCGAGGCCATGGCCATTGGGCGGACCTTTGCCGAAAGCCTGCAAAAGGGCCTGCGCTCTCTGGAGACTGGCCTGGATGGGTTGAACGAGATTGAAATCCCGGGGGCCACCGGAGAGGATGGGGCCAATGCCATCCGCGCCCATCTGTCGCAACCGCGCCCGGACCGTTTGCTGGGGATTGCCCAGGCCTTCCGCCATGGCATGAGCATCGAGGATGTCCATGGGGCCTGCGCCTATGAGCCCTGGTTCCTGGAACAGATCAAAGCCATTGTCGATACCGAGGAAGCCTTGCGCCGCGATGGCCTGCCCAATGACGCGCAAGCCATGGCCCGGATCAAGCAAATGGGCTTTTCTGACAAACGGTTGTCCACGTTGACCGGCAAGACCTTAAAAGAGGTCGCCTTCCGCCGCGATGTGCTCGATGTGCATCCGGCCTATAAGCGGATCGACACCTGTGCGGCCGAGTTTGCCTCGCGCACGCCCTATATGTATTCCGCCTTTGAGGGCAATGGCCTGTCCCCGGCGGAATGCGAATCCGACCCGCAAGAAAAAACCAAGGTGGTGATCTTAGGCGGTGGTCCGAACCGGATCGGCCAAGGCATCGAGTTCGACTATTGTTGTGTCCATGCCGCCTATGCCCTGTCCGAGGTTGGCTATGAAACCATCATGGTCAACTGCAACCCGGAAACCGTTTCGACCGATTACGACACTTCGGACCGGCTGTATTTTGAACCGCTGTCCTCGGAAGATGTGATCGCCTTGATCCGCAAGGAACAGACCAAGGGCTATGTCAAAGGCGTCATCGTTCAGTTTGGCGGGCAAACGCCGCTGAAGCTGGCCCATGACCTGGAGCGGGCGCAAATCCCGGTGTTGGGCACCCCGCCCGATGCGATTGATCTGGCCGAGGACCGGGAGCGGTTCCAAAAGTTGATTTCTGAGCTGGGCCTGAAACAACCGCCCAATGGCACCGCCAAAACCCGCGAGGAAGCCATCGCCATTGTCACCGAAATTGGCTATCCGGTGGTCATCCGGCCCTCCTATGTGCTGGGCGGACGGGCGATGCAGATCGTCTCCGATCAGGACCAGTTGGAGGCCTATATCACCTCGGCAGTGAAGGTCTCCGGCGACAATCCGGTGCTGATCGACGGCTATCTGTCCGGGGCCATTGAGGTCGATGTGGATGCGCTGTCCGATGGCAAAGCAGTCCATGTGGCCGGGGTGATGCAGCATATCGAAGAAGCCGGCATTCATTCCGGCGACAGCGCTTGCTCCCTGCCGCCCTATTCCCTCAGCGAGGCCATGGTGGCCGAGTTGCAGGTTCAGACCGAAAAGCTGGCCAAAGCGCTGGGCGTGATTGGTTTGATGAACATCCAATTCGCCATTCAAGGCGACGAGATTTACATCCTGGAGGTCAATCCCCGGGCCAGCCGGACCGTACCCTTTGTTGCCAAGGCCACCGGGGTGCCCATCGCCAAGATTGCCGCGCGCCTGATGGCGGGGGAGCCCTTAAGCGGGTTTGATCTGCCAACCACCCAACCGGACCATGTGGCGGTGAAAGAGGCCGTGTTCCCCTTCGCCCGCTTCCCTGGTGTCGACATTGTCTTAGGCCCGGAAATGAAATCCACCGGCGAGGTGATGGGAATCGACAGCAATTTTGAACGCGCCTTTGCCAAATCTCAGCTTGGAGCCGGGGTCAAATTGCCCACCACTGGCACGGCCTTTATTTCGGTGAAAGATGCCGATAAGGACCCGATGTTGGCCATCGCCTTGGAGCTGGCAACCATGGGCTTCAATCTGATGGCCACCCGGGGCACGGCGGCGTTCCTGAAGAGCAAAGGTCTAAATGTCGATACGGTGCTTAAGGTCCTGGAAGGACGCCCGAATTGCGTGGATGCGCTGATCTCCGGTGATATTCATCTGGTCATCAACACCACCGCCGGGGCCCGGTCCTTGCGCGATAGTTTTGAGATCCGGCGCATGGCCCTGATGAACGGGATATCGCATTATACCACCATCGCCGGGGCCGCAGCGGCGGTCGGGGCGATGCGCGCTTTACGCGATGGCCATCTTGAAGTCACACCACTTCAGGAATATTTTAGGTAGCCTTGAGTCGCCACAGCCTTTGCTGATGCGCACGCAAGGGGTCGACAGACCGGCCCGGACCTGCGTCCCTCCAGCCACCCGCCTCTCCGCAACCGCCCAGGGCACATTCCGAGAAGCGATGTCGTTTCACTTTTAGGACCGCCAACCCCGGTCCCACGGTGGAATATTTGGAAGGACGAATAGAAATTTAGCCACAATGCCTTTGTAGGACGTGGTGTTGGAACAGATCGGCCCTTTAGCAGTCCTCCTGCGGTCCTGCTTTACCACGGCCACATAAGGGAAAGTCCCGAGGTTCACATATGGAAAAGATTCCCATGACTTCAGACGGCTTGGACCGGCTGGAGAGCGAGTTGAAGACTTTGAAGTCCCAGGAACGCCCGGCTGTCATTCGGGCCATCAGTGAAGCCCGCGAGCATGGCGATTTGTCCGAAAACGCCGAGTATCACGCGGCCCGGGAGCGGCAGAGCTTTGTTGAAGGGCGGATCAAAGAACTGGAAGATGTGATCAGCCGGGCCGAGGTGATCGACATTTCCAAACTATCCGGGGACACCGTGCGCTTTGGTGCCACGGTCACGGTGATCGACGAAGACACCGATGATGAAATGACCTATCAGGTTGTCGGCCCCCATGAGGCCGACCTGGCCCAGGGCCGGATTAGTGTGCATTCGCCCATTGGGCGCGCCTTGATTGGCAAAAGCACCGGCGATTCCATCGAGGTCAAGGCCCCAGGCGGCTCCAAGTTCTACGAAGTCTCGATGGTCAAATACGGGTAATAAGTGTTTGGATTGGTTCGGGCTGCGCCTGAATTTTGTTGCCCTCAAACGCCGGGCGGCCTCCGGCCTTGGTATTTCTTTTATGTCTCACGACAGG
>JBMYTN010000015.1:0-89379 GCA_049604415.1 Rhodospirillaceae bacterium | reverse complement strand
GTTTTCTTGCAATTTCGATTACTTGAAGAGCCTGAAATCTTAAACGTTTTCGAACGCTTGGGAATTCTTCACGGGGGACTAAGCAGAACGCGCATTGTTTAACGCACCACAGCCTAGACCAATTCACCCCGCATCAATTTCGGCATGGTGCCGAAGGACAACGTGCCCATGGCGTGGCGCATGAACAGCTTTTTCATCGGCGTCATGCGGTCCACGGCGGCCAGACCCAACCGCCGCGCCAGGCGGATCGGCGGAACATCATTGGAAAACAGCCGCACCAAGCCATCGGTGATCCCCAGCATCAGCAAATTGTCAAAGCGCCGCAGCCGCTGATAATCGCTGAGCACCGGCCCGACGCCGGGATCCAGGCCAAGCCGATGGTTGCCCACAATCAGCTCGGTCAACACCGCCACATCCCGCAACCCATAATTCATGCCCTGGCCTGCCACCGGATGCATGCCATGGGCCGCATCGCCGATCAGCGCTAGGCGCTTGTCCACATAACGATCGGCGAATTGCAGGGTCAGGGGATAGGAGAACCGGTGGCCAATGGGTTTGACCGCGCCTAAGAAATCGCCAAAGCGACGCTCCAGCTCCAGTTGGAACAGATCTTCGGGCAAGCCAAGGATCCGGGGCGCGTCCCGGGTGCTTTCGGTCCAAACCAGGGAGGCCGTGTTGCCGGGCATCGGCAAAATGGCGAAGGGACCGGAAGGGCGGAACAGCTCATGGGCGCAGCCCTCATGGGGGCGCTCGGTTTCCACCGTCAGAACAATGGCGGTTTGGTCATAGCCTAAGGAGCGGATGCCAATGCCCGCATCCCGGCGCAGCCGAGAGCCCCGGCCATCGGCCGCAACCGCCAAACGGGCGCGGATTTCGCGGCCATCGTCCAAGGTCGCGGTGACCCCGTCGGGGCCGCGCTCCAGGGACGCCAAGCGCGCCGGGGCGTAGAGCTTGGCCGCAGGGAGGGTCGGCAACAGCGAGACAATGGCTTTCCGCATGGCGCGGTTTTCGGCCATATAGCCCATCGGGCCGCCCGCATCGTCTTGGTGGTAATGCAGGAACATCGGCGAGTGGCCATCTGCGACCCGGATGTCGAGGATCGGTTGGGTGTTGGCCTCCATCAGCTCCCACAAGCCAATGGCCTTCAGCAGGCGGACACAGGCGATGGCAACAGCGGAACAGCGCCCGTCATACTCTTGGGACAGCAGAACGTCCGGGTCCTCGGTATCGATCACCGCGACGGGCACCCCATGGCGGGCCAGAGCACAGGCCAGAGTGCCCCCGACCAAGCCGCCACCGACGATCAACACATCGGCAATGGTGTTTTCGCTGGTCTGGGCCGATTGCGCTGCCGCTGCCTGAACCATCCTGTCGTCTCTCCTAAAGCTGCCGTCCTTGCGGCCATTTCACCCATCAAAGCAAGGGTCCGCCCCGCCACCATGGCGTCCCGACCCGCCCTTGTCCAGCATCACGGCAACAAATCGACCCAAAGGGTTGCAAAGCCTTGATTTCTGCCGAGTCGCACCGTATCGTCATCCTTGGACCGAACGGACATTTTCATGCTCAATCCGACTGTCAGCCATCTTCCGGACTACCCCTTTCAACGCCTGACCAGCCTGCTGTCACCGCATTCGCCGGGCGGAGCGGTGACCAATCTGGCCTTGGGCGAGCCGCAACATCCGTTTCCAGACTTCGCCGTTCAGGCCCTGCTGCGCGATCCGCAAGGCTTTCGCCGCTATCCGCCAACCCCGGGTCCAGATTCGCTGCGGGGCGCGATCAAGGCCTGGATCGACCAACGCTACGGTCTGGATACGGCGATGATCGACCCCCAGACCATGATCCATCCGGTCAGCGGCACCCGGGAGGCGCTGTTTCAACTGGGTCAGCTCTGCATCCCGGCGCAAAAGGCCGGGCAAACGCCCCTGGTGGTGTTTCCGGACCCGTTTTATCAGCCCTATCTCGGCGCGGCATTGCTAAACGGGGCCGAGCCGAGGGGCCTGCCCGCCCAACGCCAAACCAACCATATGCCGGATTTCGCCAGCTTGTCCGAGGCCGATTGGGCGCGCATGGCCATGATCATGGTCTGCTCTCCGGCCAATCCCCAAGGCACCACCCTGTCCCTGGAGGACTGGAAGACCCTGATCCAACAGGCCCGGGCCAGTGACACGGTGCTGGTGGCCGATGAATGCTATTCGGAGCTCTATGAAGATGCCCCCGATGGCGATGGACCGCCGGTGGGGGCGCTGGAGGCCTGCCGTGCCCTCGGCGGCTCTTTAGACAATGTCCTGGTGGTCAATTCCCTGTCCAAGCGCTCCAACGCAGCCGGGCTGCGCAGCGGGTTTTTATGTGGCGATCCGGCTTTGCTGGCCCCCTGGCGGCGCTTGCGGGCCTATTCCCAGGCCGGGACGCCGCTGCCGCTGGCCGATGCGGCCATCGCCCTGTGGCAGGACGAGGCCCATGTGGTGGAAAACCGGCGACTCTACACAGAAAAGCGCCAGGCCGCCCGCGCCCTTCTTGGTGACCGACCCGGCTTTGAGATCGCGCCCAATGGCTTCTTCCTGTGGCTCGATGTCGGGGCTTGGGGCTATGACGGCGAGGAAGCCGCTTTGTTGCTGTGGCAACGCCATGGTCTGCGCACCCTGCCGGGCCGCTATATGACCCTGGATCCGGACGATCCGAACAATCCGGGACAAGCCTATCTGCGCATTGCCCTGGTTCACCCCATCGACATTGTGCGTCCGGCCCTGGACGCCTTGGCCGAAACCCTACTGCCCCGCGTTTGACCTCAACCACCCGCTGCCAAAACGCACGAGAAAGACCCGCTCGCCATGCTCGCCCAATTCTCCCTGCAGAGTTTCCTCCCCCCCGCCGCCATCAAAGCGCTGCGGGATGCGGGGCTGCGCAGTTTTGGCTTTGCCATCCTGTTGGCCTGCGGGGCCGTGGCGGCGGCCTTGATCACCTTTGATGCCGCCGATCCGTCCTTCAACACCGCCACCCCTCGGGAGCCGGTCAATATGCTCGGCTCCTTTGGCTCGCATTTGTCCGATCTGCTGCTGCAATGGATCGGCCTGGGCAGTGCGGCGGGCCTGTTGGTGATTGCGCTCTGGGGCGCGCGGATCATTGCCCGCTCCGGGGTCGGCGAGCTGTGGCTGCGCGGCTTGGCCCTGCTGTCGGCCAGTTTGGGGCTGTGCTTGGTGCTCGACAGCATCGAGCCCTGGCGGACCTGGCCCTTCCCCGCCGGGCTGGGTGGCTTTGCCGGAACCTTGCTGACCGAGCGGATCGACATCACCCTGTCGGTGATGGATCTGAACCCGGCCTGGGCCTGGCTGGTGGTGGTCCCGACCGGGATTCTCTCTCTGCTGGCCCTGCAATGGAGTGCTGGGCTGCGGTTGGGCGACTATCCGGCCTTTTTCCGCCGCCTCGGGGGAGCGGTTTCCGGCCCCGCCAGCGCCGTGGCCGCCGGGGTTGGCCGCATGACTGGCGGGCCAATGGCGGGGCCGGTGGGGGATCCGGACGGGCCCGACGGACAGGACGAAGACGCCGATCCGAAGCGCCGACCGCATTTGGCCGCCCCCCAAATCCCGGGCATGGACGAAGCCCCGGCCAAGGAACGACGCAGCCGCCTTGGCTTCCGCAACCGCAAAGCCGAAGAGCCGGAAGGCGATACAGCCGCGCCCGCCAGCCAACCCGAAGCAGCGCGTCCTGTTGAGGATGTGACCCCTCTGCCGGACGATGACCATGCGCCTTTGTTCGACCATGGTGATGACCCCGGTGACGAGGATGATCCGCTGCCGCCGCTGCCCATCGAGACCCCAGTCTCGCCGCCCAGCGCCGCTCCCAATACGGCACCAACAGCGGATACAACCGCCAGCCCGAGCAAGCCGCGCAATTTGGTCGCCACCCCACCGGAAACGGCCAATAAGCCGCCGGTGAAAAAGCCGGTGGACAGCCGCCAGGGCTCCTTGCTGCCTGCCGTTGAGGAGGATGGCGATTTCGAATTGCCGCCGATGGATTTGCTCAATCCCGGCACCTCTGATGAGCGCAAGCCCATTGATGAGGACGCCCTGAACCAAAATGCCCGGCTGTTGGAAGGGGTGCTGAAGGACTTTGGCGTTAAGGGCGAGATCGTGAAGGTCCGCCCCGGGCCAGTGGTCACCCTTTATGAGCTGGAACCGGCCCCAGGCACCAAAACCGCCCGGGTGGTGGGGCTGGCCGATGACATCGCCCGGTCCATGAGCGCCATTTCCGTGCGCATTGCCGTGGTCCCTGGGCGGAGCGTCATCGGCATTGAGCTGCCCAATGCCAAGCGGGAAATGGTCCGGCTGCGCTCCCTGATGGAAACCAAGGATTTCTTGGATCATGCGGGCAATCTGATCTTCGCCTTGGGCAAGGATATTGGCGGCACCGCCGTCTTTGTCGATCTGGCCCGGATGCCGCATTTGTTGATCGCCGGGACCACCGGGTCCGGGAAATCCGTGGCGGTCAACACCATGATTCTGTCGATCTTGCAGCGCCTGACCCCGGACCAGGCCCGGTTCATCATGATCGACCCGAAAATGCTGGAACTCAGCATCTATGACGGCATCCCGCATTTGCTCTCCCCGGTGGTGACCGACCCAAACAAGGCCGTCGTCGCCTTGAAATGGGCGGTGCGGGAGATGGAGGATCGCTATCGGGCCATGAGCCAGCTCGGGGTGCGCAACATCACTGGCTATAACAAAAAGGTCCGCGATACGGCGGGCGAGGGCGGCAGCCTGACCCGGACGGTGCAAATCGGCTTCGATCCGGAAACCGGCAAACCGCAATATGAGGAGCAGGAGATTGAGCTGAAGCCCCTGCCCTTCATCATCGTCATCGTCGATGAGATGGCCGATTTGATGCTGGTCGCAGGCAAGGATGTGGAAGCCGCCATCCAGCGTTTGGCGCAAATGGCGCGGGCGGCAGGGATCCATTTGGTCATGGCCACCCAGCGCCCCTCCGTCGATGTCATCACCGGCACCATCAAAGCCAACTTCCCGACCCGGATCAGCTTCCAGGTCACCAGCAAAATCGACAGCCGAACCATTTTGGGCGAACAAGGCGCCGAACAGCTGCTGGGCCAGGGCGACATGCTCTACATGGCCGCGGGCGGACGGATCAGCCGGGTCCACGGTCCCTTTGTCAGCGATGAAGAGGTCGAAGCCATTTGCGGCCATCTGCGCGCCCAGGCGGTGCCGGATTATGTCGATGACGTTACCGAAGAAGCCGAAGATGGCGGACCGTTCCTGCCCGGCCTGGCGGGCGGCGGCTCTGGGGGCGGCAGTGGCGGCGGCGGGGCCGGAGACAGCGGCGATGGCCTGTTTGACGAGGCCGTGGCGATTGTTGCCCGGGAGCGCAAAGTCTCCACCAGCTTCATCCAGCGCCGCTTGCAAATCGGCTATAACCGGGCCGCCCGTTTGGTGGAACGCATGGAGGAAGAGGGCATGGTCAGCCGTCCCAATTCTGCGGGCAAGCGCGAGGTTCTGTTGCCGGATCACGGAGAATAGGGCCGAAGCCTCAGGTCCGGCGGCATGAAATAAGGCAATGGCGTGCTGATTTGCTCCGGACAGTTTCTTTTTTCCGCCATGCTTGACCCCTAGGGTCTCCAGCTACACCTTGGGACCAAGCAGGCGGTCCGTCGGATCGACCGCGCCATCGGAAGGAAATGGATATGAGCAAGCGTATGGTTGGCCTCGTTGTGGCCGGCGTGATGGCAGCAACAGCCCTGACCGGCGCGGCGCTGGGCGTTGGCACCGCCCCGGCCCAGGCCCAAAGCCTGTCGCCGCGCAATGTGCTGCCCACCTTGTCCATCGAAGATCGGGCTCAGCTGGCCCAGATCGAGCAATATATGAACACCATCACCTCCTTCCGGGCTCGGTTTTTACAAATCTCCTCTGCAGGCAAATATGCCGAGGGCACCCTGTCCCTGCGCCGTCCGGGCCATATGCGCCTGGAATATGACGCCCCCGGGGAAATTCTGATGGTCGCCAATGGCCGTCACCTGATTTACCACGACATTGAGCTGGACCAGGTTTCCTATGTCGGTTTGGATGAAACCCCGTTGGCGGTGCTGTTAAAAGAACGGGTTTCTTTTGCCGATCCGGACCAAACCGTGACCGATGTTCGGCGGGGTGGTGGCGTGGTTGAAATCTCGCTGGTGCAAACCGATGACCCCGGCCAAGGCACCTTGACCTTGGCCTTTACGGAAAATCCGATGTCCCTGCGGCAATGGCGGGTGCTCGACAACCAAGGGACTGAGGTCACCGTATCCCTTTTCAACCCAAAGGTTGGGGTGACCCTGGAAGATTCTTTGTTCGTTTTTAACAATCCCAGCCGAGGCTCTCGATTGGATTGAACAATTAAGAAAAGAAAGAAATCAGGGGTTTATCCAATATCTTCCCTGCAAAACCTCTAGTTATGCATTCTATGCATATATGCTATGCGTTTGGCGCATTGGAAACTCGAATTTCCGACCCCAGTTGTAGTGTATCGGCGGGCCTCGCAATGAGGTTCGCCTCAAAGAGGACCGGTTTCCCCTGCCGCTCCTCTTGCTCCGACAGGAGTTCAGCGCCCGGTTACCCCCCTAACCGGGCGCTTTTTTTTGCCTGGACCGGACCTCGAGCGATTTCCGCGACAATTGACTCTTTGAATTCGCCCCAACCTTTCGGTCGGCGCATTTTCGAACCGCCGAACCGGTTCCCACTTCGGCTGAAAATGCTCCATATCCCTCATCCTATCCCAGATCCCGGAGATGAATATGCATGAAGACCGCCTGCGCCTGGCCACCTGGAATGTGAACTCCATCCGCTTGCGGTTGGACCACTTGCAGAACTTTGTCACAGCCCAGGCGCCCGATGTGCTGTGCCTCCAGGAGCTGAAAGCCAAACCGGATGCGGTCCCAGGGGACGCCATGGCGGCCATGGGCTTCCCCCATCACGCCATCAATTCCATCCCAGGTTACAACGGAGTGGCGATTTTTTCCCGCACTCCTTTGGTGTCCACCCGGTCCCTCGATTGGTGCGGACGGGAAGATGGACGCCATGTGATCGCAACCCTTGGGACTGACTTCAAAGGCCTGGAAATCCATTGCCTCTATGTTCCGGCCGGGGGCGATGAACCTGATCCGGAAAAAAATCCGAAATTCGCCCACAAGCTGGCGTTTCTAGACGCTCTGACCGACTGGTGTGCCACCGAAGCGATTGCCGATGCCAAGCCGGTCCTGCTGTGCGGGGATCTCAACATCGCGCCGTTGGAAGACGACGTCTGGAGCCATAAGCAATTGCTGAAGGTGGTCAGCCATACCCCCATCGAAGTGGACAAGCTGCTGGCCCTGCAAGAGGCTGGTCCTTGGGTCGATGCCATGCGCGCCCGCATCCCGGCCCCGGAAAAGCTGTTCACCTGGTGGAGCTATCGCGCCCGGGACTGGCGGGCGTCAAACAAGGGCCGCCGCCTGGACCATATTTGGCTGTCCAATGCCTTGGCCCCGGCCTTGGGCGAGATCCAAGTGGTCACGGAGCCTCGGGACTGGACCAAGCCCTCGGACCACGTCCCCGTGGCTGTCGATCTGGATCTGTCTAAAGTTGCGGCTTAGGGATCCGTTCCATCAAGGCCTTTACAGGGCCAAGCGGTAGCCACCCTCTTCGGTGACCAAAATGCTGGCATTGGACGGATCGGGCTCGATCTTGCGCCGCAGCCGGTAGACATGGGTTTCCAGGGTATGGGTGGTCACCGCTGCGTTATAGCCCCAGACCTCGTGGAGCAGGACTTCGCGGGAGACCACCTCGCCACCGGCGCGGTAGAGAAACTTCAAAATGCCGGTTTCTTTTTCCGTCAGTTTGATTTTTTTCTCGGTTTCCCGGTCAATCATCATTTTGGTGGCAGGCTGGAACTTATAGGGCCCAATGGCGAACACCGCGTCATCGCTTTGTTCATGATGGCGCAAATGGGCGCGCACCCGGGCCAGCAGCACCGTTAAGCGGAACGGCTTGGTGACATAGTCATTGGCCCCGGCGCCCAGGCCCTCAATAGTGTCGGTGTCCGTATCCGCTGCCGTTAACATAATGATCGGCGCGCGAATGCCGCGATTGCGCATTTCCCGGCACAAGTCCCGGCCATCGGTGTCCGGCAGACCCACATCCAGCAGGATCAGATCATAAATGGTATCGGCCACTTTGGTCAGGGCATCGGCCCCGTCCACGGCCTCGTCAACCGCATCAAAATCTTCTTGCAGGGAGAGTTGTTCCCCCAGCGAGTGCCGCAACAAGTCGTCATCATCAACAAGGAGCAATCGCTTACCGCTGGCCATGGGTTCCTGATCCGCTTGACATCCCTTGAGCTTCGTTCCAATCAGCTTTGTGGAAAAAGGATTTGGAACAGCCCCTGCAGTGAAAATAGCAATTCTCCAAGGGGATACCACCCTTTCCCTGTAAATTCGCTGTGAGCACCGGTTTTAGACCCCAAATCACCCTGTAAGTCCGATTTGGCGCCAGGGAGATCATGGGGGATTAGGGGGGAGGGGGATCATGGGGGGTTGAACCGCCCCGCACCCTGGCGCATTGTGCGCCGCTCCGCAAAACTTGACCGAACCGCTTGGTGCCAACCGCCAAAAGAACCGCCAAAGCCCGTGATTTTGATGACTGATCCCTCTTCACCGCATGCTGTTTCTTCCCTCTCCAATCATTTGTTTGGGGAAGACAGTCGGCTGTTGACCCGGGTGGACCGGGCCATTGCCGAGCTGCGTCTGGGCCGGGTGATCAGTCTGGTCGGACCCAGCGGAGCCCCGGAAGATCGGGTTTTGGTCGCCGCGATCGATTCCGCCAGTGGCGATCCATTGTCCCATTTGCGCCGGGAAACCCAGGCCGCAGCGCGCCTGGTTCTGACCGGACGCCGGGCTCAGGTCTTGGGCTTGGAAGGCAGTGCCAACGCACCAGGGGATAAGCTTGATCGAGACACCGTCGCTTTGGTCGATGTGCCCAAAGCGGCAACCCATGACGATATCCTCTGGCTGGCCGATCCTTGCGCCCCCGCCCCGGCAGAACCTCCGCCGGAGCACGCCTGCACCCTGGTGACCGGCCCCGAGGAGACCCTCAACCTGGCCGCCGTGTGTCTGGCGCGGCTGGCGCGCCTGCTGCCTGCCGCGCTGGTGGCGGTGGCCCCCCTGGCGGAGTCTGATCCCCCTCCCGGGGCCGGGGCCATTGCCTCGCCGGAGGACGACGCCTCGGCAACGCCGGACCAGAAAATTTCCGTAAGGGCCGAAGAGGTCCTGGCCTATCAAGCAGTTGCGGCGCGCAGCTTGCGTTTGGTCAGTGAAGCCCAAGTGCCCCTAGAAGGGGCCGAGGATGCCCGGATCCTGGCCTTCCGACCCTCCGATGGCGGCATTGAACATCTGGCCATCTTGATCGGACAGCCCGAGCCGACCCAAGGCCCGGTGCTGGCCCGGCTGCATTCCGAATGTTTCACCGGGGATCTGCTGGGCTCGCTGCGCTGCGATTGTGGTGATCAGCTCCGGGGTGCCATCCAAAGACTGGCGAAAGAGGGCGGCGGCGTCCTGCTCTATCTCGCCCAAGAAGGCCGCGGCATTGGTCTGGTGAACAAACTCCGGGCTTATCGGCTGCAAGATCAAGGCTTTGATACCGTCGATGCCAATGGCCAATTGGGCTTTGATGATGATGAGCGGATCTATTTGCCCGCCGTGCAAATGCTCAACGCCCTGGGCATTGAGGCGGTTCGGCTGTTGACCAACAACCCGGAAAAGGTCGCGGCTCTGGCCCGCCATGGCATCACCGTGGCGGAGCGGGTGGCACACACATTTCCATCCAATCCCCATAACCTGCGCTATCTGGCGACCAAGGCCCAGCGCAGCGGGCATCTCTTTTAAACCTGGGTCAAAGAGTCCCGGCCCTGGGCAAGCCTTGCCCGGCGGGTCAATCTTGCCTCTCAGGGTCCGCCGCTAAATTCCTGTTTTTCCAGTGTTTTTCAACTCTCCTGTTCTGGCACAGGGATTGCTAAGTGGTGAGGGCTCTGACTTGAGGAGGCCCTTATGGCCGTTGAAACGGTCCCACAGTCTAACCCGTCTGCCGCGCCGCTGGATCTGGTCCCCGACCATGCCAAAGCGAACGCGAAAGTCATGGCCGGAGAAGAAACCGGCATCCAGGCGGATGTGGGAACGGAAGATGGCTTTTTTGACGATATGAGCTTTTGGGATGTGCTCGATGTGGTCAATCCCCTGCAGCATATCCCTCTCCTCAACTATGCCTATCGCGGCATCACCGGGGATGAGATCAAGTCCGGTCCGCGTCTGCTCGGCGGTTTTCTCTTTGGCGGCCCGATTGGCTTGGCCGCAGCCGGGGCCAGCGTGTTTGTCGATGAAACCACCGGCAAGGACCCCGGAGAGCATTTGATCGCCTTCGTCACCGGCGAAGACGACGCAGCGGGTGGCGGACAAGGCCCGAATGACCTGAATGTCGCCCAAGGCAACCAACCCCAATCCCTGGTCCCGGATAATTTCAATCAATGGGCCAGCCTTTACAGCCAGCCCGGTGCCGGACAGGAGGAAGGCCTCCAGATCGCCGCCACCCAGACCCGGCGCTTGGAAGCCGCCGCTCTGCAGGGTACCGGCGGGGCGCAGGTCGCCAGCGCTGGCGGCCCGGTGCCCATGAATGCCTTGCTCGGGCCGGGTGGCACGACGGTGCGGCCCTCAGGCCCCTCTGGCCAAGCCATCGCCGCAGGCACCGAGGGCACAACCACCGTGGTCGGTCGGGCGCCGCAAGATCTGCCCCTTGGCTATCGCGCCTTGGGCGGTGCTCAAATCGCTCAAGCAACACCGGCTCCGGCAGACACAGCCCGGGCGGCGGGCCAAGCTGCCCCCCAATTGGCTTCAGCCGCCCCGGACGCCGCGCCGCGCCCAGCTCCAACAAGCACCGGAACAAACCCTGCAACCAACGCTCCGGGGGCAGCGGGTGCAGGCTTGCCGGTCAATGGCCAAGACGCCAATCGGGAATTTGGCGGCAAATCCCTGTCCGACTACCGCGCCCGTCCGGTCTATGGGGTCTCCCGCCGTCCCGCCGGGGCTCTGCCCAATGGGGCCGGGACCAACCCCGCCCCCACCACCGCTGGGACAGGCGTCCGGGCCGGTGGGATCGCCGGACAGCCCGATCCGGCGATCATGGCCCAGTTGATGGAAGCCGAACGCAGTGGCGGGCAGTCCTTTGGCCCGAACCCGACCCAATCTGCCCCCGGTCCGTCCCTAACGTCCTCTCCAGGGGCAGCGACATGGTCTGGTGGCGCAGCCCCTGCTCCTAGCGCCGGGGGCATAAGCCCGCAGACCCCGGATCTTGCCCCCCCGCCGGGCACCGCCGTGGGTGACACCCTGTCCGTGCCCGATCCGGTCACCAATTCGGTGCCCGGCATTGGTCCTGCCGCAAGCATTGGTCCTGCCGGGCAAGGCCCTTCAGGGCAAAACCGTTTGAGCACTCCGCAGACTCCGGCCACGACCAGCGCAGCCGGTGCAGGAGCGCAACCCCCGGCGCAAAAAGATCTGGGACCTTGGTTCAACAACAAGGTCATGGATGCCCTGGAAAAATATAAAAAACTCCAAGGCGGCAGCCCGGCACCCACCCATGCCTTAGAAGGCTTCTCCGCATGAGCCTGGATGTCCTGGACGTGATCGGGGGGAAAATCCTGATTGCCGGGGCGCGCCAATTTGCCTGTGCCATCGGTAAGGGCGGCCTGTCTGCGCAGAAGGTTGAGGGCGACGGAGCCACCCCGATCGGACGGTTCGCCTTGCGTCGGGGGTTTTGGCGCGCCGATCGCCTGGAACGCCCGGTTTGTCCGCTGACAATGACAGCCATCGACAGCTCCATGGGCTGGTGCGACGATCCCAAGGACTCGGCCTATAACCGCCAAGTCGCCTTGCCCTATGCCGCCCGCCATGAGGTTATGCAGCGTGAAGACCAGCTTTATGACGTGGTCATCGTGCTCGGCCATAATGACGATCCGGTCATTCCCGGGGCCGGCAGCGCGGTTTTTCTCCATGTGGCCAAGCCGGACTATGCCCCGACCGAGGGCTGCGTGGCGCTGGCGCTGGCTGATTTGCTGTCTGTTCTGCCCGACTGCGATACCGAGACCGCTCTGGTCATTCATCCAGCGGAATAACTTTACTTTTGAAGGTTTATTGGGGGTTGGATCGATTTCGCATCAAACGGGCGGCCGACTGCCAAACAGCGCCGTCCCGACCCGGATCATGGTCGCCCCCATGCTGACGGCGGTGGGATAATCCCCGCTCATCCCCATGCTGAGATCGCGCAGACCACAACGCTCCTGGATCCCGGCCAGCAAACCGAAATGAAAGGCGGGCTCCTCATCCACCGGCGGAATGCACATCACCCCGGTGACCGGCAGCGCCAGATCGGTTCGGCAATGGGCGATAAACTCTTCGGCCTGTTGGGGGGCGATGCCTGCCTTTTGCGGCTCCTCCCCCGTATTGACCTGGACCAGGAGGTCCGGCAGGGCCGCGCCTTGATCGCGGGCCTTGGCCAAAGCGATGGCCAGTTTTTCCCGGTCCAGGGTCTGGATGGCATCAAACAGCGCCAAGGCCTCCTTCACCTTGTTGGTTTGTAGCGGACCGATCAGATGCAGCCGCGCATCCGGATAGGCCGCCCGCAGGTCCGGCCATTTGCCTTGGGCCTCTTGGACCCGATTTTCTCCAAACAGCCGATGTCCGGCTTGCAAAGCGGGCAGGATGCGCTCCGGCCCCTGGCGTTTGCTGACCGCGACCAGGGACACCCGGTCTGGATCCCGACCGATGGCGGAGGCGGCCTTGGCAATTTCGGCCTGAACCGCTTGAAAATTTTCGGCAATCTCTGACATGGAACACTCTAAAACGCTGTTTTATACCTGTGACCTCACCCGGTTTGAAGAAGATGGGCCTATGACCCAGCCCTTGGCAAGCTATCTGCTGTCTCTGCCGACCCGTGGCGTCACACCGGGGCGGCGGGGCGTTCGGGTTTTGCCCAAGGCGCTGTTGTTCAGCGATGAGGCCCGGTTGGGTCTGGAGGTCTCTGGGTCAGGCTGGGTTGCGGCCCTCGCCGCCTTGCCCACCGGATCGGCCTTGGTGTTTCGCCATTACAGCCTTGCTTCGGCACCGCGATTGGCCTTGGCCCGATCCGTCGCCCAGCTCTGCCGCCGCCATGATCTGTTGTTTTTTCTCGCCGGTCCGCCGCGTCTTGCCCGCCGGATCGGGGCCGATGGGGTGCATCTGCCCGAGGGCCTGCTCTGGCGGCAAGCCGGACGGTTGCGACGGCGGGGCGCCGGGGCTGGGCGGCCCCTGCTGGTCAGTGCTGCGGCCCATGGACAGCGCGCGCTGAGAAAGGCCCATCAGACCGGAGCCGACATCACCCTGCTCTCCCCGGTGTTTCCCACCGCCAGCCATCCGGGGGCCCCTTGTATCGGGACCAATCGCTTTGGATTGTGGTGCCGTTCTGGTGCCGGAAGGATTTTTCCCTTAGGCGGGATTGATGCCAACACCATTCGGCGGCTGTCCCCGGGCCGGGCTTTGCCCGGAGCGGCAGCAATCAGCGCCTTGCTCCCACAGAAGGCTTGACGCATCCTGCATCCCAGTTTGGTCCCGTCCCCACAGCTCCCGTCCCCCGTTTCTGTCCCCAGCTCCCAACCCCAGCTCCCAACAAAGAACCCGCCATGCCGAAAATGCCCAGACCCGGCGCAAAGTCCCCCGTCGGGTTCCGACCGCCCGGCCAAAATGCCGCCTCACCCCGGGTCCAATTGGCCACCGCCGCCGCCCATCATGCCGCCGGTCGCTTGCGGGAGGCGGAAATGGGCTATCGGGCCATTTTGGCCAGCCAGCCAAATTCTCGGGATGCCTTGCTCGGCATGGCCTCCTTGGCCATGGCCGGGGGTCATGCGGAGGGCTGCCTCAGTTTTGCTCAACGCTCCATTGGTCAGCCGCCAAAGGACAAGGCCAAAGACGCCCAAGCCCAGCTGCTCTGTGCCCAGGCTCTTGGGGCGCTTGGGCGGCTTGGGGAGGCCCTCCAAGCGGTGGACCAAGCCCTGCAGGCAAAGCCGCGCTTCCCGGAAGCCTGGTTGGCCAAGGCGGTGGTCTTGTCCCGCCAGGGGGAGATCGATCAGGCGGAAAAGGCCCTGGAAACCGCTATTCGCCAGAAAAAAGACTATGCCGAAGCGCTGTTTAATCTCGGCAGTCTGCAGTTCAATCAAGCCCGTCCGGCGGAAGCCGTGCGGCAGTTCGAAAAGGTCACCCGTTTGGCCCCGGCCCATGGCCCGGGCTGGGTCGGCCTCGGCCAGGCCCTGTTTGCCGATGGTCGGGCCGCCGATGCCATTGCCCCCTTGGTGAAGGCGCGCAAGCTGCATCCCGGACTGGCGGCTTTGGCGTCTTGTCTAGGCCGCTGTTATAACGCGCTGGGGGCTTTCGGCCTGTCCCAGGATGCCCATCGGGATGCCGTGGCCATAGGACGGGAAGATCCTGCGATCCTGAACGATGCGGGGGCATTCGCCACGGAAAACAACCGCTTTGAGGACGGCATCGATCTGGCCTTGCGCGCCATTCAAACCCAGGAAAGCCTGGACAATCGGCAGCTAGGCGTGGCCTCAGCCCCGGGGGAAGTCCATCTCCAGGCCGCTCGGGCGATGATCCAAGGCGGGCAGATTTCAGAAGCAATTGCTTTTTTGACCCACCTGCTGGAGGCCCATCCCGACTGGGCGCGCGCTCGGCGCCTACTGGCCGATGCCCATAAGCGCAGCGGATCCTTTGACGCCGCCCGAGCGGCCTATGAGCAGGCCGCTGCCGATGACCCTGAAGATGCGGCCATTCTCAGCGGGTTGGTGGAAACCTATAAGATCGCACCGGAGGATCCGATCCTTGCGCGCTTGGAGGGGCTGTTGGCCCGACCCGATTGGCCGGAAGAAGATCGGATCGAGTTGCTCTATGCCCTGGGCAAGGCCCTGGAAGACAGCAAGGACCACGAAGCCGCCTTTGCCAGGATCGCCGAGGCCAACGCACTCCAGGCCGCCCGCAATCCCTTTGACCCCGAAGCCCATGACGCTTTCATCGACCGTTTGATTGCCCGGTTCGACAGTGCCTTTTTTGCGGCCCAGTCCGGGCTAGGCATGCCAGATGATGTTAAAACCTCTGAGGTTCCGGTGTTGGTGGTGGGATTGCCGCGCTCCGGCACAACTTTGGTGGAACAAATCATTGCCAGCCACAGCCGGGCCGCCGGAGCCGGGGAGCTGACCCATTTCGCCCGGCTAGAAAAGGAGGCGATTCATTTGGGGACTGGCGGGGTTCTGTCAGGACTGGTTTACCCTGATCAGGCTGATCGCTTGGACCCGGCAGCTTTGGCGGACCGGGCTCGGGGCTATCTCGATCACCTGGAGAAAATCGGTAATGGGGCCTTGCGCGTGGTGGATAAACTGCCGGCCAATTACCTCCGGATCGGTTTGTTCGCCCGCCTGTTTCCCAGGGGCCGCATCGTCCACACGCGGCGCTCACTGATGGACAGTTGCCTGTCGATCTATTTCAAAAATTTCAACGCCAGCCATCCTTATGCCCATGACTTGACCCATTTGGGGCGCTATGCCCGCAGCTATGAACGCCTGATGGACCATTGGCGCAAAACTTGCCCGATCGAGATTTTGGATGTGGACTATGCCGACATGGTTCAAGATCAGGCGGGTCAGTCCAAGCGGTTGTTGGCCTATCTCGGCTTACCCTGGGAAGATGGGGTGTTGGACTTCCATCAAACGGATCGGCAAGTAGTCACTGCAAGTGCCTGGCAGGTCCGCCGCCCGATTTATCGCGACGCTTTGGACCGCTCCGCACGCTATGGGTCCGGCCCTGATCCGTTACGCCAGGCATTGGCCGGTTGACCTTATCGGTTTTCGTCCTTGGAAATTTGCCTTTTTGAGCCTAGCCGGATATCTACGGCAGCTCAGAATTTGGCGTCAGGCGAATTCCGCGAGACAATTGCCTCGGAATTCGCTCTAGAGCCCGACCTTCCGGCCAAAGCCGCATGGCAGGTGTGGTAAAACCGGAAGCAGTCGTCCATTATGGCGCGCAAAGTGTCTATATCTGTCTTTGACCACACTGCCTGGAGTATTTGACGGTTATGGGGAAGCGTATGAGCCATTCTCTCCGCGCACAGTCGATCCCGGCCCGGATGGGTCAACGGCCCGCCCGTCGGGGGCTCGGCATTGTCGCCCTGGGCTTGGTGACCGCCCTGGGTCTGTCGGCCTGTGGGGCTGGCGAGCAGAAGTTTCAGGAGCGCCGTCCCGGGGAGACCAAACCGACCTTCCGCGCCCCCGGTGAACAGGATCCTGATAAGCTGTTCGGCCCCGATGGCCTATCCCTGAATTTCGGGAGCGGTGGATCCGGCACTGCAGGTCCCGGCGAAGGCGGCGGCATTGGCGTCAACAGCTTCTTGTGGCGGGCGTCCTTGGACACGGTCGGCTTCATGCCCTTGACCTCTGCGGATCCCTTTGGCGGGGTGATTATCACCGATTGGTATGTGAACAATGCCACGCCGGATGAGCGCTTCAAGATCAACATCTATATCCTCTCCAAAGCG
Source organism: Rhodospirillaceae bacterium (assembly GCA_049604415.1). Taxonomy (GTDB): domain Bacteria; phylum Pseudomonadota; class Alphaproteobacteria; order Rhodospirillales; family Rhodospirillaceae; genus JBMYTN01. The sequence continues at coordinate 72,766 of JBMYTN010000015.1, read as the reverse complement.
CTGCGGGCCGATGGCGTCAAAGTTTCGGCCTTCCGGCAAATCCGCGATGTGGGCTCGTCCTCCTGGCTTGACGCCCCGGTCAGCGACAATGTGTCGGTTGATTTTGAAAATGCCATCCTGACCAAGGCCCGTCAGCTGCGCCTGGCGGTTCTGGAAGGCAGCTAAGTCTGGACAGCAAAGCGGCAGCCAGCCCTTTCGCCCCTTTTCCCTCGTCTTCGTCTGCCAACCCGCTGATGCGCCGGGCAGACCCCGTTTAAGTGAAGTTTGATGACGAAAACCGATCGGTACAACGTCAAGGCCGTCGAACAGAAATGGCAGGCCCAATGGGATGCGGCAGACTGCTTTGCCGCTGAAAGCCAGTCTGACAAGCCGAAATGTTATGTTCTGGAAATGTTCCCATACCCATCGGGTAGGATACATATGGGGCATGTTCGCAACTATACGTTGGGCGATGTGGTGGCCCGCTTCCGCCGGGCCCAGGGCTTTAATGTGTTGCACCCCATGGGCTGGGATGCCTTCGGCCTGCCCGCAGAAAATGCCGCCATCGCCCGGGGCGTCCACCCGGCAAAATGGACCCGGGAAAACATCGCGACCATGCGCGAGCAGTTCAAACCCATGGGTCTGTCCATTGATTGGTCCCGGGAGCTGAGCACCTGCGAGCCGGACTATTACCGGCATGAGCAGAAGATGTTCCTGGATTTCCTGAAATCCGGCTTGGCCTATCGCCGCGAGAGCTGGGTCAATTGGGATCCCGTGGAACATACGGTGCTGGCCAATGAGCAGGTGGTGGACGGCAAGGGCTGGCGCTCCGGCGCTCCGGTGGAACGGCGCAAGCTCTCGCAGTGGTTTTTGAAAATCACCGCCTATGCCGAAGAGCTTTTGCAGGCCATTGGCAGCTTGGACCGCTGGCCGGATAAAGTCCGTTTGATGCAGACCAATTGGATCGGTCGTTCCGAAGGGGCCAAATTGCGGTTTGACCTGATCGAGCGTGAGGACAGCCTGGAGGTCTACACCACCCGGCCGGATACCCTGTTCGGGGCGTCCTTCTGTGCCATCTCGCCCCACCATCCGCTGACTCAAGAGCTGGCGGAGACTTCCGCTGAGCTAAAAGCCTTTATTGCCGACTGTGACAGCTTGGGCACCAGCGAGGCCGATATCGAGACGGCGGAGAAAAAGGGCTTCGACACCGGCCTGCGGGTCCGCCATCCCTTTGACTCGGACTGGACCCTGCCGGTCTATGTCGCCAATTTTGTTTTGATGGAGTATGGCACCGGCGCAATTTTTGGCTGCCCGGCCCATGACCAGCGCGACATTGATTTCGCCCGCAAATATGACTTGCCGATCAAGGCGGTCGTTGCGCCTCGCGACTGTGCCGATATTGATGCCTTTGTCGCCGAGATGGCCAGCTCCGACACGGCCTTCACCGAGGATGGCGTTGCCATTCATTCGGACTTTTTAGACGGCTTGTCGGTCAAGGAGGCCAAAGCCGCTGCCATCGCCAAAATCGCCGACCTGGGCAAAGGCGAGGGCGTGGTGCAATACCGGCTGCGTGATTGGGGAGTGTCCCGGCAGCGCTATTGGGGTTGTCCAATCCCGATCATCCACTGTCCGGATTGCGGCCCGGTTCCGGTGCCGGAGCAGGATTTGCCGGTTTTGCTGCCCGAGGATGTCAGCTTCGACAAGCCGGGCAATCCGCTCGATCATCACCCAACCTGGAAGCATGTGCCCTGCCCCAGCTGTGGCACCCCAGCGCTGCGGGAAACCGACACTTTCGATACCTTCTTCGAAAGCTCCTGGTATTTTGCCCGCTTCTGCTCGCCCCAGGAAGAAACCCGCGCCTTTGACCCCGACGCCATTCGCTATTGGATGCCGGTGGATCAGTATATCGGCGGTGTGGAACATGCGGTGCTGCATTTGCTCTATTCCCGGTTCTTCACCCGCGCCCTGGGGGCCAGCGGCTATCCGGAGATGGGCGAGCCCTTTGCCGGGCTGTTCACCCAAGGCATGGTCTGCCATGAATCCTACCGGGCCGAGGATGGCACCTGGCTGACCCCAGAACAGATTGATCGCACCGGGGATGGCGCGGCGACCCGGCGATCCGATGGCAGTCCGGTTCAGATCGGCCGGTCGGAAAAAATGAGCAAGTCAAAGATGAATGTGGTCGACCCGGCCGTCATCTTGGACACCTATGGCGCCGATGCCGCACGGCTGTTCATGCTCTCGGATTCCCCGCCGGAGCGGGATATGGATTGGACCGATTCCGGCATTGAGGGCGCCTGGCGCTATGTCAATCGGCTGTGGCGCTTGGCAATGGATCCCCCGGTGGCCCTGCCGGAGCCCGGCTCCGGGGCGGCAGAGATCACCTTAAGCCCAGACAGCGACAGCCCCTTGGTCGAGGTGATGCGCAAAGCCCATCGCACCATCGCCCAGGTGACCGAGGATCTGGATAAGTTCCGTTTCAACACCGCCGTGGCCGCAATCCGGGAATTCACCAATGCCCTGTCTGCGGTGGACGGATCCCAAGACCATGCCGCTGCGGTCTATCGGTTCTGCTTGGAAAGCACCGCTCAGCTGTTGGCCCCGATGGTCCCCCATGTGGCGGAAGAGATCTGGGCCCATCTTGGCCATGACCTATTGCTGGCCCAAACCCCCTGGCCCAAAGCGGATCCGGCCTGGATGGTGGAAAACACCGTGACCGTCGGAGTCCAGGTCAATGGCAAAATGCGCGGCACCGTGACCCTGCCCAAGGATGCGGATCTGGACACCGCCCGCCCCATTGCCTTGGCCCTGCCCACGGTGCAAGCCCAGCTTGGCGACAAAGAACCGCGAAAGGTGATTCTGGTGCCCAATAGGATCATCAATGTTGTGGCGTAAGGCGAAGCGGCCCTCTATCAGACCCGCCACCACTGGCCTGTCCCGGCGCGGGTCTCTTGCGCTGGTTCTGAGCGCGGGTCTGGTGTTGTCCGGTTGCGGCTTTCAGCCGATGTATGGGGCGAACAATGTCTCCCTGAACGACACTCCGGCGACAGCCGAGTTGCGCAGCGTTTATGTCCGCCAAGATGGCGATGGTCGGTTTGGCCAATTGTTGCGCAATGAAATGGTCAACATAATGGGCGAGCCGACCCGTCCAGAATATACCGTGACGCTGGAAAGCACCGTGTTTAAGGCCGGGATCGCCGTTGGCCTGGACGCAACCGCGACCCGGTTTGATTACATCGCCTATACGGAAATGGTTCTGCGCACCCGTCCCCAGACCGATGAGAATGGGGTGTTCTATCCGGCTGCTGTGATCATGACTTATAATGGCACGGCGACCGCCCCCTTTGACCAACCGGTCAGCCCTGCGGCAGAAGTGTTCCAAGAACGGGAAGCGGAAAAGCGCACCGCGAAGCTGTTGGCACAGCAATTGGTTCAGCGCCTGGCAACCTTCTTCTCTTCGGAACAGCAGCAGAGACGGCGTTTCCCGTGAAACCAAAAGCGGGTGCCATAGCCGGTTTGCTGGCGGCACCGCCCCCAAGCTTGTCCCTGTTTTTGTTTTATGGGCCCGATGAAGGCCTGGCTCGCGAGCGATTCCAAGCCGTCTCCAAGACCCTGCTCGGATCCCCCGAAGACCCGTTTCGGGTTAGCGAACTTTCCCTCTCCGACCTCAAAGACGATCCCAGTCGCTTGGCCGATGAAGCCGCTGCCATTGCCTTTGGCGGTGGACGCAAAGTCGTGAAACTGCGCGGGGGTACGGATGCCTTGGCAAAGCCGGTTGCCGCGTTCTTAGACCACCCCATGGGGGATGGGCTGATCCTGATCCTCGCCGGGGATCTGCCTGCCCGGTCAAGCCTGCGCAAAGCGGTGGAGGCCAGCGACCACGCTGCCGCCATTCCGTGCTACAGCGATGGTCAAAAGGACCTCCATGGCGTGATCCAGGACAGCATGGCTCAAGCCGGGCTGCGCATTGAGCCGGACGCCATTGATGTTTTGATGGACCATTTGGGCAGCGATCGCGGCATCACCCGGTCCGAGCTGGACAAGCTTGCCCTGTACGCCCAGGGCAGCAAGACCGTCACCGTTGACGATGTGATGCTCTGTGTCGGGGATACCTCGGCGCTGTCCATCGATCGCATGATCCATGCCACAGCGGAAGGCACCACCGCTGAGGCCTTAGGTCTGTGTGATCGGTTGTTGGGGGAAGGCACTTCAGTGGTCACGATCTTGCGGGCCTTTAGCCGGCATTTCCTCAAGCTGCATTGGCTCAGTGGCCAGACCCAATCCGGCAACACTCCGGACCAGGCCGTGGATCGCTTGCAGCCCCGGGTGTTTTTCAAGGACAAACCCCGTCTGATCAAACAATGCCGCCAATGGCCTGCGGCCAAAGTGGATCGCGCCAATGCGTTGATCATGGCCGCCGAAGCTGAAGCCAAGCAAACCGGCGCCCCAGACCGGGTCCTCTGTGAACGCTTGATCCTAAGGCTCTGCCAAGCCGCCCGGGTGGGCAGTGGTCCCGCCCGTACGCGACGGCGATAGGTCTGCGGCCCAATAATTTCCCCTCTCACCATCCCAAAGAAAAATGGCCGACCCTCATCTGAAGGTCGGCCATTGTTTCCCGTGAAACACTCCGGGGAGGGAACGCCGCGTCCACCCGGCGCTGAACACGTTTTCTAAAAGTCGCTGACGCTGACCAAGCCATCCACCGAGTCCCGCCCGGCGCCAACCGTCGGCGTCCGGGTCAGGCGGTTGACGATATCGTCGAGCTGGGCCAAGGACTCATAGGCGATGGTCATGGTGCCGCCGCGACCCTTGAAGTCGATGGAGACCGTTAGACCCAAGGCGTTGGAGACATCGCGCTCCAAGGCCAGGGTGTCCGCATCCTTGGTCGGCCCATCCCCCTTGGATTTCCGACGCTTGCCAGACGGCTCATCGCCGCTGTCATTGGCAGCTTCCTGCACCAGCTTTTCGGTTTGTCTGACATTTAAGCCCCGGATCACAACCTGTTCGGCCATGGAAACCGGATCACCGCTGGTCAACAGCGCCCGGGCATGGCCCGCCGTGATCAGCTTTTTGGTCAGCATTTCCTTCACTTCGTCGGGCAACTGCAACAAACGCAGGGTGTTGGCAATGTGACTGCGGCTTTTGCCAACCACTGTGGCGAGGTCTTCCTGGGTGTGGGAAAACTCGTCCATCAGTTTGCGATAGCCTTCGCCCTCTTCCAGCGGCGTCAAATCCTGACGCTGCAGGTTCTCCACCAGGGCGATTTCCAACGCATCCCGGTCGGTCAGATCCCGAATGACAATCGGAACCTCATGCAGCTGGGCCTCTTGGGCCGCCCGCCACCGCCGTTCCCCGGCGATGATCTGATAGGCACCCGGCACATGCGGGTTGGGCCGAACCAGAATCGGCTGCAACACCCCATTGCGACGGATGCTGTCGGTCAGCTCCTCCATCGCTTCGGGATTAAATTCCCGGCGCGGCTGATAGGGATTGGGCTGCAGGCTGGAGACCGCGATTTGGCGCGGAGGGGCCGACGGATCCTCGGTCATAGCCTCCATGGGAGCAGCAGTTTGCTCCTCAGGATCTTCCCCCAACAGGGCGGAGAGGCCCCGTCCGAGGCGGCGACGGCGATAGGCTGGTTCCTCGCTCATTAGGCTGCAAGACCCCCTTCACGCTGGATCACCTCACCGGCCAAATGCAAATAGGCCTGGGATCCGGCACATTTTAAGTCATAGAGCAGCACCGGCTTACCATGGGACGGTGCTTCCGAAACCCGAACATTGCGCGGGATCACCGTTTTGTAAACCTTCGAGCCGAAGAAATCACGCACATCCGCCGCCACCAGGTCGGACAAATTATTGCGGCGATCGAACATGGTCAGCACAATACCCTGAATATCCAGGGCCGGATTGAAGGCCTTGCGGACCCGATCAATGGTCCGCACCAAGTGACTGATGCCCTCCAGGGCAAAAAACTCACATTGCAGCGGCACCATCACCCGACTGGCTGCGACCAGCGCATTGATGGTCAGCAGCCCCAAGGCGGGCGGGCAGTCGATGATGATATAATCAAAGGACTCCAAGCCCTTAGACAAAGCTGCTTTCAGGCGATATTCGCGCTGTTCCTCATGGACCAGCTCCACTTCTGCCCCAGCCAGATCGACCCCGGCGCTGACCAAAGACAGACCGTCAATGTCCGTTGTGGTGATGGCTTCGGTGATCGGGGCATCGCCCATCAACACCTCATAGGTGGTCACCTGGCGACCTGCAGGCGCCTGACCCAAGCCGGTTGAGGCATTGCCCTGGGGATCCATATCAATGATCAAAACAGACTTTTTGGTCGCCGCCAGGGCCGTGCCGAGGTTGATGGCCGTGGTGGTTTTGCCGACTCCGCCTTTTTGGTTGGCGATGGCAAAAATACGGGGGTTATCAGCGATGGACAGGGGGTTTGGTGTCACGATGCACATCTCCTAAAATGAGGATGCATCCCGCTGAATCGGACAAGCTTGGATGCTTCTCTGTGTGCATCATCCATATCTTGTGTGAATCGGTCAACTCATCATCAACAGATTGTCCCTTGAGCAAACAGAACTTGGTCTCCGGACCGACAAAGGACCAAGCAAGATCAAGGAGTTTTGGCAACGGCGCAAAAGCCCGCGCGGTGATAAAACTTGCCGCGAAGGGGGCGATTGATTCGGCCCGGGCATTGTGAATGGTGACATTGGTCTCTGTCACCCGTGCCGCTTCGCGCAAAAACGCTGCTTTTCTGCCGTCCGACTCGAAGAGATGAACCGTCAAATCGGGGCAGCACAGCGCCAGCACAAGGCCCGGAAAACCGGCCCCGGACCCGATATCCACGGCAATACCGGATTGCGGGCTCAAATGCGGAATCAGTTGGGCCGAATCGAGGAAATGGCGCCGCCAAGGATCGCCGAGGGTCTTTGGGCCAACGAGATTGATTCGCCTCTGCCATCGGACCAAAAGGTCGAGATAAGCCTCCAGGCGGCCCAATGTTTCATGTGAAACACCGGTGATCCGCTGCATCTCGCCCGCAGACATCACCATAGAAGCGTCCTTATGCGACGGCTTTGGCCTTTTTCACATAGCGCAGCAGCGCCGTTAGCGCCGCCGGGGTCATTCCAGGGATTCGACCGGCCTGCCCCAAGGTTTTCGGTCGAACGGTGCTCAGTTTTTGGCACAGCTCCTGGGACAGCCCGCCAATGGCGCGATAATCAATGCTGTCTTCCAGCACCAAGGCTTCTTCTTTGCGATAGGCCTGGACATCTTTGTCCATTCGATCGAGATAACCCTGATACAGAGATTCGATCCGAAGCTGCTCCAGGACATCATTGGAGATCTGCGCCGTCGTCGCATCAAACTGCTTGACCCAGGTCACGGAAATCTCTGGACGGGCCAACAGGTCGTACAGGGACCGACGGCGTCCATCCGCATTGACCACAATCCCCTTCGACGCCAATTCCGGCGGGGTCAGAGCGGTCGCCGTCAAGTGACCCTTCGCCACCTCCAGCGCGGATTGTTTCATGTGAAACGCTGCCTTGCGATCAGCCGAAACGCAGCCTATTGCGAGTCCACGGGGTGTCAAACGCTGATCCGCATTGTCAGCGCGCAGCAACAAGCGGTATTCCGCCCGGCTGGTGAACATCCGATAGGGCTCGCTGGTGCCCAAGGTCACCAAGTCGTCCACCATCACACCCAGATAGCCCTCTGCCCGGTCAATGACAAAGTCGGGCACGCCACCCCCGGCCCGGAGGGCTGCGTTGACCCCGGCCAAAAGCCCCTGGCCCCCGGCCTCCTCATAGCCGGTGGTGCCATTGATCTGACCCGCGAAAAACAATCCGGACACCGCCTTGGTTTCCAGACTGTGAGTCAGCGCCCGGGGATCGACATAGTCATATTCAATGGCATAGCCCGCCTGCAGCATCACCGCCTGTTCAAGGCCGGGGATGGTGGACAGGAAGGCCAATTGAATGTCCGCCGGCATGGAGGTGGAAATGCCATTGGGATAGACCGTGTGATCCTCCAAACCTTCCGGCTCCAGGAAAATCTGGTGCGAGGATTTTTCCTCAAAGCGGACCACCTTGTCCTCAATGCTCGGGCAATAGCGCGGCCCAACCCCGGTGATGGCCCCGCCATAGAGGGCCGAGCGCTTCAGATTGGTTTGGATCACCGCATGGCTGTCCGGGGTGGTGTGAGTGATATAGCAAGAGATTTGCGGCGTGGTGATTGCGTCGGTCATGGTGCTGAAGGGCGGCGGTGGGCTGTCGCCCTTTTGCTCCTGGAGCCCCTGCCAAGCGATGGTCCGACCATCCAAACGCGGCGGCGTCCCGGTCTTCAACCGGCCAACCGGGAAATCGAGGCGCTTTAGGGTTGCCGCCAATCCCACAGCTGGGGGATCCCCGACCCGCCCTGCGGCCTCCCGCTCATGCCCCCTGTGGATCATGCCATTGAGGAAGGTCCCCGTGGTCAGCACCACCGCTCCAGCCCGCAGGCGTCGGCCATCGCCAAGGATCACCCCTTCAACGTGGTCTTCGGCAGACAGGATCAGATCTTCGACGGCGGCCTCAATAAGGGTCAAATTATCCTGCTCTCGGATCAGCCGCTGAACGGCCTGCCGGTACAGCACCCGATCGGCCTGGGCGCGAGGTCCTTGGACCGCCGGTCCCTTGGAGGCGTTGAGCATGCGAAACTGAATCCCGCCCTGATCAATGGCCCGAGCCATAATGCCGTCCAGGGCATCGATCTCCCGGACCAAATGGCCTTTCGCCAATCCACCAATAGCCGGATTGCAGGACATTTCGCCAATGCGGTCCAGCCGATGGGTCACAAGGGCCGTCTTGGCCCCCATGCGTGCCGCTGCGCCGGCCGCTTCCGTTCCGGCATGGCCTCCACCGACGACAATGACATCATAGTCCAGCATGACAGATCCACTTTCCAACGATCCGCGCCGATCAGAGCAACCGACCTGATGGCACGCTAAGGTCCGATTAAAGGCAGCAGCGCTTTCCACGCTGCGTCACTCTATTTTCCGATGCAGAAGTCCCGAAAAATGATGTCCAGCACATCATCGGTGCTCACTGCGCCGCTGATCTCCCCAAGAGCGTCCATGGCCATGCGCAAATCTTCTGCCATGAAATCCCAACTCAGAGCCGCCTGGCTTTGTTGCAACGCAGCAAGAGCCTCTTCCAAAGCAATCCGCTGTCGCTCCCGGGTGACCACAAGATCTGGTATGCTGGCCCCAGCCCCTACAACAGCTTGAATCTTCTGCGCCAACAGATCCTGAAACGCGTCCAGGCCCTGTTCCGTTACGACCGAGAGGCCGAGGGTTTCAACCCCGGACGAGCGCAAACCCCCATCAGGCCCTGCGGACCAGCCCGGCTGGAGCCCCAAATCCGCCTTGGTCAGAACCAACAGTCCCTGGCTTCCGGCCAAACCCACAAAAGGATCAAAGTCCGCTGGCATCGATCGGTGCCCATCCAAACAGACGATGACCAGGTCAGCGTTCTCCGCGCGCTCCCGGGCGCGGCGGATGCCCTCCTGTTCGACCTGGTCGCCACCCTCGCGCACCCCCGCAGTGTCCCATATCAATACCGGATATCCGTCAATGTCCAAGCGGATCTCGATCACATCACGGGTCGTTCCCGGCAAATCAGACACAATGGCCGCATTGCGCCCGGCCAAATGGTTTAGCAGGCTGGATTTCCCCGCATTGGGCGGTCCAACAATGGCGACGGTCACCCCCGATCTGATCCGTTCGGTCCGCCCCGCTGCCTTGAGCCCCGACTCGATCTCTGCACAGAGGGTTTGAATATCCGTCCGCAGCTGCGCCTCAATATGGTCGGGCAAATCCTCATCGGGGAAGTCAATCACCGCACAGAGATGGGCGTAGCCGCGCGCCAAGCGATCCCGCCAGTGTCGACAGGATTGACCCAACGCCCCTTTTGAGGCCTCCAACGCTTGAAGCCGTTGTTGCTCCGTTTCTGCGGCGACAAGATCCGCCAAGGCCTCCACCTGGGCCAGATCCATTTTGCCATTGAGATAGCCCCGCTTGGTAAACGCCCCTGGCTCCGCCAGGCGCAATCCGGGACAGGTGACCAAGGCCTTGTGAATCGCGCTTTGGGTGGCGTGCCCGCCATGGATATGCAGCTCGACCACATCTTCACCGGTGAAACTGCGCGGCGCGGGAAAAAAGATCGCCAAACCATCATCCAGCGGGGTCTGGGTTTGCGGATCAGATAAAACAACACGCAGGGCTTTGCGGGCTGGAAAGGTCTGCCGACCAGACAGAGCTTGCACCGCCGCCAGGGCTTGGGGACCGGACAGCCGAAACACCGCCACGCCCGACCGACCTGGCGCGGTCGCTGGCGCAAAGATTGTATCGGTGCTCATGGTCCGGCTTTTGTCTCTCGGGCTCGGTCCACTATGGGGACCTTTAAAAAATTCTAGTGGTTTCCTAAGGAACACCCGATGTCTGGTCTCAGAACCGCTCTTGCAAGGGGTCCACATAGGTTCATGGCCCATCCCCTATTGGATGGCGTCCGGTGGTTGTTCGGTGGCTAGCGGAGCGATCTCGGCTTAGAGCAAGATACTTTGCACCATACACAGGTGGGACCCTAGAACCGGAGAGCTACTGAGTTAGCGCTCGTCCTTGGGCTCATCATCCTCAGTCGTGGTCATCGGCGAGGCACTGCCCATGGCACTGACGCTTTTGGAAAACTGCGACCAAAACAAATCCTGGACCGCCCCCAAATTGGCCCCTTGCGCCGGGAACCAGGATTTCAGCAGAGCCTCTGGATCCATCGCCGACATATTGGCGCTGATGCGTTGCTGCATCTGGTCCATCATGGCGTTTTGCAGCGGTTTCACATCCGGCAAGCCCAGAAAAGCCCGGGCTTCTTCCGGGGTACAATCCACATCGACACGAATTTTCATTGGACAGGTCCTCCCAACCCAATCGGGGCGCCACAAAGGGCGGATGCGTTCCGGGTATGGATCACCCCCCTTTTGGGTGGGTCTCTCCCCTCTGGTGTTCTGAATAGCAGATCAGTCTTTCCAAGTCCTTTCTCCAGGGTCAATTGATCGGCAAAACTTCCTTTTTCAGGGGGTCTCTGGCCTCCGGGATCCGGTCTGTCTGCCAGCCTCTCGCAGGCACAGCCCGTCCTCCCCATATCCACCCCACCAAAATAGCCTCTCTCTCCGGTCTTGGGCGATGCCGTGCCAGGACTGTGCGAGCCAAAAGCAAAAGGACGCGCCCACATCATGACCAAAGCCATCCAGATCACCGAAACCGGCGGACCGGAATGCCTGACCCTTATTGACAGCAATGTTGGCGAACCCGGGCCTGGCCAGGTCCGCCTGCGGCAAAAAGCGGCCGGTGTGAATTACATCGATACCTATCATCGCACCGGTCTGTATCCGGTTCCGCTGCCCTCCGGATTGGGGCTTGAGGGTGCCGGTGTGGTTGAGGCCATTGGACCCGATGTTAGCTCGGTCCAGGTTGGGGATCGCGTTGCCTATAGCGGCGGACCCCTTGGCGGCTATGCGGAAGTCCGGCTTTATCCGGCGGAAAAACTGGTCAAGCTGCCGGACGATATTTCCGATGAAGCCGCCGCCGGGATGATGCTCCGGGGCCTCACCGTGCAATATTTGATCCGGCGGACCTTTAAGGTCGAACCGGGCATGACGGTTCTGTTCCATGCCGCTGCGGGCGGCGTTGGCTTGATCGCCTGCCAGTGGTTGGCGTCCATTGGTGCGACTGTGATCGGCACCGTCGGATCCGACGAAAAAGCCGCCTTGGCCAAGGAGCATGGCTGCGCCCATGTGATCAATTATAGCACCGAGTCTTTTAAGGACCGGGTTCTGGAAATCACCGACGGCAAGGGCGTGCCGGTGGTTTATGACGGCGTCGGGGCGCGGACTTTCATGGACTCGCTGGATTGCTTGCAGCGCTTGGGCATGATGGTCACATTCGGCAATGCCTCCGGTCCGGTGCCGGAAATCACACCGGCCTTGCTGGGCCAGAAGGGGGGCCTGTTCCTGACTCGACCCAGCACCGCGCATTATTTTGTCACCCGCGAGGAATTGAAAGCAGGCTCCGCAGATTTGTTTGCCGCCGTCACCTCCGGTGCGGTGAAGATCCGGATCGGCGCGTCTTATCCTCTCGCCGAAGCCAAACAAGCCCATATTGATCTCGAAGACCGCAAAAGCCTGGGCTCGACCATTTTGACCATCGGATAGAGCTTTTTCAGCAGACTCCGTTTCTGCTTTGCTGATCTCGCAAAAGCACAAAGCCCCACCGGTTAGGCCAACACCGGTGGGGCTTTTTGCACTCTGGTTTCACGTGAAACCCCAGCGGCCAGCTCAAAAGCCGCTAAGAGGTCTCCGGACCTGATCTAACTGTTCATCATTTCGAAGAAATCATCATTGTTCTTGGTCTCTTTCAGCTTGCTGATCAAGAACTCCATGCCTTCCTGGGTGCCCTGCGGCATGATGATCCGGCGCAGCATCCACATCCGCGACAGCACATCCTTGCGCACCAACAGCTCTTCCTTCCGGGTACCGGACCGGGTGATGTCGATGGCCGGGAAGATCCGCCGATCCGCCAGCTTGCGGTCGAGGATGATTTCAGAGTTACCGGTGCCCTTGAACTCTTCAAAGATCACTTCATCCATCCGCGATCCGGTTTCGATCAGGGCGGTGGCGATGATGGTCAGGGAGCCACCCTCCTCAATGTTCCGAGCGGCGCCAAAAAACCGCTTCGGCCGCTGCAAGGCGTTGGCATCCACACCACCGGTCAACACCTTGCCGGAGCTCGGCACCACGGTGTTATAGGCCCGGGCCAGGCGGGTGATGGAATCCAACAGGATCACCACATCGCGCTTATGCTCCACCAGGCGCTTGGCCTTTTCGATCACCATTTCCGCCACTTGGACATGGCGGGCGGCGGGTTCATCAAAGGTCGAGCTGACCACTTCGCCATTCACTGACCGCGCCATATCGGTCACTTCTTCCGGACGTTCATCGATCAGCAACACGATCAAGTAGACTTCCGGATTGTTGGCGGAAATGGCATGGGCGATGTTCTGCAACATCACCGTTTTACCGGTGCGCGGCGGAGCCACGATCAATCCGCGCTGCCCTTTGCCGAGCGGCGTCACCACATCAATCACCCGGGTGGTGAATTCTTTCCGGGTCGGGTCTTCGACTTCCAACTGCAACCGCTCATCGGGATAGAGCGGGGTCAGATTGTCGAAATTGATCCGATGCCGCACGGATTCCGGGGCTTCGAAATTGATGTTGTTGACCTTCAGCAGAGCGAAATAACGCTCCCCATCCTTCGGGCTGCGGATCTGACCTTCCACCGTGTCCCCGGTGCGCAACCCAAAACGCCGAATTTGGCTCGGAGAAACATAGATGTCATCGGGACCCGGCAGATAATTCGCTTCCGGCGACCGTAAGAACCCAAACCCGTCTTGCAGGATTTCCAACACCCCGGCGCCGTAAATCGCCGTGTCGTTTTCCGCCAACTGTTTCAGGATCGCAAACATCATGTCCTGTTTGCGCAGATTGCTGGCGTTCTCGATCTCCAACTCCTCAGCAAATGCCAATAGGTCAGCGGGAGATTTACTTTTCAGATCTTGAAGGTGCATGGAAAGTCTCTGGTGAAACCGGGAAATGAGCGTTCCAAAAACAACGGGGAAATCTCGGTAGAATCAACCGGATGAGTTGTATTTTGGCAACGGATCTGCAAATGGGCGCTGAGGCCCGCAATGGCTCGCTGTTGCAGATGTGCTTTGGAAGGTGTCCCCACGAGAAGTAACTGTCTGGGAACAACAACAGGAGTACCCTATTGCCAGGAGCAGGTCAATTGCTTGGACCGCAAAAAACGGTGCCAATGCGTTTCAATCTGATCCTTTAACGCCTAAAAGGGCTTAAACACCACAAGCGGAACAATGGCGAGCAAGAGCACTGTCGGCACTTCATTCGCCACACGATAGAATTTATCCCCGCGACTGTTTGCATCCACAGCAAATGTTTTGCGCCATCTTGCATAAAGCATGTGACAAACCAGCACGCCGACCACCAAAGTCACCTTCATATGCCACCAGCCCTCGCTGACCCAATCCTTAGACAGGGCAAATCCGGTCACCAACACCACAATCATCGAGGGGTTCATGATCGCCTTCAGCAATCGGCGCTCCATGATCTTAAAGGTTTCCCCGGTCTTGGAGCCCTTTTCTTCCATGGCATGGTATACATAAAGGCGCGGTAAATAAAATAATCCGGCCATCCAGGTAATAACAGCAATAATATGCACTGTTTTTACAGTTAAATACAGGGTCGTCCCGTAATCCATTACCTTAGTACTCCTAACGACACGGGCATTTTGTGTGAGAGCTCTGGCAAACCCGATCCGCCCCCACGGTGATACACTCCCCAGAGCGCTCCAAACGCGTGCCAATCACCTCTACCAGAGCAGAAATGAAACGGGGATGGGTTTGCGCCGTGGGCACCCGACGGTACCAGGGCACCTTGGCCTCTTCAGCGAGCTCGCGATATTCGATATCCAACTCAACCAAGGTTTCGGAATGCTCGGAGACAAAGGCAATCGGCACCACAATCACCGGGCGGCCATCGGCCCCGGCCCGCTTGATCTCATCTTCGGTTGCTGGCCCGATCCATTCCAATGGTCCAACTTTTGATTGGTAACACACCACCGGCTCTACGGGGATCGGCCCCAGGATCTCCAGGACCTTCGCAACGGACCGCTCCACCTGATGCTGATACGGATCGCCCGCATCGATCACCTTTTTTGGCAAGCCATGGGCGGAAAACAGCAAGCGCGGCTGCGGATCATCCTCTTCTGCCTCTGGCAAAGACTGGCGGATCAAACCCGCCACCGCCTCGCACCAGCCATCCAGGACTGGCCAACAGCCGACCTCCAGGGACGGCGCCGTTATTGAGGTCTTGGCCAACACCTCCCGCCATTGTTTCAGGGAGGACCCGGAGGTCGTGGTGGAAAATTGTGGATAGAGCGGCAGGGCAACGATTTTATCGGGCTGGAATGCGGCCACGGCTTGGGCTGCTTCCGTCGCAAAGGGATGCCAATAGCGCATGGCGGGTACCACCAGAGCCTCGAACCCTTTTTCCGTCAGGCCAGCGGCAATGGCAGCGGCTTGGTCATGGGTTTGCTCGAGCAAAGGCGATTTGCCGCCAATATGGCCATAGATCTCCCGGGCGATGGGCGCACGCCGTGACGAGATCAGTTTGGCAATCATCCAGCGCAAGGGCGTCGGCACGGAAATGATCGCTGGATCATTGAACAGATTGAACAAAAACGGTTTGACCGCCTCTGGGGAATCCGGGCCCCCCAGATTGAACAACACCACTGCCAGCTTTTCCGCCATGGGACTCCCTTAAGACCGTTCGTCCTTCCATACGACCGGCTTTGCCCTTCGGGTCACAAGGCCGATCGGATGAACTCCACCAGCTCCTTCACATGGTCGGGCGGGGTTTGTGGTACAATGCCGTGGCCCAAATTGAAA
The DNA here is from genome assembly GCA_049604415.1 of Rhodospirillaceae bacterium. Taxonomy (GTDB): domain Bacteria; phylum Pseudomonadota; class Alphaproteobacteria; order Rhodospirillales; family Rhodospirillaceae; genus JBMYTN01. The sequence continues at coordinate 57,225 of JBMYTN010000015.1, read as the reverse complement.
ACAAAGGGCCCAGACCCCAAACCCTCCAGGATCGCAGTGACCGTGGCGGTCATCTCTGCCCCGCCAGCCACCAGCAACAACGGATCCATATTGCCTTGGACCGTGCAATGGGGCTGCAAAGCTTTGGCGGCCCAAGCCAAGGGGATGGTGCTGTCCAGGCTAACCCCATCGACCCCGGTTTCAGCGACATAGCGCTCATAGCCAACGCCGACGCCTTTTGGGAACCCAATCACCGGAATACCCGGACGCTGTTGATGGATCTTTTCGACAATCCGTTTGATCGGCGCGATGCCCCATAAGGCGAATTGTCGTTCCGGCAACACCCCGGCCCAGGTGTCAAACAGCTGGATTGCCTCGGCCCCCGCATCAATTTGGGCGATCAGGTAATCCCCAGTGGCTTCGGTCAGCAGCTCCATCAAAGCCGGGAAAAACGGACCGCCCTCGAACATCAGAGATTTCAAGGTGGCAAAATCCCGACTGCTGCCCCCTTCCACCATATAGGTCGCCACGGTCCAAGGAGCCCCGGCAAAGCCGATCAAGGCCGTTTCCGGGGGGATCTCCCGAGACAGACGAGATACCGTCTCCAGCACCGCCTGAGCCTTGTTCTTGATGGCTTCTGGATCAGTGTTTAAGGCCGCCAAACCCTCCATGGTTCGGATCGGTCCGAGCACAGGTCCTTCCCCCTGCTTAAAACCCACTGTCTGACCCATCAGCTGGGGTAAAATCAGGATGTCGGAAAACAGGATCGCCGCATCAAAGCCATAGCGCCGCAGCGGCTGCAGCGTGACCTCGGTGGCCAGATCGCTGTTGTGACAGAGGCTGAGGAAATCACCAGCTTCGGCCCGGGTCGCCCGGTATTCCGGCAAATAGCGGCCCGCTTGCCGCATCAACCAAATTGGTGGGACGGGAAGGACCTCGCCCGCTAAGGCTCTGAGAAACAGCTTTTCTGGTTTGGCCATGATGCTCTTTTTCTGTTTGCTATGCCGAAAGAAGGATTGCGCTGAAGGCGACAAAGTTTGGGAACCCCGTCCCCCTTATATCAATCCTATATATAGGAAAAAGGTGTTTGTAGGTTGTTGGCCCTGTGGATTATGGGGATCCCCAGTGTTCAGACTTTGCTCCAGGGTTATCCCCAGTGCACAGATAGGGTATTCCCAAAGAGTGGGATAACCAGGCAATAAAAGCCAAAAGGCAAATACCCGAAAGGACTTCCGCCCTTATCCTCATCCAAGGCCCAACGGGGATAAGCCAAACAACGCTGGAGTCGGCAGCATGACTTATTTATGACAGCGGGCAATCGACAGGGAGCCTATCCCCATGGGTACAAGATCTGGCATGATCGCCTTCCCAATGGGACGAAAGCCATTGGCGCGATCCTAACGCTGTTGTTATCCACAGACATCCCCAACACAGGCCGACATCCGTCCCCATGTCTGACATCGAGCACCAAAAGACTAAACATGTCCATCTGATCTCTGATGCGACCGGGGAAACCGTCAGTGCGGTGATGCGGGCGTGCCTGGTGCAATATGATGGCATCGATGTGGAGATCCATCGCTGGTGGCTGGTGCGCACCGAAGCCCAGATCCGCCGGGTGGTGGATGGCATTCAGGACATGCCCGGCACGGTGATTTTCACCCTGGTGGATCCGACGGTGCGGGGCATTTTGGAGGAAACCTGCCGGACTTTGGGCCTGTCCGCAGTGCCGATCCTCGATCCGGTGATGCGGGTGCTGTCGGACACTTTTGAAAGCGATGGCCATGCTTTGCCTGGCAAACAGCATGCATTGGACGAGGATTACTTTTCCCGGATCGATGCCATGCAGTTTTCCATGGCCCATGATGATGGCCAGTTGCTCCACGGTTTGGAACAGGCCGATGTGGTGATTGTCGGGGTGTCGCGGACGTCAAAGACACCGACCTGCATGTATCTGGCCAATCGGGGCATTAAGGCGGCCAATATTCCCTTGGTGGCCGGGATCGATCCCCCCAATGAATTGTTTTCCCTAAAAAAACCGCTTGTGATTGGGCTCACCCGAGACCCAAAAAGCTTGTCCGATATTCGGCGATCCCGCTTGCGGATCATGCGGGAAGATCAAAATACCTCCTATACGGATGAGGATCTGGTCCGCCAGGAGGTCGCTCAAGCCCGCCGTCTCTATGGCAAGATGAAATGGCCGGTGATTGATGTCACCCGCCGCTCTATCGAAGAGGTCGCCGCAACCATTATGCAAAAGCTGGGATTCACCAAGTGACCAACCCTGAGGCTCCCCCAACGCCCTCCATCATCCTCGCCTCGGGCAGCGTTCACCGCGCCCGCCTGCTTCGGGACGCCGGTGTGCCCTTCGAGGTGATCCGGCCGCTGGTTGATGAGGAAACCGCCCGAATATCCCTGGCCGCCGAGGGCCGGACGGCTTTGGATGCGGCCACGGTTCTGGCTGAGTTGAAAGCGATTCATATTTCCCAAACCAACCCGGATCGTCTGGTGTTGGCTTCGGATCAAATCATGCATTGCGGTGGGGTGTGGTATGGCAAAGCCGAAGACCGGGATGCCTTAAAACAGACCTTGAAGACCCTCTCGGGCAGCACCCACCATCTGGCCACCGCTGCGGTTTTGTTTCATGGCGGTCAGCGGATTTGGCATGCCGGGGCACAACCGGCCCTAACCATGCGATCACTGTCCGAAGCGTCCCTGGACAGTTATCTGGCAGCGGCAGGGGAGGACATTTTGTCCTGTGTCGGCGGCTATCAAATCGAGGGTCTCGGCGTGCAGCTGTTTTCCGCCATTGAAGGCGATTTGTTTTCGATCCAAGGGCTGCCCTTATTGCCCTTGCTGGATATTTTACGCCTACACAAGGTTTTGCCGCAGTGATCACGGGAAAGGCCAAACTCGCTGGCGTAATCGGCTGGCCGATTTCCCACAGCCGATCACCGCAATTGCACAATAGCTGGCTGCAGGCCTTGGATCTGGATGGGGCCTATGTGCCCTTGGCGGTGGCTCCGGACAATCTGTCGGCTGCCGTTACCGGCTTACGGGCTGCTGGCTTTGCCGGGCTCAATGTCACCATCCCCCACAAAGAGGCCGCCTTCGCCTTGGCCACGGAAACCACAGCCCGCGCCCAGGCCATGGGTGCTGCGAACACTTTGGTGTTCACTGAAAACGGCATTTTGGCCGACAACACCGACGGCTATGGCTTCTTGCAAAACCTGTTGGCGGCGCGGCCAAACTGGTCGGCCAAAACCGGCCCGGCGATGATCCTGGGGGCCGGTGGCGCGGCGCGAGCCGTGGTCGGGGCGTTGGCGGAGGCGGGGTGTCCCCAGCTCCGGTTGGTCAACCGCTCCCGAGATCGGGCGGCGGCCCTGGTGGAGGATCTCAGTGCCCGGATGACCTTGCCACCCGTCGAGATCATGGGCTGGGCCGATGCCCCGGATCGGATGCAAGACTGCGCCCTGTTGGTCAACAGCAGCAGCCTGGGCATGACCGGGCAACCGGATTTGTCCCTATCCTTGGCCAAACTGCCCCGGACGGCGGTGGTGACCGATCTGGTTTATGTGCCCCTGGAAACCACCTTGCTGGCCACGGCCCGGGCTCGGGGCAATCCGGTGGTGGACGGCCTTGGCATGCTGCTCCACCAAGGCCGTCCAGGCTTTAAAGCCTGGTTTGGCGTTGATCCTAAGGTCACGGAAGAGTTGCGCGCTGCGGTTCTCCAGGACGGGGCTGGCTGATGCGGGTCGTGGGGCTGACCGGGTCCATTGGCATGGGCAAATCTACCACCGCCCAAATGGCCCGGCAAATGGGCTATCCGGTTCATGATGCCGATGCGGGCATTCATGCCTTGCTGGGCCCAGGGGGTGCGGCGGTGGACCCGGTTGGCAAACGCTTTCCCGCCAGCCTGTCCGGGGATCGCATTGATCGCAAGCAACTGGGCCAAGAAGTGTTTCAAAATCCAAAGGCGTTGAAAGAATTGGAAGCCATCCTTCATCCGCTGGTTGGGGCTTTAAAACAGCGGTTTCTGCGACAAGCCGCCCTGCGCCGTGCCCGTTTGGTGATCCTCGACGTTCCCCTGTTGTTCGAGACCCGGGGGGATCGGATTTGCGATGGGGTGGTGGTGGTCAGTGCCTCGGCGATGATCCAACGCCAGCGGGTGTTGGCCCGACCGGCCATGACCACTGACAAACTGCGCGGCATTTTGGCCCGCCAAACCCCCGATACCGAAAAGCGTCGCCGGGCAGATTGGGTGGTTTTAACCGGGTTGGGCCATCGAACAGCCCGTTTGGCGCTGAAAAAAGCCCTGCGTCAGGCCCAAAACAGGCCCCATCGCCGGCGAAAACGGGGGTAGCCATGCGTGAAATCGTTCTCGATACGGAAACCACGGGTTTTGAGCCTTCTGAAGGCCATCGCTTGGTGGAAATCGGCTGTGTGGAGCTGATCAACCATCTGCCCAGCGGCAATGAATATCAGGTCTATATCAACCCGGAACGGGACATGCCCGCCGATGCGGAGCGGGTTCATGGCCTAAGTGCAGATTTTCTCGCCGACAAACCGGTGTTCGAGGCCGTGGTCGATGACTTCCTGGCCTTCATTGGCGATGCGCCCTTGGTGATCCACAATGCGGCCTTTGACATGAAGTTCCTGAACGCGGAGCTGTCTTGGGCTGATAGACCGACCCTGGCCATGGAACGGGCCATTGACACTTTGCACATCGCCCGGCGGAAATTTCCCGGGGCGCCGGTGAATTTGGATGCGCTTTGTCGGCGGTTTAATGTGGATCTGTCCGACCGGACCAAACATGGCGCGGTCATCGACTGTACTTTGTTGGCAGCGGTCTATCTGGAATTGATTGGCGGACGCCAGCCGGGTCTGGTCCTGGCCGAAGACGCTGGAGGGTCCGGGGCGGGCACCCAGAGCAATGCCGCGCCGACCGAGGACTTTCCGTCTCAAGAGGCTCTGGAAGCCCTGGCCCAAAGCCGTCCAGTGCGCCCGGTCCGGGCCCAAAGCCTTAGCGAGGAAGAACAGGCCGCCCATCAGGCCTTTTTGGAAACAAAAATCACCGCGCCCTTGTGGAAGACGCGGTGATCCAACGCATTATCATGCTGTAAATCCGGAGCCACTGGAAACAAACGGGCTCCAAAAGAAGCCTTAAGACGCTGGCGGCGTACCGGCTGCGGCGGCGTTCTGTTCCGCCCGGGCCTTATAGAGCGCAACAAAGTCCAGCGGGGCAATCATCAGCGGCGGGAAGCCGCTATCCCGGGTCACATCGGCGATGATGTTGCGGGCAAAGGGGAACATCATCCGCGGCACTTCGATCAGCAACAGCGGCTGCACCTGCTCTTGCGGCAGAGACGAGGTGGCAATGGCGCAATATTCCAGCTCGGCGATGAAGGCGATTTTCTCTTTGACCCGGCTTTCAGCGCGAATGTGCAAAGAGACTTGATAGGCCTTTTCGGACAAAGGCTTGGCGCTGACTTCCACATTGATCGGGATGTCTGGCGGGCCATCGAGCTCCCCAAAAATCTGCGGTGCACCGGGCACTTCAAAGGACAAGTCTTTGATATATTGGCCATTAATAACCAGTGGCGGCTGCTGGGGTTGCGGTGCAGCCTGGGGAGTCTCTTCGGACATGGTGAACTCTCTTTGAGGTTAATTCAGAACGTGCCTGGTGCGGGGAAAGCCCAGGATCATGAAGTCAGATCAGGGCATAAGGGGTAGCATGGAACCCCCGGGGAACAAAAGCCTTGAACGCTTTGCAGGCTAGGCAAGCTATGGGTTTGCGTTTAGCGCGGCCCCTGACTGGGCGGTAGGATCACGGGGTCGCTTGCAGGGGTGGGATCGGTCTTCTCGGTGGGGCTGGTGGTTTGGGGATCCGGCTCGGTCTGAGGCTCCGTCTGGGGCTCGGTTTCTGGCACCTCGCGGAAATCACCATCAATAATGGTTGAGCCAGCGGACCGGGAGGCTCCCGCGCGATGACCACCGCTGTGAAAAGGATGCCCAGCGGAGGGGTCAAACCCTGGTCCAGCACCCGGTCCGCCCGAGGGACCATACCCAGGACCGGGACCAGCACCCATTCCTGGTCCCATTCCGGCTCCCATTCCAGGCCCCATCCCCGCCTGGAAGCCCCCCTGGGTGGCATGGAGTTGAACCCGCTTGCCCAAAAATTCCCGCAGGACATCACGAAAAGGCGGTAGCAACAGCAAAAAGCCAAGACCATCGGTGAAAAACCCTGGGGTCAGCAGCAAGACACCGGAAACCAGCAAACAGGCTCCATCAAACAGTTCCCGCAGCGGCATCGCCCCGGAGTTCATCGTTGTACGGGCTTTGTTCAGGGTCGCCAAACCCTGCTGGCGCATCAAAAAGGTGCCAATCACGGCGGTCAGAATCACGATTCCTAGGGTCGGCAATAGGCCGAGAAAGCCACCGACCTGGATGAACAGGGCGATTTCGAGAATGGGCACACCAATAAAGGCGGCCAGTAGGAAAAGAGCCATACTTGCTGTCCTTAAGCCCACGTCCTATGTTCTTCCCGCCATGACGGGATCGCTGCGTGTCTTTCCATATGGGACGGATGGTTCTATGGGGAGGCGGTTTTTTCGCTTTGAGGCCAGAGATTCCGGTTTTCTTTGCCGACCGCCATGGCAGGACAGGCAATCACCGACCATATCAATGGGACGAGATTGCTCGGGATGCGTCCGATTGCGTGTATGAGAACGGGCAACGGACCGTCAGAGGATGAAGGACCAACCCCGGCAGACCTCTATGGTGGAGGGCTGATGGGACGAGACGATTGAGATCGGGCAGGCAAATCCATGGACCAAGGCTACGAGTATTTTGACATTATTATTTATGCCATGGTCGCGGGCTTCCTGGTTCTGCGCTTGCGCAGCGTGCTTGGGCGTCGGACGGAAGACGAAGCCAACCGCCCAGCGCAATATCAGCGCCAGGAACCGGTCCATGAGTCCAATGATAATGTGGTCGATCTGCCGGGATTGCGCCGCGACGGTCCTGAGGATGAGGCCGATGGCCCGCCCAGCTTGGCCTCGGGTCTGACCCATATCCGGCTGGCCGATCCGTCCTTTGAACCCAATGGCTTCCTGCAGGGGGCCAAGGCCGCCTTTTCCATGATCATTGATGCCTATGCGCGCGGCGATGCCGAGACCTTGCGTCCGCTTCTGGCCGATGCGGTCTATGAGAATTTTGAGCTGGCGATCAATGAGCGCAAAGAGGCCGGTGAAACCCTAGAGACCGATATCCGCTCCATGAGCAGCATTGACCTGGAAGAAGCGGAAATGCGTGGCTCCATGGCCTATGTCACCGTGCGCTATGTGACCCAGCAAACCAATGTGCTGCGCGACAGTGATGGGGAGATCCTGGAGGGTGATCCCGACGACGCGGTTGAGGTCATTGATCTGTGGACCTTTGGCCGCGACACCACCAATGACAATCCGAACTGGGAGTTGATGGCGACCAAAGTGCCTGAAGAGTCCCAGGACGATGACGAAGGTGACGCTGACAGCGCTTCCGACGACTCCTAGACCGGAGTCTGGCGGGTGGTGGCTCCCTCCATTTTGGAAGAACCGGACCGGGTGCTGTCCAAGCGCCCGCGCTTTTCGGCTCTGACCCGGTTTGGCCTTGTTGCGGGCTTGGCCCTGGCCCTGACTGCTTGTGCCCCGGGACCGCAAAAACCACCCCAACCCAACACCAACGCCCCCATCGCCCGGTATGACACGGTGCGCATGCAGGATCTGCCGGGTTGGGACGAGGATCGGGTGGTTGAAGCCCTGCCCGCCTTTTTGTCCTCCTGCGCCCGCCTGGCGGGCAAAGCCGATAATGCCCCCATTGGCCCGGCACCGCTGGGCATGACTGTCGGGGATTATAAGGTCACTTGTGATGCCCTCTCGGCGTTGATCCGCGAGGCTGGACCCAATCCACCATCCTTTTTGGTCCGTTCTGCCTTGGAAGGCTTGTTCACCCCGGTGGCGGTCAAGGCGCTGGAGGATGGATCTCGGGATGGGCGGTTCACCGGCTACTATGAGGCCGAGTTGTTTGCCGCCCGTCAGCCGGACGCCTTGCACCAAGTGCCGATCTATGGTGTGCCCGAAGATCTGGTCATGAAAGGCAGCACCGGGTTGCGGGATCTGGGCCAGGGGCGGACCGCGCCTTATTTCACCCGGGCCGAGATTGACGATGGTGCCTTGGCCGGACGGGCACCGGTGTTGTTCTGGGCCCAGGATGCAGTGGATCTCCATGTGCTCCAGATCCAGGGGTCCGGTGTGGTTACTCTGCCCGATGGCAGCCGGACCCGCATTGGCTATGCCGCCAATAATGGCCATAAATTCGTTGGCATTGGTGGGCTGATGCTCAAACGCGGCTTAGGGGAGGGCGGTGATATGCGCTCCATCCGCCGCTGGCTGAAAGCCAATCCGGACCAGGCCTGGGGCCTGATGCGGGAAAACCCGCGCTATATTTTCTTCCAGGAGAACACCGGTCCCGGTCCCATCGGTGCCCAAGGGGTGGCGCTGACCAGTGGCCGGTCATTGGCGGTGGATACCCGGGCCATTCCCTTAGGCAGCTTGCTCTGGGTTGATGTGTCCTGGCCCGGCAGAGCACCCTTGCGCCAGTTGATGGTGGCCCAGGATGTTGGCGCGGCGATCAAAGGGGCCGTGCGCGGGGATGTGTTCTTCGGCACCGGGGAGCGGGCGTTGGACCTCGCTGGAGGGTTTAACAATCCCGGCCGCTACTATCTTTTTGTGCCGCGCTACGCAGGGTTTTTGTTCCCAAGCAGTTGATGTTGCTCTGCAAAACGGGCATTTCCCTTGCTTTCCACACGCCGTGCGGACAGGATGACGGCGGTTGCCAAAAATCATCTCGATCGTTCGCGGCGACACCACTCCGAAGCCAAGGGGGGATCGGATCTGGTGTCAGGCCCGTCTGATGTTTTCAGACAGAGGCACCAAGCTGTGATCGGGGCGGGGATGGGACCGGCAGCCAGGGGGATATTTTCCAAAAACAATCAAAGCTCCGAGGCGCGCCATGCCAAGAATCGGATTTTTTATCACCTGTGTTGCCGATTTATTCCGGCCATCGGTCGGATTTGCTGCCATTCACCTGTTGGAAAAAGCCGGCTGCACCGTTGAGGTGCCCCCGGCACAGACCTGCTGTGGTCAACCGGCCTTCAATTCCGGGGCCAAGGACATGGCCAGGGTTCAGGCCCGGCAGGTGATCGAGGCTTTTGCTGACTACGATTATATGGTGGCCCCGTCAGGCAGCTGTATGGGCATGGTCAAAGAGCATTATCCGGCTTTGTTCGCCGAAGACCCGGTTTGGGGCCCCAAAGCGGCGGCCCTGGCGGCCAAAGCCCATGAGTTGACTTCCTTTCTGGTCGATGAGCTGGGCTGGCAGGATGTTGAGGCCCGTTACGACGGAACAGTGACCTATCATGACACCTGCTCGGGCCTGCGCGAATTGGGGGTCCGGCCCCAACCCCGGGCCTTATTGGCCAAGGTGAAGGGGCTGACCCTGAAAGAGCTTTCAGCCCCGAATGAATGCTGTGGGTTTGGCGGCACCTTCTGCGTCAAATTCCCGGAGATCTCCGGCAAAATGGTGTCGGATAAAGTGGCCGATGCGGAAGCCACCGGGGCCGATACGCTGTTGGGCGGCGATGTCAGCTGTTTGCTGAATATTTCCGGCCAGGCCAGACGCAAGGGATCCCCGCTAAAGATCCGCCATGTGGCGGAGATCCTGGCGGGCATGGCCGACACACCCGCCATGGGGGAGCCGGAAAAGGCTTAGCCGTTCCGCCGCATAAGCGATCCTCGCGATCACCATCTTCCAGCCTTCGTCGACCATCGGGAGCATCAGATCATGCAGGCCACCAGCCTTAACTTCCGGGCCAATGCCCAGCGGGCGATGACCGATGAAAATCTTGTCGGCGCGTTGGGCAAGATGAAAGAAGGCTTTCGAACCCGCCGGGCAGCGGCTCGGGAGGCTTTGCCGGAATTTGATGATCTGCGCGATCAGGCCAAAGCCCTGAAGGACCATGTTCTGGAAAACCTTGATTGGTATCTAGAACGCTTTGAAGCCCAGGTTTTGGCCAAGGGCGGCCATGTCCATTGGTGCAAGGATGCGGAAGAGGCGCGGCAAACGGTCCTGAAGATCTGTCGAGACGCAGAGGCCAAGACGGTCACCAAGGGCAAATCGATGATCTCTGAGGAGATCGGCCTGAACAGCTTTTTGGAAGGCCAGGGGATAGCGCCGGTTGAGACCGATCTGGGCGAATATATCATCCAACTGCGCCATGAGCCGCCGAGCCATATCATCGCCCCGGCAATCCATGTCCGGCAGCATCAAGTCTCTGAGATCTTTCGCAAAACCCACACGGATTTCGATCCCGACCGGCCCCTGGAAGAGGTCCGGGAGTTGTTGGATGAAGCCCGGGAGGTGATGCGGACCTCCTTCCTGGCTGCCGATGTCGGCATTACTGGGGCGAATATGTTGATCGCGGAAACCGGATCGACGGTGATTGTCACCAATGAGGGCAATGGCGATTTGACCCAGATCCTGCCCAAGGTGCATGTGGTTCTGGCCAGCTTGGAAAAAATAGTTCCCTCTCTGGATGATGCGGCGCTGATCCTGCGTCTGTTGGCACGCTCGGCCACCGGTCAGGATATGAGCGCCTATACCACCTTCTCCACCGGGCCGCGTCGAGCCGAGGACCCTGATGGTCCAGAGGCGTATCATGTGATCCTGCTCGACAATGGCCGGACCGATATGCTGGGCAGCGAATTCCAGGACATGTTGCGCTGTATTCGCTGCGGGGCCTGCATGAATCATTGCCCGGTTTATGGTTCGGTCGGCGGCCATGCCTATGGTTGGGTTTATCCCGGTCCCATGGGGGCGGTACTGACCCCAAGCCTGATTGGCATCGAAAATGCGGCCCCTTTGCCCAATGCTTCGTCCCTGTGTGGCCGCTGCGAGGCGGTCTGTCCGATGCGGATCCCCTTGCCAAAAATGCTCCGGGCCTGGCGCGACCGGGAATTTGAGCAGGGCCTGACGCCGAAAACCGCCCGCTGGGGATTGGCGCTGTGGTCGTTTTTTGCCTCCCGTCCTGGACTTTATCGTCTCTCCACCCGGTGGGGCGCGCGGATTTTGCGTTTAATGGGCGCAAAAAAGGGCCATATCCGTTCTGTTGGATTGCCCAATGGGTGGACGATGGTCCGTGACATTCCCGTGCCGCAAGGCCGCACCTTCATGGATCAGATCGCCGCCCGGCAGAAGGGAGCTTAAGGCATGGCCGGAGCTGCGGCTCAAAAATCGCAAGGGGCAGCGCGCCCGAAGGTTTCTGATAAGGACCGGGATCTTCATGCGCGTATGCGGTCCGCCCACCAGTCGGGACGCATTCAAATCTTTACCCATTTCAATCATTTGAACCGAGGCGGCTCGCCGGTGTTCAGTGTCGCAGACAATGTGGCCCCGCTGCTGGTGTTGCTGCTGATCGGGGTCGGCTTGCTGTTCATCTCCTTCCTGGCCGGTCTGCTGACCTTGTTGGTCGGGACCTTGTTTTATATTTTCGCCCTGCGGCCTTGGGTGGCCAGTCGACTGCACAATCGAACGGTGAAGATGATGCTGCTCAATCCGCATAATTGGCAGGTGATCTGGCAGTTTGGCGGCGTGGTGGTGACCTTAAAGGAAAATCCTCGGATCGGCTGCACCGCCCCCGGGGCGGATTGGCGCTCCTTGGCGCGCCATTTCGTCGTCGAGCGGGTCGGTCCCGGCTTCGGAGCCGATGGGGCACCGAAGGAATAGGCCGATTTAATTTTTAACGCTCGGGGCGGAGATGTCCTGGGCCCGATTGCGGTGGCGGTGATCGCACAGCGAACCATGGGAGACGGGGCCATGCCTTCTTCGCGGGATGCCATATTGTCGGGGGTGCGGCGGTCCTTAAAACGCGGACCGCTGGAAGACGCCGATGCGGCGGTTTTGGCCGACCGTCTGGCGGAGCCAAAGCCGATTTTGGTCCCGGACCGGGCCAAAAGCGCTGGCGAGGATGCCATTGCGCTGTTCACGGCCATGGCGGAGAAGGTCTCCGCTAGTGTGGTGCGCATTGCCGAGGCCTCCCAATTGGGCGATGCGGTTTCCGATTATCTGCGCACCCACAATCAGCCCATGGAGCTGGTGGTCTCGGGCGGCCCGTTGATGGGCAGCCTAGATGATCACCCCATGCTGACCGTGCGCCCCGGATTGCCGACCCCACAGGATCGGGTCGCGGTGGTCAATGGCCTGTGCGCCGTGGCGGAGTCCGGATCGGTGATGTTGACCTCGGGCACCGGCCTGCCGTCCAGCCTCAATTTTCTGCCCGACACCCATATAATCGTCCTGCGCAGCGCCGATGTGTTTGGCGGCCTGGAGCAGGCTTGGGCCCATTTGCGCAGTGAAAAAGGCCGGGAGGCGATCCCGCGCTCCGTGACTTTGGTCACCGGTCCCTCGCGCACCGGCGACATTGAGCAGACCATTCAGCTTGGGGCCCATGGGCCGTTGCGGCTGCATATCGTCTTGGTCGACGGGGCGTGAGGCACGGCATAAGGTGAAAAAAGGCCGCCGGCGCCGGAATTTAAGCGAAGACGACCGCAAGGTTTGGGCCAGCCTGGCGCGGACGGTCACGCCTTTGGAGACCCCGAGCAATGACCGGCTTGTGGCGGGTGCAACCGGAGCGACCGGCGCGTCCGATGCGGCGGGGGTGACAGGAGTCGCGGTGGACCCATCCGCCAATGGGAGCACCCAAGGGTCCGGCTCATCAAACTCAACCCAGCCCGCACAAGACCGATCCGCCAAAGATGGGACCAAGCCGACAGAGACTTCGAAATCCATGGCAGCGGCTTTTGCCGGGATTGGCGCCTTGGCCGGGTCCGATCCGGGCGCGCCCGGAGGCTACCGCTTGCGCCGGGCGGTGCAGTCCCTGGCCGATGGCGACCTGACCGCCGTGGATCGGCGCAATGCGGATCGGGTTAAGCGCGGCACCTATGGCATTGACGCCCGTCTGGATCTGCATGGGCTGACCCAGGCCAGCGCCCATTCGGCTTTGCGGGCGGCGGTCCATCGCGGGCGGACCCATGGCCATCGCTGTTTGCTGGTGATCACCGGCAAGGGCTTGCGGACCGAGGGCGGCAAAGGTGTCCTCCGCCAACAGGTGCCACTTTGGCTGAACATGGCTGATTTGCGACCGCATATATTGGGCTTTCACCGGGCTCAACCCCGGGATGGCGGCGATGGGGCGCTCTATGTGCTGCTCAAGCGCATCCGGGACCAATGACGCCGTTTGGAGCCCATATTCGGCAGCTGCGGGCGGATCGCGGCATGACCTTGAGTCAAATGGCGGCGGAACTCAACTTGTCAGCGGCCTATCTCTCGGCTTTGGAACATGGCAAGCGCGGACGTCCAGCCCCCGGTCTGGTGATGCAGATCTGTGGCCTGTTTGGTCTGATCTGGGATGAGGCCGAAACCTTGAAACATTTGGCCAGCCTGTCGGTCCCGAAGGTGACCTTGGATCTCGCGGGACGCTCGCCCTTGGCCACCGAAACCGTCAATCTGTTGGCGGCGCGCTTAGACGCCTTGTCCGAGGAAGAGTGGGCGGCGCTGAAGGCGTTGCTGGATCCAGACCTGGATGGCAAATCTGGTTGAAACCCATAGGGTTCCAGTGCCCTTCAAAGTATATCCAGCACCCCGCCCGCGCGGGCTTCAATCGCCGTATGGAAGGACCTGCCCTCCAGCGGCGGGAGCTGAGACGCCGTCCGGTCCGCTTGGGCTGCGGCTTGGTGTTGCAGCGCTGCAAAGCTGCGCACCGGAAGTCTGGCCTCCCGAAAGGCAGCCCCCAGGTCAGGCCGCGCCGGGTTCACGGCAATGCCTTGATCCGTCACGATCACATCAACGCTGTGTCCCGGGGTGACCACCGCTTGGACCTCGGGCACCAGCTTGGCATAGCCGCCACCGGTCAGTTCGGTGGTGACAATGCTGATAGCGGCCCCGGCCGCTGCATCGGGATGGCCGCCGGGACCGCCCAGCATCCGCCCATCTGCCCCGACCACCACATTCACATTAAACCCCGCGTCGACCTCAACGGCGCCGAGCAACATGGCCGAGAGGGCGTTGACCCGCGCTGTGTCCAGCAAGGGGCTGGCATAGGTCTCTGCGGTCATCATGTGATGCAGCGGATTGTGGATCGAAGACCGGACCGCCGCCCCGTCAAAGCATTGCACGTCATGGATTTCCGCGAACAAACCCTGTTCCACCAGAGCGACATGGGCTCCGGTGATGCCGCCAGACAGAAACTGGCCTTTGACCCCGGTCTCGGCCATGCGTTTACCGATCTCGACCACCGCGCCCAAGGAATAGCCCCCCGCCCCGCTTTGCAAACTGAAGTCCGGGGTGAAGGCACCCGCCGCTTCCAGGCAATCGGCGACCAAACCCCCGATCAGGCGCGCTGTGGCGCTTTCGGCGGCGATGGTTGTGCCCGACTGGATCCCATCGGTGGATCCGGGGCTCTCCATTTGGACAATGGCGTCCACATGATGGCCGGGGATGTCGATGTTCGGCAGAGGCCCGTCAATCAGAAGATCGGTCAACACCACCGCATGGCGGGCATGGGCGGCATCGACCGCCGGGTAACCCAACGGTCCACAGGGCAGTTGACCACCGCGCCCGGTCGTGTCGCCTTGGCGGTTGGCCAGGGGGGCGGCGATAAAAGCCACATCGACGCTAAGTTGACCGGTCGACAAGGCTCTGGCTCGTCCGCCATGGCTTTGCAACAGTGCGGTGCCCAGGAGTTTTCCAGCCGCCACCGCATCGGCCACCGGGCCGCGCATATAATCGGTGACGATATGGGTGATGGTTTCGTCTTCCAGCAGCGGGACCAGGGGTGCGTGGACCGGGAACAGGGAGCTGGGCGCGATGGTCAGGTTTTTCAGCCCGCGCCGTTGTGCCTCCTGCAGGACAAAGGTCATTACCCGGTCCCCATTGCGGTAATGATGGTGGAAGGACAGGGTTTGGCCATCGGCGATGTCGAACCGGTCGAAGACAGCGGTAAGATTGGGGAGACCTTTGCTCTGGCGGGCCTCGATCTGCCGGTCCGGGCGTCGCTGGCCGAGGCTCTGATTGGGCTGCAAGATGCTCTGCAGAGCTCCCAAAGGCGTGGCCAACCCCGTTGGATGACAGGCGGTTAAGGCGTCCAGGCGGGTGCGGTGGGGGTCGAGCAACATGCTCCAGTGCCCTCCCAAAGATAAATGAATGGCCGAATGCCCCCGGGGAAGGAGGTCGCTCGGCTGTTTGAGCGTAAAAACCGTTCTGTGCCAAGTCCCTCGAACGCGATACCCTGTGTGGCCTCGTCCGGATACCCGTTTTTGCCTCACCCTTAAAGGTCTGTGATCATGACGGATGCTGCCCTGAACTCCGCTTTGGTGACCAATGCGTTGGGCTTTGCCGGTCCCCCTGCCGTTGCCGCTTTGCTGGAGGCGGGTTTTACCGTGCTGGCCCATGATCAGGGGTTTGCCGATCCGGCGGTGTGGGCGGGCTTTGCGGCGGATCGCGCCGGATTGTACCCCCTATCGGCCAGCGAACCTGAAGCGGTGATCGACGCGGCCTTTGCGACTGCGTTGGACCTTGGGGTGCCGGACCTAGGCGTTATCGTCAGCAATGATCATTTCCCGGCTCCGACCCATATGCCGGACACCGCCCCGGTTCAGGCCTTACGGGACAATTACCAGGCGCTTGTCGAGTTTCCCTTTCGGTTGATCCAGGCCGCCCTGCCAACATTACGCGCCCGAGGGTCGGCCAATATCGTCATGGTCACCTCCAACCGGACCCGTTTGCCGCTGTCCGGTGGAGCGTTTCCCGACGCCGCCCGCGATGCGGTCAACGCGTTGGTTCGCTCCCTGGCCATTGACTGCGCGCCCGATGGCATCACGGTGAATGCGGTTGCCCCGAATTTCCTGTACTCCGAGGCCTATTACCCCAAGGCCTATTTTAAGGATACCGAGGAAGGCCGGGCCTATGTCCGCCAGAATGTGCCGGTGGGGCGCTTGGCCGATCCGGAAGAAATCGGCGAGGTGATTGCCTTCCTCGCCACCGCCAAGGCGCGGTTCCTCACCGGGGCGATTATCGATTTTTCCGGCGGTTGGCCCTTTGGCGCGGCGCGGCCAAAAACATAAAAAACCCCATTTGCTCAGGGCTTTCCAGGACCTTGGGCCGCAAAGAGAGGAAGCGGAGATGGCAGACATACCAATCGATGCGGATCCGGAACAGCCGTCTCGGGATTGGTGGCGGACCGAGATCATTGACATGGCCCCCGGCGAAATCCGCTATCGGGGCTATCCGATTGAAGAGCTGATCGGTCAGGTCAGCTTCCCGCAAATGATCTGGCTGATGACCCGGGGGGCGCTGCCGACCAAAGACCAAGCCACCTTGCTGGAGGCTGCCTTGGTCGCTGCGGTCGACCATGGTCCCCAAGCCCCGAGCATCGCGATTGCACGGATGGCGGCGACCTGTGGGGTTGGCCTGAACAACGCCATGGCCTCGGGGCTGAATGTGCTCGGCGATGTCCATGGCGGGGCTGGGGAACAGGCGGTGGCGCTTTACCAGGCCATTGTGGCCCGGCTGCGGGCCGAGGATATCGAGGCGACGGCTTGTGACGGCGATGGCAAGCCAACAGCGGCATTGGTGGAAGCCGCGAGGGCGGAAATCGCCGCCTTCAAACAGGCCGGAGGCAAGTTTTTGCCCGGTTTTGGTCACCGCTTTCACCCGATTGACCCCCGGGCACCACGCTTGCTGGCCTTGGTGGAGCAGGC
This sequence comes from Rhodospirillaceae bacterium, assembly GCA_049604415.1. Taxonomy (GTDB): domain Bacteria; phylum Pseudomonadota; class Alphaproteobacteria; order Rhodospirillales; family Rhodospirillaceae; genus JBMYTN01. The sequence continues at coordinate 40,396 of JBMYTN010000015.1, read as the reverse complement.
CCGGCAGCAGGGCACCGTGTCCGGGGCATCTGCAGCGGCAGCGCAATCGGTTGAGCAGTGCTTGGCCGAAGGCCGCAGCAAGCCGGTGCCGATGAACATTGATGGGGCGACGGCGGTGATTTATGCCGAGCTCGGGTTCCCGGCGGCTTTGGCTCGGGGGTTGTTTTGCTTGTCGCGGTCCGTTGGGTTGCTGGCCCATGCCTGGGAGCAGATGGAGCAGGGGGGGCGCAACAAAGGCCCGATCCCGCGCCATTTGATTTGGACCTATGATGGAGATTCGCCCCGGTCGGTGCCGGAGGCGTGATCGAACCTGTGCCGTTCCGTTGGTTTTCCGGCGCGTCCGGTTCCTGATTGGCGGACGCCTCCTGCAACGGTTCGAGGGCTCTAGAGGATAAATTTCGACAGATCTGCTTTGGCGGCCAGATCGCCGACCCGGCTTTGCACATCCTCCGGCGTGATGGTGATGGTTTCGCCGCCCCGGTCGGTGGCGGTGAAGCTGATCTCTTCGAGCAAGCGCTCCAGGACCGTGTGCAAACGCCGGGCACCAATGTTCTCCACCGAGCGATTGACCTCGGCGGCCAGATCGGCCAGGGCCTCGACGGTGTCGTCGGGGAATTCGAGTGTCACTTGCTCCGTGCCGAGCAGGGCTTTGTATTGCTTAAGCAAGCTGGCTTCGGGCTCGGTCAGGATGCGGCGGAAATCATCCTTGGTCAGGGCTTTCAGCTCGACCCGGATCGGCAAACGGCCTTGGAGTTCCGGCAGCATGTCCGATGGCTTGGCGATGTGGAACGCGCCTGAGGCAATGAACAGGATATGGTCGGTGCGCACCGGGCCATGTTTGGTGACCACGGTGGTGCCCTCGATCAAGGGCAGCAGATCGCGCTGGACGCCTTCGCGGCTGACATCGCCGCCCTTGCGCTCTTGCGAGGCGCTGATCTTGTCAATTTCATCAATAAAAACAATGCCATCATTCTCAACTGCGTTGAGAGCGCTTTTGACCACTTGGTCTTCGTCTAGCAGTTTATCGGCCTCTTCCCGCAGCAGGACCTCATAGGATTCTTCGACAGTCATCTTCTTCTTGGTGGTGCGTCCACCAAAGGCTTTGCCGAATATATCATTCAGATTGAGCATGCCCATTTGCGCACCGGGCATGCCCGGGATGTCCAGGGTCGGCATTGACATCGCCGCACTGTCTTGCAGGGTCAGTTCGACCTCTTTGTCATTGAGCTCGTTTTCGCGCAGCTTTTTGCGGAATTTTTGCCGGGTTTCCGGTTTCGCGCTGTCTCCAACCAGGGCATCAAGGATGCGCTCTTCCGCATTGGCTTCGGCGCGGACGGTGACCTCTTTGCGCATCCGCTCCCGGGTGTCGTTGATGGCGTTTTCCAGCAGGTCCCGGATGATGCTTTCCACGTCGCGACCGACATAGCCGACTTCGGTGAATTTGGTCGCTTCGACCTTTAGAAACGGCGCTTGGGCCAGTTTGGCCAGGCGGCGGGCAATTTCGGTTTTGCCGACCCCGGTGGGTCCGATCATCAAAATGTTTTTCGGCAGGATCTCTTCCCGCAAGCCTTCGGGCAGCTGTTGCCGACGCCACCGGTTGCGCAGGGCGATGGCGACGGCGCGCTTGGCATCGCCTTGGCCGATGATGTGGCGGTCGAGCTCGGAAACGATTTCGCGGGGGCTGAAAGCGGTCATAGGGAGTCCACGGTTAGGGAACTGTTGGTGTAAACGCAGATTTTGGCGGCGACCTCCATGGCCCGTCGGGCGATGGCTTCGGCGTCCAGGTCGGTTTCGGCCATTAAGGCTCGGGCAGCAGCCAGGGCATAGGTGCCGCCGGAGCCAATGCCGATAATGCCATCTTCCGGCTCCAGCACATCACCATTGCCGGTCAGGACCAGGGCGACCTCCTTGTCCGCCACTGCCATCATCGCCTCCAGACGGCGCAGATAGCGATCCGTGCGCCAATCCTTGGCCAATTCGACGCAGGCCCGGGTCAATTGACCGGGATATTGTTCCAGCTTGGTTTCCAGCCGCTCAAACAAGGTGAAGGCATCCGCAGTCGCGCCAGCAAAGCCAGCGATCACACTGCCATCCCCAAGGCGACGGACCTTACGGGCATTGCCCTTCATCACCGTCTGGCCAAAGGAAACTTGGCCGTCCCCGGCGATGACCACTTGGCCATTGCGGCGCACGGCCAAAATCGTGGTGCCATGCCAACTGTGATCGGCGGCGGAAGTCTGTGTACTCGACATGGGATGTCCTAGACCGGAAGTCCGGGTCCGGCCTTTTGGTTTGCCGGATCGGGGAATGCTGGGGTGGAGGGAGCCCAGAACATGGGTCTTTCTGGCCAGCAAGGTCAAGGGATATGGCGGGGCGCAGGCGTTTCCCGAGCAGATCCCGCTTGGACGGAGATGCGGGGCGATGGTTGGGCCTGGTGGCCGGGGCGGAATGGACTGGGCTGGTTGGTTTGGACCGTGCGGTCCGTCGGTCGGGTCTTTCCCTGATCGGACCAAAGGTGAGCGGCCATCATTGTCGGCCTGCCAAGCCTTGAGTGACGTCTCAGTTGGTCCGAGAGATCTTTTGCGGGAAACCCTTTGATTGTGACCGGACAAGTCATTCCGCAGTCCGCATCGGGCGTGCAGGGGACTTGGCCGGTTCACAAAGTGCAAAGAGGCGTCTGGTGGGTTAGTCCCGACCGGACATGCTTTTCAGCAAATCCAACGCTTTGACACGCACATTGTCGCTGGGCAGACGCCAATAGGCTCTGATCAGTTCCAAGGTTTCGTTCTTTTGCAGCGGATCTTGCTCGTAGGTCGGCAGGATCGGCTCGGCGAGCCCATCGGCGTCCGGAGCGGATCCGGTGCGACGCTCAGCCGTGATGTCTTCGCCAATGTCTTCAAAGAAGAACGCCACCGGGACACCCAAGACCTTGGAAATGTCGAACAAGCGGCTGGCGCTGACGCGGTTGCTGCCCCGCTCATATTTCTGTATTTGCTGGAATGTGACGCCAACGGCGTTTGCCAACTGTTCCTGCGACATGCCCAACAGGGTGCGGCGCAGTCTTAGTCGACGGCCGACGTGCACATCGACCGGATCCGGTGCCTTCTGCATGTTTTCCGTCTCGCTAGATTTTGACCTTCTCACTTTGGTATCCCATTCTTATTGGAGGGTGTTTGAGCCCACCGTCCTGTACTAAACCATAACGTGTCAGAACGGCAAACGCTAGTTTTTTTCGGGGTTCTTTCCCGAACAGTTCGCTGTCCTTCATGGACCTTATACGCGTTTACATGCTTAGCGTCCTCGTTCAGTGTCTTTCCACCGCGTGCACTTCAGGAGTTTTCGATGCGGAGTTCTACCGTAAAGCGCAATACGAAAGAAACCCAGATAGAGGTTAGCGTCACACTCGATGGAACCGGTCACTATGACGTCTCCACGGGCATCGGCTTCCTCGATCACATGCTGGAGCAACTTTCGCGCCATTCTTTGATCGACATCACGGTAAAGGCGGTTGGGGACCTGCATATCGACTTTCACCATACGACGGAAGATACAGCCTTGGCGCTTGGACAAGCGGTGTCCCAAGCGCTGGGTGATCGGGCTGGAATCCGACGCTATGGCTCGGCTTTGATCCCTATGGATGAAACTCTGTCACAGGTCGCGTTGGATCTGTCGAATAGGCCGTATCTCATATGGAAGGTGGAGTTCACAAGGGACAAGATCGGCGAGATGGATACGGAATTGTTCAAGGAATGGTTCCAAGCTTTTTCGCAAACTGCGGGAGCAACTTTGCATATTGCAAACCATTATGGGACAAACCAGCACCATATCATCGAATCTTGCTTCAAGGCTCTGGCCCGTGCTTTGCGGGACGCCATCGAGATTGACCCACGCAAGGCCGATGCAGTGCCGTCAACAAAAGGCGTGCTTGGCGGCTCTCTGTAGGCGGAGGATTGGTGCCTTGCCTTGAAGAGATCGTCTGAATTTCGGCCTCTGGGAGCGCAATGGCGGTTTGGATACCCGCTCTTTGATCGGGTCAGGTTGTTTTGGTGTGGTCCGGTGGTTCGGATTCAGGGCCTAGGTCTTTTCTGCGGTTTGGGGTGGGCAAGGGTTGCTGGATCGGCCATGGAGCGATACAGAAACCGATGATGTGGTGGCCTCTCTGAGTCCGGCCGCCCAATGGGGTTTAAGTGGCATGACAGTGGCGATCATTGATTATGGATCGGGCAATTTGCGCAGCGCGGCGAAAGCTTTTGAGCGCGCGGCCCGACAAAGCGGGGCATCAACGGAGATTTTGGTGACCGCCGATGCGGATATGGTGCGCAAGGCCGATCGCATTGTGTTGCCCGGCGTGGGAGCCTTTGGGGATTGCCGACGGGGATTGGATGCGGTCCCTGGCATGGTCGAGACTTTGCGCGAGGTCGTTTTGGGTGCTGGCCGTCCCTTTTTAGGGATTTGTGTCGGCATGCAGTTGATGGCCGAGCGGGGCTTGGAACATGGCATTCACGAAGGTCTGGGCTGGATTGAAGGCGAGGTCTCGGCAATGAAGCCCGAAGATCGCAGCCTGAAAATTCCGCATATGGGCTGGAATGCCCTCGAAGTTGAACAGCAAAGTCACCCGGTCCTTTCGGGCATAGGGGCGGGCGATCACGCCTATTTCGTCCATTCCTACGCGTTTCGCTGTGTGCACCCGGCCCACCGTCTGGCTCGGGTCTCCTATGGCGACGCGATCAGCGCGATCATCGGTCGAGACAATATGATCGGCACCCAGTTTCACCCGGAAAAGAGCCAGGCGACCGGATTGGGGCTAATTGCCCGGTTTTTGACTTGGGCTCCTTGAGCCAGACGGCGGGAGGTTCTTGTGTGTTTGGGGGGATGTATTGAAGCGCAGAGACAGTCTGTCCCCAGCTCCCTGTTTCGGAGCGCCCTGTTCAAAGACGTTGTTCCTAAAAGAGCGGTATCGATGACTCATCTCGTCTCAACCGCATGAAATGACTTAGATCTGAGAGAGCTTATGATCCTTTATCCAGCCATTGACCTGAAGGGGGGGCGCTGTGTCCGCCTTGAGAAAGGCGATATGTCCCGGGCCACCGTGTTCAATGATGATCCAGCGGATCAAGCCAAGCAGTTTCAGGGGCTTGGCGCGTCTTGGGTCCATGTGGTCGATTTGGATGGCGCTTTCGCCGGAACACCGGTTAATGCCCAGGCGGTTGAGGCCATCGTTGCGGCAACGGATATCCCGATCCAGCTGGGTGGCGGGATCAGGACATTGGAGCGGGTGGGCCAATGGCTTGAGGCTGGTGTGGCCCGGATTATTTTGGGCACCATTGCGGTCAAAGACCCTGATTTGGTTCGGGCGGCCTGCCGGGAGTTTCCCGGGCGCGTGGCGGTCGGGATTGATGCGCGTGGCGGCATGGTTGCGGTTGAAGGCTGGGCCGAAACCTCTGACATCACCGCGATGGATTTGGCCTTGCGGTTCGAAGATGCAGGCGCGGCTGCCATCATCCACACCGATATTGATCGCGACGGGGTTTTGTCCGGTCCCAATGCGGAAGCCACCGCAGAGCTGGCCGATCGCTTGGACACGCCGGTCATTGCATCGGGTGGCGTGTCCAGCCTTGAGGACCTCGAACGCTTAATGACCATTGGCAAGGGGCGGATCGCCGGGGCCATATCGGGTCGGGCCTTGTATGATGGCCGGATCAATCTGGCGGAGGCGCTGACCCTGACGATGTCAAAACGGGAGCCTGACCCATGCTAAAAATGCGGGTGATCCCTTGCCTGGACGTCAAAGATGGCCGGGTCGTGAAGGGGGTGAACTTTGTTGGCCTTCGGGATGCGGGCGATCCGGTTGAACAGGCCCGGCTCTATGACAAGGCTGGCGCCGATGAGCTCTGTTTTCTCGACATCACCGCCAGCCATGAGGCCCGGGATACCCTGTATGATGTGGTGCGCCGCACTGCCGAGGAATGTTTTATGCCGCTGACGGTGGGCGGTGGTGTGCGCACGGTGGAGGATATCCGCAAACTGCTGTTGGCCGGGGCCGACAAGGTTTCGATCAATACGGCGGCGGTCCATCGCCCCGAATTTGTTCAGGAAGCCGCAGAAAAATTCGGCAATCAGTGCATTGTCGTCGCCGTGGATGCCAAATCCGTTGGTCCGGACAAGTTTGAAATCTTCACCCATGGCGGACGCAACGCCACTGGAATTGATGCCATTGAGTGGGTAAAGCGCATGCAAGCCTTGGGGGCCGGGGAGATCTTGCTGACCTCCATGGACCGCGATGGCACGCGGGCCGGGTTCGATCTGCCCCTGACCCGGGCCGTGTCCGACGCCTTAACCATTCCGGTGATTGCGTCTGGTGGGGTCGGCACCCTGGATCACTTGGTTGATGGCATCCGTGAAGGCGGGGCAACAGCTGTGCTGGCGGCCTCGATTTTTCATTTCGGTGAGTATTCTATCGCCGAAGCCAAGGCTCATATGGCCGCTGCGGGCATCCCAGTGCGTCTGCAAACTGGCGGGGATCAGCCATGACATCGCCAAACCGGCCCAGCGCCGAGGTTCTGGACCAGCTTTTTGCCGTGATCGAAAGCCGCAAGGGTGCCGATCCTGCGACGTCTTATACGGCCAAGCTGTTTGACCGGGGCCGAGGCAAGATCGTGCAGAAAATGGGCGAGGAAAGCTTCGAATGTGCTGTGGCGGCCTTGTCGGAAGGGCCAGACGCTTTGACGGCGGAGAGTGCTGATCTTTTGTATCACCTGTTGGTTTTGTGGGCTGATGCGGGCTTGGCTCCGGAGGCGGTCTGGCAGGAACTGGCGGGTCGGTTTGGGATTTCCGGGATCGTTGAAAAAGCGTCACGGTCACAAAACTAAGGGTTGGGGGTGACTTCGTAACGGGGTCACAAGCATTTTCAGCCGAAGTGGGAACCGGTTCGGCGTTTCGAAAATGCGCCCATCCAAAGATCTATTTTCAGCCGAAGTGGGACCCGGTTCGGCGTTTCGAAAATGCGCTCAGCCGGAAACCCGGTTTTGGGTGAGCGGGACGCCGCTTTACCCTCTCAAATATGCTTTAAATCCTTGGTCTTTGGGCTTTTTTTGCCAGACAGAAACACTATCTGTTCGGTCTGATTGGATGCAGCGCGCAGAACAGGAGCGGTGGAATGGCCTATGATGATCAAAATGTGTTTGCGCGGATCCTGCGGGGAGAGCTGCCTTGCAACAAAGTCTATGAAGATGATCAGGTCTTGGCCTTCCACGACATCAATCCCCAGGCTCCCATCCATGTTTTGGTGATCCCAAAAGGGGCTTATGTCTCGATGGATGATTTTACGGCTTCGGCCTCAGAGGCTGAAATCACGGGCTTTTTCCGAGCCGTTGGTCAAGTGGCTCGTCAGTTGGAACTGGCCGGAGAAGGCTACCGCATTCTGGCCAATATTGGCGAAAATGGGGGCCAAGAGGTTCCACACCTGCATGTCCATATTTTTGGTGGCAAGCGATTGGGGCCGATGTTGGCCCGATAGCGGGATCAACCAAAGCCAGATCTGGTCTGAACCAGGGGTGCCAAGGGGTTGGTTTTTGGCACATTTTTAGGGCTTCTTGGCCCATCAGTGGTAGGGATGATAGCTCCAGCCACGATACTGAATCCGTCTGACCTTTGGCCGCCGGGCCTCTAGGCTTTTTGTCGCCAAGCAGCGCCTGCAACTACATATGTAGTTGAAGTGGAGTCCTTCCCGCCGCTCTGGCGGGCTCTGCAACTACATATGTAGTTATTGTATGTTATCAGTTTCTTATAAGAGTTTCTGCCTAGAAAATGCTGGAGAATCACCGGTTTTGCGGCCACTTGATACCGACAAAAGTCTCAGATCTCTCGGATTCTGAAACGGTTTTTTAATCTGTTGGGCCAAACTGTCTCGACATCGTTCCAAATTTTCATCATCGAAGACCGTTGGCGGGGTTTTTTTGGCAAAATAGCCTGCACCTACATATGTGTTTGCAGCCAAAACGCTTTAATCCCAACAGCTTCTCAACAGTTCATAAGTTTCTCGTTTATAGTGTAATTATACCATAACAATTCTTAACGCGGTAATCCTTAGGGGAGCCCACAGGCCTTAGAAAACTTCAAGATTTCAACAGCTTCTTGCTGCTGTGGGCCTGGTATGGGGGGGCCTTCCGGGCCAAAGCGGTCTGTGCGCCAAATCCGCTGGATGAGGTCACCGCGTTGGCCATCGGTTTGGTAGAACACCATCGTCACCTGACCACCCGGTGCCGATTGCAGCGCACCGCAGCTGATGATCCAAAACCCTTGGGTCGATCCATCGGCTTCATTGATTTGGGCCTGCCCGGCATTGGATTGGGTGCATTGGCGTTGGTGATCTTCCGCCATGGCCTGATGCAGTTCTTTGACGCTGGGGGGTGCGTTTCGTGAGCTTTGCGCCACCACCATATCGGTCCAGGCTCCGGTCTTCTGGGGTTGGGGCACCCAGCTCTCCCGATGCAGGCCATGGCCCCGTTCGCGGTGCAAAAGAGCCCAACCCGGTGGCAGGGCCAAGGCAATGCCCTGCTGGGTTCTGGCACATTGGGCCTGTTGCGGTCCTTGGCTGAGCTGGATTTGGTGGCTCTTGAGGGGTAGATCCTGCGTATTTGAGAATGATGGACCTTGGCTGGCTCCAGGCGAGAATTCCTGGACGATAACCTCGGCTTGAGCGTCTTGGCCCCTACCGACATCAATGCCCAAACTCAACCCTATGACACAGGCGCAGAGGGCCAGACCCTTCCGGAAGCCTGATGTCTGACGGGCGACCGCACCGTCCTTATGGACTTTCGGGGGAGGCTTGGGTTTGGCGGTGGAGCGAAACCGCGCCATGGGATCTCATCTCCAATGCAAGAACCACACACCTGGCGTTAGAGAGTTGCCGGTGATTGGACGGCCGAAGGCATCAAACGCCCAGGCAAAAACTCAGTCGGGGTCCGCTAAAGAGCATGGGACATGGGGCCAACCGCGCCCAGTGCCTCTGTTGCTTTGGCCAGCTAATTTAATACCTGACCTTAGGATGCCATGTCCTTGGCGATAAATATAAAATTATTCACATATTCCCGGTCACCGCCAGCTTTGCGGTGGCTGATGTCCAGATCCACATTGGCCAAAGCGGTCAAAGCGCCATTGATCAAGGCAAAGCAGTCATAGCCATAGGCCGCGATCTCTCCCAAGCTGTCTTCAAGGCGGCGTTTATTGTGCCGCTCTTCAACCTCGACCAACAATGTGGGCCGATCCCGACGCAAGGTCTCCGCCGCGCCCCGGAGCATTTGGCATTCAAAGCCTTCGACATCGATCTTCATGAAGCCAATGGGGGGCAGGTCCAGGTCGTCTAGCCGCTTGGTTTCGACCGATACACCGCCATACTCCTGGCCGTCGAGCTTAGCTTTGCTTAAGGAAGCGCCTTGATTGGAATAGCCATGGGCAGATTTCGGCACCATCAGCTCGGCGGTTCCGGTTTGGTCTGACAGGGCGATCTGATGGGCGATTACTTTGGGCGGTTTTGCCCAGCGCGACAAAATGCCAAACAGCTTCGGGTTCGGCTCGAAGGCATGAACCCCGAGGCAATGCTCTGCCAACAAGGCCGCATAAACCCCCTTATTGGCCCCGACATCCAAGGCAATCCGATCCCGGCGGACCAAAAACGGCACCAAAGGGTATTCCCGTTCGCCTTTGCGCATCTCGCGCCGAGACAACCGCCGAATATACAAATCGGGCGGCACAAACAGCCGCTTCAGCTTTTCTTCAAAGTTTTCTGGGGGTTGCCAGGTCATGCTCAGGAACGGGTCTTTGATAGGGGGAGGGTTGGATTATGCGGAAGCGCCACTGTAGGACTTTGTGCCGACGAAGGGGAGCTTTTCGTCGCCGGGCCGGTAAGTGCGGTTTGCGGCGCGCTTAGGGCGGGTTGGTTCTGTCCGGCAAAGCCCAGCTGTGGCGGGGCCATGGTCATGCCTGGGCGCAGCTGACGGTAGTTCAATGTTTCCGCGATGTGGGATCGTCGTACGGCCTCGCTGCCTTCCAGATCAGCAATGGTCCGCGCGACCCGCAGCACCCGGTGATAGCCTCTCGCCGACAGCCGCAGCCGTTCAGCGGCCAAAGTGAGGAGTTCCAAACCCTCGGAGTCCGGGGTCGCAATCCTGTCCAACAGCGCCCCGTCGGCCCGGGCATTGACCTGCTCGCCGGTTTTGCGGTCCGGATCCAAATGACGGGCCCGGTCCTCTTGTAGGGCGCGGGCCTGACAGACCCGCTCGCGGACCGGGGCTGAGGGTTCCCCTGGCCCTAAGCTGCCCAGCTCCAGGGGGGACACCGCCGGAACCTCCACATGGAGATCAATCCGATCCAGCAATGGCCCGGAGAGCTTGTTCTGATATTCCTGGGCACAGCGCGGTGCCCGGCTGCAGGCCAAAGCCGGGTCGGCGAGATGGCCACAGCGACACGGGTTCATGGCGGCGACCAGCTGGACCCGGGCCGGATAGGACACATGGCCATTGGCCCGGGCAATGGTGATGCGACCGGTTTCCAGCGGCTGGCGCAAGGATTCCAGCACCGCGCGTTGGAATTCCGGCAATTCATCCAGGAACAGAATCCCATTATGGGCCAAGCTGATCTCGCCGGGGCGGGCGCGGTGCCCGCCGCCGCTTAAGGCTGCCGAGGAGGCGCTGTGATGGGGGTCGCGAAACGGTCTGGCACTGACCAAGCCACCATCGGGCAGCAGGCCCGACAGGCTGTGGACCATTGACACCTCAAGGGCCTCTTCCGGTGTCAAAGGCGGCAACAGGCTCGGCAAACGGGCCGCGAGCATGGATTTGCCCGCTCCAGGTGGTCCGACCATCAACAAATTATGCCCGCCCGCTGCGGCAATCTCCAAAACCCGACGGGCGGTTTCCTGCCCTTTGACATCGGCAAGGTCGGGCATGCTGCCGTGGGGCAGCAGAGCCTTGGCTTGCGGGACCCGCAAAACCTGGCTGCCCTTAAAATGATTGAGCAGCTGGACCAAATCCTTCGGCGCGACAATGGCATCGCTGCCCGCCCAGGCCGCCTCTGGTCCCTGGGCGCCCGGACAGATCAAGGCTCTCTCCAGGGCATTGGCGGCGATGGCGGCGGGCAAAACCCCGGAGACCGCCGCGATGCTGCCATCCAAGCCCAATTCCCCCAGAACCACATGGTCGATCAAATCTTCCACCGGCAGCAGATCCATCGCCATCAACAGACCCACCGCAATGGGCAAATCGAAATGGCTGCCCTCTTTCACCACATCGGCGGGGGCCAAATTGACCGTGATCCGTTTCGGCGGCATGGCCAAGCCAATGGCGGTCAAAGCGGCACGGACTCGCTCCCGGCTTTCCCCCACAGCCTTATCGGGCAGCCCGACAATGGTGAAGCTGGGCATGCCAGGGGTGACGGAGACCTGGACTTCAATGTCCAAGACCTCGATCCCTTGGAAGGCTACGGTGTTGATGCGCGCGACCACTCTTCCGCCCCTGGTTGTAAAAACTGCCCGATAAAAGAGCAAGACAACCTAGCGTGAATTCACCCAGGGACAAACGGCTTTCTTGTCTGCCCTTTAGGCGGTTGAAAACGGGTCCCTGCAGCCCTCCTCAAGGGCATCAGGACTGCCGGGAAACAGGTCATTTCTGATCCGGCAATTCAGCAATTGACTTTGAATCGGGCAGTGACCTAGCGTGTCGGTAGAGACAGGGTAAACCCGAATATAAAGGGATCTCAGATGGGCTCCGCCCCTTTCGATGAAATGAACGCCTTTAATGGCAAGGTCCGAAAGCCTTACGCCCAATATTCCGATTGGTTAAAATCCGTCAGCACCGACCATCTCTCCAAGCGCCATGCCCAGGCCGATATGCTGTTTCGGCGTATTGGCATCACCTTTGCTGTTTATGGTCAGAATGAAGGCGGTGAGCGTCTGATCCCCTTTGATGTCATTCCCCGGATCATTTCGCCTGATGAATGGAACGTTATTTCCAAAGGGGTGATCCAGCGGGTCGATGCGCTGAACATGTTCCTGCATGACATTTACCATAAGCAGGAGATCGTCAAAGCGGGCCATGTGCCCCGGTCCTTGATCAAAAACAATGATCAGTTCCGGAAGGAGATGGTCAATTTTGATCCGCCGGGGGGCAAATATGTCCAAATCGCCGGGGTCGACATTGTCTGCACCGGGGAAAACCAATATGCGGTCCTGGAAGACAATCTGCGCACGCCATCGGGTGTGTCTTACATGTTGGAAAACCGCGATGTGATGATGCGGCTGTTCCCGGATCTGTTTGACCGCTGCAAGGTCGCCCCGGTGAACCATTATGCCCATGAACTGGCCCGCACGCTTCGGGATGCGGCCCCAGCGGCAGCCGATGATCCCACGGTCGTTTTGTTGACCCCCGGCCAATATAACAGCGCCTATTTTGAGCATGCCTTCTTAGCCGATGAAATGGGGGTCGAGCTGGTCCAGGGTCAGGACCTGTTTGTCGAGGAAGGCTTCGTCTATATGCGCACCATTGCGGGCCCGAAACGGGTTGATGTGATCTACCGACGCATTGATGATGATTTCTTAGATCCCAAGGCCTTCCGCCGGGATTCCATGCTCGGGGTTCCGGGGCTATTTGCGTCCTATAAGGCGGGCAAGGTGGCCCTGGCCAATGCCATTGGCACCGGGATCGGCGATGACAAAGCGATCTATGATTACGTCCCGCAAATGATCGAGTTTTATCTGGGCGAAAAGGCGGTCCTGGACAATGTGCCGACCTATCACCTGGACAATGACAAAGACCGCAAATATGTCCTGGAGCATTTGGCCGAGTTGGTGGTGAAGGAAGTCCACGGCTCCGGTGGCTATGGCATGTTGGTCGGCCCCAAGGCCACCAAGGACGAGATCTCCCGTTACCGAGAGCGGGTCGTCGCCGATCCAGCCAATTTTATTGCCCAGCCGACTTTGGCGCTGTCGACCTGTCCGACCCTGGTCGAAGAAGGGGTGGCCCCGCGGCATGTGGATTTGCGTCCCTTCGTCCTCTCCGGACAAAAGAATGTGGTGGTCCCGGGCGGCTTAACCCGGGTGGCGATGAAAAAAGGCTCCTTGGTGGTGAATTCCTCCCAGGGTGGCGGGACCAAGGACACCTGGGTTTTGGAGCGGTAACCGCCTGAGAGCAGGCAGGCACCACACCATAGCCGAGGATTTGATTGTGATCGGAGCATGATGGACCAGCGCCTTTTGGGGTCTCCCCGAGCCGTCTCGGGAGTACAGAAACCAGCCCGCGCTGCACCGAATGCTCGAAAAAGGAATGTGAACGGATGCTGAGCCGGACAGCCGACAATCTCTTTTGGATGGCCCGTTATGTGGAGCGGGCGGAAAACATGGCCCGGATCTTGGACGTGTCCCACCGCATGTCGCAATTGCCCGTGACCTCGGACGGCACCGGGGTGGAATGGGAGCCGGGGCTGATCATTTCCGGTCAGCGGCCCTCCTATGAAAAGAAATATGACGAAATCTCTGCGGGCCATGTCATCGCCTTCATGGCCTTAGATCCGGAAAACCCGTCTTCGATTTACTCAACCTGGCATGCAGCCCGGGAAAATGCGCGGGCGGAACGGTTCGTTCTGCCCACGGAAATGTTTGAAAGCATCAACTCCACCTGGCTGGAGATGCAGACCATCACCTATTCCCGTTTGCTGGAATGGGGGTTTCGTGAGTTCTTTGAATGGGTTAAGGAGCGCTCGCATCTGTTTCGCGGCACCACGGTCGGCACCATGCTGCAAACCGAAACCTATAAATTCACCCGGCTTGGCACCTTTATGGAGCGAGCGGACAACACCTCCCGGCTGCTCGATGTGAAATATCACGTTCTGGCCCCGGATGAGAGCAAGCTCGACGAGGCGGTTGATTATTACCAATGGGGCGCCCTGCTGCGGGCCATGAGTGCCTTTAAGGCCTATCGCACCATGTATCGCGACAGCATCAAACCGCGCCAAGTGGTCGAGCTCCTGGTGCTGCGCCAGGAATTCCCGCGCTCGGTGCGCCATTGCTATGAGGTCGTTGCCGAATTGCTGGCGGAAATGGCCCCGGGCACCGAAGGCGCAAGGCTGGCCGGGGAAATGCATGCCCGGCTGAAATTTGGCCGGGTCCAAGACATCACCCGTCGGGGCTTGCACCGCTTCTTAACCGAGTTCATCAACCGCAACTCCGCCGTCTCAGAAGAGGTCGCCAAAACCTTCTATTTGGTGCATTAAGGCCCAAAGGACTCGAGGTCGGGATCCGAAACAAGACTCTATGGTCCGTCTCGGAGGGCACCGTCTCAACCCTTGCTGGATGGGATGGCAAGGCGGCGTAAGAGGGCGGTAAAGACAAAACAAAACCTTGGGGGAGGGGATGCATGACCTATGCGTTGGGCATGCTGTTGCAGGACGGCTTGGTGATGGTGGCAGACACCCGCACCAATGCCGGTGTCGACAATGTCGCCAAATTCCGCAAATTGCGGGTGTGGGAAAAGCCCGGTGAGCGGGTCATGGTGTTGATGTCCGCGGGCAATTTGGCCATCACCCAGGCCGTGGTCAGCCTGTTGGAAGACACCGTCCGGCGCGAGGCCGGGGACGAACTGACCCCGCCTTCCGAAGGGCCGCTGATGACAGCCCCGGGGATGACGGCAGCGGCGCAAGCGGTCGGCGAAGCCATCCGCACGGTCCATGAGCGCGATGCCGAAGCCCTAAAGGAGCAGGGCTCGGATTTCATGTGCTCGTTTATTTTGGGCGGGCAGGTCAAAGGCGGTCCCATGCGTCTGTTCATGATCTACACCGCTGGCAATTATATTGAGACCACCCAGGACACGCCGTTTCTGCAGATCGGGGAAACCAAATATGGCAAACCGATCCTGGACCGGGTGATCACCTTCGAGACGGATCTGGCCGAGGCGGCCAAATGCGCCTTGGTGTCGTTTGATTCCACCATCCGCTCCAATCTGTCCGTCGGTCCGCCGCTGGATTTCTATGTTTGCCGCCGGGATAGCTTCACGCCCGGTTTGCGCCGCCGGATCAGTGTCGATGATCCCTATTTGGCCAAGATGCGGGCGCAATGGGGCAATGGGGTGCGCCGTTTGTTCCAGCGCCTGCCCGACCCGCCCTTTGTTGAGTCGTTAGATTAGAGTGTTTTGGCGTAGCCAAAATGCGGGTTGCGGAGCAAATGCCGAGAGCGTCCCTGTTTTCGGCCCTCACCGGGAGGCTCAGGGCTCAGGGTTTAGGCCTCATCCTGATCTTGATCTTTGGGCTTGGCTGATCGCCGCCGCAGGGTGGCTTTAAGTTCAGCGGGGCTGGACACTTTCAAGGCCAGACAGGCCCCGCCATAAAGCGCCATGCCCGATAGGATCAAGGCGGTCAGGGCGATGATATTGGCCAACAACCCGCCATGCCAATCGCTGGTCAAGGGGGCGAGAAGCCCTTGATCCAGAGCCAAAACCGCCCCGCCCATCCCCAAGGCGGCAATCAAAATACGCGGGGCGCGGGACACCAGCCGGTCATCGAGGGACAAATGGCCGCGCCGCCGCAGGGCGATGGCGAGCAGCACCACATTGAGCCACCCGGCAATGCTGGACGCGGCCGCGATGCCCAAATGGCCATAGGGCCCCATCAGCACCAGATTGAGCACCACATTGGCGGCCAAGGCGACCGCCGCGATCTTCACCGGGGTTTTGGTGTCTTCCCGGGCGAAGAAGCCAGGGGCGAGCACTTTGACCAGCACATGGGCTGGCAAGCCGAGCGCAAAGGCGGTCATCGCTGCCGCCGTCGCCGCACTATCGGCCGGGGTGAAGGCACCGCGTTCGAACAACACCACAACAATGGGCCAAGCGATCACCGCCAAAGCCGCTGCGGAGGGCAGGGTCAGCAACAGGGCGAATTCGATGGCCCGGTTTTGCTGTTGGGTGGCTTCGACTTCGCGCCCGGCGCGCAGATCCCGGGACAGCACCGGCAACAACACCGTGCCCACGGCAACCCCGATCACGCCCAAGGGCAATTGGGTGATGCGATCGCCGTAATAGAGCCAGGACACGGCCCCATCGGCGACCATGGAGGCCAGGATGGTCCCAATCAGCAGATTGATCTGATACAGGCTGGAACCCAACACCACCGGCAGGATCCGCGCGCCCAGGGTTTTGACGTCTTGGGTTATCCGGGGCCGCACCGGGGTGATAGACATGCCAGCCTTGCGGCAATGGTGGGCGAGCCAGAGAAACTGGATCACCCCGGCCAGGCTAACCCCCCAGGCCAGGGCATGGCCTGGGGTTTCGCCCACCGAGGCGAAGCCCAGCAAAGCAGCGATCAAAGTCAGATTGAGCAACACCGGTGCCGCCGCCGCGGCGGCAAAATGGCCAAGCGCGTTCAAAACACCGGATTGCAGAGAGACCAAGGAGATGAACAGCAAATAGGGAAAGGCGATCCGGGACAGCTCGGTGGCCAATTCCATTTTGCCAGGGATGGCATCAAAGCCTGGGGCCATCACCAGCATGGCCCAGGGCATGATGATTTCCATAATCGCCAGCAGGCCGATCAGGATAATGCCCAGGAGCGTGAAGGCCTGACGGGCGAAAGCTCGGGCCTGGTTCTCGCCCTCGGTTTCCAGCTTGCCAGCAAAGATCGGCACAAAGGCGGCAGCAAAGGCCCCTTCGGCAAACAACCGGCGGAACAGATTGGGAAAGCGGAAGGCGACAAAAAAGGCGTCAGACACCACCCCGGCGCCAAGATAGCGGGCGATCAGAATATCCCGGAGGAACCCGAAGACGCGGCTGAGCAGGGTGTAGCCACCCACCGTGGCAATGGAACGCAGCAAAGGCATAAAGCAAGGATCCGGGACAACAAATCAGAGCATTTTCAGCCGAAGTGGGTCCGGTTCGGCGGTTCGAAAATGCGACAAAACGAAAAGTTGGAGCCAATGCCGCGATTCAATTATCGCGGCATTGGCACTAGAGGCGAAAGACCACAAAATCTTTCGAAGATCCCACTGGTTACCCCAAGACTGGATCCAAGGCTACTCCGCCGCGACGGTTTTGACCTTGCTGCGGCTCTTTTGCCTCGATTTGGCTCCAGACTTCGACCCAGATTTCTGGCCGGTTTTATGGGCCGATTTCCGGGTCGGGACGCCGCCTTCCGCACCATCGGTTTCCGCCAGGGCGGCGCTTAAGGCCGCCCGGATCTGGTTCAGCTTGGTTTTGTGGACGATTTTCATGCCAAAAACATCTTTGACATAAAACACATCGACCACCCGCTCGCCATAGGTGCTGACCAAAGCCGAGGAGATCTGCACTGACACCGATGTCAGGGCGCGCGTGACGGAGAACAGCAGGCCTGGACGGTCGCGGCCATTGACCTCGATCACCGTGTGGGTCTTGCTGGCGTTGTTGTCGACAATGACCCGGGGCGGCACGGTGATATGCCGGGTCCGGGCGGGCAGGCGCGGTGAGTGTTCCGACAGCCCCTTGATCACCGAGGTCTCGCCGGACAGTACCCCAATCAGGGCGGCTTCCATCCGCTCAATGCGACCGGGTTCGGCAATGGCCTTGTGGTCCAGGCTCTGCACCGTGAAAGTATCCAGCGCCATGCCATCGACCATGGTGGTGATCCGGGCATCGAGAATATTGGCCCCGACCAGTGCCATGGCCCCGGCAATGTCGGAAAACAGGCCGGGATAATCCTCGATAAACACCATGACCTCGGACACCGAGCGGTGGGTGTCGGGCCGGACCTCGACGGTGATCGGATGCTGGGTCTCATCGGCCTTGGCGATCATCCGGGCATGGCGCATTTGGGATAGGAAGTCAAAAGACAGCCAATAGCCTGGATAATGCCGGTCCAAATAGGCCTCGATCTGGGCTTCCGGCCAATCGGTCAGGGCCAGGGACAGTTGTTTTTTCGCTCCGGCGACCCGGGCATCCCGGGCCGCAGCCTGGAAGCCTCCGGTCAGCACATCCTTGGTGCGCAGGAACAAATTCTGCAGCAGGGCCGATTTCCAGGCATTCCACACATTCGGACCCACAGCCAGGATGTCGACACAGGTCAGCAGGAACAAAAGCCGCAAGCGTTCCACCGACTGCACCAGATCGGCAAAATCGGTGATGGTTTTGTAATCATCCACATCGCGTTTGAAGGCGGTGCGGGACATGGCGAGGTGATGGAGCACCAGCCAGGAAACCGTCTCTGTCTCCTCATCGGTCAGGCCGAAGCGCGGCCCCAGAATCAGGGCGATTTCGGCCCCAAGCTGGGAGTGGTCGCCATTGCGGCCCTTGGCAATGTCATGGAGCAAGGTGGCGACATAAAGCGCGCGCTTTGATTGGATCTTGTCAATCGACCGATTCGCCTGGGGAATGGAATTGGCGAATTCGCCATTGTCGATTTTATGCAGCAGGCCGAGGGCACGGATGGTGTGCTCGTCGGTGGTATAGACATGGTACATGTCATATTGCATCTGGGCGACGACCTGGCCGAAATCCGGCACAAACCGACCGAACACCCCGGACTCACTCATGGTGCGTAGGGTCGGCTCCGGGTCTTTGCCCCCAGCCAGGATGTCCATGAACAGCGCATTGGCTGCTGGGTCATCGCGAGTCCTGGTCACCTCGGTCAGATTTTCCGTGACCAGACGCAGGGCTTCCGGGTGGATCTCCAGATTATGCTCTTGGGCAACCCGGAACAAACGGATCAGGGTTACGGGATCGCGGGCGAATATGGTCGGATCATCGACCGTCAAACGTCCGCCATCCAAGGTGAAGCCATCAAAATTCCGTCGCCGGGACAGGACCTTAACCAAAGACAGGATCGGACGGCGCTTTTGTTGCTCTTCCAAAATGGCACAAAAGATCCGGGTCAGATCGCCCACGGTTTTGGCCATCAGGAAGTAATGCTTCATGAAGCGCTCAACGCCCATGGCGTTTTTGCGATCCGTATAACCCATGCGTCGAGCCATTTCCGGCTGCAGGTCAAAGGTCAGGCGCTCCTCGGCCCGCTCGGCCAAATAATGCAGATGGCAGCGCACGGTCCACAGAAAGGCTCGGGCACGGCGGAATTTAGAGGCCGCATCGGGGGTTAGGACGCCCAGTTGCACCAGCTCCCGCATGTCAGAGACGCCATAAATATAGCGAGCGAGCCAGAACAGGGTGTGCAGGTCGCGCAAGCCACCCTTGCCATCCTTAATGTTCGGCTCCAGCACATAGCGCGAATCGCCCAATTTGCGGTGCCGCTCATCGCGTTCGGAGAGCTTGGCTTCAATAAAGTCCGCATGGGTGCCGTTGACCACCTGCTGCCAAAAGGCCCGGGTCAACGCGCCATACAGGGTCTTTTCGCCCCAAATATAGCGGGTTTCAAGCAGGGAGGTCCGCACGGTCAGGTCGCCCTTGGCCTGCTTGATGCACTCTTCCACCGTGCGGGTCGAATGGCCGACCTTCAAGCCCATATCCCAGAGAATATAGAGCATATATTCCGCAACCGATTCGACCCGATCCCCGGATTTGCGCGGGATCAGGAACATCAAATCCACATCGGATTGCGGGGACATCTCGCCGCGACCATAGCCGCCCACGGCCAGCAGGGTCATGTTGCGGGTTTCGTCGTTCTTCGGGTCGTTGTCCGGCGGCGGATAGACATGGGCGATGGTGAAATCAAACAGCAGACGGATGATTTGATCCATCAAATAGGTGTTTTCGGAGAAGGCAGCCTGTCCGGAGCCGCGGCCCTCAAGGAACCGGCGTTGCACTTCGGCCTGACCGTCAGTCAAGACGGTGCGCATGGTGCTAAGCAGCTCGGTGCGCCGCGCGCGCGGGTCGGTGACCTGTTCGGCAATGCGTTCCAGGACAACGGTGACCTCTTTGCGGTCGATCAGCTCTCGGGGCTTCCGTACTTTGGGCGTGCTCATATCCGCTCCCAAACCCTTCTCATTCGACGGCGCTCCCTTGGATATAACGGCTGAAACCGTTCCACGCCAAGAAAACCACCGTGACACTCAAAAATATCATACGCAACAAGGGTGCTAGAGCGATTTCCGCGATTCAATCGTCGCAAAAATCGCTCTAACTTTTTGTATTGTCGCATTTTCGAACCGCCGAACCGGACCCACTTCGGCTGAAAATGCTCTAACCAGATCCTGAGGCCTCGTTAGCCAAGGCTTTGAGCCGGTACAGGGCCTCCAAGGCATCCCGGGGTGACAGGGCGTCGGGATCCGTCGCCGCCAAGGCCTGCCAAACCGCCTCCACGGCAGAGGCCGGTAGCGGCCCGTCCGCAGCATCTCCGTCCATCGGCCCGTCAATGGCCGCTCCGGTTTCCTCGGGGTCGCGCACCGGTTCGGCCAAGGGCGCGGGGGCTGCGGCGGCAAACAGCGGCATGTCTTCGGCCAACAGCTGTGCGGGCCCGCTGCCCTCGGCATTTTCTAAGATCTTCAGCACGGTTTCGGCGCGTTGGATCGCGCGCTTGGGCAGCCCGGCTAGCTTGGCGACATGGATGCCATAGGACCGGTCCGCAGCGCCTAAAGTGACCTCATGGAGAAAGACGATTTTGCCTTTCCACTCCTTAACCCGCATGGAACGGCAGCTTAGCCGTGGCAGCCGGGCGGCCAGGGCGGTCATTTCGTGATAATGGGTGGCGAACAGGGTGCGACAGCGGTTCAGATCATGCAGATGCTCGACCGTGGCCCAGGCGATGGACAGCCCGTCATAGGTCGCCGTGCCCCGGCCAATTTCATCAAGGATCACCAGTGAGCGTTCCGTGGCTTGGTTCAGGATCGCAGCGGTCTCGACCATCTCGACCATAAAGGTGGATTGGCCCCGGGCCAGATCGTCGGACGCTCCAACCCGGGAAAACAGCCGGTCCACCACCCCGATGCGGGCCTGATCCGCCGGGACTGGACAGCCGATCTGGGCCAGAATGGCGATCAAGGCATTTTGCCGCAAAAAAGTGGATTTCCCGGCCATATTCGGCCCGGTCAGCAGCCAAAGCCGCCGGTCCGACTCCAAATCGCAGTCATTGGCGACGAAAGCGGCGGTATTCTGGCTCTTCAGCGCAGTTTCGACCACCGGATGGCGCCCACCGACAATGTCGAAGGCCAGGCTGGCCTCCACAATCGGGCGGCACCAACTGCCTTCCTCGGCCCGGGTCGCGGTCGCGGCGGTGACATCCAGGCGAGACAGGGCATCGGCGGCCAGCGCGATTTCCTTGAAGCGCAGTTCGATATCGCCGCAGAGATCCTGAAACAGCTCGGTTTCCAAGGCGATCGCCTTGTCTGCCGCTCCCCGGATCTTGTCTTCCAGCTCCGAAAGCTCCACTGTGGTGAAGCGCACCGCATTGGCCATGGTTTGGCGGTGGATGAAAGGCTCCTGGCCCATCAGCCGATCGGCTTGCTTGGTCGAGACCTCAATAAAATAGCCCAAAACATTGTTATGTTTGATTTTTAGGGTGGAGACCCCGCTGGCTTCCGCATAGCGCCCCTGCAGCCCGGCAATCAGGCGGCGGCTTTCATCGCGCAGGCCCCGCAGCTCATCCAGCCCGGCATGGTAGCCTTCCCGGATAAACCCGCCTTCCCGGACCAAAAACGGTGGGTCGGGCTCCAAAGCCCTTTCCAGTCGGTCAACAAGGCTGTCATGGCGGCCCAAATCCTCCAGCACCCGCTTCAGCCCCGGCGGAGGCGGCACGGCTCGGGCCTCTTCCACCGTGATCCGCAAGGCGGGAATGCGGCCCAAGGCATCGCGGATCGCGGCGAGATCCCGCGGGGTGCCCCGGTTCAGGGACAGCCGTGACAAGGCCCGCTCCATATCCGGGCAGCCGCGCAGCTGGCTGCGCAGATCGGCCCGGGCGTCGGGGGCATCCAGCAGATGATCGACCATGTCCAAACGGGTGGTGATCGCCGCAGGATCCGTCAGCGGGGCGGAGAGCCGTTCCGCCAGCAAGCGCGAGCCCGGCCCGGTCACGGTGCGGTCCAGATCGGCCAGCAGGCTGCCCTTGCGCTCCCCGCTTTGGGTCCGGGTCAGCTCCAGGGAGCGCCGGGTCGCAGCGTCGATTTCCAAAATGGCCGAGGCGGTGATGCGGCGCGGCGGGGTCAGCCGTGGCAATTGGCCGACCTGGGTCAGCTCCGCATAATCGATGATTGCCCCAGCCGCACTGATCTCGGCGGGATCGAAGCCACCAAAGCCTTCTAAGGTGCCGACCTCGAACAAGGCTTCGATCCGACGCTGGGCATTGGCGGGGTCGAACCGAGCCTTGGGCAGCAGGGTCAGGCCCTCTTTATGGGCGGCGAAGGTTTCAAACAGGGTCGGGTCCCGGGTCAGCACATCGGGCAGCAGGATTTCGCCCGGCGCGATCCGGGCCAGGGCCGATGCCAGACCGCTGGCGGTGACCGGCTGGACCTGAAACGCACCGGTGGACAGATCCGCCCAGGCCAAGCCGAGCCCGTCCTTCACCCGGGAGATGGCGGCCAAATAATTATGCTGGTCGCTGTCCAGCAAAGTGTCCTCGGTCAGGGTGCCTGCCGTGATCAGCCGGATCACGTCACGTTGCACCACCGCCTTATGGCCCCGACGCTTTTTCGCTTCCTTCGGGTCCTCAGTCTGCTCACACAGCGCGACCTTATGCCCGGCCCGGATCAGCCGGGCCAGATAGGTTTCGTGGGAATGCACCGGCACCCCGCACATCGGGATGTCGGCCCCGGCATGCTTGCCACGCTTGGTCAGGGCAATGTCCAGACAGTCCGCCGCGATCTTGGCATCGTCAAAGAACAGCTCGTAAAAATCGCCCATGCGGTAGAACAGCAGCGCATCGGGATGGGCGGCTTTGATCTCCAAATATTGCACCATCATCGGCGTTGCATCGCTCGGGATGGTGGGCTCAGGCGCTTTAGTTGTCTGGGCAACGGGATCAGAGGCGGGGGATGCTGGCACGGGGGAGCAGCACTTTCTTCGGCAAGCGGGTTGATCTGAACTTAAGGCTTCTCAACCATACCCGTCCGCGCGGTTCTGTCTATCCCCGAGTGGGGGTCCCGAGTGGGGGTCCCGAGTGGGGGACAGAGGTTGGATCGCGCACCCTGGGCCTGAACCGTAAAGAACACCATTTGCTTAGGCGGAGCCTTGGGGCAGTATGCGCACATCTATCCCCCCAGGGTATCCTCCTTGGACTCCCCTTTTGGAATTCCCTTTTGGACTCCTTGGGGGCCAGATCCGGAAGTCCGTCTATCCCGTCCCTAAGGTTAAAGAGCGTTCAAGTCCATGGCAGACGAAACCAACCCCAATATCGATCAAGAAGCCCTGTTGATGCATGCCTCCGGGCGTCCGGGGAAAATCGAGGTTTCACCGACCAAACCTTTGCTGACCCAGCGGGATCTGTCGCTGGCCTATTCCCCGGGGGTGGCCGCGCCGTGCCTGGAGATCGCCCGCGATCCCTCAACTGCCTATGACTATACCGCCAAGGGCAATCTGGTCGCGGTGATCTCCAACGGCACCGCCGTGCTCGGGCTTGGCGATTTGGGGGCCTTGGCCGGTAAGCCGGTGATGGAAGGCAAGGGCGTGCTGTTCAAGCGCTTTGCCGATGTGGACGGGATTGACCTGGAGGTCGACACCCGGGATGTGGACGAGTTCGTCAATTGCGTCCGCTATCTGGGTGCCAGCTTTGGCGGCATCAATCTGGAAGACATTAAGGCTCCGGAATGTTTTATCATTGAGCAGCGCTTGCGGGAGTTGATGGACATTCCGGTGTTCCATGACGACCAGCATGGCACGGCGATCATTGCCGCAGCGGGCCTGATCAATGCGCTGCATTTGTCCGGGCGGCATATGGAAGATGTCCGCATTGTCGTCAATGGGGCCGGAGCCGCAGCGATTGCCTGTGTGGAACTGGTCAAGGCGATGGGCGTGCGCCATGACAATGTGATCCTGTGCGATTCCAAAGGCGTCATCCACAAGGATCGGACCGATCTGAACCAGTGGAAATCCGCCCATGCGGTGGTGACCGAGGCCCGATCCCTCGAAGAGGCCATGGTCGGGGCGGAAGTGTTCTTCGGCCTGTCGGTCAAAGGGGCTGTGACCACGGAAATGGTCGAAAGCATGGCCGAGAAGCCAATCATCTTCGCCATGGCCAATCCCGATCCGGAAATCACGCCTGAAGAGGTTAAATCGGTGCGTTCCGATGCCATTATGGCGACCGGACGGTCGGATTATCCCAACCAAATCAACAATGTGTTGGGCTTCCCCTATATTTTCCGGGGTGCCCTAGATGTTCGGGCCAAAACCATCAACGAGGCGATGAAAATCGCCGCCGCGCAAGCCATTGCCTCCTTGGCCCGAGAAGATGTGCCCGACGAAGTCGCGACCGCCTATCAGGGCCGCCGCCTGCGCTATGGCCCGGATTATATCATTCCGGTGCCGTTTGACCCCCGTTTGATCGCGGTGATCCCCCCGGCCGTGGCCGAAGCGGCCATGAACACCGGGGTGGCGCAAAAGCCGATTGTCGATATGGAGCGCTATCAATATGAGCTCTCCGCCCGCCTGGATCCGACGGCGGCCAGCTTCCAAAGCATCGCCTCGATTGTCCAATCGAACCCGAAACGGATTGTATTTGCCGAGGGCGAAGAGGAAAAAATGATCCGGGCAGCGGTGTCCTTCCGCAATAGCGGCTATGGCACCCCGATCCTGGTTGGGCGGGAAGACCGTATTTTGGAAACCATGCGCCAAGCGGGCTTGGGCGAGCTGGATGGCATGGAAATCCATAATGCGCGGCTGTCCTACCACACCAAACATTACACCGATTACATGTACCGGAAGCTGCAGCGCCAAGGCTTCCTGGTCCGTGATGCCCAACGGATGGTCAATCAGGACCGCAACACCTTTGCCGCTTGTATGGTGGCCGCCGAAGACGCCGATGGCATGGTCACCGGAGTGACCCGGCATTTCCACTCCGCGCTGAATGATGTCAGCCGGGTGATCGATCCGCTTCCGAACCATCGCATCTTCACCGTGACCATTGTCATTGCCCGGGGTCGCACGGTCTACATTGCCGATACCAATGTCCATGAGGCCCCGACGCCGGAAGAGATGACCGATATCGCCAAGCAAACGGCGGCCTTGGCCCGGCGCATGGGCCATGAGCCCCGGGTGGCATTCCTCAGCTATTCCACCTTTGGCGCGCCAAAAGGCAAAACCCCGGAAGCGACCCGGGATGCGGTGGCCTTGCTCGACACCCAATCGGTGGATTTTGAATATGAAGGCGAAATCGGAGCCCATGTGGCCTTGGATAAAGAGCTGTTAAAACTCTATCCCTTCTGCCGCTTGTCCGGCCCGGCCAATGTTCTGATCATGCCCGGTCTCAACTCCGCGAACATTTCATCGAAACTTCTTCAAAAATTGGGGGGCGCGACGCAGATTGGTCCTGTATTGATGGGACTGTCTCGGCCCTGCCAGATCGTTCAAATGGACGCGACCGTTTCGGACATTGTTCATATGGCGGTGTATGCCGCAGCGGCGACGGGACGCTAAAACCGGTTAGGCGCTTTTCGCGGGCTGGTTGGACTGCTATGGGGTGGTCCATCGGCATGTCGAACCTGTCTTCCGGGCCCAAACGCGGAAGGCGGCGTTGATGATTGAGCAGGGCAAACCGGTCCCCAACCCCTCCGCGCCCGAGGCGTCACCACAGGCGCGGCTTGCGGCCCGGAACGCAGCCGAAACAGAAGCTTCTGGCCCGGAAGAGCCGATAAACTGGCGGGACCGGCCCGATCCCGGCAAAGCTGCGACCCAGGGATCAGGCAAAACCGCTTCGGATCCGCCCCTTGCGTCGGGTCTCGGGACCAGACCGCCGCCCCTGACCTGGGGCCGGGCCTTTACCTTCGCCATCGCCGCCACCATCCCCTCGGCCATTGTCCTGACCGGCTTGGCGGTCACTGGGTTGATCGACTCCGGCTATGTGTTCCCGGCCCTGGCGGCGATCTGGCTGATGACCGGCCTGATCCTGCGTTTGTTGGTCGGCGATCTGCTGAAGGCATTTTCTTACGCCCATGAATTGGCGATCCATGGCAAGGCGCGAAAGCCCGATATCCGCTATTCCAGCCTGGCGGAATGGGGCCGCGATGCCGTCGATCTGCTCGACCGGTCCCACCGCCACCGCCAGGCGGAGCTGACCCGGGATCTGGACGCGGCGCTCAGCACCCTGGACAGTTGTCCAGACCCGATTTTGTTGCTCGACCGCCGGGCGGTCATCACCAGTGCCAATGGGGCGGCCCGGGATTTATTCGCCCGCACCCTGGAAGGCCATGAAATCACGGCGATTTTGCGCGATCCGGCGGTGATTGATGGGCTTGAGAAGGTGATGGAGCGGCGCGAGCGGACGTCGTTGCAAACCCGGATGGTGGCGGGGGGCGGTCGGGATTTGGAGCTGCGCGCCGCCCCCTTGCCGCCCAATGCCCGTGACGGTGCCGAATTGATTATGTCGCTGCATGATATTACAGCCCTGAAAAAGCTGGAAAAAATGCGGGCCGACTTTGTCGCCAATGCCAGCCATGAGCTGCGCACACCGCTCTCCAGCCTGATCGGCTTCACCGAGACCTTGGCCGGTCCGGCCCGGGATGATCCGGAGGCCCGAGACCGGTTTTTGGGCATCATGCTTGATCAGGCCCGGCGGATGCAGCGCTTGATCGAGGATTTGCTCTCCCTGTCCCGGATCGAGATCGAGGAGCATTCCACCCCCCGGGGCATCGCCGATCTGGCCACCGTTCTGCGTGCCGTTGCCGATGGCCTGGAGCTTCGGGCGGAAGAAAAATCCATGCAAGTGGTGCTGGACCTGACCGAGGATCTGCCGACCATCCCGGGCGATCCCGATCAACTGGCGCAGATTTTCCAAAATCTGGTCGACAATGCGATCAAATATGGCCGCGAGGGCACCGATGTGGTGGTTCGGGTCCGCCGCGTTGCCAAAGGACCGACGGAAATCCCGGCGCGCTGGCGCAAAAACTGCCTTCAAGTGGCCGTGGAGGACCATGGTGACGGCATTGCCAAGGACCATCTTGGCCGTTTGACCGAACGGTTCTATCGAGTCGACAAGGCCCGCAGCCGGGCCATGGGTGGAACCGGCCTGGGACTGGCCATTGTCAAACATGTGGTCGCCCGCCATCGCGGGGCCTTGGAAATCGAGAGTGAGCTTGGCAATGGCAGCGTTTTCACCGTTTATTTGCCGGTGCGCGGCGGCTCGTGATCGCTAGGATCGTTTTTCTGCGCCGGCAAAATTTTGCTGCAGTTGCGATCCGGCGCGGCCCATTGTTAAACTCTTTTAAATTCTTGTGACCTCCCGGCGATTTGTATGGGTTTTCGTTGATGTCCGAGTCCGAGTTTGCCCACACCGTCACCTCTTTTGGCATCGAGCTGCGCACTCTCGATGCAGCCGTTGGCAATATGCTGCGTTTGGCCCAAACCCAGCTGTCCTTGGTGGTTGATTCGGTGGCCAATCGGGATGCCGCTGCTGCCGCTGAAGCCTTGGCGATGAAGGACGAGCTTGATCACCTCAACGAGGTGATCAATGACCAGTCGGTGCGGGTCTTGGCGCTGCGCCAACCCTTAGCCGATGATCTGCGCAGCGTCGTCACCGCGCTTAAAGTGGCGGGCATGCTCGATAGGGTCGGCGATTATGGTGCCGAGGCCGCCGAACGGGCCCAGCAATTGGTCGCAGGCCCCGAAATCCCGGTCCATGGCACCATTCGGCGCATGGGCAGTTTGGTCCGGGACATGTATGTGGATGCGGCCGATGCGTTTTTATCCCGGGATCCCCTGCTGGCGAAATCGGTCTGGGCCCGGGATGAAGAGGTCGATGCGGTCCATTCCGGGCTATTCCGGGAATTGCTGACCTATATGCTCGAAGATCCGCGGCTGATCTCGTCCTGCTCCCATTTGCTGTTTATTTCCAAGACCGTGGAGCGCTATGGCGATCAGGCCACAAACATTGCCGAGGCGGCCTATTACCGCACCACGGGCTATCCGATGGAGGGCGAGCGGCCCAAAGGGGATGTGTCCACCCTGATGGCCGTCGGCTCAGACCCCGACGATATTCTTCCCCTGTGACCAACAAAGTCCCGCCCATAAAACCCCCTGTCTGCCCGCCTGTGCCGGAGTTGTCGGAGGATCTGTTTTTTGTCGGCGGCGCGCCGAAATCGGGCACCACCTGGGTGACGTTGCTGCTTGATGCCCATCCGGAGATCCTTTGCCGGGGGGAAGGGCATTTCATCACCAATCTGTCGCGGGAAATCAGCAAGGCCTTAACCGCCTATAACAAGGAGATCACGTCGAAGAACAATGTTGTGTTCTCCGAGGTCGATCAGGCCTTCCCGCTGCTGACCAAGGCCGATGCGACCATGGTGCTGCGCATGGCGGTGCTGTGTCAGCTGGCCAAACTCTCCGGGCAGCCCGGAATCCGCGCCCTGGGCGAAAAGACCCCGGATAATGTGATTTATATGGCGCTGCTCTGGCAGATGTTTCCCGACGCCAAGCTGATCAATGTGGTCCGGGATGGCCGCGATGTGGCCCTGTCGGCCTGGCGCCATGGCATGCGCCTGCACCCGAAATGGAACCTTGAAACCTATAAGGATTTTTCTGGCTATGTGCCGGTGATGGCCAAAGCCTGGGCGCGCAATCTCCAGGCGGCTGAGCTGGCCGCCCAGGCCGCGCCCGACCAGGTGCTGTCGATCCGTTATGAGTCCCTGCTTGCGGATCCTCATGATGTTTTGGGTCAAATGTTGGCGTTTTTGGGCCGGGAAAACACGCAGCCACTGCGCCAGCGCTGCATTGAGGCCGCTCAGTTTGAAAAGCTGAGTGGTGGTCGCGCTGCCGGGGTCGAGGATCGAGGTTCGTTTTTCCGCAAAGGCCAGGCTGGCGATTGGTGGGAGGCGTTTTCTGCGCGGGACCGGGAGGTTTACACCGAGATTGCTGGCGAGGCCCTGGCCCGCTACGGCTACGATCCTTAGACTCCTTATGCCTCCGGCAGGGTTTAGTAGGCCGCAAAGCGCCGCGTTAGCGTGAGCCCAAAAGCGCCGGTGAAGTATGGCCCCAAGACCCGCGACTGCGGGTCCGGCGGCTCATGCCGCCGAGAGCCAAGCCGGAGGCGCTGGCGACTGAAGCTGAAAAAATAAAAAAGGGCGAGGCCAAGCCGCGCCCCATGCTTTGCATGTCTCCGACATGACGGCGCCCGGCGAGGCCCGAAAACAAAAACCCCACAAAAAAAGCCGGGGGCCGATTGGGCCACCCGGCTTCTTTCAAAAAAACCGCTTACTTAACGGCTTCAATGCCCTGCTGGATGACATCCCAGGCGTCCTGGTAGTTGCCCCAGCCCAGAACCTTGGCCCATTTGCCTTCTTCCAGATCCTTGTAGTGGGCGAAGAAGTGCTCGATGCGGCGCAGCTCGATGTTCCGGACATCGCCAAAATTGGTGACGTTGTCATGATAGGGGTGCAGCTTCTGATGCGGCACACCCAGGATCTTTTCGTCCTTGCCGCTCTCGTCTTCCATGTACAGCACGCCGATCGGACGGGTGCGCAGCACAGAGCCAACGGCGACCGGAATACGGCCCAGAACCATCACATCCACCGGATCCCCGTCTTCGGACAGGGTGTGGGGAATAAAACCGTAATTGCACGGATAGTGCATCGCAGTGTGCAGGAACCGGTCCACAAACATGGCCCCGGAGTCCTTATCCACCTCATACTTCACCGGATCCGCACGCATCGGGATCTCGATGATCACATTCACATCCTTCGGCGGCGCTTCACCAACCGGAATCTTGGAGATATCCATGTCCCCTGCCCCTTTTTTGACTATGGGAGGCGGTTTCCATCCCCCACCCCCCAGGAAGACGCTGGACCGATCCAAGAACAATCCCCCCCACCGGCAAAACCGGCCCAGATTGTCCCGCGCGGAAGGTCCCTCCCCAAGGCAGCGCGCAACAGAAACGCGGCGGGACCATAGCGCCAAATGCCCTGCCTGCAAAGCCGGGAAGCCGGGAATTCCATCTTGTTTTGCGATGGTTGACCCTGTGAAAACTTTAGGGTTGATCTAGTCCAGGAAGCTTCAACGCTTCGAGGCAGGTTTGCATTTTTTCCACCGGGACCGAGCCCATCCCACTGCCGGGCGGATCGGCTTCCACAGCGATCAAACGTGGCGAGTAGGTCAGCGGTGCGGTCGGTCCGAACAACCCCACCGCAGCGGGCAAACCACAAAACACCGCCAAGTTCAGCCCGAAACTGTCATTGCCCACATAGAGGCAACAGCGGGCCAGCAAAGCGTGGTCAACGCCCAGTCCATGGCGGCCATCCGCATCAACAAAAACCGGCGGGCTCGGGCAGAGATCGCTATAGGAGGCCGCCTTCAACCAAGCGGCATCCTCAGCCACATCCGGGCCACCAAACAGAATAAAAGCCCCGACACCGCGCTTGGCCAGGGCGCCAATCACCAGCCGGAAGTTTTCCTTGGCCCAGCGTTTTTCCGCCGTTGAGCCGTTTAAGCCAATGCAGACCCAAGGCTCCGGAACGCCCTGCAATAGGCCGTCAGCAGTGGCGGCGTCCTCTGCGGCGGGAAGGAACCGGACGCTGTCATGGTCAAAGGGCCAGGAGAGGTCTCGGAACAAAGCATCGGCCCCGGTCATCAGCGGCGGGACCGGACGGTCCGGGGAGACCAAAGCGCGCTGGGTATAGAGCGCATCGGCAAAGGTGGCCCGTTCGCGAAAGCCATAAACCCTGCGCACCCCGGCCAGACGGGCGGCCATGGGGATGGTGCCCGAGGGGTGCAAAGCAATCACCGTGTCCAGCTTCAGGGAGGCAAACAGGCGGCGCATCTCCCACAGACTGATTTTGCCGCTGCGGGATTCGTCACGCGCCGCGCCATGGACGGCCTCAATTTCCGGCAAATGGGCAAACAGGGTGCGGATCATCCGGCCCTTTTTGACCGCCAGATGGATCTTACCTCCGCTCGAGCGGGCGGCGATGGCCCGGTAATGGGCCAGATGGAACAGGGTATCGCCCAAACCGCCGCCGGTGAACACCAAGCATCGGCCCAATTCTGGCCGATGCGAGCCGGTCGTCTCAGCGGATTGCGGGCTGTTTGCGCTCATGGGGATCAGAAACGTTGAAAACCGGAGACGAGGCGGGCACTGTGCGCCGCAGTCCGAGGGGCCGTGATCATGGGGCTGTTGCCTGAACGGTGCGGACGGGTCGCGTTTACTGGAGTTCTGACATGCCTGCAACCCTGCTTGCCCCCGTCAGCTGGGGGGATCTGATCGACCGCCTGACGATTTTGGAGATCAAATGCGAAAAGATCTCCGACCCGGCGAAGCTGGACAATGTCCGCACCGAACGCGACGCCCTGGCTGCGGTCCAAGCAACGGCGGTGGACAGCCCTCCGGCGGGGTTGGCGGATTTGACCCGGGATTTGAAGGCGGTCAACAAGGAGCTGTGGCAGATTGAGGACGACATCCGCGACCATGAAGCCCGACAGGATTTCGGCTCGTCCTTCATTGCCTTGGCGCGGGCGGTCTACCACACCAATGACCGGCGTGCGGCGCTGAAAAAAGAGGTCAATCTGCTGATGGGCTCGGCGCTGGTGGAAGAAAAATCCTACGCCGATTACAGCCAAGCGGGCAGCTGAGCCCGTTCCTGACCTTAGCGCCACCCCCCGCCGAGGCGATCTGGCGGTGGTCATGGTCCCGGATCCTCGGCCACGGCCCGGTTCGGATCCGGCGTCGCATCGGGCGGGGTCAGTCGGGCTGCCAGCCAGACCAGGACCAATACCGGCAAGCCGAGCAAGGCGGTGCCGATAAAGAAGCTCTGATAACCCACCGCATCGACCATGCCGCCGGAATAGCCCGCCAGCAGCTTCGGAAACAGGGTCATCAGAGAGCTGAACAGGGCATATTGCATTGCCGTGAAGGACACATTGGTTAGGCTGGACAAATAGGCGACAAAGGCCGCTGAGGCCATGCCCGCTGAGATATTGTCCGCGACAATCACCACCGCCAAAGCCGGTGTGCTGGGTCCGATCCCGGCCAACACGGCAAACAGGACATTGGTCACTGCCGCCAGCAGCGCTCCGGTCATCATCGCCCGCATCACCCCGAAGCGCAGCGCAAACAGCCCGCCCAGGAAGCCGCCGATCAAGGTGGCGATCAGACCCCAGAATTTGGTGTAGGTGGCGATGTCGCCCTTGGTGAAGCCCAGATCGATATAAAACACATTGGCAATCACCCCCATCACCACATCGGCAATGCGGTAAGTGCCAATCAAAACAAGCAGCAACAGGGCGACCTTGCCATACCGCTCAAAGAAATCGGAGACCGGGTCGTAATAGGCATGGCGCAGGCGGGCCAGCGGCACAACGCCGAACCGCGTGGTGGCCAGGCCGACCAACAGCGCCGCCCCGACGGCCAGGATCAAGCGCAGGCTCGCGGTGAGAAACCCGGCCAGATGTTTGGCAAACCCCAAGCTCTCTTGCAAGCTGGCGGACAAGGCGGCCAGAGGCGCGCCCAATAGGGTAAAGGCCCCGACAAAGCCCGCTGCGCAGAGCAAAAATGCGCCCAAAAAGCGGATCTGATCGGAAACCGAGGCTGCCAGGCCGGGATCTTTGCTGGCCCCTTTGATGGTGGGCTCCGGGATCAGGAGGGTGGTAAGCAC
Organism: Rhodospirillaceae bacterium; assembly: GCA_049604415.1. Taxonomy (GTDB): domain Bacteria; phylum Pseudomonadota; class Alphaproteobacteria; order Rhodospirillales; family Rhodospirillaceae; genus JBMYTN01. The sequence goes on along the minus strand of JBMYTN010000015.1, from coordinate 7,716 downwards.
CCCGATCAGCATGGCAACGGCCATGATGCGGTAGGTCCAGGCCCAGGCGCTGAAATCATAGGCCACGCCCGGTTCGGCCAGGCCCTCCGCCAGCCACAGTGCCCCGGCTCCGGCAACCAACATGCCGACCCGATAGCCCGCGATATAGAAGGACGACATCATCGATTGCAGCCGGGCATCGGCGGATTCAATGCGATAGGCGTCGATGACAATATCTTGGGTGGCCGAGGCAAAGCCGATCAGCACTGCGCCGATGGCCGAATAAAGGATGCCGGTGATCGGATCAAAGGCCGAGGTCCAGAGCATGGCCCCGATCAGGGCCAATTGCGCGGTGAGCATCCAGCCCCGACGCCGCCCGAGCCGTTTGGTCAAAACTGGAACCGGCAGCCGGTCGACCAAAGGCGCCCAGACAAATTTAAACGAATAGCCCAGCGCGGCCCAGCTGAGGAAGGTCACCGTGGAGCGGTCCACCCCGGCCTCGCGCAGCCAGACCGACAGGGTGGAAAAGATCAACAGGATCGGCAGACCGGCGGAAAAGCCTAAAAAGCCCATCCGCAGGACTTCGGGGCGCAGGGCCTCGCGACAGGCTTGGCCCCAGCTGCGCTCAGAGGCGCTTTGCCCCGTTATGTCCTGCGATACCGGCTCTGCCATGCTGATCCTTAGCCCGCCTCGGCCTGCTTGGCGGCCTTTTTGCGTTCATGGGCAATCAGATAGCGCTTGCGCACCCGCAAAGAGGACGGCGTGACTTCCAAAAGCTCGTCATCCTGAATATAGGCCAGGGCTTCTTCCAAGCTCATCACCTTAGGCGGGGTCAGTTTCAAGGCGTCATCCTTGCCTGAGGCCCGCACATTGGTCAATTGCTTGGCCTTTTGCACATTGACCTCCAGGTCATTGGGGCGGCTGTTTTCGCCTACCACCATGCCTTCATAAACCTTGGTGCCCGGCTCGACAAACATGATGCCGCGTTCTTGAAGGCTGTTCAGCGCATAGCCGACGGCCTCGCCGGTCCCATTGGAGATCAGCACCCCGGCCCGGCGGCCCTCAATCGGGCCCTTATAGGCGGTGTAGCCGTGGAACAGGCGGTTCATGATCCCGGTGCCTCGGGTGTCGGTCAGGAACTCGCCGTGATAGCCGATCAGGCCCCGAGACGGTGCGTGGAACACTAGACGGGACTTGCCGCCACCGGACGGGCGCATTTCCACCAGTTCCGCCTTGCGCAGGGACATTTTTTCCACCACTGAGCCGGAGAATTCTTCATCCACATCGATGACGACTTCTTCCACCGGCTCTTCGCGCTGGCCGTTTTCATTGCTGCGGAACAGCACCCGAGGCCGCGAGATCGACAGCTCAAAGCCTTCCCGGCGCATGGTTTCGATCAGCACGCCAAGCTGCAATTCACCGCGCCCGGCGACTTCGAAGGCGTCCTTGTCTTCGGTTTCCCGGATCCGGATCGCCACATTGCCCTCGGCTTCCCGGGCCAAACGCGCCCCGATCACCCGGCTGGTGACCTTGTCGCCCTCTTGGCCCGCATAGGGGCTGTCATTGACCGAGAAGGTCATGGCCAGGGTCGGCGGATCAATCGGCAGGGCTTCCAGCGGCTCTTCGATTTCCGGCACGCAGATGGTGTCGGCCACGGTGGTGCTGGACAGACCGGCAATGGCGATGATGTCCCCGGCTTCGGCCTCGTCCACTGGCACCCGCTCCAGACCCCGGAAGGACAGCAGCTTCGATGCCCGGCCCTGCTCCAGAACCTGGCCGGAGCGGGACATGGATTTGATCGGCATATTGACCTTGGCCCGGCCGGTCAAAATCCGCCCGGTCAGGATGCGGCCCAGGAAGCTGTCATATTCCAAGGTGGTGACCAGCATGGAGAACGGGGCCTCCCGGTCGCCCTTCGGGGCGGGCACATGGTCAACAATCAGTTGGAACAGCGGCTTCAGATCCTTTTCGCCCTCGGCCTCGGCTTCTTCGACCTCATGCACGGCCCAGCCTTGACGGCCAGAGGCATAGAGGCAGGGGAAGTCCAATTGGCCCTCATCGGCGTCCAGATTGGCAAACAGGTCAAAGACCTCGTCATGGACCTCATAGGCGCGGGCGTCGGGGCGGTCGATTTTATTGACCACCACAATCGGCTGCAGGCCCAGAGCCAAGGCTTTGCCGAGCACAAATTTGGTTTGCGGCAGCGGGCCTTCGGCGGCATCGACCAACAGGATCACCCCGTCAACCATGGACAGGATCCGCTCCACCTCGCCGCCGAAATCGGCGTGTCCCGGGGTGTCGACAATGTTGATCCGCATCCCGTTCCATTCCACCGAAGTGCATTTGGCCAGGATGGTGATGCCCCGTTCCTTTTCCAGATCGTTGGAATCCATCGCCCGTTCCTGGACCTTTTGGTGGCCTTTGATGGCCCCACTTTGGCCGAGAAGGGCGTCGACCAGGGTGGTTTTGCCATGGTCAACGTGGGCGATGATGGCGATGTTGCGCAGTTCCATGCTCGTGCATCCCTTAAGGGGCGCCAGCGGGAGGGAGGACCCGCCAGGGCCGTCTAAGTGGTCTAAAAGTCGGGGGACGGTTGCGTGTGTGGTGAAGGGGCAGACCCAAGCCTTAGGCCGGTCCCAATTTCTCCTCCACCAGGGCTTTCAAAGAGGTCACCTCGGGGCGGGCCCCAAAATGGGAAATCACTTCCGCTGCGGCGACCGTGCCCATTTGCCCGGCCCGCTCCAGGGAAGCGCCTTGGGCCAGGCCCGTCAGCACCCCGGCGGCAAACTGGTCCCCGGCCCCGGTGGTGTCGACCAAGGTGGCCACCGGCTGGGCCGGAATGTCGAGAATGGTTTCGCCATCCATCATCCGGCAGCCCTCGCCGCTGCGGGTCAGGGCAGCGGTTTGGCACAGGCCCTTCAGGGCGGCGGTGGCGGTGTCCAGGCTGTCGGTGTCAAACAAGGCGGTGATTTCCGCCTCATTGGCAAACAGAATGTCGACCTTATTGCGGATCAGATCCAGGAATTCCGCCTTGTGGCGCATGACGCAGAAGCTGTCCGACAGAGTCAGGGAAAACTTCTGTCCGGCCTCATGTGCCACATCAGCGGCCTTGACGATGGCTTGCTTGGCCGCATCCAGATCCCACAGATAGCCCTCAACATAGGTGATCGAGCCCTGGGCGATCAGTGCGCCGTCAATGTCTTCCGGGGCCAGCCGGGTGCAAGCCCCCAGGAAGGTGTTCATGGTCCGCTCCGCATCCGGGCTGACCAGGATCAGGCAGCGGGCAGTGGACGGCCCATCGGCGCTGATCAGTGGCGCGGTGTCGAAATTCAGACCAACGGATTTGATGTCATGGCGGAAGATCTCGCCCAGGGTGTCATTGGCGACCTTGCCGATATAGGCCCCGCGTCCGCCCAGGGAGGCGACACCGGCCATGGTGTTGCCCGCAGAACCGCCGGAGGCTTCGATGCCCGGACCCATTTCCTTATAGAGCGCATCGGCGGTGGCTTGATCGATCAGGTTCATCGAGCCTTTGGCGAGGCCCTTCGCGGCGATAAAGCTGTCTTCGGCATGGGACAGGACGTCCACGATCGCATTGCCGATCCCCACCACATCAAATTGATTTCCGGCCATGGTCTGTCGGATCTCCTCATATCACGCAGGGCACAAACCGAAGCCCAGGGTCTGGATCACGGGATCCAAATCCTGCCATCGTCCGATCCGGCCATCGAAAGCAAAGCCAGTTGGGGGAGCGCTTAAGCCTCCCCGGTTCTTGTCCGCAACGACATCACGGCGTCGGATGCATCTGTCGCGGCGTCAGGTCTGGGAATGGCCAAGGGCGCTTCCGGATCATCCGGGATCCAGCGCGCCGGGGCTTGGGCTGTCCATCCGCCCTTCCTGATTTTGTCGCGGCGCAGTATACCGAGGACGCTTTGCGCCGCAACCAGCCAGTCCCGGACTGTGGCGTTCAGAGGTCCGATTTCCCCGCACTGTCATATTCCAGCCACGGATACCGGGTTTTTTGGGCGCAAGGCGGGTCCAAAAACGCGATTTCCGCTGCAGACCTGTCGCTTTTGGTTGCGTGTACGCCGTTCTTTCAGGAGTTGAGTTGATGTTTGCTGCGTTGTCTTCCGCCTTTGCCCAATTGCCCGATCCGCGCATCCGTGCGGTGGTGTTCCGCGCCCTCGGCCTGACAGTGCTGGCCTATATTCTGGTGTTTGCGGGCATGGTCTGGGGCCTGGGTCAGCTGGAAGCCTTTGACATGGGCTGGGCCAATTGGGCCTTGGAATGGGGCATCGGCATTCTGGCCTTTGCCCTGTCGATGATGATTTTTCCCGCCATTCTGACCATGTTCGCCGGGTTCTTCCTGGAAACCGTCGCCGATGCGGTGGAAGACCGCCACTATCCCCATTTGCCCCCGGCCCATCCGGTGGCGATCCCCGATGCCTTGCTCTCGGGTCTGGCACTGCTGGGCAAAGCGATTGTTTTCAATCTGTTGGCTCTGCCGCTCTATTTGCTGGTCCCGGCACTTAATCTCGTGATTTTTTATGTGCTGAACGGCTTTTTGCTTGGACGGGAGTATTTTGAGGTCGTCTCCCTGCGCCGTATGGACCGCAAGGCGGTGAAGCGGATCTGGACCGAACGCCGGGGCTATTTGGTGCTCTGCGGCGCGCTGATCGCCTTCCTGTCCACCATCCCAGTGCTCAATCTTTTGTCACCGGTCTTGGGAACCGCCTTCATGGTGCATATTTGTGAAAGATTGCGGCGAGGGGACCAGTCAGCGTAAACTGGCGCTGGTCACGCGACTCGGCGGAATGGCTGGAAAAAGCCAAAAGCGCCGCTCGGGAAAGGTCAGTTCGGATAACCCAAGGCTTACGCCAATCCGGATGTCAGATGGGAGAAAGACTATATGTTTGGCAAGCGGTCCCAAGCCAAGGCAGAAGCCAAAGCCACTGCGGTTTCGCCCGAGGAACCCACCGCCTTCACCCCCGGGGAGACGGAACCGGGCCAAACCGGCTTTCAACCCTCTGAAGGCACACCGGATTTTGTGCCAGAAGCCGCCAATCGCAGCCCCGACTTCGCTCCTGCCGCTGTGGCCTCCGCGCCGGTGTCAGATGTCCCTGAAATTCCAGGCAGTTTGGGCAGCAGCTCAACCCCTGCTGCTTCGGCATCCAGCGTCATAGAGGAGCCAGCGGATTTGCCCTCCTTGCAGGCGGTCGAGGCTGCTCGGGAGACCGACGCCATCAGCCGACCCCTGCCCGAGCCGACCAGCAATTTTGCCGAAAGCCGGGAAATCAGTGGACCGGAGCGGGGCTATAGCGCTACCCCTCTCTCACCAGCTTCCAAAAGAGGACTTCCTTCCATGGCCGCTCCGCGCACGCCCATCGCGCCCTATAAGGATCCGACCCGCCGGATCGTTGATATCCCGGGCAGCCGCCGCGACACCAAGCCCGATGACGAGGGCAAAAAACTCATTGTTGGCCGCGAGATCAAATTGTCCGGCGAGATCTCTGCCTGCGACCGTTTGGTGGTCGAAGGCGAGGTTGAAGCCAATCTGACCGACGCCAAAGCAATTGAGGTCGCCGAACAGGGCCTGTTCAAAGGCACCGCCGACATTGCCGAGGCCGATATCAGCGGTCGCTTGGAAGGCACTGTGACCGCCCGGGAAAAACTGACGGTGCGGGCCGGTGGCCTGATAATCGGTACTGTGCGCTACAAAACCTTGGTGGTTGAAGAAGGCGGCCTGATCAAAGGCACCATGGAATGCCTGGACGACGAGGCCCCGGCTTGAGCCTCGCACGACGCGTCCCGCGCCTCCTCATCGGGCTCGGCTTTGTCGCTCTGACGGCGGTGGCCTGCGCCCCGGAGAGCGGCGGTGGTGGGTTTTCCAATGCTCCGCCGCTGAGCATTTCCTCACCCGCCGTGCTCCAGGGTAAGGACAGCGGGGCGGTGCAAGCGGCATTGGGCCGCCCGAGCCTGCTGCGCAAAGAACCGCCCTCCCAGGTCTGGCAATATCTCGGCCAATCCTGTGTGCTGGATTTCTATCTGGCGGAACAGGGCGGGCGCATGGTCGTGCGCCATATCGAGGCCCGCAATCGGCGCGGTGGCGGGGCGGCCTCCGATGGGGCTTGCTTGCGCGATGTGCATGAAAGCCGCTACCGCCAAGGCGGCGTGCCCAGCGTCTAGAGCAATTCGGCGGCGTTGATCGGTTTAGAGGGCGATCAAACAGGCCGACAGGGTGTTGAGCAGCGGCGCGCCAGCCTCGGTGACCTTGACCCCGAAGGCCGGATCGCCTTCCGCCAGGCCGTCATCGACCAGCAAAGAGAAGCAATCCCGGTCCAGGACGTCTTCCAAGGGGACGCCGGTCATGGCCTCGAAGCGGAAGGCGTCAATGCCCTCGCTCAGGCGCAGCCCGGTCATGACCGCTTCAATGGCCCGCTCGCGCTCATCGAGCAGCCGGTCCTCTTTCAGGCCATGGCCATGCTCTTCGACCCGGCGCATCCAGCATTCCGGCGCTTTGTGTCCTACGGTGGCATGGGGGCCGTCGGCCAGGCGCACCCGGCCATGGGCTCCGGGACCGACACCGAGATAATCGCCGCCACGCCAATAGGTCATATTGTGGCGGCATTCCTGGCCGATCCGGGCGTGGTTAGAGGTCTCATAGGCCGGCATGCCCGCCTCGGTCAGGCAGCGCCGGGTTTCTAAGAACAGATCCAGCGCGCCATCTTCCTCCGGCAGGGTGAAATCCCCCCGGGCATGTTCGACAAAAAACCGGGTGCCGGGCTCGATGGTCAGCTGATAGAGCGACACATGATCCATGCCGAGCTTCAGCACATCGCCCAACTCGCGCAGCCAATCCTGTTGTGACTGGCCGGGCCGGGCATAGATCAGGTCAATGGCGATGCGGTCGAAGCGCTCCCGGGCCAGATCCAGCGCCCGCATGGCCTCGCAGGCGGAATGGCGGCGGCCCAGGAAACTGAGCGCGGCGTTGTTCAGGGATTGGACGCCAAGGGACAGCCTTTGCACCCCGGCAGCCCGGTAGCCATCAAAGCGCTTGGCATCGGCGGCCCCGGGATTGGCCTCCAGGGTGACCTCAAAACCCGAGGCTGGGGTCCACAGCGCGGTGGCGGTGTCCAAAATCGCGCCAACCACCGCCGGATCCATGGTCGAGGGCGTGCCGCCGCCAAAAAACACGCTGGACAGCCGACGGGGGCCGGTGCGTTCGGCCTGGGTTTTCATGTCCTTGATCAGGGCCGCTTGCCAGCGCTCCTGGTCAATGCGGTCGATGACATGGGAGTTGAAGTCGCAATAGGGGCATTTCGATAGGCAAAACGGCCAATGGACATAAAGGGCAAGATCCGGGGCATCCAAGGCCGTCGCCGTTTCCTGTGCCACCGGGATCGGCTGGCATTGGCGGGATTTGGCGTCCGCGGCGGCACTGGCCAGGGACTGACGGGGGGATCTGCTCAAATCCATTGTCGGCTCCTGCCTTACAGAGCCTGGAAACAGGCACGGGTCAGCAGCTCAAAGGCTGCGGCCCGGTGGGAAATCGGATGTTTGTCTTCCGGCGCCATTTCGCCAAAGGTCAGGCTATGGCCTTTTGGGACAAAGATCGGGTCATAGCCAAAGCCATTGCTGCCCCGGGGCGGCCAAACCAGATCGCCCTCCACGGTGCCTTCAAAGACTTCTACATGCTCGTCGGGCCAGCACAGGGCCAAGGCACAGACGAAGGTGGCC
>JBMYTN010000014.1:0-91726 GCA_049604415.1 Rhodospirillaceae bacterium | reverse complement strand
ATGCTTTGGCATCGCTCCGCGACCGACTGACCACTGGATCGTACACCCCAATCGAGAAACAGAATTGACCCTATTTGATCGAAATGAGCTCTAGGCTTTTGGTAATATCTTCAACCACATGCCGCTTCTGATCCCGGGTCGCCCCTTGCAGGATCTTGACATTGACATAGGGCATGGCGCGTGTCCTTGTTGCTGACGTCCCGGATGCGAGGCTTGGCCAAAAGGCCTGCGGAGCGATTTCCTCGGGACCTTCTGGGAAGAGGATGAGACGGCATGTTTGACTATAGCCTGTTGCATTGGACAACCTTTTTCAGCGCTGCCTTTTTGCTCTGCCTCTCCCCCGGACCCGACATCGCTTACATCATTGGCAACACCTTAAAGGGCGGCACCCGATCCGGCGTGGCGGCGATGTTTGGGGTTTGGATTGGGGCCTCCGTTCATGTGGTGATGGCGGCGGTGGGCTTGTCCGCCATTCTGATGACCTCCGCGACCGCTTTCACCATCGTCAAATGGGTTGGCGCGGCCTATCTGATTTGGCTGGGAATTCAAGCCTTTCGCTCGTCGGGCGGCGGGCTGGTGCCCGATCAGCCGACCACCTCCGCGCCCAGATTCGCCACCATTCTGGGCCAAGGGGTCTTGGTCTGTGTCCTCAACCCAAAAGTGGCGATTTTCTTCTTAGCCTTTTTGCCGCAATTTGTGGTTCCAGGAGCGGGACCGACCTGGGCTCAACTGCTGCTGCATGGCGTATTGATCATCGGCATTGCGGTTTTGGTCGAGCCGCCCCTGATCTTCGCCGCCAATAAGATCGCCAGCGCGACCAAAAAGAACGCCGCCATCACCAAATGGATGGACCGGACGCTGGGCTCGCTGTTCATCCTGCTCGGTGTGCGCCTGGCCCTTCAGGAACGCTGAAGCGCTCTTCTCCTATGCATATTCATTGTTTTTGACACCACTCAGGAACGTGGAGACCTGACCCTGGAGATCATCTGTCTCCCGCGACAAACGGGTTGAGGTTTCAGACATGTCATGAGCGGCGTGTAGGGATTGCTCTGCCGCATTGACGATGTCATTGATTGATGCGGACACGGAATTGGTGCCGGTCGCAGCCTCCTCCACGTTTCGGGCAATTTCCTGGGTTGCCATGCCCTGTTCCTCGACAGCCGTGGCAATTGAGGCGGAAATCTCGCTGATCTGCTGAATGACCAGAACGATTTTTTCAATTGTGACCACCGCGCCACTGGTCGATTTTTGAACTTCGCCAATCTGTGAGCCGATTTCCGAGGTCGCCTTAGCGGTCTGATTGGCCAGGTTTTTGACCTCCGAGGCAACCACGGCAAAGCCTTTGCCAGCATCCCCGGCACGGGCAGCTTCAATCGTTGCATTCAATGCCAACAGATTGGTCTGTTCGGCGATATCATTGATCAAATTAACGATATCGCTGATCTTGAGCACATTCGCTTCAAGGACTTTTATCTCTTCCGTTGTTTCATTTGCTGTCACAACGGCATCACTGGAAACGGCCGCTGCCTCCGCAACCTGTCGGCCAATTTCTGAAATGGAGGACGTCAATTCTTCCGTCGCAGCGGCAACGGTTTCCACATTTCGGCTGGCCTCTGATGCGGCGGCGGCAACGGTCTCTGACTCCGCTTTGGTCGCATCCGCGCTTGACTGAACTTCGCCATGGACTTTGCGCATGGACTGATCAGCATCCCGGAGCGTGTCCAACACAGCCACCACGGTCGTTTCAAATCCACGGAACAACTTGCTCACCCGCTCATGCTCTTGAGCTTTGGCAAGCTCATCCTGACGCTGTTGCTCAGCCAGCCTATCCGCCTCGATCTTGTTGTTTTTGAAAATCTCAACGGCATTGGCCATGTCGCCTATTTCATTGGCCTGCCCACTGCCCGGGATCTCAATCTCCGTATTGCCGGTGGCTAGGTCTTTCATTGCAGCGGTCATGCTGACAATCGGCCGCGATATGGCGCGACCGATTACAATGCAAAGGCCTGCGACAATAATGCTGACGACTAGAAGCGTGATTAGGATCAATATTTCGGTTTTCTGGCTATTCCTTTTTATATCTGAAACAGCCTGATCATAGCGGGCAAGCACTTCTGAAAGGGTATCCTTCATCGGCCCTTCCGCTTCAGCATACAGGGCACTCAGGCCCTTCGTTTTATCCTGTAGGGTCAAGCGGACTTCCGCCATGCTGTTGAAATCATCGACATAGGCCTGCAATAATCCCGTGATCGTATCTCTTTCACCAGCCGGTACTTTTGATGCCGGTAAGAGTTCAATAAATTCTGATTGGCGACTGGCAATACGCCCTATGTATTTATCCTGTAGTCGCATGATGAAATCTTTCTCATGACGACGCATCATCAACATTTTAACCGTTAAGTCGGCATCTTCGTAGGCTTTAAGACTCTCCTCAATGCTGTGAACAGAGCTGCGTAGGCGACCTTGCAGACCCTGTTCTTCATTGAGGCCCGCTTCGATCCAACCGGCGGCCACTTCTTTGAAAAGCGTCTCATAGGCATCAAGCTTGTTGCCAATATCCGCAATGGATCGCGCAATAACCTCATCCCGATAAATGTCAGACAGGTCCCTCAAATGCGCTTTTGTGTTGGTAACATCCGCCGCATGTTTGGCAATATACTCTTCGTCAAGGCGGAGTAAGAAATCCTTCTCTCGACGCCGGAGCTGCAAAAAAGAAATTTGGATATCCTTAGAGACCCTCAATGCCTCTGTTGCTTGATCAGACCGTTCCTGAGCGTCCTTTAACTGCTCCGCACCAATGTAATAAATAGTTCCAACCAGAAGAAAACCGGCAATACACAGGCCAGTGATCAAATTTATTTGACGCGACAAGCCCATGCCGTTGAAACCAGCCATGGCATCTTCCCCCTATAGACTCAATATAAGTTTGTTGATAGCGCGGAAACCGTCGGTAGATCACGATACCAAAAAACTAGCGACTGTCATATTTTCTTAATCAAAAGGCTCAAAAAGGCCGAGCTCTGGATCGCAACGCTATGCATTTGCATCTTGTGACGCGCAAATGACCCTCTATCTCAGCTCAAAGCACCTTTCTCAAAAGCTCGGCGGGCAACGGGACATCAAAGCCGAAGCGGCCCATAACAACAGCGTCTTGGTCTATCGCTATCGCACCGGCCCATCAGGTGGCTCCGACGAACCCTCCGGATCAGCACCCAACTGATCTGAAAGCCAGGGCGGCAGCAGCTCCTCAGCCAAGTCCAAGGCCGCATTGAGCCGGGCAATCCGTCTGGCCCCTGGGCGGAACGTGAGAAAAACCTTATAGCGCCGTGAGCGGTAATCCGGCAGGCAGTGGATCAGCTGACCGCTTTCCAACACCTCCCTCAGCATGAATTTGGGCAGAAAGGCAAAGCCATGGCCAGCCAGGGCCAAGTCATACAACACGGAAAAGCTGCGCACCGCGATTTGGCCTTGGATCTCGACCTGCTTGGTTTCGCCAGCCTTAAGGAATGTCCAAACCGTGGTGGGTTGCACCCCTTGGAAGGCCAGGCAGGGTGCGTTCTGGAGATCCTCCGGGCCTGTGAGCAGGTGGCGTTTTACCAGCGCAGGCGTGCCGACCAGGCACAGCTCCATGTCGCCCAATTGACGGGCGACCAAACGGTCATCGACCACAGAGCCAATGCGAAAGGCCAGATCCGTTCCCGGATCCTGCATGTCTTCAAAATCATAATTGGGACGCATGACAAAGGTCAGATTGGGGTGGCGTTTCCGGGCTTCGGGAAACAGGACCGACGCCAGCACCCCAGCAAATTCCGGCGTCGTCGCCAGGGTAACCGGTCCGGAAATCCCACTGCTTTCCTCGCGAACAATTTCTTCGAGCAGATCGATCTCAGCCAAAATCGAGCCGATCCGTTGGGCCAGGGTCTCGCCAATCGGCGTCAGTTTGACCGGCCGAGCCCCACGCTCGAGCAGCCGGACGCCGAGATGCTCTTCCAGCAGAGACAGATTGCGGCTGACCCCGGACTTGGCCATGCCCAAATGGCTGGCCGCCGCAGTAATACCGCCAAGCCGGGCCACGGTGTGAAAGCTGACCAGCACCGGCAGCCCCAAAGTTCTAATATCTTGAACCATTGGTTCAAAAAGATCCTGCTGTTGTGAAAATTTGCAGCCCTTACCTTCTCCTCATCACAGGCGCTCAGCAGATATGGGCGCAAAACAGGAGAAACGCAGATGAATATCCTTGTTACAGGTGCGAGCAGCGGTTTTGGCGCGTTGATTGTCGGTGATCTGGTCGCCGCCGGACATCGGGTTGCCGGGACAGTCCGCGATCCGGAGGGTCGCAATGCCGAGGCCGCCGCCAAACTGCGCGCCAAAGGCGTGGTCGTGATCGATCTGGATGTGACCGATGATGCCTCCGTGGACAATGGAGTTGCTTTGGCCAGGGGCGCTTTGGGTGAAATCGATGTCCTGGTCAACAATGCCGGGGTTGGCGTTGTCGGCTTGCAGGAAAACTTTTCCGCCGCTGACTTGCAAAAAGTGTTCGACGTCAATGTTTTCGGGGTACAGCGCATGACCCGCGCGGTGCTGCCTGCGATGCGGGCGCGCGGCTCTGGGCTGATCTTGAATGTTTCCAGCCTTCTGGGACGGGTGACCATTCCCTTCCTCGGCCCCTATAACGCCACCAAATGGGCCTTGGAGGCACTATCGGAAAACTACCGCGTCGAACTCAGCCAATTTGGTGTCGATGTCGCCGTCATAGAACCGGGCGGGTTCCCGACTGCCTTCTTTGGCAATCTGCTGCACCCGACCGCCACGGACCGCAATGCGGGCTATGGCGAGATGGCCCAGGCTCCCCAGGCCATGCTAGAAGGCATGGGACAGTCCCTGGCAGGCATCCCGGAGCAAACGCCGCAAATCGTTGCGGATGCGGTGCTGCAGGTGATCAACACGCCGCCGGGGCAACGGCCCTTCCGCACCGAGGTTGACCGCAGCGGCATGGCCGATCCAATCACCCCTTATAACGCCCAGGCGGAAAAGGTGACGGAACAACTGTTTACCGCCTATGGCATGGACGGCATGTTGAAACTGAACACCCAGGCCAACGCCGCAGCGGCGTGAGGCCCAGGGTCGGCCAACCCTCGCCCCGCCTTTTCCCTTCTTGCCGGAGACATTCCAGATGGCCCATCCCGCTTTAACCGCTGACTCCGTTGCCGTGATCACCGGAGCCGCCTCCGGGATCGGCTATGCGGCAGCCCATCGCTTTGCCCAAATCGGCATGCGCCTTGTTTTGGTGGATCGGAATGAAGCAACCCTCTCGACGGCAGGACAGAGACTGCGCGATGCCGGGGCACCGGATGTGATGACCGCACCCTGTGACGTTTCTGATCGGGCGCAGATGGTGGCGCTCCAGGCTGAGGTGTCCAAGCGTTTTGGTGGCACCGATCTTTTGCTCAACAATGCCGGGATCGGGGGGACAACCAGTTGTTTGGACGCTTTCGAACAGTGGCAGTCCATCCTGGCGGTTAATTTCCAGGGTGTTCTGAACGGAGTGCAAGCTTTTGGCCCAGAGATGATTGCCCGGGGCCGTCCCGGTGCGATCATCAACACCGGCTCAAAGCAAGGCATCACCACACCACCGGGCAATCCGGCCTATAACGTCTCAAAGGCGGCCCTGAAGGTTTATACCGAAGCCTTGGCCCATGAATTGCGCAACACAGACCAATGCCAGGTCACGGCCCATCTGTTGATCCCAGGCTATGTTTATACCGGCATGACGGGGATGGCAGACAACGGCCCGGAGGCGAAGCCAGCCAGCGCCTGGACGGCGGATCAAACCGTGGACTTTATGCTGGAGAGTTTGAACCGGGGCGATTTTTACATTCTGTGCCCTGACAATGATGTCAGCCGCGACCTGGATGAGAAACGGATCGCGTGGACTGCAGGCGACATCATAGAAAACCGCCCAGCCCTAAGCCGCTGGCATCCGGATTACAAAGCGACCTTCGCAAAGCATCTGAAGGGCGACATTTAGGCCTTTGGGGGGCGACCGCCCCGCCGCATGTCCTTCAAGCTCACAATCAGGTCCGTGGCTTCGATGGGGCAATGCATAGGTAGAGGAATATCAAAAGGTTCACATAGGGGACCAGGCACACAAAGGACACCCATCGCCAAACTCCCGCATCATTCACCCGGGCACAGACGCGCTGGTAGAACGGATAAGCAGCAATAAAAAACCAAATATTCATGACTTGAAAAAAAGTCGAAGCGTAAGGCAATCGCTTTCCATTTAGCATCAGACTTATATCTGACGCCGTCAGAATAAATGCTGGCAAGCTAACGATTAAAAATATGATTATAAAGAGCTTTCTATTCACCCGCTCGAGAGTGTTTCGGTGCTTTACAACACTGAAAAAAGCAATTGGAAGTGCCAAGATCAAAAAATAAATCGTGATATCCATAGCCGTGCCATGAGATGGAGGTTTGGGAAAAAGATGCCATAGGAAGAACTTTTACTTTAGGTTGAAAATAAACCATATTGCTCATGAAAAGGAAAGGTCTGCTTCATATTTCGCCTTGAGAAAATCCGTGAAGGCGCGGACCCGGGCCGAGAGATGGCGCGAAGGGGAGCGCACCGCGAAAATGCTCCATTCCGGCAGAATGGTATGATCTGCCAAAATCTGAACCAGGGAGCCAGCCTTGAGCTGCTCGGTGATCTCCCACCGGCATTTGCGCGCAATGCCTAAGCCCGATTGGGCAGCCTCGGTAATGGCCTCCGCGCTGTCACTGTCAAAATTGCCCACGGCCTTATAGTCCCTCACCCGGCCATCCGGACCCTTGAGCTTCCAGGCTTTTATGCCGCCGCGCATCAGGCAGTTATGCCGGGACAGATCCTCTGGCGTTTCGGGCATGTCATGACGTGCCATATAGGATGGTGCAGCAACGATGATCCGAGGGCTGTCCGCCAAGCGCCGCGCCCGAAGCGAGGACGGGGCCAAATCGCCCAAGCGAATGGACAGGTCAAATCCGCCATTGACCAAATCAATCACCATGTCGCTCAAGCTCAGCTGGATCGAAATGCCGGGATAACGGTCCAGGAACTCAGCCATATGAGGCGCAATATGCTGCCTGCCAAAAGACGCGGAGCTGGCAATTCTAAGCTCGCCCCGAATGGCGCGGGGGTCCTTTTGAGCATCAGACAGAGCCTCTTCGAAGGTTTCAAGGATCCGTCGGGCATGGCCCAAAAACGTCTCGCCATCGCTGGTCAAGGACAAGGTGCGGGTGGTCCGATGGAACAGCTGGATGCCAAGCTCCGTCTCCAGAGCCTGGATCCTTTGCGTGGCTGCCGTGCGCGAGAGCCCAACCTCAGCCCCGGCTTTGCCAATGGCACCCAAGGCTGCGACCCGGACGAACAGTTCTAGGGATTTTGTGTCAAGTGACATTGTTCGATTTTGCCAAACAGTGTTTTTAGTTTCTTGGTGATTATCCAATTATTCGGATCAGTACAATGGAGGCTGTTGCACAAAATGTCGACCCTCTGCCCTGGAGCCCGCCGTGTTTTTGAAGCTTTCCGCTGCCCTCTCCGTTGCGCTTGTTCTTGGTGGTGCCGAAGCCGCCCAAGCCGTGAGCGAATTGGAAGTCGTTACCCGCTCGGAGGTAACCTTCCAACCGCTCAACCCACTCCGTGGCGATAAAAGCCCCCAAGCGGGGGTCCTTTGGGGGGATATCAAGCAGCATGCGGCCACCGGCACTTTGGTGCAGTTTCGCGATGGGTTTTCCTCCCCGCCCCACATCCACAACATCACTTACCGGGCGGTGGTGATCAGTGGAGAAGTCCACAATGACGATCCAGAAGCCGCCCCGCTGTGGATGGAGCCCGGGTCCTTTTGGACCCAACCGGCGGGGGAAACGCATATCACGGCGGCCCAGGGCGAGCGGACCACGATCTTGCTGGAGATCATGGAAGGGCCCTATCTGGTGCAGCCCAGCAATGAAGCCTTCGACAATGGAGAACGTCCGGTCAACATTGCGGCGCGCAATGTCGTTTGGCTTGATGGCTCCGACGTGTCCTGGATCAACAGCCCCACCGGCTCAGATGGTCCCGAGATCTCTTTCCTATGGGGTGTTGCCAAAGACGGACAGCGCCATGGTGCGTTTCTGCGGCTCCCCGCCGGGTCAGCTGGCCGCCTGGAAAGCCAAGGCGATTGGCTGAAGGCGGTGACCGTCGCGGGCACCCTTGATCATCATACGGGCGACAGCGGCACGCCCGTTCGTCTAGAGCTAGGCAGTTATTTTGGCGCGCCGAACAGCATCGGCCATAGCGTGACCTGCGCGGAAACCCATGACTGCCTGCTCTATGTGACCGCATTGGGGAAATTCTCATTTGACTCCCCATAGCACCGCGCGGGAGGCGATTGCCCGGGAGGAGCGGGTCGGCCTGTCCTTCATGCTGTGGGGGCGGCTGGCGGTTCTTGGCCTGTTGGCACTTTGGATCCTCCTGACGGTTTCCGAGGATCGCTCGAGCCTCTATTTGGCGTTAGAGCCCTTTCCGACCAAATAGGTTCATTCTGACGGAGTGCATTTGTGACAAGGTCTAGCAGAAGTCCGCAGGCCATATCCGTAGATACGGACAAGGACTTTTGCGCAGGAATTGGCGCAAATGCACCCGTCCCGCAGGGTTTCCGATTGGTGGACGCCCAGCGGAAACTCGGTCTTGACCGATGCTTTGGCATCGCTCCGCGACCGACTGACCACTGGATCGCACACCCCAATCGAGAAACAGAATTGATCCTATTTGATCGGAAAGGGCTCTATTTGCCGGATTTGCGCTGTTGGGGGCCCTGCCCTATTTGCTGGCGCGCAAGGGCATTGGCGGCTTTGGCATCATCGCCGCCTTTATGCTGCTTGAAGCTGGCGTCTTAAGCTACATCCTGATCGTCCCGATGCCCTTTGAGATTGAAAGCTGGACGCCGCAGATGAATCTGCGGCTGCCGGGCTTTTTGTATCTGGGCGTGTTTCTGGTCTCCATGGGCTTGAGTTACTCCCCCGCCTTGGTGATTTGGGCCGGGGCGATGTCCATACTCACTTGGACGGCGGGATATTTGTGGGTGGCGAGCCTGCCAGAGACGACCTTCATGTGGCCCTTGGATCTGTTGCATGAGGGCGTAACGGCAGAGGCATTTCTCGACCGTTATCTGGATCCCCATGTGGTTCGACCAAACTTTTTTCTCAATCAGGTGACCTTCCTCTCTGCGGTCACGGTGGTCCTGGCCCTGACGGTCTGGCGCTCTCGCTCTCTGGTGCATCGCGTGTTGTCCGCCGAGCAACAGAAGGCGGACGCCCTGGCGGAGCACCGCTTTGTTCGCGAGGTCTTTGGCAAATTTGTCCCCGATACCGTGGTCAAGGAGATCCTGAAAGACCGAGGCCAACTGCTGCCGAAAAAGCGTCTTGCCCCCGTCTTGTTTGCGGATTTGGAAGGCTTTACCGCCTTGAGCAAGAAACTGCCCCCGGAGCGACTGTTAACCGTTTTGAACGCCTATTTTGAGGCCGCCGGTCGCCTGGTCACGGCGCAAGGAGGCACCATCACGCAGTTTCAAGGCGATGCTTTGCTCGCCAGCTTCAATGTTCCCATCGATGCGCCTGACCATGCGTGTGATGCCGTGCGGGCAGCAAAGGCGTTGATCGCCATGGCCGAGACCCAGACTTTCGCGGGCGAAGCGCTACAGATCCGGATCGGGATCAATACCGGAGAGGTGGTTGCCGGGGCCGTCGGCGGGGTTGATCGCCTCACCTACACGGTCCATGGCGAGTGCGTGAATATTGCTGCCCGGCTGGAACAGCTGAACAAAGACAAGGGCACCCGGATATTGATGACGGCGGACACGGCAGAGCGCCTTGGCAACCAAGTGGATGTGGTCCCGGTTGGCGCGGTCGACATTCGCGGCATCGAGGGGCCGGTTGACCTTTACTCGGTCGGGTAGAGGCTCTGATTGCCGATGCTCACAAACGAAAAAGCGCCCCCAAACGGGAGCGCTTTTCCTTGAATGGCGTGCCTGAACAGCTCTGCAAACGCCTTAACGCTTGGAGAACTGGAAGGACCGGCGGGCCTTGGCGCGGCCATACTTTTTCCGTTCCACAACACGCGGGTCACGGGTCAGGAAGCCTTGGGCCTTCAGGGCCTTGCGCAGATCCGGATCAAACAGGGTCATGGCCCGGCTGATGCCATGGCGCACCGCACCGGCCTGACCGGACAGGCCACCGCCTTTGACCGTGCACACCACGTCAAACTGGTTGGCGGTGTTGGTCACGACGAAGGGCTGGTTGATGATCATGCGCAGCACCGGACGCGGGAAGTAGTTTTCAATATCCCGGTCATTGATGGTGATGCGGCCAGAGCCAGCCTTGACCCAAACCCGGGCCACGGCGTCTTTCCGACGGCCGGTGGCATAGGAACGACCGAATTCATCCCGGACAGGTTCACGAACGGGCTGATCGTCCACGCCGACGCCCTGCAGATCCTCAAGAGAGGTGATGGTCTCGGCCATGATCAGGCGCTCCTCTTATTCTTGGCATTCAGGGCGGCAACGTCGAGCAGCACGGGCTGCTGGGCCTCATGCGGATGCTCCGCACCGGCATAGACGCGCAGCTTGCCAAATTGTTGGCGGCCCAAAGGTCCCCGGGGGATCATGCGCTCAACCGCCTTCAGGATCAGACGCTCCGGATGCGCCCCATCCCGGATCTGACCCCAGGTCCGGCCCTTAATGCCGCCCGGATGGCCGGTATGCCAATGGAAGCGCTTCTGGGACAGCTTGTTGCCCGTCACACGAACCTTCTCGGCATTGATGACGACCACATGGTCGCCGGTATCGATATGCGGGGTGTACATGGCCTTGTTCTTCCCACGAAGAATGTCGGCAATGATCACCGCCAAACGGCCCAGAACGACGCCTTCAGCATCGATCAGGTGCCATTTCCTCTCCACCTCGGAGGGCTTCGCGGAATAGGTCTTCATTGATCCGTTCCCATCTCACTAGAAACTTGTCGAAATCGCAGCCCGGCCAACCAGCCTCGCCCCTCAAGATCCGTCGATTCGCCCCTTCAAGGCCCAGATCCAGAAAACGTCATCCCACCAAACCAGTCCAATGCGGACCCGTTGTGGGAGACCAAAACCATGTTGGATTGGTGAGCCGAGCAGGAGCCCCATCGCCGAACAGGCGTGCAGGACTCGGTGTGCCGGAGAGCCGCGATTATGTCGAAAGACTCTTTGCGGTCAAGGACTATTTTCTCTTTTAAGTTCTGCAGGTTATCGAGGCGGTATTATAATACCTGCTTCCAACATGCTGAAAATACCATGTTATCTAAAACTCCTAAAATCCAACCGAATGGGCGGTCTCCATCTTGACGCCACCCCCCTCAGAGCGCCCTATTAGAACCAATAGGATCTGAAGCAGATTCGGAACCGCTTCCCCCGCCGGAGTAGCCGCTGTGAAAACCGTTGCCTCGATTTCCTTTCGTGACGACAAATCCCTCAGCCTCGACATTCTAGATGTGCAATCCATCCGAATGGGCCGTCCCATCCAAGTCGATGAAGAGACTTGGTTTTCCGAGCTGATCGTGGATACCCAACAGGGCAAGGTATCCATGCAGTTGCTGGCCAAAGATCCAGAAAAATTCGATATCGAAATCCCGCAATCTGGGGATTCTCTCGAGGACGTCTGAGCCCCCTCTTCCCTTATCCCTTTCTCGGGCTTGGATTTTATGGGGAGGCCGCGACGGGCGGGGTCGAATAGGTTCCGCTCATATGGGCAACCAAAGCCTGATCCGATTGCCCTGGCTGATCTGCCTCGCTCCCGGCGTCCTTTGAGAGCACATCAACGGCCAAAACAGTCAGACGCTTGCCGCCTTTGAGGATCCGCGCCCGGGCCCAAAGCGGTCCTGGTTCCGGTTTGCGCAAAAAATGCGTCGTCAGATCAGTCGTGACCGCTAAGGGCACCAGCCCAATGCGGCTGAGCACAGCGCCATACATCGCCACATCAGCCAGGGCCATCATGGCCGGCCCGGAAACGGTCCCGCCGGGCCGAAGGGCAACCGGCCCCGCATCCATCCGAAGCACAGCCACACCGTCGCCCAAAGACACCGTCGTGATGCCAAACAGCCCACAGAGCGGCAGGTCCCGGTCGATCAACGCCTGTAAATCCGGCACAGAGATTTTCGAAGGAATATCGGCAGCAGAAATCATGGGACGGTTGTGCCCGGGATGGTCAAACCGGTCAAGACCAATCCCCGAGTCGTTTTAGAACCGGTTTCTCTTGTGCAATGCGGCTTTTTTTTGGCATAGTGCCCGGAATCTGCCGAGTCGCGGGCTGTTTTCCACAGTATCGCATTCAGGCTTTCGACAGAGTTCGGGTTTGGTAGACCGGCATAGCCCAGGGTCCCCGGCCCCTGGCGGTCAGATCATTGGCATCGAACTGACCAACCAAAACCGTGAACCATCCCGAAGAAGGAGGACGATGCCCATGCCAGACAGTCTTGAGCCAACCGGCACAACAGCCGGAACCGAAGAGCCGATCCTGCTCTGTTCAGACGATCTGGACCATGGCATCCGCACCCTGACCCTCAATCGACCCAAGGCCCGCAACGCCTTATCGATGCCGCTGATGCAAGCCTTGCTGTCCGCTATCGAAGCTGCCGGGTCCGCCCCTAAGATCAAAGTCGTCATCCTGGCGGCCAATGGACCGGCGTTCTGTGCCGGTCATGACTTGCGGGAGATCCGAGAGCGCAAGGATGATGCCTTTTATCAGGCACTTTTCGGCCTGTGTTCGCAATTGATGACGGCCATTGTCCGGCTGCCCAAGCCGGTGATTGCCAAAGTGCATGCCATGGCAACCGCAGCTGGGTGTCAATTGGTGGCCTCCTGCGACTTGGCCCTGTGCGCCGAAGACACCCGCTTTGCCACACCCGGTGTGAATATTGGGCTGTTCTGTTCAACACCCATGGTCGCCTTGTCGCGCAATGTGGGGCGCAAAGCTGCCATGGAAATGCTTCTGACCGGCCATCCCGTTGCAGCCCAAGAGGCCCAGGCTTTGGGATTGGTCAACCGCGTGGTCGCGGCAGAGGCCTTGGATGAAGCGGTGACCAGCATGGCACAAACCATTGCCGGGAAATCTCCGCTGACCGTGGCCATCGGCAAGGAAGCTTTCTATCGACAATTGGAAATGCCGCTGCAGGACGCCTATGACTATACCGCTGCCGTGATGGCGCGGAATATGGCGACCCATGATGCCCAAGAAGGCATTGATGCCTTTTTGCAAAAGCGTACACCCATCTGGAAAGGGGAATAAGGCCCATGGCCGTGATCCGTTTGCGTCGTCTCGCCATGCCCTTTGTGGCCCTTTTGACCCTCTTTGCCCTGGCAGCCTGTGGTGGCACCACCTCCCGGGTTCCCGCCTCCAAACCGCAAACCGCCATGGCGGTGCCGAAATATACCGGCAAGGAGTCCTTTGTCTGGTGTGTGCCCTATGCCCGCTTCGTCTCCGGCATCCAATTGCGCGGCGATGCCCATACCTGGTGGGCCAGTGCCGCAGGCAAATATAAGCGTGACAGCAAACCGGCCTTGGGCTCGATCCTGTCCATGCCCAAAACCAGCCGTTTGTCGCGGGGCCATATTGCGGTGGTGACGGCCATTGAAGGGCCGCGCCGGATCAAGGTGTCCCATGCCAATTGGGGCTGGAACCGGGCCACCCGGGGCAAGATTTATGAGCATATGCCGGTGCTGGACGTCTCAGAGAACAATGACTGGAGCAAAGTCCGCCTGATGCACCCGGCCACCAATGCCTTTGGACGGCCCTATAAGGCCGATGGCTTTATCCACAATCGCAAAGGCACCGTGCCCGCCATACAGTCCAAGCCGCGCTTGCAAACCGCTTCGGTTAAGCCGCCTTTGGACAAGGCAGAACGGACGGCACCTCTGGCGGTGAAACCGCCAACCCAAAACGCCCCGACCATCGCGGTACCCAAGGTCCAACCAACACCGCCAAGTACCAAACCGCTGCGCGTTGCAGCCGTTGCGGTGCCCCCGGCCGCTGCGACAGGGCCGAAGCCAGTACCAAGCAGCAAGCCCAGTACAGGGACCTTTGCAACGCGAAGTTTATACTGAGGCAATAAGGTCGCATATCAGTATCCACATTAATTAGCTGGAATTACGACTTTCAGGCTAGGAAATTCCCTGCTAGGGTAGCGGATCTTTTCGCAACCGCACCCAAACCGGGAGTGTCCATCCATGCGCATCTCTAACCTTGTTGGCGCGGTGATCCTCGCGCTGATCGTATCCGCGTGTTCCAACGCGGTTCCCTATAATTTCGGCACCGGTGCCGATGTGCGAAAGCTGCAGCAAACCGCACCGTCCGGCGGCAATGCCTTCACCCAGGCTCTGGCTGTTGAATATAAAGCCTTGTCCGTCAAGGAATATGACAACGAGCTGGATTATCGCGACGGTGAACTGTTTGCTCAGAAGGGCCTACAGGCCGCCGCCGGGAATGAAGTCGGTCCGGTCAACCCGGAACGCTGGAACCTGACCGAGTTGTATTGGCCGACCCAACGGACCGTGAAAGCGGATCTGGCCGAGGTCTATGGCTTCCGCACCCGTCTGGTGGAAATCGTCTCCTGCTGCGGTAAGGAGCGGACCCCGCAAGTCGCCGCCAAGGCTCAAGTCGCCTATGACTGCTGGGTGGAAGAGCTGGAAGAAGGCTGGGATACCGATGCCATCAACATGTGCAAAAACAACCTGTTGAAGCATCTGAACACCATGGAGCAAGCCTGCGGCGATCCGGAGCCCCGGGAATTCAGCATCTATTTCGACTTCAATTCCGCTGAAATCACCCCGGAAGGCCTGAACATCGTTGCCGAGGCGGCCAGTTTCGCCGGTGCCACCAATGCCATCGCGCTGCGCGGCTGGGCCGACACCGTGGGTGATCCGGGATACAATCTGAAGCTCTCCCAAGAGCGCGCCGAAGCGGTCCGGGCTGCCCTGGTCGCTGCCGGTGTTCCGGCTGCCAATATGGTGACCCAGGCCGAAGGCGAGACCAATCTGCCGGTTGCCACTGGAGCCAATGTGCGCGAACGTCGCAACCGTCAGGTTTCGATCTTCATCGGCCAGTAACAGGCTGTCGCACCAAGCACGCCTTGGGCAAAACCACGTCACTGACCACAGGGGATCCGAGCCATCGGATCCCCTTTTGTCATTCCCTGGAACCATGGTGATGCTTGCAGCGCTTAAGGAAGTAGAGCATTTTTCGAAACCCAGAGCGTTTCCAGCCGAAGCGGATCCGGTACCGGGCTTCGATATCGCGCCAAAACAAAAGCTTCCGGCCCTTCGGGGAAGTCAGTTGTTGCGGATAGGGCAGTAGGATCCGGGCCACAGACAGATGCGTGACAGTTTGATTTTTTTGATTAAAGGATCAGGCCTGTGATGGCCCCTGCCCCTGATGGTGCAACCAGCAAGCTCGGTCGCTGGTCGGCTTTTCTTGCGCTGTGCACTGCCATGTTCATGGCCATTCTGGATATCCAGGTGGTGGCCAGTTCCCTGGTGGTGATCCAAGACGATCTGCTGATGGAAGACGGTCTGCTGGTTTGGATCCAGACAGCCTATTTGACCGCTGAAGTGCTGGGCATTGCCCTGTCTGGGCGGTTTCTCAATGGGCTGGGGATGGGCCGCGCTTTCGGATTGTTTTTGAGCGGTTTCATTGTGTTCAGCGTCGCCTGCGGTCTGTCCACATCGCCAGAGATGTTGATTGCCTGTCGGGCTTTTCAGGGCCTGTTCGCCGGTGGGATGATCCCCTTAGTATTTTCGGCGGTCTTTTTGTTGTTCGAGCAAAAAGATCAACCAAAAGCCACCGCCGTGGCGGGCAGTTTCGCCATGCTCGCGCCGACCGTTGGGCCTTGGGTCGGCGGAACCATCACCGATGCCCTTACCTGGCACTGGGTGTTTTTTATCAATGTGCCCATTGGCTTGGCCGCATTGTGTTTTTTCCGCCATCCGGTCCTGGACACCTCCCGCGAACCCGGCTGCCTGACCCGCCTGTCCTTTGGTGCTCTGATCCTGACCGCCCTGGCGCTGATCGGGTTGGAAGTCGGGTTGAAATATCTTGATGAGCTGGACTGGGCCACGCTGTCTTCCTGGCTGCTGCCGCTGGGCATGGTGAGCCTGGTGGGACTGGCCATTCGATCGCTGCTGCGCGCGCCGGAACCCATCCTCGACCTCACCCTGTTCCAGGAACGTGGATTTGCCATTTCCTGTGTGCTGTCCTTCGTGCTGGGCATGGGTATTTTTGGTGCCGTCTATCTGTTGCCGGTCTATTTGGGCCTGGTGATGGAGATGGGTCCCCTGCAGATCGGGACGGTCATGATCGTCATGGGCGCTGCGCAATTGTTGGCCGCTGCGCCAAGCGCGCTGGTGGTTGATCGCTATGACTGCCGCATGCTCAGTGCCGTTGGCTTTGGCCTGTTCGCCATGGGCTGTGCAGCCAATGGCTTTCAAACCACCGAGTCTGGCTTTGACGATCAGTTCTGGCCCCAGGTGCTCCGGGGGGCAGCGGTGTTGCTTTGCGTGTTGCCCGCCACGGCCATGGCGATGGCGCTGTTGCCGCCGGAACGGGTCGGGTATGCCTCGACCCTGTTTAACCTGATGCGCAATTTGGGCGGCGCGGTCGGGTTGGGCTGCATCGATCTGTATTTAAGCCTGCGCGCCCAAGCCATTGGAGAAGGCATGCAATCCGCCCTGCTCGCCGGGGATCGCAGCATGGCGGAGCATATCGGACTGAAATGGCTGGATCAGTTTGACGGCACCCCGATTGATCCGGATCTGGTCGATCCCTTGTTGGTCGCGGTGGCAGAAAAACTGGTCCGGGCCACGGCCATCACCGAGGCGATGAACGAGACCTGGCTTTGGCTTGGACTGCTGTGCCTAAGCGTTTTGCCGCTGTTGGTTCTGATCCCGAAAACCGCCGCGTTCCCGGCTCAGCAAAATCAGGCATGAGAGTCACCGGTCTTCCCAGGCTTGGCGTTTGCGATAGAGCGTTGACGGGCTAACTTCCAGCAAGCCTGCGGCCCGAACAATATTGCCGTTGCAATGGGCAATGGCTCGTTCAATGGCTTCGCGCTCTGTCCGCCACAGGGGTTGGACAGCGGGCTGATCCGCTGGCGCCTCGGGGTAAAAGCTGCTTTGAAGGGTGTTTTGACCAGGGGAGGATGCTGCGTTCCCTTCGGGAACATGGGCCTGCGGTGCAGCGGGCTTGACCGTCCACGCCCCTGAGGGCAGCTGATCCTCCTCTGTCACCAATGCGATGGGCAGCAGATCGACGGTGATCTGGTCACCATCATTCAAGACCACAATATTGCGCAACACATTGACCATTTGCCGCACATTGCCTGGCCAGGAAAAGCGGGCAATGACCTGTTCGGCCTCTGGCGAAAAGCCACGGAACTGCTTGCCCTCTTCAGCCACAATGCGGTCCAGGTAATAGCGGGCAATCGCGACCACATCTTTGCCGCGATCGCGCAAGGGCGGCAGATGCACGGGGATCACATGCAGGCGGTAATACAGGTCTTCGCGAAACCGGCCATCCTGAACCTCCCGCAACGGATCCCGATTGGTGGCGCAGACAATACGCACATCCACCGGAACCGCTTGATCGCCGCCGACTTTCTGCACTTTGCCGGTCTGCAAAAACCGCAACAGCTTGGTTTGCAGATTGGGGTCCATTTCGCAGATTTCATCTAGGAACAGGGTGCCGCCATGCGCCCGCTGAGCAGCTCCCTCCCGATCGCTGACCGCACCGGTAAAGGCCCCTTTGACATGGCCAAAGATCTCGCTTTCCATCAGATCTGTCGGGATCGCAGCGCAATTGATCGGGACAAAGGCCCCGCGATGGCGCGGGCTTTGGCGATGGAGCGTTTCTGCGGCCACTTCCTTACCGGTCCCGCTTTCCCCGGTGATAAACACGGTCGCCATCGATCCCGCTGCTGAAGTCAGGATGGAAAACACCTGCTGCATTTGCGGTGACGACCCGACAAAGCCCTGAAAGCGTTGCAGGCTGGCCCCCGCCTTCAAGGTTTCAACCTGGCGGGTCAACTCCAGCCGTTCCAGCACATTGCCGACCGTCACCCGCAAGCGGTCTTGATTGAATGGTTTGACCAAAAAGTCGATGGCACCGGCAGCCATCGCGTCCACAGCCATATTGATCGAGCCATGGGATGTGATCATCACCACCGCTGTTTTATTGGCCTCAGCGCGCAAGGTTTTCAGGACATCAATGCCACTGCCGTCCGGCAGATTGATGTCGAGCAAAACCAAGGTCGGAAGATCGCTGCGGATTTTCTCCAGAGCATCCGCCCCGGTCTCCACATGATCGACCCGGCAGGGCAGATTGGCCATATAGGTTAGATAGGCCCGCGCCTGGGCAGCAGAATCCTCCACCAGCAGCACCAAGGGCTGCTCTGACGCGGCCAAGGGTCTCGCAAGCGGATCGACCATGGGATCAGCGCCATAATCCAGCAGGCCCGCCCCATCTTGTGCGGCAGCTCTGGCAATCACCGGAAGAGACAACGGGCGCAATCCGTCCATGAATGCGTCACTTCACTCTTGTTGCGGACCAAATGGGGACAACCAAGGCATGGACATAAAGCCATCGCGTAAGGCTTGATTGTCGCTCTGGAACCGGTCTCTGTCCAGAGCCGAGCATCTCCCTGCGGGGGAGCGTCGTCCAGCGCAGGCAACCGTCCGGTTGCTTGATCGGTCTGACCCCCACGCCTATCTCCAGAGCCAGACCCCTCCCCTGATCACTCGGAGCCCTTCGAACCATGCGCCTTGCCCTGATGAATTGGCCTGCCGTTGAAGCCTATTTGCAAGATGGCAGCGGTATCATCATTCCCATCGGATCCACGGAACAGCACGGCCCTACCGGCTTGATCGGGACCGATGCCCTGACCGCAGAGGCCATGGCAGACCGGGTGGGTGAAACGCTCTCTGTCCCCGTCGCCCCTGTGATCCCGGTGGGCATGGCGCATCATCATATGTCCTTCCCTGGATCCATGACCTTGCGCCCCTCCACCCTGATCGCTTTGGTCCGGGATTGGGTCGACTCCCTTTCCAGCCATGGGTTTAAGCGGTTCCTGTTTATCAACGGCCATGGCGGCAACATCCCTTCGGTACAAGCCGCGTTTTATGAGATTTATGAGGAAAACCGGCGTCGTGACGGTGGTGAGGCACCAGATGTCCAATGCCGCCTGTGCAGTTGGTTTCTGACCCCACCGGTTGCCCGTCTGACCAAGGAGTATTACGGCGACAGCGAGGGGCAGCATGCGACCCCGAGCGAGCTGGCGGTCACCTGGGCCCTGCACCCGGACCTGACCGATCAACGGGAGCTGGAACCGCGCATCGGGCCCATGGGTCGGTTTACCGACAGCCGGAATTTCCGCGCCACCTTCCCGGATGGTCGCATGGGCTCTGACCCATCCTTGGCCACGCCGGAGGCCGGACAGGCCTTTCTGGACCAAACCGCCGCCCATATTGCCCAAGACCATCGCGCCTTCCTGACCGAGTAAAGCGCCTACCAGCCTTTCCCTCCCCCGCCCCAGCGCAAAACAGGTACTCCCATGTCCGACATGTCCACCGCCCCTGCCCCCTTGGTCTATCCGGAAGGCCTGTTGCGCCGCGTCCTGTCCACCACCCAAACCATCGCCATGGTCGGTGCCTCCTCCAATTGGAACCGGCCCAGTTTTTTGGTGATGAAATATCTGCAGGACAAAGGCTACCGGGTAATCCCGGTCAATCCGGGCCAGGCTGGGAAACAGATCCTGGGGGAAACGGTCTATGCCTCTTTGGCGGAAATCTCGGATCCCTTCGACATGGTCGATATTTTCCGCAATTCAGAGGCCGCCGGGGTGATCACCGACGAAGCCATTGCCTTGGCCGGTGAAAAGGGCATTGCCACAATCTGGATGCAATTGACCGTGCGCAATGATCCCGCCGCAGAACGCGCCGAAGCCGCTGGCCTGACGGTGATTATGGACCGTTGTCCAAAAATTGAATTTGGTCGCTTAGGCGGAGAGCTGTCCTGGTCCGGGGTGAATACGGGGCTGATCACCAACAAACCGCACCGGGCTCCGGCTTCGGGCAGCCTCAAGCCCATGGATGAGCCACCCCCTGAGTCCGGTTCTGCCCCAAAGACCTATGGCATTGAGACCTTGGCGGTCCATGCCGGTTCTGCCCCAGACCCGACCACCGGGGCGCGGACCACACCGGTCTACCAAACCACATCCTATGTGTTCGAGGATGTGGACCAGGCGGCCTCGCTGTTTAATCTGCACCGCTTTGGCTACATCTATTCCCGGCTGACCAACCCCACCGTCAGTGTGTTGGAAGAGCGCATCGCGGCCCTGGAAGGCGGGCGGGCTGCTGTGTGTTGCGGATCCGGCCATGCGGCACAATTCCTGACCTTCTTCACCTTGCTGGAGCCCGGCGATTCCTTTCTCGCCTCCCGCAACCTCTATGGTGGCTCCCTGACCCAGTTCGGATTGTCCTTTAAGCGGCTGGGCTGGCATTGCGATTTTGTCGACCCCTCCGATCCAGACAATTTCGCCCGCGCCATCGGGCCGAGCACCAAGGCGATTTTCTTAGAGCTGCTGGCCAATCCCGGCGGTGTGGTGGTCGATCTGGAGGCCATTGCCCGGGTGGCAGAAGCCCATGGCCTG
Source organism: Rhodospirillaceae bacterium (assembly GCA_049604415.1). Classification (GTDB taxonomy): domain Bacteria; phylum Pseudomonadota; class Alphaproteobacteria; order Rhodospirillales; family Rhodospirillaceae; genus JBMYTN01. The sequence goes on along the minus strand of JBMYTN010000014.1, from coordinate 70,984 downwards.
CCGCTGATTGTCGACAACACTCTGGCCACGCCTTATCTGTGTCGCCCCTTTGATCATGGGGCGGATCTGATTGTTCATTCGACGACCAAATTTCTGTCCGGCCATGGCAATGCGGTCGGTGGGGCCGTGGTCGAAAAAGGCACCTTCGACTGGTCGGCCAGTGACAAATTCCCCTCCTTGTCTCAACCGGAACCGGCCTATCACGGCCTGACCTTCCACGAGACCTTTGGCGATTTCGCCTTCACCACCAAGGCGCGGGCGGTTGCTTTGCGTGATTTTGGTCCCAGTCTGGCCCCGATGAATGCCTTCCTAACCATCACCGGCATTGAGACCCTGCCCTTGCGCATGGACCGCCATGTGGACAACGCCAAAGCCGTGGCCACGTTCCTGAATGGCCATGACCAAGTGGCCTGGGTCTCCCATGCCAGCCTGTCCGACAGCCCCTATCGAAGCCTGGCGGAGCATTACCTGCCCAAAGGCCCTGGCGGCGTGTTCACTTTTGGCCTGAAAGGCGGCTTCGAGGCTGGGGTCAAACTGGTGGAGACCGTCAAGCTGTTCAGCCACTTGGCCAATATTGGCGACACCCGCAGCCTGATCTTGCACCCGGCGTCGACCACCCACAGGCAATTGACCGATGAACAACGGGTGGCCGCTGGCGCTGGCGACGAAGTCATCCGCCTGTCGGTCGGGATCGAAACCGCCCAGGACCTGATCGATGATCTGGCTCAGGCGCTGGCGCGATTGTCCTGATAGGTCACCTCAGGCGGCGCGGAGTCTTCTTCACCTGGCAGCCTGGTCAGAGCCAGGGCGATCAAGGCCGCCAAACCACCCAGGATCAGGAACAGCAGCGTGGTCTCCCCGGTTTCGGCGCGGACAAAGGCGACCAGGGGAACACCCAAACCACTGATGCCAAAGGCAATGACGAATTTTAGGCCATAGGCCGTGGAGCGCCATTTCAGCGGTGTGTAGCGGGCCAGTAAGGCGTTCTCCGCTGGCAGGGCACCGATATTGCCGCAGACCGCCAGGATCATAACCAGGATCAATGGCAGTCCGGTGACGTGAGCAGCGGCGAGCAAAACCGGGATCTGGACCAGATACATGGCGATATAAACCCGGCGCAAAGAATAGCGATCCGCCAAAGACCCGGAGACAATCTGAAAGCAGCCCGCAACGCCATAGACAATGGCCACGGCAATGCCGATGCCAAAGGCACCCCCGGGCAGACCGGCGCTGTCCAGCCCGCCACTGCCGAAGGGCGCTGCGAACCAAAGGCCCAGCTCCGGAATCCGGTCTTCGAACATTTTGGGCATGCCCGATTGGGTGGCCTGATAAATCACGCCCCCGACCAGCATGGCCAACGTGATCAGACCGTAGATCTTCACCGCGTCACGCCGGGAGGTCACCGGTGCACTCTGGGTGCTGCGATCGCCGGTGCCCTCGACAATGCGCCCTGTGGCCGCATACCAGGCGAAAGCCAGACCGGTCAGAACACAAAGGACCCCGGGCAGGATAAAGGCCGAGCGCCAGCCGGCCACATCGATCAGTAATCCGGCACCCAAGCCACCGATGGCCGGACCGAAACCACCAAAAGCCCCATTGATTCCCAGTGCTTTGCCCCGTTTGCGGGCCGTGCGCACCAACCACGCCAGTCCGACCGGGTGGTAAATCCCGGCAAACAAACCAAGAAATCCCAAGGCGATGGCCATCTGGACCGGGCCCTGGGTTAGGCCAACCGCAATGGCCGAGATCCCCGTGCCCAAAAAGAAGATGGTCATCATCCGCACCGCCCCCCAGCGGTCGCCAAGATGACCGGCCAGCGGAGCCCCAAGCCCCATCAGCAGCTTACCGCCCAAGACCAGGGTCAGGACGACCTCGAAGGGAAGACCGAAGACGACCGGCAAGACGAGGGCGACGACAAAGAAGATCGGCTCAAAGACATGATCGAAGGCGTGGCCGACACAGGAAAACCCCAAGGCATTGGTTGCCTGTTGATCCGTCATGCCGCCCGGCGTAGCCTCAGCGCTTTGGATGGGGTCGGTTTGGCTGTCCATGCTCACTGTCCTTCTTGCCTGCGCTACACCCTAGAATGATCAAACATTCAGCAGCAGATATTCCCGCTCCCAGCTGGACACGACCTGCATATAAGCGTTCCATTCCGCCCATTTGACCGAGGTAAAGACGCGGACAAAATCCTCCCCCAACACGCTGTGCAGATCCGACGCCTGGGAGAACCGGTAGAGCGCGTCGGGCAAGTGTCTCGGCAGGCCATGCTCGCGCTCATAGGCATTTCCCGTGACCGGGGCTTCTGGCTCAACGGCTTTTGCCATGCCCAACCAACCGCAGGCTAAGGACGCGGCGATGGCCAGATAGGGATTGGCATCGGCCCCGGTCAGGCGGTTCTCAACCCGCCGTCCCGACGCATCGGCAAAGGGCACCCGAAGACCCACGGTGCGATTGTCAAATCCCCAAGAGATATTGATCGGCGCATCCATGTCGGGCACCAACCGCCGATAGGAGTTCACATTTGGTGCCAGCATGGTCATGCATTGCGGCAAATAGCGTTGCAGGCCACCAATGTGGAACCGAAACAGGTCAGAGCTGCCCTCATCGCCCTGGGCGAAGAGATTGCGTCCGGTTTTGCGGTCGATCATCGACTGATGGATATGCATGGAGCTGCCCGGCTGCCCCTCCAGCGGCTTGGCCATGAAAGTGGCAAACACCCCATGGGCCATGGCCGCTTGACGCACGGTCCGCTTAAACAGGAACACTTGGTCTGCTAAGTCCAAAGCATTGCCATGGTTAAAATTGATTTCGATTTGGCCGGAGCCACTTTCGTGATGCAGGGTGTCGACATCCAAATCTTGGGCTTCGCAATAATCGTAGATGTCCTCGAACAGGGGATCGAACTCATTGACCGCGTCAATGCCATAGGCTTGGCGGCCTGCATCCCGGCGCCCTGAGCGTCCCACCGGCGGTTCCAAGGGGTAATCCGGGTCGTCATTGGCTTTCACCAAATAGAATTCCAGCTCTGGGGCGACCACAGGCACCCAATCGACCTCCTCGAAGCGGGCCAGAACCCGCTTCAGCACCTGGCGCGGAGCCGCTTCAACCAAACTGCCATCCCGGTAGGTGCAGTCATGGATCAATTGCGCGGTGGGATCATGGTTCCAAGGGACCGGGCGGATGCTATCGGGATCCGGGACCAGGAACACATCCGCATCGGCGACATCGATGGGGTCGTCTTCAGGGTAATCTCCGGTCACTGTCTGGGTAAAAATCGATTCTGGCAGACGCAGGCCCCGATTTTCCAAGCCGGACAAGAATTTGGCCTGGGGCAGGATCTTGCCCCGCGCAATACCGGTCAGATCCGGGACCATGCACTCGACTTCTTCAATGGCATGATCGCTGATCCAATCGCGGATCCGCTGCTGGCTTTCGGCCTCTTGGCTCATCTATCTGTTCCATGCACAAGGTCGGGGGATCCAAGCTTATTTGGCCCCCGGCACAAGGTTGAATTCACACCCGTCCCCGCCTACTGTGAAGCGCCTTCAGGTCAATTGTGATCTCTGGCGATCGAGCCTCCCGATGCTGGGCGGTCCGGATCTTTCTCCTCACCAGGAGCCGTCGATGCCCCAACCGCACTGCGTCCCTCTCTGTCGGGCGTTCTGCCTTTGCGGCCTGCTCCCCATCAGTGATCGGTAAACCCCTATGGATCTCTTTACGCTGATCCTCATAACGGTCGGTTTGGCCATCACCATCATGCTTGTGGGCGCATTGGTGAGCTATATGTCCTCCCTGGTCAAAAGCGCTTATCAGATCCGGGTTGAACTGCGCAATGACATGGACGGCAATTTCAAGCAGATCGGTGAAGATCTGGAAAAACGCAGCAAATGGCTCAAGCGCGACATGGTCGAGGAATTGGGCCGGGTCAAAGACACCCTAACCACCTTAAACGAACAAAAATTTGTCGAAATGCGCAAATCCATGCTCGAAACCTTTGAAGAAGGGCGAAAGGCCGATTCGGAAGAACGCCGGGCACTTTTTGATCGGGTTACAGCCCTGGAGGAGCGGCTGGCTCTCTTGGAAAAAGAACGCAATACGCGGGTTGAGATGGCGCGAAAGGTGCGCGATGCCGGGTCTAAGCCCCCTGATGAGGAAGCAGAGACTGCAGTTGCCGTGGCGATGGGATCCACCCTTGCAGCGTCAGCAGCAACACCGGCCACAAAAACAAGCAGCGCGGCCCCCACCCCAGTGACCGCCCCAACCACGCCCACCCCAAAAACCGCTCCGTCCCGGCCAACCGGCCCCGGGAAATAAGGATATCCACCAAAAGGTGGAGCCCCTTTGGGTGTAGTGGCAAAATCCACCCACCCAAAGGATTGGTGTGTGCGCAAAATACCGCAGTGCGTCTCTTCTTTAGCGCTCATTTCGTTTGTTCTTGTTGACCTAAACCGAGCGCTCGGTTTATGAGCCTGTTGAGAAAGGGCTGGTTCTGTTCCGGAAGCCGCATGACTGTTCGGAGCTGTTCCCTTCTGTATCGGCGTTTATTTCTACTGCATTGATGCCTACCTAAGGTACAATGTGGGCGGATGAGAGAAGCGGAGCCAGTTTCGGTGAGCGAGCAATACTCCCAAGACGACCTGATCAAACGCCGCGAGGCGTATGCGAAATTCCGACTGCAACGCAAGCAGTTGGAAGAGCGCCGTCGTCTTCAGCGCAAGCAAGCTTTTGTTCGTAATATTAAGCTGTTTATTTTTGTCACCGGGGTCATCATCAGCGGGTTGATTGTGTTCGTGCTGTTTAACGGCGCTTGGGATGCCATCCAGCCAGCGATGAACTGATATTTACAGCCAACCAACCCAGACACTCGGTTTTTAGTGGCCACATCGTGGCTTTTCTGCAATCCTCCCGAATAACATAGCAATTCTTCTTACGAGAAGAATGATCGTCGACTGTCATTTTGCTGCTTAACCAGTGCAATGGCAGAACAGATGCAGAGGATTGCTGAGAAATGGGGTCATTCCGCTGGTCCGATAGCTACGCCACCAGTATTGGTGCCATTGATGACGATCACCGCAATTTGTTTGAGTTGGTGGATGCCATTGAAAACCACCATGCCCGGGGTTCCGACACAGAATCGATCACCGCATCGATCAATGGCTTGGTGCTCTACGCCAATGAACATTTTGAGCGGGAAGAGCGGTTTTTACGTCGGGTGCACTACCCGGACTTCCATAAACATCGCCAATCTCACGAAGATTTTAAAACCATGGTCAATGCGTTGCGGCGCATGTATGCGGCCAATCCGAAAACCGTGGACTTGACCAAAGTCACCAGCTTTCTCGGCAAATGGATCCTCGATCACATCATGATCCAGGATCAAAAATATGTTCCCTATCTGACAGGCCAACGGAGCGCCCCGGATCCAGAAAGCGGCCCCATGGATCGGCGGACCCATGGTCGGCAAGGTGGGTTGGAGCCGATCACGGTCACCATCCCACTGGACAAAGAACCGATCTTGCGGCGATTCGTAGAATTGGTCAGCGAGGGCGGCGAACTGGCAGACGCCTTTGAAACGGCCCTGATCAAACATATGAATGATCGGGAACATAAAATCATCCTGAAGGCCAAGAAGCTGTTCGGTACCGAGACACCGCCAAACTGAGAACCGCAAAATGCGCGGCATTGGCGCATGACATTGGGCAAAATCACCTTATGACTCTGGTTCTTAGGGCTGTTTGAGCACCCAATCTCGGAAAAGCGATCTCCATATGCAGGCACCCCTTGAATGACCATGCGTGATCGTCCTAAAAAACCATGGTGGAGCTGTGGGTGGAGCTTTAAACAAATCCAAGAGCAGATCCACTGGGGGCTCCGGGGCGCTGCAACGGCACCCCAGGTAACAGCCCGGGTAGCAGCATGTAATCGCGCGCCGACAATTGGAGTGGGCAAAGCATGGATCTAGGGACGATCATTGGCATCGTGGCCGGTGCGGCCATTATCCTGGTCGCTATTTTCCTGGGCTCCGGGATTGGCCCCTTCATCAACGTGCCCAGTATTCTGATCGTGATCGGCGGCACCATTGCCGCCACCCTGATCAAATGGCCGCTGTCCGATGTTATGCAGGCCTTCAAAACCGGGGCCGGTATCGCCTTTAAGAACTCCAAAAACGATCCGGAATATCTGGTCAACACCGCCATCGAAATGGCCACGGCGGTGCGGAAAAACGGCTTGCGGGCCTTGGAGAGCTTCAAGGTCGAAAATGACATTTTCCAGCGCGGCATTGGCCTGTGCGCCGATGGCCATGGGGCCGAGGTGATCAAAGAGGCCATGGTCAAGGAAGTAAACCTGACGATCTACCGGCAGGAAAAAGGGGAAAAGATGTTCCGAGGCATTGGCGATTCCGCGCCAGCCTTTGGCATGCTTGGAACCCTGGTTGGTCTGGTCCAGATGCTGTCCAACATGTCCGACAGCTCCACCATTGGCCCTGCCATGGCCGTGGCCATGCTGACGACGTTTTATGGTGCCCTGATCGCCAATTTGATTGCTTTGCCCATTGCCGACAAGCTTGCGGAAAAAACCGAGCAGGACCAATTGAACCTGGACCTGATTGTCGAAAGCACCTTGCAGATCCAGGCCAATCAGAACCCGATGATCCTGGCCGAAATGCTGCAAATCTATCTGCCCGGTGCTGGCGGCGGCGGCGGCGGCGGCGATGGCGGTAAGGGCAAGAAAAAGAAAAAGTAGGTCTTAGAATTGACCTAGTCCCGGCTCGGTCAGTTGCCCCTTGAGGGGATTTATCCCCGATGACGAAGACGCCGTTGGCGCGGCGGAAGAAGGCAGGAACCCATGGCGGAAAAATGCAAATGCCCGGCGGGCGCGCCATTGTGGTTGGTCACCTTTGCAGACCTTATGAGTTTGCTGCTGACCTTCTTCATTCTCATGTTGTCTTTTGCCGAGCTGGACATTGTGAAGTGGCGCCAATTGGCCGGAGCCATGTCGGAAGCGTTTGGTGTTGCCGAAGAAGACCGTTTGGCAGGGATGGTAGAGTTGGAAGGCGTCCAAGGTCGTAAATCTCTGTCTGACTTGGACCCGACCCGGCAATCGAGCTTGCAGCCAGAACAATTGCGGCCCGTGGTCGAAGCGGAAACCCGCGAAGAGGACAATACAGCCACAGCCGGGGGTCAAATGCCGACCCTGAGCGAAGATGATCTGGAAGAACAGCAAGAGATCTTGAAGCAAGCCCGGGTGGAAGAGCTCTACACCCGGATCAGCAAGGAACTTCAGGAGGAAATCAGCGGGTCAGGGATCCAGTTGGAACGTCAGGGCGACGAGGTCATCATCCGGTTCCCGTCGGATATTTCCTTCCCCTCGGGCAGTGGCACCCCGACGGAACAGTTCGGCCAGATTATTGACCGGATCATCCCGGCCCTGAAGACCATGGATGGGGACATCTATATCTCTGGCCACACGGACAATATCCCGGTCAGCGGTTCCGGTCTGTTCCGGTCAAACTGGGATTTGTCCGCAAGTCGCGCCACATCGGTGGTGCACCGCATTTTGGAACATGGCTTCCAAACCGATCGCATCACCATTCAAGGCTATGGCGAGAGCCGTCCGATTGCGTCCAATGACAGCGCTGAGGGTCGGGCGAAAAACCGGCGTGTGGAATTATCCGTCGTCGCCAGGGATCCGACCTTGGACGCGTTGGGGAATGTTGTTCCGACCGGAGATTTGTCTGGAAACTGAGTGTCCGCGACCGTAGAGGCTTCGGAGGGGCGGTGGGGCGAACAACGGGATTCGAACCCGTGACCTCCTGGACCACAACCAGGCGCTCTAACCAACTGAGCTATGCCCGCCATCCGCACTGCCTGATCCGGTCAACCGAAGTCAAAACCGCAGTCTGGGCGTGCGCCCACAGGCAGGAAGATCGGCGTTCTACGCGCTTTGGCGAATGGCGTCAAGCGCTGTTACACCCCAGTCTTGCTGTCTCCTCCTCCGGCTCCAGACTTAACTCCATGATTGGAACCTGACGCCCTGAAAAGACCTCTGAAGGCTTGCAGCCCACTTGGGCAAAGCCGTGGGATTCATAAAACCCTCTGGCATGGGGTTCGGACAATAAATGGATCTTCTTCGCCCCATTGTTCCGCGCCTGATCGGCTGCCCAACGCAGGAGCTTCAAACCGCAGCCGCTGCCAATATTGCTTGGCTCAACAAACAACTTGTCCAAATAGGCGATGGGTGTGGCGGTGGAAATCTGCACAAGGCCAAAAATCTGCCGCTCCCCTGGGATCGGTCGCCCTTGCTGTCCCAGAGCAGCGGATCCTTGCGCCATAACCGGCTGTTGCTGGGCAAGCACGCCAATCAGATCGTCACGCCACTGCTCTTGGGTGATGGTTAGGATGGCGCGAAAGGCCTCGAGATCGCGGGCCGCATAGCCCCAATAGCCTTTTGATCGAAGGCAGAGACCGCTCAAGAAAGCCAATTCATCCGCATAGGCAGGACGAATGACCTTTTCTACCAGCACCGCATGCGTCATCACCCTTCCCTTTGGCACCTGCGGGCCGAAGGCGGAGCAGCGCTGCGCCTTTTTGGGTGTTGCGCTTTTTACGGAAGAGTTGTGTTGCGCACTCTGGACCACTTCCCGTCACCGCACCCGACCCCAGACATCCTCAAGACATCCAAGCGTTTTCGTCGGGGGCCGCTCTTGGTCGTCCTGATGCGGACGGGTTGGGCGTGTTGTTTTAGGATCCTAACATCCGAACCGCCCCCCGAGACGGCTCAGTGCTTCCTCTATGTCCGCTGCCGTCTTGGCAAAACAGAACCGGATGGTCTGTCCCGGCGGTGCCGCAGCATCGCCAGCGCCTTCTGGCAGAATGGTTCGCCCCGTCGGTGCCGCTTCATAGAACGCCGAGAGGGGGACCGCCGCAACACCGGCCTCCTGAACCAAGCTGCGGCAAAAATCAGCATCCTGACCGGGGAAGCCCAAAGCACTGAAATCGGCGCTCAAAAAATAGGTTCCCTGACAGGTCAACGGTTTGAAGCCCAGTGCGGAGAGACCTTGGACCAAACGATCTCGCCTCTGAGCCAGATCCAGCACAAGCCCCTGAAAATACGCATCCTCAAACTGCAAACCTTCCGCCACCGCTTCCTGCAAAGGGGTCGGCGTCGTAAATGTGATGAATTGGTGGGTCTTTGCGATTGGGGCCATTAAGGCCGCATCGGCAATGATCCACCCCACCTTCCAATTGGTGATTGAGAAGATCTTGCCCGCCGACCCGATTTTGATGCATCGCTCCCGCATTCCAGGAAACGCCATCAAGGGTTGATGAACTGATCCATCAAAAACCAAATGTTCATACACCTCATCACAAATGGCGTATGCGTCATGGGTTTCAATGTTTTTTGCGAGTATTTTTAACTCTTCGCGAGTAAATACCTTACCGCATGGATTTTGTGGTGTATTGATCAAGATCAATTTTGTTCGGTCTGAGAAGGCTTTTTCTACCAATTCGTGCGATAAATCCCAATTCGGCGGCTCCAACCGGATCGTGACCGGCACACCTCCAGCCCGGCGAATGATGGGAATGTAGCTGTCATAGGTCGGCTCAAAGACGATGACTTCATCCCCGGGCTCGATCAGGCCAAACAGACAATCCGCTAGGGCTTCCGTGGCACCGGAAGTCACCATCACTTCTTGATCAGGGTCGATGGACAAATCGTAGAAGCGCGCAGCATGCTCGGCGATGGCCTGGCGTAATCTTGGCACGCCCATCATCGGCGGGTATTGATGTGGTCCGCGCTCTATGGCTCTGGCCGCCGCAGCGATGATTTCTGGCGGCTCTAGCCCTTCCGGAGTGCCCTGGCCCAGATTGATCGCCTTATGGGCAACAGCCAACTGCGACATAACCGTGAAAATGGTCGTGCCATAGGCATTCATGACCGAATTCCCAATTGTCATGACGGTTCATCCTCCCTTGACCAAAAAAGATGCGTTTTGACACTCTTATTGATGACTTGTTGCCTTCGGAGTCCATTTACGGCAGATCCCAGTCCGACTCCAGGGCGTTCTGCCCCCCCTCTGTGGCGGAGAGCCACGGTAGAAGACCCTTATTTGTCGGCTCGACCAACAGGATCTGTTTGGCGCGCCGTAATGATTGCACAACTTTGCAGCATTTTGCCCTTCCATTGGGCGGCGAAAGGGCTGGAATTTCCCGAGTTCCGCCCTTAGGTAATAAAAAAAACCGCCTTGATCCAAGGCGCTAAGGCAGGCGTTGCTCAGTTGGCACGCTGCGTGATAAGGGAAACGTTAGGTTTCTTGGTGAAGGGCCAGAACCAACCGTTTTTATCGGGGTTGACCGCAACCACTCAAGTGAGGTTGCATCCCTCCTCTCTTCGCTCAGGAACCCAGCCACGGGCCCTCCCCGTGTTTTCTCGCGGTTCTCATGTCCAATTCGTTCCCATCCGGAGTAACCGGCTTTCATGAAAAAGATCGAAGCGATCATCAAACCCTTCAAGCTCGATGAGGTGAAGGAAGCCCTGCATGAAATTGGCCTGCAAGGCATCACGGTGACAGAAGCCAAGGGATTTGGCCGTCAAAAAGGGCATACCGAGCTTTATCGCGGTGCGGAATATGTGGTGGATTTCCTGCCCAAGGTGAAAATCGAACTTGTGATCGATGATTCCCTGGTGGAACGCGCCATTGAGGCCATCCAGCAAGCCGCACAGACCGGTCGGATCGGCGATGGCAAGATTTTTGTGTCCGCAGTTGAAGAAGCGGTTCGGATCCGGACCGGCGAACGCGGCGGCGACGCTATTTAGGGCCGGACCCGGAACGGGTCCGCTTGGGTTATCACCCCGGACCCCACCCGGTGTTTCGAACCTAACCGCAGGGAAGATGCCGGACCGGCCCATGACCCTCCCCGGGTCTAACCGTCTCCCTACCCTTCCCTGATGACGGGGTTATGCGATCCACCCTTTGATGAAATGGATCCAAAGCACTTCGACCAGCCCCCCAATTCTGGGTGGGTACCTCTTCCGACAGCAAGCAGGGAAATGTCATGTCCGACGTCAATACTGTCTTGGAAATGATCAAGGATAACGACGTTAAGTTCGTCGATTTCCGGTTCACCGATCCCCGGGGCAAGTGGCAGCACACCGCCCAATATGTCACCACCGTCGATGAAGACATGTTGACCGAGGGCATCATGTTCGACGGTTCCTCCATCGCCGGGTGGAAGGCCATCAACGAATCCGACATGATCCTGATGCCGGATCTGGCCTCCGCCTGCATCGATCCGTTCGCCGCCCAGACCCAGTTGATCCTGTTCTGCGACGTTCTGGAGCCCTCCACCGGCCAGCCCTATGAGCGCTGCCCGCGCGGCGTGGCCAAGAAGGCCCTGGCCTACATGGCGTCTGCCGGTATTGGCGACACCGCCTATTTCGGTCCGGAAGCTGAATTCTTCGTGTTTGACGACGTCAAATGGGCCGTCAAAATGGAAAAGGTCTCCTACGAGATCGATTCCGAAGAAGGTCCGTATAACAGCGACGCCGACATGGAAGAAGGCAACTATGGCCACCGTCCGGCGGTCAAAGGCGGCTACTTCCCGGTTCCCCCGGTGGATGGCGGCACCGATCTGCGGGCCGAAATGGTCTCCACCATGGCCGAATTCGGTATCCCGATTGAAAAGCACCACCACGAAGTGGCGCCGTCTCAGCATGAACTGGGTGCCAAGTTCAACACCCTGATCGAAGCGGCTGACGACCTGCAGAAGTACAAATATGTCGTGCACATGGTTGCCCATCAGTATGGCAAGACCGCGACCTTCATGCCCAAGCCGGTCAAAGGCGACAACGGTTCCGGCATGCACACCCACCAGTCCATCTGGAAAGAAGGCAAGCCGATGTTTGCGGGCACCGGCTATGCCGATCTGTCCGAAACCGCCCTGTTCTATATCGGCGGCATCATCAAGCACGCGAAGGCCCTGAACGCGTTCACCAACGCGTCCACCAACTCCTATAAGCGTCTGATCCCGGGCTTTGAAGCCCCGGTTCTGCTGGCCTATTCCGCCCGCAACCGGTCCGCTTCCTGCCGGATCCCCTACTCCGCCAGCCCGAAAGGCAAGCGGGTTGAGATCCGTTTCCCGGACTCCACTGCCAACCCGTATCTGGCCTTCTCCGCCATGCTGATGGCTGGCCTGGACGGCATTGAGAACAAGATCCATCCGGGCGATGCCATGGACAAGAACCTGTATGATCTGCCGCCGGAAGAGCTGGAAGGCGTGCCGACCGTGTGCGGGTCCCTGCGCGAAGCCCTGGAATCCCTGGATGCCGATCGTGAGTTCCTGCGCAAGGGCGGTGTGTTCACCGACGACATGATCGACGGCTATCTCGAGCTGAAGTGGGAAGAAGTGTACGAAATGGAGCACACCCCGCACCCGGTCGAGTTTGCGATGTACTATTCCTGCTAAGTCCAATCGCTGTTCTCTCCGCAGGGAGAACCGATATGACAGAAGAACGGGGCGGCCTTTGTCGCCCCGTTTTTTATGTGCCGTGGGGTCTCAAGGGAAACCAAGGCACAGCCCCATCTTGCATCTTCCCTCGCAAGGCCCATGTCCGAACACTGGGTTGTTTGGTTCCAAGAGTGGATTGCGGGTCATGGGTTCTCCCCAAAGCTGGTCGACGCTGAAATCCCTTGCCAAAGAAGCGGCAGGGATCCCAATAAAAGCCTTGTTTGACCGCGATCCGGACCGCTTTTCGCGCTTCTCACAAACAGCAGACGGTTTGCTGCTGGATTATTCCAAAACCAATTTGAGCCCCGAAGCCCTCCAGACCCTGGAGACCCTGGCCCAGGAAAGTGGCCTGGCGGACCGCCGCCAAGCCCTGTTTTCCGGTGCCGCGATCAACAGCACCGAAAACCGCGCCGTCCTGCATGTCGCGCTCCGCGCTCCACTGGCGCAAGACGATGCCGATCCAGTGCTTCCGGTGCCCAGGGTTGATGGCCAGGATGTCCGCGAGCCCATTGCGGATGTTTTGGCGCGCATGCGCCATTTCGCCAACGGAATCCGGGACGGTTCCATTGCGGCCTCCGATGGTGCCCCCTTCACCGATGTGATCAATATCGGCATTGGCGGATCGGATTTGGGACCCGTGATGGTCACCCGGGCCTTGCGACCTTATCACGATGGCCCTCGACTGCATTTCGTGTCCAATGTCGATGGCGCCCATATGGCCGATACCTTGGCTCCATTGGATCCGGCGCGCACCTTGATTATCGTCGCGTCCAAAACCTTCACCACCATCGAAACCATCACCAATGCCGACAGCGCTTGGTCTTGGTTGGTGGGAGCCCTTGGAGAAGATAAGGCCGGACAGCATGTGGCGGCCCTATCAACCGCCCTGGACAAGGTTGGTCGCTATCGGGTGCCTGAGGACCGGGTGTTTGGATTTTGGGATTGGGTCGGTGGGCGCTATTCCGTCTGGTCCGCCATTGGTCTGCCGGTGATGATCGCCATCGGGCCGGAGGATTTTGATGCCTTCCGCGCCGGAGGGCACGCCATGGACCGGCATTTTTTCACCGCCCCGGCGCTGGAAAACTTGCCCATCCTGATGGGCTTGCTTGGGGTTTGGCACCGCAATGGCATGGGCATGGCCTCTCGGGCAGTGCTCCCCTATGACCAGCGCCTGGAACGCCTGCCCGCTTATTTGCAGCAATTGGATATGGAATCCAACGGCAAGCAGGTGGCTTTGGATGGGACAGCGTTGAGCCAAGCCAGCGGACCGGTGGTCTGGGGCGAACCCGGGACCAATGGTCAGCACGCATTTTTCCAGCTGTTGCACCAAGGCACCGATATCACACCCTGTGAGTTCTTGGTGGCAGCCAGGGGCCATGAACCGGAGATGGATTTGCATCATCGCCTGTTGCTGGCCAATTGCCTGGCACAATCCGAAGCCATGATGCTGGGGCGCAGCGCTGAAGACGTCCGGGCGCGCATGATCGCCGCTGGCAAAACCGCCAAAGAGGCCGACGCCTTGGCGCCCCACCGCGCTTTCCCCGGCAATCGCCCCTCTACGACCTTGCTCTATGAAAAGCTGGATCCGGAAACTCTGGGCAAGATTGTCGCCCTCTACGAACATCGGGTGTTTGTTGAAGGCTGCCTGTGGGGGCTCAATTCTTATGATCAATGGGGCGTCGAATTGGGTAAAGAACGGGCAATGGACCTGTTGCCCTTGGTGGGCATGACTGATGGTCCCGATCTGGACGCGGTTTTGGCTGGAAAAGACGGATCAACTGGCGGTTTGATTTCGGAGGTCCGGACTCTACGTAAAAAGGGAAACCCATGAAAAATAACCTTATTTCGAGAGCCTCCCCGATAGAAATGATTGACCCAAGGCAAAAGCCCGATAGCATGACCTTAAGAAAAGCAGCGGTGTGACCGAAACCATGATCGCCAGCCCTGATGAACTCAGCAGCGCCGAATTCAAGGCGATCGAAGATCTCTTCTTGCAAGAGATCACCGGAAAACCCGTCGAAATTCCCGGGAAGATTGGTCAAGCTTTGATCGATAAGGGCTTGGTCGAAGAGACCATGTTTATTGTTGATTACAAACCCACCGGGCCGATCACCCGGGATGCGTTTCGCCTAACCCCAATTGGGCATTTCCGCTATTGCCAATGGCAAGAAGCGCGGGGCTAACCCCTAACCTATTCACACATCAAGAGATTTGTTGATGAACGCTACCGGCGGCTGACGGCGAAGGCCCGGGCGCGTCGATAAGCGGTGTCCAAACGGGATTGGCGCTTCTCTAGGCGACGTTCGATCCATCGAACCACCAGAGCAATGAGAAATACCAAAATAAAAAGCTCAACCATGGTCCCATTCAATGATTAATTCTTGCGCAAAACGCTCAAGAAAGAGGCAAAGCCAGTTAAGAAAAACATAAGATTTCCTTAACGCCAGGAAAACTTATAACCAATTTCTTAACGGATCAAGTGGGTGCGCCGCACAAAGTTGGAGAAATTCCTAAGACCTGACCATTTTCCGTAACAATTACTGAGGTCATCCGGGCAAGGGAGCGGTTTTCCAATCAAACCCCTCAATGGCCCAGCCGTTTCCACCGGGCGAGCATGTCTTCTGGCGTGCGTCGGATCAAAGGCTTGCGCCCCGGCGGTGGCGCGCCATCCATCAGGATTGGACAGAGCACTTCGGCCGCAGCACCATCCTCGGCATAGGACTGCAGGACCTCCCGCTGTCGGGCTTGGTCTCCTTGTGCCGCTTCGGCAGGGGTCAAAACCGGCGCGACACAGCAATCCAAATCGGCAAAGACCGCCTCCCACTCTGCGCGGGACTTTTTCGCAATCCGCTCTGCGACCGCCGCGATCAGATCCGTTTGCGGCAAGGGCTCGTTTAAGCGGTCAATCAATTCCTCAGCGCCAATGGCTTGGCAAAAAATCGCCCAGAATTTCGGCTCAATGGGAGCCACCGCCAAATGTCCCCCCTCCTTACAGTCATAAACTCGATAGCAGGCAGCCCCACCATTGAGCTCCTCGATCTCGCGGCCTAGGCCCTGAGCCCCTGCTGAGGCCAGTCCCATACGGTTGAACGCCAGCATGGCTTCATAAAGACTGATCTCGACCTTGCCCCCTTTGCCCGTCCGCATCCGGCGCAGCAAACCGGCCAGAACGGCTGAGACCGCCATCAATGCCCCGGCATGATCGGCCATTGGTGGGAAGGGGATGGTCGGACGATCCGGCGTGCCGGAGGTCCAAAGCGCACCGCTGAGCGCAAGATGGGTCAGGTCATGACCGGCGGTTTTTGCCATTGGGCCGGTCTGACCCCAGCCGGAGATGGCGCAATGCAATAAATGGGGATTGATGGCCTCCAAAATGCTGCGCTCGAACCCAAGCCGGTCCAGCACACCGGGCCGAAAGCTTTCCACCAAAACATGGCTGCGGCGCACCAGTTCTGCGAATTGGGTTTTGCCCTCATCGCTCTTCAGATCCAGGGTGACCACGGTTTTGTTTCGGTTCAGGGCTTCATAAGGGATGCTGCGGCCCTCCGCATCAAACGGCCCCATGCCCGCCAAGGGATCTCCGGCAGGACTTTCGACCTTGACCACCTCGGCCCCAAGATCGGACAACATCAAGCTTGCCGTGGGTCCAGGAATGTAAATCCCCAGATCGATGATCCGCATGCCCTTCAAGGTGTCCGTCAACATGAGCTCTATCCCGCACCGCAAAATTGGTCTGCCTTCTCCTACCGCAAAGCAACACATCGCGACAATGGTCGGATTGGGCAAAAATTGGCAGCGACGAGCCAGGGCCACATGGTGAAGTCGCGAAAAGCCCGCCCCAGCCCAAGGCGGTCCCGCAAGCCCAAGCAAAGCATTCCCGAGGGCCAAGGTCCGTTTGAGGTCACCATCGAGGCCATGGGCGACCGGGGCGATGGCCTGGCCCGCCACCCCGAGACCGGACGGACCGTCTATGTCGCTGGGGCCTTCCCGGGTGATCACATCTCAGCCAAGCCCCAAGGCAACCAGGCGGACGGCTTGCGCGCCACCCTGCTCGACATCCTCAGCCCGTCACCCGATAGACTGCCCGCCCCCTTGCCTTGCCCGCATGTGGGGTCCTGTGGCGGCTGTCCCTTGATGGGTTGGGCTCCAAACGCACAAGCAAGGGACAAGCGCGAGAGGATCTTAAAAGCCCTGAAGCGCCATGGGTTTTCAAAGGGGGAGCTGGAGACCAAGCTGCCTGAGACCCTCTCCTTACCCGGGCAAGGGCAACGCCAGCGCTTGAGCGTCGGATTGTCGTCTACGGGGGCCGTCGGGTTTCATACCCGCCGCGACACCACCATTGTCGACGTCCCGAACTGCCTGCTACCGGTGCCGCGATTGGCTGAGGATCTGGCTGGCTTGCGCCGGGTTTGGCATCAACTGGCCGCAGCAACCTCAACCGCGCTGCCGACCGGAACGGCGCTGCTGACCTCCAGTGACAGCGGGACCGATATCCTGATGACCTTGGCCAAGGATCCGGATCTGGCGGTGCGAGAAGCCCTGGGGCGCTTTGCGGCAGAGCGAGACCTCGCCCGCCTGACCCTGTCCATTGATGGTCTCCAGGAACCCTTGGCCCATCGGCGCCCCGTTCATCACCGGCTGGCAGGCACCGCGATCACTTTCCCGCCGGGTCCCTTTCTGCAACCCAGCGCCATAGGTCAGAGCAGTCTTATCGAGCATGTCCAACGGGCCCTGGAGGGCCTGACCCCGGGCATAGGGCTGGATTTGTTTTGTGGTCTTGGCACCTTTACCCTGCCTTTGGCCGCCCAGGGTTGGCGGATGCAGGCCATCGATATCGACCCGGCCTCCATATCCCATTTGAGCCAAGCCGGTGTCGCAGGCCTGTCAGCCCAAAGCCAAAACCTTTTTAGTGACCCCCTGCCGCCGGATATGCTGAGCCGATGTGATGGCATTGTCTTTGACCCTCCCCGCGCGGGGGCGGCTTTGGTGTGCGAAACCATCGCTGCTTTGCCAATGGCCAGCGGACCAAAGCGGGTGGTGGCTGTGTCCTGCAATCCGGCCACCTTTGCCCGCGATGCCAAAATACTTCGGCAAGGGGGCTGGGAGCTTGTTTGGCTGGCCCCCATCGACCAATTTCCCTGGACCCCGCATGTGGAACTGGTGGCCCGGTTCGACAGGACTACCAAAGGTCAAAAAGCGCGCACTATCAGTCTTTAAACGGCTCCCGCCACGCCGCCAGCGCCGTAGTGCCCTCCTCGACCATGGCTGGCAAGGCACTCAGGTCCAGGACGATTTGATCAACCAAGTCAAGCGGTTGGGCCGAACCAACCTCAGTGAAATGGGTGATACAACTGTCGAGCTGTTCTTGAAGATGACGTGCCGCATCGCTCAGACGACGCAGGCCAAATTGGGCTGAGACGCCTTTAAGGGAATGGGCCATGTCCCGCACATCGGTGAGCCCCGCCAAGCTGTGGTCCAAATCCGCGGATTGGTCCACCAAGCCAGCACCCAAACGATGGATGGATTCAATGGCGGCGTCGACCATGCTGCGCAACGCCATCTTTGCCGATGGGGCACCGTCCGGCTCTAGGGCACCCAATCGCTTGGCCAACTCATTGAGGACGGCACTGTCAAGAATCGGGAACGCGTCCGTTGGGTCCTGATCGGGGCTGGGAGCCGCCTCCAACGGCGTGCTTTCCGTGCTCGGTTCGGTTGGCAGATCGATCAGGCTCCGCGCAGCGGCTGTCGCAATCCGGGTTTGCGGCAGCACGCCGATCAACAAATCATCCAACTTGGCCCAGTTGACAGGCTTTGTGAGGATGCTGTCCAAGCCACTGGCCATATAGCGCTCCAGCTCATCGGCCATGGCATCAGCGGTCAACCCAATCATCGGCAAGGTATTCAAAGGCGGATCTGCCGCCCGGATGCGTTTGACCAAGGTCGGACCATCCAAGGTTGGCATCCGCATATCGACAATCAGAACATCGGGCAGGGTGATGCCGGGCCGACAGAGATGGTCCCAGGCTTGGGCACCATCTTCAACCACCACGACGTCATGGCCTTTGTTGCTCAACATCGACTGGATCAGCATCCGATTGATGTCGTTGTCTTCGGCAACGAGAATCGTCAGAGCATAGGCCGCCCGTCGTCCCGTACCGGGGCGTTCGGGGACCGGATCGGTGCGCATGCTGTAAGACACGTCGAGCACCGAGGCGCTCATAAGCCCGATCTCAAAGGAAAATGTGGAACCCTGACCGGGAGCACTCTCGACGGTGACCTCCCCGCCCATCATTTTGACCAAGCGGTTGCAAATCGCCAGCCCCAAGCCAGACCCGCCAAAGCGCCGTGAAGTAGAGTTGTCTGCCTGAGCGAACGGCGAGAACAATCGTCCTTGCGCTTCTTCGGGAATGCCAATGCCGGTATCGACGACGGACAATCTCAGGCGAACCGGCAGACCGGCTGGGATCGCACTGCCAGATCGGGTGCTGACGCCATCAATATGAAACGCCTCAATGCGCAAGGTGATTTGGCCGGTCTCTGTAAACTTCACCGCATTGCCGACCAAATTCACCAGGACCTGACGCAGGCGCAGGGAATCCCCCCGGACCGGACAAAACACCTGATCCAGATTTTCCAGGCCGATTGCGATGCCTTTTACCTTCGCCGGATGCTGATAGAGGTGAACCACATCCTCCAGCAGGTCTTTCACTTCGAAGGGCACCGCTTCCAGCTGCATTTGCCCGGCTTCGATTTTAGAAAAGTCCAACAGGTCGTTCAGCAAACCGAGCAGGGACTGGGCGGAGCGCTTTAAGGCCTCGACCTCGCCCCGTTGAGAACCGCTTAAGGTGGAGTCCAGCAGCAAATCCGCCATGCCCAAAATGCCGGTCATCGGCGTTCTGATCTCATGGCTCATCACCGCCAGGAACGACGATTTCTGCCGGTCGGCCTCTTCGGCCTGTTCCTTGGCATGGCGCAAGGCCAATCGACGCTGGCGATCCACGGTGACATCGCGCAGAACCGCAAGGATGGTGGCGTTGCCGCCGACCTCAAAACGCACACCGGTGAGATCAGCGGAAAATGTTTCTTCCGTGCGGATGCCTCCCGAGACGACGCTGCGCACCCATTCAAGCTCCGCCTTGGCGCTGCCTTCGCTAAGGGTGGTGTCCAAAAAGCTTTCCAGAACTGCCGGATCAACTGGTCCCCCATGATCGGAGCCATCATGGGAGGCAAGCAGAGCCACATTCGTTTTGTCGGATTTTTGTCCCCAGGTCCCGATGATCCGTTCCGCCGCGCGGTTTTGATCCTGAATACCGCCCTGATCGGAAAACACGATCAAGCCATCGCCGACCGTATCAAAGATCGCCCGATAGCGCCGTTCACTGCGCCGCAACGCCACCTCGATCCGGCGCTTGGCCGTGACATCGCGGAAGAACCAAACCCGCCCGAGTACACTCCCGCCTCGTTCACGGGCAGCTTGCCACCAGACTTCAAAGATCCGGGAATCAGAAAACTTGAAATCCCGCACTTCCCCTTCTTGAGGCACACCGGCGCCTTGAAACCGCTCTGTTTGCCCATCGGCACCACGGATCAAATGGGTGATCTGTTGATCCGCATCCTTCAGAGTGGGGTTTTGGTCTGAGCCTTGGGCAAACCAACCGGTTCCCATGGTCGGAAACAGATCCCGGAAGCGTTTGTTCATGCGTTCGACATGACCATCGGGATCCATAATCACGATCCCGTCCCCGGATGTCTCGGTCAACGCGCTGAGCACACGCACCTCATGAGAGGCATCCGTTAAGGCACGCAATGTCCTGACCTGGCCAAACAGGATGAGGGGGACCGTCCCGATTGTCAGCAGACAAAACAGCGCGCAAACAATCCAAACCGGGCGCAAATCGGCCTGAAGGGATTGCAAGGCGATGCGTTCGGGCACCACGGCCTGTAAGGACATCGGAAAGCCCGGCACATCAATACGGGCCGATAATTTAGGCTCGCCCAACTCGCCCCGGTCTCCGGCTTCCGCCAGAATGCCGCCATGGTCATATTCCACCCGAAGATAGAGATCCTGCACATCCGACCCGGGGATCAGCAGTTGGTCGAGCATATTGCGGTTAAGCACTGCCATCATGTAAGCGGTCGGGCTGTCGCCGCCGCTGTAATGCGGGCGCAGAAATAGGGTCACCGGATCATTGGTGATCCCGGGCAAAATCGGTCCGGTCCAAAAACTTGGCAGGAAGGGACTGGGCCGGTGGGGCAGGACCTCGACCTCCAAAGGACGGGCTGGCGGGGCCGTTTTGCGCGTCCACGCCAAATGCTCTCCATTCGGGCTAATGATCATGAAATCTTGGATCAGGGGATTGATCTGAACGGTTTGTTCCAGCGCGTCCAGACCTTGGGTGTACCACTGACTGAGCGTGACCCCGGTGCCGTCCAGGGTGGTTTGGCGGCGAAAATTCTCAAAAGCCATATCGACGGCACTGAACAAGGTGCTGACATGGCGTGCTTGGACCTCTGCGGTTTGTTCAACGCGCGCAAGGGCATAGGTCGTTGCCACCGTCTTGGCTGAATGGGTCCAGGCCCATGTCAAACCGACCGCAACGATCACAGCAAGAAGCGCAAAAATCGCCGTTGCCCAAGGCAATATTTCGGCGCGTTTCCCCATGCCTCACCTGATCCACTCGATCCAGCACGCGACCTTGACCCGCAAAACGCCGCACGCGTCGTCTTTGGCCACGAGATCATCTCCACTCCATATCTACCATTGGCCATAGCATCAAAACGAGTGATAAAAAAACCCCGATCTGATTGCCAGATCGGGGTTTCGCAACTATGGCAGCAGGTACCGCCGCCACGCTGTTAAGGAGAAGCTTCTACGCCCATACAAGGCTCAGTCGGCAGACTCCGGAGAGGGACCGGTCGCCTTCCCATCCGACTTTTCCTCCCCATCCGTTTCCTCAACAGACGCATCCTTTGCCGAGGGCAGATCGAAGAAGGCAAAGTCACATTTGCCATTCTTGACCCCAACCTTGACCCGACCACCCTTGGTCAAACGACCAAACAGCAGTTCCTCGGCCAATGGCTTTTTGATGCTTTCCTGAATGATCCGGGACAGGGGACGGGCGCCCATGCGTCGGTCATAGCCTTTCTCGGCCAGCCATTTGCGGGCTTTGTCGGTCAGCTCAATGGTGACATTGCGGTCACCCAATTGGGCTTCAAGCTCCATAATGAACTTGTCGACCACCATGCCGACCACTTCGGTATCCAGCGGCGCAAACGGAATCACCGCATCAAGACGGTTGCGGAATTCCGGCGAGAAGGTGCGTTCGATCTCTTCCAGATCATCACCCTCTCGGGTTTCCCGATTGAACCCAATCGCCGCCTTGGCCAAAGCTTGGGCCCCGGCATTGGTGGTCATGATCAGGATGGTATTGCGGAAATCGACACTCTTGCCGTTGTGATCGGTCAGTTTGCCGTGATCCATGATCTGCAGCAGGATGTTGAACAGGTCCGGATGGGCCTTTTCGATTTCATCAAGCAGCAGAACGTTGAACGGATGCTGATCAATGGCATCAGTGAGCAGACCGCCTTGATCAAAGCCAACATAGCCCGGTGGCGCACCGATCAGGCGCGAAACAGAATGCCGCTCCATATATTCCGACATATCGAAGCGGATCAGCTCGATCCCTAAGATCCGCGCCAATTGGCGGGCGACCTCGGTTTTCCCGACACCGGTTGGGCCACTGAACAGATAATTGCCAATCGGCTTATCCGCATCACGCAAGCCCGCACGGGCCAGTTTGATCGCGCTGGAAAGCGCCTCAATGGCCCCATTTTGACCGAAGACCATGGTCTTCAGATCACGCTCCAGGGTCTTGAGCACCTCTTGATCATCCCGCGACACGGTTTTGGGCGGGATCCGGGCGATCTTGGCCACGATATCCTCGATATCCTGTACATTGACCCGTTTGCGCCGCTTCGCCGGAGGCAACAGCATGCGGGCCGCTCCGACCTCATCGATCACGTCGATCGCCTTGTCGGGCAGTTTGCGGTCATTGATATACTTGTTGGCCAGTTCCACCGCCGCCCGCAGGGCTTCAGCGGTATAGCTGACCCGGTGGTGATCTTCGTAATAGGTCTTGATGCCGCGCAGGATCTTGACCGCATCTTCCAGGCTCGGCTCCGGCACATCGATTTTCTGGAACCGCCGCACCAAAGCGCGATCCTTTTCGAAGTGATTGCGGAACTCCTTATAGGTGGTCGAGCCGATGCAGCGCAGCGCCCCTTGAGCCAATGCGGGCTTAAGCAGGTTCGAGGCATCCATGGAGCCGCCGGAGGTTGCCCCCGCGCCAATCACCGTATGGATTTCATCGATGAACAGCACGGCCCCATCCATGGCTTCCAACTCGCTGACCACCGCTTTCAGGCGTTCTTCAAAGTCGCCACGGTAGCGGGTGCCAGCCAGAAGGGAGCCCATATCCAGGGCGAAAATGGTGGCGTTGGCCAGCACCTCCGGCACTTGATTGTGGACCACGCGCCGGGCGAGGCCTTCGACAATCGCCGTTTTGCCAACCCCAGGGTCTCCGACCAGAAGCGGGTTGTTTTTCGAGCGGCGACACAGGATCTGGATCAGGCGCTCAACCTCTGAATCCCGCCCAATCAAGGGGTCGATCCGCCCCTCATCGGCACGCTCATTGAGGTTCACGCAATAGGAATCCAGAGCCTCGCGACCCTTTTTGCTCGGTTCTTCGGCCTTGGTCTCTTCCTCCGCACCACGCGGAGAGCGGGATTGGGACTGACCTGGGGCTTTGGCAATGCCGTGAGAGATATAATTGACCGCATCGAGCCGGGTCATGTCCTGCATTTGCAGGAAATAAACCGCATGGCTTTCCCGTTCCGAGAACACCGCGACGAGGATATTGGCCCCGGTGACTTGTTCCCGCCCGGAGGACTGCACATGAATGGCAGCCCGTTGGACCACGCGCTGGAAGCCAGCGGTCGGCTTCGGATCTCCGTCCGGATCTTCCACCTGAAGACCGGTCAGTTCCTTGTCCAAAAACTCTGTGAGTTGGGGTTTCAGCTTTTCCAGATCGACGGAACAAGCCTTCAAGACGGCGATGGCATCAGGGTCATCGGTCAAGGCCAGAAGCAGATGCTCCAAGGTGGCATATTCATGGCGCCGCTCAGCGGCAAGGGACAAAGCCCGGTGTAGCGTCTGCTCTAAATTTCTGGACAGCATGCTTTACTCTACCCTCCTAACAGGGACCCGCCGCTTTACTCCTTTTCCAAGGTGCATTGCAGCGGATGCTGAGACCGCCGGGCCAAATCCATGACCTGGCTGATCTTGGTTTCGGCAACCTCATAGGTATAGACCCCACATAGCCCCACACCCTTTTGGTGGACATGGAGCATGATCTGGGTTGCCTCATCATGGGTTTTAGAGAAGAACCGTTCCAAGACGTGGACGACGAATTCCATCGGGGTGTAATCGTCGTTAAGCATCAGGACTTTATACATCGACGGCTTTTTGGTTTTCGGTTTGGCTTTGATAACCACACCGGTTCCCGTGCCAGGACCATCCCCATCATCGGCACCATTGCCGGGGGGGCCTTTTTCTTCATCAGCGGCCTTCCACATCGGAGCACCCAAAGACGCCTCAAGCACAGGCATTCCATTCCTCGCCACCACGGCCTCGACCGTCAGACAATCCATCTGTTCAGGAAGCATACAGGACCATCCCATCCATGCGTTTTACCCATTCCACCATTGGGAACCTGCTTTCATTGACCCCAAGGCGGCAAAACTCCCCAAACCTCTATGCTGATCGGTTCTGAAGTGGTTTTCAAGAGCCGTTCGTCTCCATCTGCGCAGATCGGTTTCTTCTCCAGCAAATTGACCTACTGCATATCAGGATATTCCCCTCCGCAGAAAAGGGGCCAATTCGTCAATGGTCCATATTCCGCAGCCGGAATAGCATGTGACGCCCGCACACACTGGTCCCCTTGGGCTTTGCAGCGCAAAAGAAAACCCGGCGCTGGATCGGATCCGGCACCGGGTCTTCATTCTTCTCTTTTTCAGCCGCCAGATCGGATCCGGCGGCCTTAAAAAAGCAAGACTTACTTCATGGTCATCATGCTTTCCATGGTGCCCATGGCGGCATCGAAGCGGGCCTTCACCGGAGCGGTGGCAGCTTCAGCAGCCTTGGAGGCCATGTCGGTCAGCTGAGTGGACACTTCAATGGCCTTTTCGGTGGCCTTGGTGCTGTAAGCAGCTTGCAGTTCATAGGCAGCGGTCGGGTCCTTGACTTCCATCAGGGACTTCACCAGAGCGGCACCTTCTTCGGCGGAGTCACGGCCGAAGTTGTAGGCCACAACAGCCATGTCTTGCAGGGTTTGGACATAGATCGAGCTGGCTTCGGACAGGGCTTCGGCATTGGCCTTGGCTTCGGTCACCAGTTCGTCCATCTTGGCTTGCACGTCGCCGGAAGCCTTTTCAACAGCAGCAACTTGCTCCTTGGAGAAGTTGACGGCCTTTTCATAGGATTCTTCAGCGGCGGTTTGACCAGCCTTGACCATGCTTTCGACAACGCCCTTGCCGGTTTCGAACACTTCGGTGCTCACCTTGACGGCATCGTCAATGCCGGTTTGACCAGCGGTGACAACCTGCTCGACGGTCGGCAGACCCATGTCTTTCAGCGGAGCGGAAAAATCACCCAGAGCCGGGGCGCCAACGGCGACCGGAGCCGGAGCAGCGGAAGCAGCCTTGGACTTGGTGGAACGGCTGCGGGTGGTTTTGGTGGGAGTGGTGGCCATGTCGTGTCTCCAGACTAACAGTTTTTTGGCGGGGTCCCTCGCCCTCCCCGACCTCTGCCAACCGATGACAGAT
This sequence comes from Rhodospirillaceae bacterium, assembly GCA_049604415.1. GTDB lineage: Bacteria > Pseudomonadota > Alphaproteobacteria > Rhodospirillales > Rhodospirillaceae > JBMYTN01. Next base: position 45,590 of record JBMYTN010000014.1, on the reverse strand, counting down.
CCGGAAAGTCCCGTGGGCATGGGCCCTGATTAACGCGATTAACGGATCCGGGCCCAAAAACGGCTCCCCGAGGATCCAAGCCGATATGGCCTCCGGTTCCGTCTGGAACCCAAAGCCCCACATCATGCTGCAACGCAACATCACAATGCCCTCACGGGTAGAGATTGTCAATGACTTTTGTGCATCGCAACATAAACTCCATCTCTCTGGAGTGAGATGGGTGATTTCGCCAGGAAAACTGCGGTTAAGGCAGATAGAGCAGGCCTTCCGGACCGGCCTCAAGCACAAAGTCAAATTGCTCACGACGGCGCTCTTCAATCCCGCCCCGCACAGCTCTTTGATATACCGGAACCAAAATACCGGACGGGTCTGCCGCCAGCACGGGCTTCACAAAAGCCATGCTGCCCGCATGACCGTCATCGACCCGCCAAGCCGCAAAGGAATAGGCACCACTTCGACAGGCAGACGCCACCCAATAATGGGACGCTCCCCGCAAGGTCGCGGGGGTTGCGCCGCCGGAAGACAGGCCGCTGGCCTCCAACCCGTCCATGATCGCGGCAAGCTGCTCTGCATTGATGGCGGCCTTGCTATCCACGCCCCGCCCTGGCCCCAACAGATCGGTCAGGTCCACCGCCAGGGCAGTCAAATCGGTCTCGCCAATAATGCGACTGTCCATCACCGCAGTTTGTCCTTGGCCCAATCCGGAACCGGTCGACCCTGGACGCAGGGTGTGAATGCGGACATGCTCCGAATAGACCGCGTTCATAATCAAACGCACCTCATCACTACCCCCTGCTGCACAACGCGCTCGGATGTCATCCCCATTTAGGGTGGAGTACCATTTCACCTTCCGCTCAATGGGATCATCCAGCTGCACCCCAGGCGCAGCAGAACAGGCGGCCAAGCCGCCGAACACCAACAATCCGATGAAAGATTTCCCTAGCCACACTGTCATGTTTTTCCCCTGCTTGTCCCGCGCCATACCGATGATCTTCACGACCTTGCACAACCCTGTGATGCTATGCGACAACATGGTCCGGGTTGGATCAGAAATCACCGTTTTGAAACCAATTTTCAGTCTTGACATTGATCTTTTTTTGACTTTCGTGAATTTTTCTTCTTTCTGAGGTCAGCAAAAGGTTAAAACCATCTTAACCAATTGAAAAAATCAACTTTAGACGACGATCTCCGATAGACAGCGACTCGCAACTTGCGTATTCTCGACACAATTGAAGTCACCCATGGAGACCGGCTGTTATGGCATGTGCTTCCACCGCGCGGACCCTATCCCCGATTGCTTCCGTCAAAACCGATGGGATTAAAGCCGCCCGCGTCCGATCCCTCCCCCGCGCCACGCTGCTGGGCCGCATCTCTGCGGCTCTTTTGATTCTGGGCCTGGTGTCGATTGCCCTGCCGAGCCAGGCTGAGGCCCGCTATGCCTCGATTGTGGTTGATGCCCGGACCGGAAAAGTCCTGCATGCCCGCAATGCAGACACCCGCAAATATCCGGCGTCTTTGACCAAGATGATGACCTTGTACATGTTGTTCGAGGCCATCGACCAGGGCCGCGTCAAGCGCGATGCCCGCTTGAAGGTGTCTTCCAATGCCGCCAAACAGCCGCCGTCCAAGCTGGGTTTGCGGGCGGGCACCGGTTTGCTGGTCGAGCATGCCATCAAGTCGCTGGTGACCAAGTCCGCCAATGATGTGGCGGTGGTCGTGGCCGAGGCCCTGGGTGGCACCGAAGCCAAATTCGCCCAGATGATGACAAAAAAGGCCAAATCCCTGGGCATGACCCGGACCACCTTCCGCAATGCTTCCGGTCTGCCCAATCGCAAGCAAATGTCGACCGCCCGGGACATGGCCATCCTCAGCATGGCCCTGCAAAAGCATTTTCCGCATTATTATGACTATTTCAAAACCACCAGCTTCCGCTTTGGCAATCGCACCATCACCACCCACAACCGGGTTCTGAAGCAATATCGCGGCGCCGATGGCCTGAAAACCGGCTATATCCGCGCCTCTGGCTTCAATCTGGCCTCTTCGGCCAGCCGCAATGGCCAGCGCCTTGTGGCCGTGGTGTTTGGCGGGCGGACCGCCAAGTCCCGCGACAAGCATATGATGGATCTGTTGGATCGGGGGTTTGCCCAGCTTGCCGTTGCGTCCAATGTGCCGCCGCCAATTCCGCTGGACAAACCCTCTGAATTTGCAGGTGTAAGCACTCAACCCACGCCTCTGACCACGCAGCCCGCCCGCGTGTTTGAGCCGACGGAATATGGCAGCGCGCCCGATGCGCCCCTGCCGCCAGCATACAAGCCGGGTCGGACGCCGATGGAATTGTCCGCCAGGCTCGGGCAGACCCCTGCTCCGGTCACGGCGGCGCCGACGGTGCGCAGCCCCGTTGTACCTTCGGCAACGGTCCCGACCATGAAGCAAGGCACGCCAGAGGTCGCGAGCACGCCTCGGTTCCGGACTTGGGGCATCCAAGTGGGTGCCTTTGCCAGCGAAGCAACAGCCCGCGCTGCAGCTCAAAACGCTGCAACCCGGCTCAATAGCCGCGAAGATGTGCACCCCGTGGAAGCGGTGGTGACCGGTGGGCCGACCAGCTCTGGCAAAATGCTGTATCGCGCACGCTTGTTTGGCCTGGCCAACCAAGTCGCCGCCAAAGACACCTGTCGGGCCCTGGGTTTGGGGCGCAATGGTTGCTTGGTCCTGTCGCCCTCTCAGGCGGTTGTCGCCCAGCGATAGGGCAACGCCTTCCTCATTCCACAAACAAAAAACCCCCGCGCATCGGCCAATGCGCGGGGGTTTTCTTTTGCCGCATGGCGTGATTAGTCGGGAAGCGCGAGCCCGGAGGCTTCCAATTGCGCTGCCAGGGCTTGCTTCAGCACGGCAAGGTTTTCGGCATTGTCCGCCTCGGCGCGAGCCACTAGGACCGCCTGGGTGTTGGAGGCCCGCAGCAACCACCACCCTTCCGGGGTGTTGACCCGCACACCATCCACCGCGACCACATCGGCGCCTGCCTGTTGCAAACGGGCTTCGACCTCTTCGATCACAGCAAATTTGCGTTCATCGGGGCAATCGAACCGCAGCTCCGGGGTGTTCACAAAACTCGGCAGAGCCGCATGCTCCCCGGCAAGATCCATATCCTTCAGCCGGGTGACCAAGGAGATAAACCGCACCGCTGCATAGAGCGCATCGTCAAAGCCGTAATAGCGGTCGGCAAAAAAGATATGGCCGCTCATTTCCCCGGCCAGGGGTGCTTTGACCTCAGCCATTTTGCTCTTGATCAGGGAATGTCCGGTTTTCCACATCAACGGTGTGCCACCAAGACGCTCGATCTCGGCAAACAAGGCGCCAGAAGCCTTCACATCGGCGATGATGGTTGCCCCGGGATAGGCTGCGATCACCTCCCTGGCCAAAAGCATCAGAATCTGATCACCCCAGAGGACTTTCCCGGCCCCATCAATCACGCCGATACGGTCGCCATCGCCATCAAAGGCAATGCCCAAATGGGCTTTGTTGTCGGCCACTGCCTGGCGAATATCTTCCAGATTTTCCGGTTCGGTGGGATCCGGGTGGTGGTTCGGGAAGGTCCCGTCAACCTCGTCAAACAACAGGATATGCGTGCCGGGCAGGCGCTCTGACAGACGCCGCATCATTGGGCCAGCCGCACCATTGCCCGCATCCCAGGCCACGGTGATCGGCGCTTCGGCAGCCCCATCATAGGCAGAGACCAGCGTCTCCAGATAGGCCTCTTCCATGGGCAGTTCGACCACGGACCCTTCACCCAAATCATAATCTCCGGCGGCAGCCAGTTTGCCCAGGGCCTGGATGTCTTCACCAAAGAAGGGCCGCTCCGCCAACATCATCTTAAAGCCGTTATGGGTCGGCGGGTTGTGAGAGCCAGTGACCTGGATCCCTGCGGAGGCTTTGGTGTGCTTGGTGGCGAAATACAGCATCGGTGTCGGCCCCTCGCCAATGCGCCGGACTTCCAGACCGGTGGCGGCGAGGCCTTCGCTCAGCGCGGCTTCCAGGGACGGCGAGCTGACCCGACCATCGCGGCCGACACAGACCGATGTGCCCCCGCCGCGCTTTACCATGGTGCCATAGGCCCAGCCAATGGCGCGGGCATCTGCTTCGCTTAAGGTTTCCCCGACAATGCCGCGAATGTCATAGGCCCGCAGTACCGTGTGGTGGAACGCATGGGCAGCAGGTGTGGCGGGAGCGGTCACAGTCATCTTCTCCTCAAACAGGGGGTGTCAGGATGGTTGGCACAGAACCGGCGTTGGCAAAAAAAGGGCGGGTCACCGCAGCGCCCCGCCCAATCCTTAACCCACCGCCCGGCGGCCAATACATAGATAGCGGAAGCCTTTGGCCTCCATGGACTCCGGATCATACACATTGCGCAAATCGATCAGGGTCGGGCTGGAGAGCAGACCCTTGACCCGATCCAAATTCAGCGCACGGAACTCGTTCCATTCCGTCAAGATCACCGCAGCATCAGCCCCTTCCATGGCCTCATAGGCCCCATCGACATAGGTGATGCCCGAGAGCAGCTCTTTGGCTTCCTCCATGCCTTCCGGATCGAAGGCCCGCAAGGTCGCCCCCGCCGCCACCAGATAAGGCACAATCGCCAGGCTGGGGCTGTCGCGCATGTCGTCGGTGTTGGGTTTGAAGGTCAAACCCAGAATGGCCAGGGTCTTGCCCTGGACCGAGCCGCCGAGGAAATCGACGATGCGGCGTCCCATGTCGACTTTGCGCTTATCATTGATGTCGACGACGGTTTCGACAATCCGCAGGGGGGCTTCATAATCTTGGGCGGTTTTCACCAGCGCCAAGGTGTCCTTCGGGAAGCAGGAGCCGCCATAGCCTGGGCCGGGATGCAGAAACTTTTTACCAATCCGACCATCCAAACCGATGCCCTTGGCAACGTCATGCACATCCGCATTCACCTTTTCACACAGATCGGCGATCTCGTTGATGAAGGTGATCTTGGTCGCCAAGAAGGTGTTGGCGGCATATTTGATCAGCTCGGATGTTTCCAAGCTGGTGAACAGGATCGGGGTTTCGATCAAATAGAGCACACGGTAGAGCTCGCGCATAACCGCTTGGGCCCGGTCCGTTTCAGCCCCGATCACCACCCGGTCCGGGCGCATGAAATCATTGATCGCTGAACCTTCGCGCAGAAACTCGGGATTGGAGACCACATCGAAATCCGCGTCAGGGCGTTCTTCCTTAATGATCCGCGCCACCTCGCGCCCGGTTCCCACCGGCACCGTGGATTTGGTCACGACCACCGTATAACCGGTCATGTTTTGCGCAATCTCGCGCGCTGCGGCGTAGACGTAACTCAAATCCGCATGACCATCACCGCGTCGGCTCGGCGTCCCCACGGCGATAAACACCGCTTTGGCACCGTCCATCGCCTCCGCCAAATTCGTGGTGAAGGACAGCCGCCCGGCTGCGGCATTGCTGGACACCAGGTTATCCAGACCCGGCTCAAAGATCGGGATCTTGCCGTGTTCCTTCAGCCCGGTGATTTTGGCTTCGTCCTTATCGACGCAGACAACCTCGACGCCAAATTCAGAAAAGCAGGCACCGGACACCAGGCCCACATAGCCGGTTCCAATCATTGCGATACGCATATGGAAGTCCCCCGATCATCCAACTGAACCCCTTAACCAAGGTCAGCCATAATCCTATTCGCCAAAGCCCTGAACAGGTGCTTTGGACTTATAAATCCTTGGCCATCCCCTTGACCATCTCCGCCACCGCCGGACCCATATCCGGACGCTTCAGGGCAAAGGCCACATTGGCATGCAGGAAGCCAACTTTGTCGCCACAGTCAAACCGGGTCCCGTCATAGCGCAAGCCGTGGAAGGGAGTCTCGGCAATCATGGCGTTGAGCGCATCGGTCAGCTGAATTTCGCCCCCGGCCCCTTTTTGCTTTGCGGACAGCGGATCAAACACGCCGGGATCCAACACATAGCGTCCAATAATAGCCAAAGTGGAGGGAGCCTTTTCCGGAGCAGGCTTTTCCACCAGACCCTGGGCGCGGGCCAAGGGGCCATCTTCGGCGGAGACGTCCAAAATGCCATAGCTGCTGGTCCGGCTTTTCGGCACATCTTCCACAGCAACCACATTGCCGCCGACCTTGGCATGGGCATCAATCAACTGCCCGATACAGGGCTGCTGCGACATCACCAGATCATCCGGCAGCAATACGGCAAAGGGCTCGTCGCCGACAAAGGCCCGTGCACACCAAACCGCATGGCCCAGGCCCAAGGGCTGTTGCTGCCGGGTGGCGAAGAGCGCTCCGGGATCGGGCATGGAGCCCAATAAAGTGTCGAGAATATCGGTCTTGCCCCGCTCTTTGAGCAAAGCTTCCAGCTCGGGCATATGATCAAAATGGTCCATCAGAACCGATTTGCCCCGCCCGGTGACAAAGATGAAATGCTCAATCCCCGCTTCGGCAGCTTCTTCGACAGCATATTGGATCAGAGGTTTGTCCACGACCGGCAGCATTTCTTTTGCCATGGTCTTTGTGGCGGGTAGGAAGCGGGTCCCCATGCCCGCCACGGGAAACACGGCCTTACGAACTCTGGCTGTCACGGACATCCTCCCTGTGCTTCCAGGCTCAGCTAATGACGGGGCGGTTGTGCCATGGGCGGGAGCCCCTGACAAGACCATCACCGCAGGAACGGTCTGTGTTTTGCTCAGAGCGGCTATGCAGCGTAAACCAGATAAAACAATGGCGCAGAAATCCGTAAATGGACCATCAGGAGCTAAGACCCCTGCAGCAGGTCCAACAGCAGTCCTCGGGCTTGATTGATCTGGGCAGCCAGGAAATCAGACCCGCCGCGATCCGGATGCATCATGCCCATCAATTGGCGATGGGCTGCCTTAATGGCATCGGGGTTCTGGGCATCCTGCTCGCTTAAGCCGAGGATGGAGCGTGCTTGCTCAGCGGTCATCGGCTGGGTATTACGACTGCGGCGCTGAGCCCCGCTGGCTTGGTCAGCGGTCCCTGTTTCGCTCTCCTGCTGAGGGCCATCGCGCCCTTCAGCGCGCCGGATCACCTCGCGCCAATTGGGCCGCTCCCGGTCCAGCCAGGATTCCAACAGCCGGAGGGAATCCCGATCCCCACCGATAGCATGGATCAGGCCACTCATTTCTTCCGGCTCCAGATCGTCCAGATCCCGACCGGTATAGAGACCTTTCAGGACAGTGCCTCTCATACCGCCGCTGCCGAGATTTAGCTCCATGCGCAAAAACGGGGTCTCCACCGTGGAACTTCCACCGGCAGCAGCGCCGCCGGTTGTGGGACCAGTCGGACCTGCTCCGCCGCCAAAACCAGCGGCAGACCCACCAGAGCCCGACAGTCGGTTGAAAAGGGTTTTCAACACGAAGGGCCAGCCCAACAGGCCGAGTGCCTTAAAGATGATCATAAACAGGCCAGCGATCCCGGCGAAGGCCCAGCCCAAGCGCCCGGTGACCAACATAAAAATGACGGCACCGCCCAATGTGGCAATCGCGATCCATTTTAGTGTGCTTAGGATCTGCTTTGGTTCAGAATTGACAAACCAACGGCTGAGCAGCAGGAAGCCAACAAACAGGCACAGGCCTAATAAAACAAAGCCAATCACCAGCCACTCTCCCCGGCCGGTTTCGCGCGACGGCTGCCCTCTGGGCTTCCACCCATGCGGTATTCCAGCAGCTTGGCCGCCCCGCCCGTGCGCTGGGCAAATTTCAGCAGAGCATCACCGCCGCCGGTGGCGAAGACCGCCACGGCCCGCAGCAAATCCCGCAATTCCCGGGCACTGCGGGCGTTAAAGGGCAATGCCGCACCGCCCGTAATTTTGGCAATATGGCCGAACACGCCTGCGGCATGATCATCATCGCCCTCATGGAACAAGAACAAAGGCGTGCCCAAAAGGCCCAATTGCCCGGCCATGCGATAGAGGTCTTTCTCTGATTCCTCGCAGCAATCGCCGACAAACACCACCGCATTGACTTTGTTTTGTCGGCTTTCGCGAATGGCGTGGGACAAGATCCGGCCAATCTGGGTCCGACCAGGTTGGCAGCGCACCGCCATCATCCGCTTGGCCAAAGCTTCTGCTCGGCGCTCCCAAGGGCTGAACTTGTAGTCCATAATGCCCCGGTAATACACCAGTTGGACATCAAGGCCGCCGACTGCATCGGCTTCTTTAAACATCTCGGCCTGAATGGAAACCGCAAGGTCCCAGGTCGCCTGGCGGCTGCCGGTGGCATCCAGGGAGAAAATCAGCCTTCCGGCGGGTTCCGGATCTTCGAGCACAGCGGGCAGCGGTGCCGATGCCACCTGTTGCAAGAAACGATCTACATCCCCCGCCAGATCCTGCGGGACGGATTTGCCGCCAGAGAGGTTTTTACCCGACGCCATGGAGCGCACCTTTGTTGCTTCGCCTTCCCTCTCTTATGTAGGCGTCGCGAGGTCAGGCCACCACCTTTAGACCAATGGCATCCATCAGTTCGCGCAGTTCTCGGCGGGCAGCGATATGCGAAGTTTTCATGCCCATCTCGTCATCGCCATCGCGCAGATCAATCAGGGTCAAGCCATTGAGGAACAGTTCGCGGTAAATCACCCGCTCCCCAAGGCCGGGGATGATGCGAAAGCCGAGCCGTTTGGAAAGCTCATCAAGGCTTTCTTCCATATCCCGCTTGTTGCGGGCATCAAGATGGGACAAACGGTTGCGCAGCAAGATCCATTTCATGCTGACCCCATCGCGCTTGGCCTTCGCCTGCTTGGCCTCCCACACCCGGGCGGCATAGGTGCTGGGACCGACCACGGCCATGGTCTCGCCATCGATGCGGGCGATGACATCCAAATCAATAAAGCTGTCATTGAGCGGCGTGATCAGAATATCCGCCTCGCCATGGGCAACCCGGGCCGTTGGGGTGTCCGCCCCGGGGGTGTCAATCACCACCACATCGACCTGATCGCGGAAAGCCTCCAGGCATTGTTCCAGCTCGCGCCGATCGCGCATGTCGTCGCCCGAAGGCACCAGCTTGACATGATCAGAGGTTGGCAGGGCCAAATCCCGCTTGCTGGCGAAGGACGCGCGGTTTTCCAGATAGCGGGTCAGCGTGCCCTGGGCGCCATCCAAATCCACCGAGCCAATGCGCAAGCCGGTTCGGGCCAAGCCAACGATCAAATGGGTGGCAATGGTGGATTTCCCTGAGCCGCCTTTTTGGTTGCCGATCACAATGGTGCGGGCGCCGCCGGGGCCAACAATGGTTGCGGTCATGCGGGGTCAAATCCTTTCAAACGATGTCCGGAAACGCAAAACATGGGGCGCGCTTACGCTGCCTCGGCCAATACCAGCGCCACCGCCGTGTCATGGAAGGGCGCTCCGCCATTGGGGATGCCGCGTATGGCCCCGGTCAGGGTGTTGATGCCCATGCCGCCCGGGAAGGCCGCATTGGGCCAAATGCTTTCCACGATCACCACATCGGGCTGCACACCGTCGAACAAGGTGGCGTGCAACACCACCTCGCCCCGGGCATTGGACAGCATCACCAAGTCGCCCTGTGAGATACCCAAGCGTTGGGCGCTGTCAGGATGGATCATGACCTCCGGACGCCCCTCCGCTTTGATGGAGGACGGCTGCTCGGTGAAGGTGGAATTCAGGAAGTTCCGTGCCGGGGCCGTGACCAGCCGGAAGGGCAATTCCTCGGTGACCTCTTCGGTCACGGCAAAATGATCCGGCCAGGCAGGCATGGCCTCGGCCCCGTCGCCGCTCCAGTGCGGTTGGAAGCGGAATTTGCCGTCTGCCGTCGGAAAGCCTTTCAGGAAATGGCCAGTCTCAAAGTCCGGCACCCCATCCAAGCCATCCATGGCGTAGATCTCCGCCGCTCCGGGCAGATCACTGTCGGCCAGCATTTGCTCGATCAGATCCCAGGCCTCCAGACGGAAGGCCGGTAGGCTCTCAGCGACGCCTAAGCGCTCGGCAAGGGCATTGATCACCGCATGGTTCGGGCGACACTCTCCCGGCACGTCGATCACTGGGCGAGCGACCTGGAGATAGGTGTGTGCCCCGGCTTTGTAGATGTCGTCATGCTCGAGGAACATGGTGGCGGGCAACACGATATCCGCATAGGCCGCCGTTTCGGTCATGAATTGCTCATGGACGGCAACAAACAAGTCTTCGCGGGCAAAGCCCTCCCGGACCTTGGCGGTCTCCGGGGCCACATTGACCGGGTTGGTGTTTTGCACCAGCATCGCCGTCACTGGCGGTCCGCCGCGCAGGGCATCCGCATCCCCGGTCAGAGCGGGGCCAATCCGGCTCATGTCGATTTCCCGCGCCGTTTGGGCAAACTGCTTCACCCCGGTCACGGCTGCGGTGTCGACTTGAAACAAGCCGGAATTGGTGAACAGCGCTCCGCCGCCGGGATATTGCCACGCCCCGGTGACCGCTGGCAGGCAGGAGACCGCATGCAGGGCCGCAGAGCCATTGCGCTGGCGGCTAAAGCCATAGCCAACCCGAATGTAAGAACGTTGGGTGCGGCCATAGAGCCGGGCAAAACTCCGGATCTCCTCCGGGCTCAAGCCGGTGATCGGAGCGGCCCAGTCCGGCCCCCGGCTGCGGACATGGGCGCGCAAACCCGCCGGATTGTCCGTGAAGCGGGCCATATAGGCGTCATCGGCCAAGCCTTCTTCAAACAGCACCGCCATCACCGCACAGGCCAGCGCGCCATCGGTGCCCGGGCGCAGCATCAGGTGCTGATCCGCCTTCAAGGCCGTGGCATTGCGATAGGGATCAACGACGACCAGTTTCGCGCCCCGCTCCTTGCGGGCTTTGGCAATCCAGCTCATGGCCTGGACCTGGGTGTGCACCGCATTGCAGCCCCAAACCACGATCAGGTCGGACTCTGCCATCTCCCGGGAATCCACACCGACCTTGGCCCCGACCCCGGCGACCCAGCCCGCATCAGCAAAACCGGTGCAGATGGTGTTGCCCTGGCGGGAATAGCCTTTGGCCAAGCGCAGACGCTGGATGCTTTCCCGCTGCACCAAACCCATGGTCCCCGCATAGAAATAGGGCCAGACCGATTCCGGACCCAGCCGCGCTTCGGCAGCGATAAACGCCTCCGCGATCTGGTCCAGCGCCTCATCCCAACCAATGGGGACAAAGCCGCTCTTATCGCCCTTGGCTCCGGTCCGCTTCAGCGGCGTCATTAAGCGGTCCGGATGGTGAACCCGCTCCGCATAACGCGCCACCTTGGCGCAGAGCACCCCATCCGTATAGGTGTTCTTACGCCCGCCATGGAGCCTCGCAATCTTGCCCTCGGGCGACAGATCCACCGAAACCTGGCAGGCACTGGGGCAGTCATGGGGACAGACCGAAATCGGCGCATTTGACTTCGCTGCGGAAAGATCGGCTACGGCCATGGCTTTGATCTCCATCACGGGGCGGCGGCCCGATCGGACTTATCCGACGGGAACACTCCCTTATTCCCATATATTGGGTGCAGTGCAAGACGTCACCCCGGAATATGGGGATTTCCTTGGTCGTCGAGCCTCTGACAGGGCTTTGAAACAGCGCCGCCACCGGCAAAAGCTGCGCGACTCCGGCGAACGCTTCGGGCGGTTTTGCTTGATTTCACCGGCAGGCTGGATTATTGCCTCGCGCTTCCCAAATCCTTTCCATCCCTGCCACAGGACATCTGCGCGCCATGACCGCCCAGCGCCTTCCCTTGATTTCTATTCTTGTGCCGATCCTCGCCATGACCCTGGTGGTGGTGTCGTCGAACATCTTGGTCAGCATTCCGATCAATGACTGGCTGACCTGGGGGGCGTTTACCTATCCGGTGGCGTTTTTGGTCACCGATCTTACCAATCGGCATTTGGGCCCGGCCAAAGCCCGGCTGGTGGCCTATGTCGGCTTTGCCCTGGCGGTGGTGCTGTCACTCTGGCTGGCCGATCCGCGCATCGCCCTGGCTTCGGGCACCGCCTTTCTGACCGCGCAGCTGATGGACATCACCGTGTTCAATGCCTTGCGGGAAAAGGTTTGGTGGTTGCCGCCGGTGGTCTCTTCGGTCCTGGGCTCGGTTTGGGATACGGCGGTGTTTTTTACCCTGGCCTTTGCAGGCACCGGCCTGCCCTGGATCACCTGGGCGCTGGGCGATCTGGGTGCCAAATTGGCGGTTGCCCTGTTGATGCTGTTGCCGTTCCGGCTGATTGCCTCGCGGATGGCCCCCTATAAGGCCGCGCAGGTTTAAGCCTCTTTACGCCGTTAAAAGCCGATTTTTTCTGCATCTGGGAAGAAAACCGCTGCGGCAAAAGCGAATAGGGTTTGGGCCGGAAGATCCTGGCCCGCACCATCTGTGATGACTGCCCCCCCGATTGTCCGGGAAAAGGCGATCCGAGGCGCATCCAAGGCCGAGACCTGATTGGGCAGAAAATTGGCGACCAAGCCACCGGGCAAGGGCCAAGGCGCACGATCCGCAATCGCCGACAACGGCAGCATCAGCGGGGCCTGACCCTGACGCGGCACCACCACGACCCGCTCCATGGCGGCAATATCGTCCGGTACAGGCCCGTCATAGAATTTCGGTCGCCGTTCCCGGTCGAGGCCCCAATAAGGGTTCTCGCCATATTTCATCGCCCGGGGGTTTTCCGGCACCATCACCAATCCGTCCGGGGCGCGCTGCTTAAACTCGCCGAAGCTTTCCAGCCGAAAGGGCAGCAGCGGCATCTCAGCCCCCATATGGGTGCCAATCACCCCCTGCCCCGTGGCCTGTTGCCACCAGCTTTCGGTGGTCCGGTCATAGAGCATCATATTGGCCACCCGCAGAGTTCCGGTGACACCGAACACCAAGGGCTCGCCCTCAACGACCGGGTCGCGGACCGAAGCCGTACCGGTCAGAGGATCGAAACTGACCAAGATCTGCTGATCGCCGAACACATCATTGACCACCCCATGCCAGATCATCAGCATCAAGGGATAGGCCTTGGCCGGACCGCCCGGCTGTGAGGAGACCACACCAATAACAGGTTCCTGATCCCGGATTGCGCGGACCTGAACCGCCGGGGCGAAGACCGGGGCATCAATCGCCGGAACCCCGTCACGGTCGGGACCGCCGCTCCGGATTTCACCCAATTCGGGCGTATGGCGAGACCAATCGGTCAGCGGAAACTGCTCAACCAACCCCTGGGGCACCCAGTCCGGTGCAGGCGGAGGATCGGTTTGCGCCCAGCCCTGTGCGACCGGCCCAAGGAGCAAATAGGCCAGAACAAGCCCCGCGCTGGTTAATGCGTTGATCCGCAGCATGCTTGCCATTCCGGACATCCTCACCGTTCTTTGACCCACCGCGCCCAAATAGGCATTGCATGGGAGCTGGGATCAAGCATTGTTGAGGGCAAAAGGACAGGAAAAAGGCTTAGGGCAGGATGAGCAGCGCAGATATTGAATGCATCGTCATTGGTGCCGGGGTTGTCGGCTTGGCCGTTGCCCGCGCCCTGGCCCTGTCCGGGCGCGAGGTCATGATCCTGGAGGCCGAGCCGGAGTTCGGCACCGTCACTTCGGCCCGGAATTCCGAAGTGATCCATGCCGGGGTCTATTATCCGGTCGGCAGCTTGAAAGCCCGGTTTTGCGTCGAAGGCAAGATCAAGCTCTATGCCTATCTGGAAGAGCGTGGCTTGCCGTTCTTGCGCTGCGAAAAATTAATCGTCGCCACCCCATCGGGGGGCGCGGCAGAAATTGAAAAGCTCAAAGAAGTCCAGGCCCGGGCGGCCAAAGCTGGGGTGGATCTGCCTTTGATCTCCGGTGCCGAGGCCCAAGCCCTGGAGCCGTCGCTAAACGCCACTGCGGCGCTGCATTCCCCCACCACCGGCATTGTCGACAGCCATCAATTGATGCTGTCCTATTTGGGTGATGCGGAGCAGGCTGGAGCGACCCTGGTCACCCATGCGCCAGTCCTGTCAGCCCAAACCCGGCCCGGCGGCGCAGCCGGATTGATCTTAGAGATCGGCGGCGACGAGCCTATGAGCCTGAGCGCCGATTTGGTTATCAACGCCGCCGGTCTGACGGCCCAGACCTTGGCGCGCAAGATCGCAGGTCTGGACCCGGCCACCATCCCGGCGCAGCATTTTTGCAAAGGCAATTATTTCAGCCTGACGGGCCGCCCACCCTTTGAGCGCTTGATTTATCCGGTGCCGCAACAGGCCAGCTTAGGACTGCATTATACCCGCGATCTGGGCGGACGCGGACGGTTTGGCCCGGATGTGGAGTGGCTGGACGGCCAAGACACCTTGGCCGAGGCCGCCCGAGGGCGCTTTGACTATACTGTGGATGGACGCCGGGCCGCCTTGTTCGCAGACGCCATCCGCGCCTATTGGCCCGATTTGCCGGAGGACGCTCTACAGCCCGACTATTCCGGCGTCCGGCCAAAAATCCAGGCCAAGGGCGAAGCCAGCCATGATTTCGTCATTCAAACGCCAAATCAGACCGGCATTAACGGTTATGCAGCCCTTTACGGCATAGAGTCGCCCGGTTTGACCAGTTCCCTCGCCCTTGCTGACCACGTCGTGAGTGTGCTCTCGCCATGACCTTGACCGCCCGCTTTGTCTTGCTTGCCATTTCGGCTTTGGTGCTTTCCGCCATCGCGGCCCTGCCTGGGGGTACGTTGATCGATACGGCGCAGGCGCAAGACACCCATAATGCGCCGGTGGTGATCGATGGCATGGACCTAACCGATCAGGTCTATGAGGAGGCCCCCTACCCCATTGCGCCGGAGAATTACCCGAACTGGCGCGATGATATGCGCGAGATCATCAACACCTTGTCGGAATTTGCCCGGGCGCAAAATCCTGACTTCATCACCTTGCTCCGAGGCGGCGTGTTCCTGGCCACCATGAGCCAGCGCGAATTGGATGTTGCCACACTGGCCCAGCCGGACGGCGTGCCCTTGCCGCCCTCTGCCCTGCGCCAAGTCGGGGCGTTTGAACGCCGCTTCCTGCGCAATGTGTCGGGCTTCGTGATGGAGGATCTCTATTGCCGGGAAACCGGCCGGGAGCGCCCGGATGCGGAGATCCGCCGTCGCCTATTGCAGGAAAGCAAGGTGCTGATCTCCCTTGAGCATTGCAACACACCGGCGGAGGCTGCTGAGGCCATCGGTTTGGGGGCCACTGACCGGGTTTTGGTGGCAGCCGGTACGGACGGCGATGGGGTGTTTGACGAACTCCCGGCCTTGGAACCTTTTATGACCAATGCGAAATCCATCCAGGAACCCGACCGGGCCACCAATGTTTTTGCCATGCTCTCCAGTCGCCGCTTTGCCCGCAAGGACGATTGGATCGGGGCGATGACCTTGCTCAATCACGACATCCTGATCGTGGATCCGTTTTTCAACGGCGATATCCCCTTGGATGTCGATGATGTAGAGCGCCTGAAATATAAGTTCATTGGCGCACGCCGTCAGGTGATTGCCCGCTTAACGGTCGGTTTTGCCGAGGACACCCGCTATTACTGGCAGTCCGATTGGACCGTTGGCAATCCGCCATTCCTAACCGGATTTCTCCCGGGCAATGACGGCACCTATTGGGTGGATTACCGGAACCAGCAATGGCGGGAAATCGTCGGGGCGACCTATGCCGGTTTGATGGCATTGGGCTTTGACGGCGTCATGCTCGATGGCATCGCCGTGGTCTTCCGCGACGAGGCGATGACGCCCCTTTAAGGTCGTCGCTTGGATAGAACTGAAACGGCCCAAATGAAAAGGCCCAAATGAAAAGGGACGAAGGATGCCGTCCTCCCAGTCGGCATCCCTCGCCCCTCTCACGCCCCGGAGCCGTAGGCCACACGCCCTGATCTTGCTTCTCTATGGGCGGGCAACAACTCCGGTGATCACATAACCATCCCCTGGCGGATAAATCCGCGCCGCAAGCATGCGCGCTTCTTCCAGAGAGTGGGCTTTCACTTCGCGATGCTGCAGATCAGCCCACCCATCGGACAGATCCCCATGGTGGGCTTTCGCCCCCCGCAAGGCTCTGACCATTGCATTAAACACATGGACCTCGAAGCTGTGCTCGATGGTCACATCCAGAGATGTGCGAGCCGATTGACGCAACGGTCCCTGCGCGCGAGAGCAAAGTTGCTCCGCTTGTATGTCCAACATCTCCCTATGTCCTCCCGCATGCGTTTTTTTGTTGGCATTGTTGCCATTTGTTACATTTGCGCAGAAACACCGGACCCTGAGGGCAGTCCATGCTTCCTTGCATCGCATGAGGTCAACCCTTTTTGCTGATTGTGCTTTTTCGGGACGACCTAAATAGAATACTGAACGACAGGGTCGATTAAATCAACATATATTTTGTGGTTTATCACGCGTATTTCCGCGCCAAGGATCCCGCTTGGGTTTATAGCCTAGACAAACCCTAGACTTGTTACCCCATTTTGGCGCTATGCGCTCAAATATGAAGCTTTGACAACACTGTAACAAAACGGTCCATCGCTTTTTCCGATGGGAGTCCAAACCTGAGTAAGCTACTTCCCATTTCCGGAGTAAAAGCCCGAACCAAGACACCACAGCGGCCCAATTGCTCAAAAATTTTCCCGGCATGAGGGTGTTGCACCAAGCAAAACAAGTCGGTTCCGCCCCCGACATCCAACCCCGCCTCGGCCAAAACCCGGTCCGTGATGTCCCTGCGGTGGACCAAACCATGCTTGGTCCGGGCAATCCAATCCAAATCCGCATGGGCGGCGGTGCCAATGGCCAAAGCGGGGCCAGAGACTGGCCAGGCCCCCATTTTGATGCGAAGGGCCGCGATCAAATCCGGAGCGGCGGCCACCACCCCCAGCCTGATCCCCGGCAGGCCAAAAAACTTACCGAATGAGCGCAGCACAATCAGCCCAGCACCGTCCGCAGTGTCGCGCTGAACCCGGCACAACAGGCTGTCGACCTCTCCGGGAGCGACATAGGCTTCATCGAGAAGGACACAGCCGTCTTTCCGCGCCAACTGCTGCCCCAGAGCCTGTACCCGCTCAAGGGGCCAGCGCCGTCCATCCGGATTGTTCGGATGGACCAAAACCACAATATCGGCATCGTCCAATGCCGGATCGTCCAGGGGGTCGCGCACGGCCTTTACAGCGCAGCCCCATGCCGCCCAGCCCTCGCGATGGCCGCCATAGGACGGATGGGCGACCAGCACCTTCAGGCTGGCTGGATCCCGCTCCTTCCGTGCCGCAAGGACAGGGGGGAGGAGCTGGAGGGCGGCTTGCAGGCCAGGCACCGCCATCAGGCAGTCTAGGGGTGGAGCGGCCAGCGGCGCCTCGGCGGCCCGAAAGGCGGTAAGGAAACCCTGTTCCAGACTGGGATCGGGCAAGCGGGTCCAGACCTGCGACCCCAGCACTCGATCTGAGCCCAGGACCGGGATTGGCCAAGGATCCGGATTGATGCCGGTGGACAGATCGAGCCAACCCTGCGGACCGGGATCGCCAAAAACGGCTTCGGCGGCATTGAGATTGCCGCCATGCACGGTCAACCCCTTGCGCGCGCCTGAGCCATTGTCCGACCCATCAGAGGTCTGAGCCATGGCGCTCCAAAACCCGATGCAGCCCTTCGATCAATTCCTGGCCCTGGGTGCCGCCATCATCGGTCAGTTGCTCGGTGACCACGACGCGCATGGATTGGACATGCAAGGTGATGACCTGGAGTTCATCTGGGCCTGGCTCAGCGGGAATCATCTCGATAAACCGGCAGAGGGAATTGCCAATCCGCGTGATCAGATCATAGCCAAATAGGCTGCCTTGCCCCTTCATGTCATGAGCGCATTTGAACAACAATGGCAGGATCTTGTCATGGCGCTGCGGATTGCGGATCAGCGCTTTTAGATGGATTTCCAGTTGATCCTGATCCTTGGAGACCCACGTCCCATATTGATCGGCCAAGGCCGCGACCGCCTGTTCTGCGCGGGCGAGTACCGCCTCATCCACACCGCCACGGGCCACCATTGGCACTTTGCCATCAAAGGTGGGGGGCGGGGTTGTGAACTGGGGGTACTTCGCCATCAGGCCAACTCCTGGAAACGGAACAAGATTCTGGACCCTCCTTGCCGTCTGGTCAATGGACCTGAGATGGCAAAATGCGCTACCAAGGCGCTCATCTCTCGTTTCGGTGCCCCACCCGCATGCCCCCTGACCCCTCTGCTTCGGATCCGGCGACCATGGTTGCCGCAGATCCCGCCCAAAGCCTTGCGCCCGAGCGGACCCTTAATCCGGGCCAACACCGTGCGGCAACGGCGGGCATGGGGGCGCATTTGGTTTTGGCGGGCCCCGGCACCGGCAAGACGACCACTCTGGTGGCCCGCTTTGCCCATTTGGTCCAAGGCGGCCTGGATCCGAGCCAAATTCTGGCGGTGACCTTCACCCGCAAGGCAGCCGAAGCCCTGCGCAGCCGCATTGGACAAACTCTCGGGCGCATGCCCGACAGCAATTCCGTTGGCACCTTCCACAGCTTGGCGGGACGCATGCTGCGGGACCTCGCCCCGGCGGCAGGGGTTTCCCCAGGCTTTTCCATTGCCGACAATCGGGCGAGCCGAGCCGTGCTGCATGAGCACCGGATCTTTTGGGATGAAGATGAAGACCTGCTGGACATCATCGCCGGTGCCAAGGAACGGCTGCTGAGCCCCAAGGCGTTTAAGACAGCGAGCAAGACCTGGATCGCCAATGGGGAACGGCCAAGCTATTACGAAGCCGCCGCGCGGTTCTATGGCACCTATCAGTCGGCTTTGGAAAACCGCAATATGGTCGATTTCGGCGACCTGGTGATGAAGCTGATTGAGGCCATGGATGAGGATCCGGAGCGCGCCGCATCGCTGATCAATCGCTTTACCCATGTGCTGGTCGATGAATATCAGGACGTCAATCCGGCCCAGATCGCCTTGATCGAGCGGCTCATCGCCCCCCATGGCAATCTCTGGGCGGTGGGGGATGATGACCAATGCCTCTATGCGTTTCGAGCCGCCACGCCTGAGTTCATTCTGTCCTTTGAGGACCGCCATCCCGGCGCTGCAATCCATACGCTGAGTGAAAATTACCGCTCAACGCCGGAAATCCTCAAAGCCGCAGAATCCCTCATTGCCGCCAATGCGGCCCGGCGGCCGAAGGTTTTAACTGCAGCCGCACAAAGCAAGGGCCGGGAGGTCCGCTTTGCCGACCATCGGGACAGCCAAAGCGAGGCAGAGGCCATTGCCGATTGGTTCCGACGCCTGGTGGCTGCGGGCGCGCGGCCGTCGGAGATGGCGGTTCTCTGTCGGGTCTCGGCCCTGACCATCCCCTTGCAAGGGGCCTTGCGTCGGGTCGGCCTGCCTTTTGTCGTCCGGGGGTCCGGCGATCTGTGGAATGCCACCGAAACCCGGGCCTTTGCCGGGGTTTTGCTGATGGCCGAAATCGGAGAGCATCCCCGGGCCTTTGACCTGCTTGGCTTAAGCCCCGGACGTGCCGGGTCAAAGCGCGCCGAGGCTCTGCGCAAAAAAGCCCCTGCCCTGACCGATCTGCCCTTCCCGGAACGGCTGGACAAAGCGGCGGAAGCGGTCAGCAGCCTGATGCCGAAATGGAAAGGCGCGGAATATCAATTGGCCTGGGCCGAGAATGTGGACGCGGCCCGATCCCTGGCCGAGGGCTGCCGCTCCGCCGAAGAGTTGCTGCAGATGATCGAGGAACAGAAACGCGCCCTGCGGGAGGCGGAAACCGGCGACGCCATTGTGCTGTCCACGGTCCACGCCGCCAAAGGCCTGGAATGGCCCCGGGTTGCTGTGATCGGCTTGGAGGATGGCATTCTACCCCACCAAGCAGCACTGGATAGCGGCGATCTGGAAGAAGAGCGCCGGATTTTTTATGTCGCGGTGACCCGGGCGCGCTCCGTCCTGGTGCTATCCCGCGCGGCAGAACGGGGCGGACGTCATGGTCTGGTGCCCTCCCGGTTCCTGATGGAGGCCGGACACCCGCCCTTGCCGCGCTTGCCCGCAGCGCCGCCGTCAAGCCCGCACAAACCGGCCAAAGCCAAGGGCAAAAAAACCGCTGGGGCCGACAAGCGCGCTGGATCGGTCTGGACCGCTGAGGAAGAAGAAGCCTTGGAAGACGCCTTTGCCGCCGGGGAAGACATTGGCACCATCGCCTTGCGTATGGGGCGCGGTCGGGGTGCGGTCTGGATGCGGTTGACCAAGCTGGGGCTGGTGAAGCCACGCAAGGACAAACTGTCATGAGCACGGCCTCCAACAGCTTCTGGGGCGGCCTCAGTGATCCGCAAAAAGGGGTGCTGATCGTTGGCACCGGCATGTTGGTCCTAAGCACCGACAGTCTGCTGATCCGGTTGGTCGATCTGGAACCTTGGGCGCTGACCTTTTGGCGCAGTTTGCTGACCTTGCTGGCCGGGCTGCTGCTCATCGGATTGTTGCGGCGCAGCCCCTGGGCGACAGCAGTCCGGGATCTGCGCTTTCGCCGCTCCTGGCACGATGACGTTATTGCGGCCCTCTATGGGGTTGGTGGGTTGTTCTTTGTCATGGGCATCCATTTTGGCGCCGTGGCCGATAGCCTGTTCATCATCGCCACCGCACCGCTTTGGGCGGCGATGTTCTCGGCCCTGTTCCTGAAAGAGCATCCATCCGCCACCACATGGATGGCGATCTTTGCCGCGCTGGGCGGCATCGGCTTGGTGACCTTCGAAAGCTTTGGCTCCGGAACCCTGCTGGGGGCCTTTTTCGCCCTGCTCTGCGCCTTGATCCTGGCGACGGTGTTCACCTTCAGCCGCAGTCTGAACCACCCCACCACCCTGGCCCCGGCCTATGGCGGGATCTTTGGCTGCATCACTGCCCTTGCGGTTCATTTGCTGCTGACCCCGGACAGTACCCTGGTTCCGGCAACGGGGATTGAGTGGCTGTATTTGCTGATCAATGGCGCGCTGGTGGTGCCCTTTGCGCTCTGCTGCGTGGCCACCGGACCGGCCTATTTGCCCGCCCCGCAAGTCAGCCTGTTCCTGTTGCTGGAAACCGCGCTGGGGCCGGTCTGGGTCTGGTGGGCTTTGGGTGAAGAGCCTGGGTTCTTTTCCCTGGTCGGCGGCAGTATTGTGGTCGGGGTTTTGGCCCTGCATTCCTGGGCGGCCATGCGCCGACCGGCCCGCCAATGACCGACGCTCCGAAAACCGATCCTGTGACCACTGGCCCGCAGCCGACTCAGGCCCCCGCTTTTGCCTTGGTGGCCCTGTTGGCGCTTGGCATGGGGCTGCATGCGTTCGCGTGGTTTATGGCGATCATTGTCCTGCCGCAGATCGTGCAGAATTTTGGCGGCGCGGAATCCCTGCACTGGACCACGACGCTCTATATGGCCGCGACCATCCTGGCCAGCGCCATTGCCGGACCGGGCATGGCCCGCCATGGCTCCGGCCGGGTGCTGGCGGCAGGGGCCGCCGTGTTCATCCTCGGCGCGCTGATCTGCGGGACCGCCTGGAGCATGGTGCCTTTCCTGGTCGGGCGGACCCTGCAAGGTTTTGGCGAGGGCTTGGTGATCGGGGCAAGTTTTGGCCTGATCCGGCAGATTTATCCGCCAGACCAAGTCCCCAAGGCCTTCAGTCTAATGGGAATCGTATTCGCCTCCGCCGCCCTGATTGCGCCTATCCTGGCCGGAGGTTTGGAGGCCTATTTCGGCTGGCGCAGCGTGTTTGCCTTCCATGGGGTGCTCGGCTTGGTGGTTGGAGCCATGGCTTTGCTGTTATTGCCCGCCCCGCGCTACGCCCGCGATGATCCCACCCGACCGCCAGGTCCCGGTCTGGAAACCATCCTGCCCAGCGCTGTGGCCGGGCTTGGCCTGCTGTCCATTGGCTTGATCCCGCATTTGCCCGAACCTTGGATGGGGCTGGGTCCGCTGATCGCCTTGCCGCTGCTCTGCCGGGCCGCGCTGAAACTCGATGCCCGCAGCCCGGCCCCCCTTTGCCCGCCGGGTTTGTTTAATCCGGCCACGCCGCTGGGTTTGGGCTTCTGGGTCGTGCTTTTGTTGCCCATTGGCATGGGCGGAATTTACAGCCATGTCCCAACCCTGGTTGCCAGTGGGTTTCGGATCGATCCGATCCTGGCTGGACAGGCCACCTTATTGGTCGCCCTGGCATGGTCCGCCAGCGCCTGGATCACCAGCCGGGTGATCAAAACGCCGGGATCACCCGAGGCCATCCGTGCCGCGCCGATCCTGTTGGGCCTGGGGCTTTGTCTGATTGCGCTGGGCTTTACCGATTTGGTTGGAACCGGGCTCCTGCTCCCCGCCAGCGCCATCGGGCTGGGCATGCTGTTGATCGGCACCGCCATGGGCAGCAGTTGGGGGTTTCTCTGTCAGGCTATTATGGCTCTGGCCCCCGAGAAGGGGGTCGCAGAGCAGGAGGATCCCCCAGAGCATCCTCCTGAGGATCCGGATTTTAGCGACCACCTCTCCGCCCTGTTGCCGGCCGTGCAAAATGCAGGTTGGGTTTTGGGCGGTGGGTTGGCCGGGATCGCCGGCGGTCTGACCGGCTTACAAGGGTGGCCGGAGCCGGATCTGGCCCGGTCCGCCGCGCCGGTCATTATGCTGATCGGCTTGCCCTTTGTGATCCTCGCCCTCTTGAGCGCGTGGCGGTTTACGGCAAACCCAAAACAATCAGTGCCTAGCCCGCCTCCATCTGCCGGGTCAGGACCTTGATCTCCACATCCAGATCCAGCACGTCATTGCGGATCAGAGCGTCTTTTTGTTTGCGGAAGGTCTGCTCCATCTGCACCAGGAAATCCCGGTAGTCGTCGGTCAGATTGGGGTCATTGGACAACCGATGCACATCCGCATAGCGCTCCGACACTGTTGCAGCGCCTTCCAAATACCGGTCCGTGAACCGCCAAGCCCGCTCCACCTTGGACGTATCCCGTTGCAGGAGCGCCAGCACCTCTTCACCCAGCACCGCCAGGGTCTCCAGGCGCTCGGACAGCTCAGGGCAGGGGATATCCACATCGGCTTGGCGGATCCGCACCACCCGCCCATGGGCGTCTCGCAAGGCCTTTGCCGCCGCCTCCGGGTCATGGCCCAAAGCGGCCACCACCTCAGCCTTGGTGGCATCGGTGCCAATGGCCAAGCGCCAGCCGATATAGGCGACAAGGCCAAGCAATGCCGCCAGATAGACCGGGTTCTCCCCCAGCCCATAGGCCACCAACACCACAGCGGAAGAGACCAACCCACCGCCGATCTCCCGCACCGGCAGTGCTGGCGCTTCGTCCACTGTACCCGTGCTCACGATGCGGTCTCCTTCGCAGCTTTGTCTCGCCGCCGCCGCTTGATCTTTTCCCAGCCCGAGCGCTCTCCCGTGGGCGGGCGCAAGGCGCTGGGATCGGTGGTGCGGCAATAGTCTAGACGCCATGAGGCCTTGCTAGCGGGCACCAAGACCCGCTCCAGCCGAAAGGCCGCATAGAGCCGCGCCCGGTTGATGCCAAGTTCCCGGCGCAGATCATCCAGGGTCTGGTCCATGCGGTCTTCAAAGGCCACCTCAGGCAAATTGGCCGGTTTTTGCCGAATGGCCTCGCGCACTCCCAGCTCAAAGCTGACCAGATCCTGATCGGAAAAGGCGTAGGGGCCGGGATAGAGATGCTTCGACGCCCATTTGAACAGGGAGATATGCCAGTTTCTCAGCTTCGGATCGGAACCCATGGTGTAGCCGATGACAAAGGCCTCGTCCTGGACCTGCATGCCCCGCCCAACCAGGATGTGAACCGCATCATGGCGCAACAGATTGATCGCACCGGGCAGATGCAGGGGCGAAGTCGGGTTTTCCAGCAAACGGATGATCCACGGGATCTCGCCCGCCCCGGCCCCACCGGCCTCCTTCATGGTCTCCATGACCTCGCCCAAGACCCATTGGCCATTGTCCAGGCCCGGCGACCATTCATACCATTTCAAGCGGACCGGATCTTTGAAGGAGCGCCGTGACATGCTCTGAGGGCCCTAGCCGCCCTGCTCGAACCGGGCTTCGACCCGGCCCAAACGGCTGTCATAGCTACGCTGATCTTCGCCATCGAGCCGGTCGAGCGGCTCCGTATTGCCAAGCCCAACCGCCGTGATCCGGTTCTCCGCAATGCCCAGAGCGATCAAGCGGTCGCGCACCGCTGCGGCGCGCTGCTCTGAAAGCGCCAGATTGGCTCCGGCATCGCCCGCCAAAGCCGTATGACCTTCCAGCCGCACCACCAAATCCGGCCCGCCCTTAAGCTGAGCGGCAATGTCCGCCAGCGCCGCATCGGCGGAGGGGGCCAGCCGGACACCGCGCAAAAAGTCGACAGTGACCGCAGCGGCCTTGACCGATTGCAGCACATAGGCATCCAGGGCGGTGTAGCCGATGGCCCCCACCAACATCAGAATGCCGATCCCCCGGCGCAGCCAACTCATTGCCCCGCTCCCCCATTGCCATCCTGAAACTGAACCGGGCCTTGGCCGAGGTCAAAGGCCTCGCTCTCCGCCAACACCGCGTTCAAGCCCCGCTCCAATTCCTGTGGTGAGGTGGCCGCAGCATAAAAGGTTTGACCAGGAATATTGAGGGCATGGTTTTCATCAATGCAGAACCCGACGGTGTAGAGCATCACCGGGGTGTCGAGCAGCTCATTCATGACGCTGTTGAGCTTGAACTCATCGGAGGCTTCGCCATCGGTGACGACGACCACGCGATAATCGCCATAGCCCCGCTGCAAGGCGGCTTGGCCGCGCAACTGCCCCATCACATAATCCAGGGCAATGCCCAGCGGCGTGCCGCCATCGGCCTGCATGTCATTGATCGCCGTGCGAATGTCTTCGCGGTTGTTGGTTTCCAGGGTGCTCCACAAATTGTGGCCCCGGGCATCAAACATCAGCAGCCCCAGATTGGTCGTCTCCGGGACCGTATCGATGAAGCGCAAAATGCTCTCCCGGGCCACATCGATTTTCGGTCGGCCATCGGAGCAGCCCGCATTGAGCATGGAGCCACTGCCATCGACGATCAGGAACAGGTTTTCCGCCAAGGGGTTCGAGGGGGGCGCTTCTCCGGCCACAGCGGATTGTGCTTCTTCGCCAGCACCGTCTTCCAGCCCCCACAGAGCAAAGCGGGCGATGGCTCCCTCAGCACGCCCGGTGGCCCGCACCTCTTGCGGCTGGGGTTCTTCAGGCAGTGGAGGTGCCGCAGTCGTCTGGTTGGAGCTGGGTGTGGGACCATCGGAAACCATGTCGTTGATCACGCCGAACAGAAACAATGCGGCGACGACAATAAAGATTTTGCCCTTCAACCCGGTGAATTTACCGCCTCTGGCCATGGGTCTCTGCCTTCCGTCTTTGAGGAGTTCCGAGGGTCAATCAGTCCAGCGGCACAAAGGCGCTGGCCTCGGCCTCGACATTGACCACGCGGAACACCACCCGCATGTTCGACAGCCATTCCTGTTCGGTGCTGGGAGCGCAGGGGTCGGAGCCACAGATCCCGGTCCGGGGGGCTTCGATCCCCCGCCCGACGACCACAAATTGGCTCGGATCAAGCACCACACCGCCATCGGACGCAGCGAGGATTACGGAATCCCGCACCGACTGCGCCCGGGCGACCGAGAGGTTGCGTGTGCTCTGGATCAACCGGCGCAGCAACATTTCCGCCTGGCCATTCTTTTTCGCCCGCAAATAGCCCAGCGGGTCGGCATGGCCCTCCACTGAAATCACGGCCCCGCCATAGGTCGCGGCCAACTCCGTCACCCGATTGAAGTCATTGGCATAGGCTGAAGCCGGGAAATCCTTCTGGTTTGGCTTAAAGCGGATTTCGAATTCAAACAAAGTGTTGTTGTCCAGGGTGCCTTGGGCTTGGGCAGACCCAATGGCCCGGGCGGCACCCGCCTCATCAAACCGCGCTTGGCCGGTATTGGCTCCCGCAGCGGCCTCAGCGGCGGACAGACCCGCCCCCGTGGCCAGATCGGTCCAGGCCCAATCCGCTGCGGCGAGCACTTGAGAGCCAGCCAGCAAGCCCGCATCGCGATAGAGGCTTTGGATGTCACTGACCAAACGCTCAAACCGGCGCGGATAAGACGGGTCTTCGAAGAAGGACACATTGCCCGCCGCCCCGACAGTCTCTGCATCGGCCCAGAGGCCCCGGGCGTCTTCAATGGCTGCGGCACTGTCCAGCAGCACTTCCGCTGCGGTTTCCATCAGGGCTTGTTCCGGAGCGCCCCCGCCTCGGACAGTTTCGCGCACTTGTTGTTCGGCGGCCAACAAAGCGCCAGCCACAGCGGCAGCGGTTTGTTTGTTGGCATCGAACCAATCCCGGCGAACCAAATAGAGGTCAGCAATGATGCGATTGGCGGTTTTGGTCGAAAGCAGGATCCGACCACCCTTTAGGCTGCCTTCGGCCCCGGTCCCGACACCGCCGCCGCTGGTCAAAGCCAAGGCATCGGGCAGGATGACCATGGCGGCATCCACCGCTCCATCCTGCAATAGAGCGGCCATGGGCGTGGAGCCGTCCGGTCCAACCAAATCATCGGTCCATTTTAGGGTGACCTCGTCGGCCCCGATCCCGGCATCACGCAAAATGGTCAGCAGATAATCCACATGGGGACCACCGCGCTGCAGGGCGATGGCCTTGCCTTTCAGGTCTTCAGGCCGATCAATGCCCTCGCGCACCACCATGGCATCGCCACCGGCCGACCAGCTATGCTGATAGATCGCGACCATTTTGGTGCGCGGATCCGCCTCGGTCAGATCGGCGACCAAATTGGCCATGCCGAGGGTTGCCCGCAAAAACGGTGTCTCGCAGGCCATATAGGATTTCAGCTGGTTGAGGAAGTTATCCTCGCGCTGCAGGGACACCGTCAGACCGGCTTTGTCGAATTCACTGCCCGATTGGGTCGTGGTCGCCCCGCCCTGCCCCGCCGCCTGCAAGGTGACAATATCCGCACCCCAGGTGATCAGCGGCAGGGTCAGCGCCCCATCATTGCGGCAATCCCGGATCGGAGCCGAGACATCAGCCGCCAGAGGTTTGCCCGAGGCATAGTCCACTGCCTGCGCTGGCGTGGGGGCGGCTGTGGTTAATGAAAGCAGAAATGCCGAACAGGCTGCGCCAAAAGCCCAACCGGTGGACCGCTGTTTCCAGGTCCGAAACCGTTCTGCTTGCACACCATCCTCCGTTTTCGCGCCCAATGCCCAGGACGAGTAGGGCTTCTCTCAGGTTACGTGGGGGGTGGAACCAAAGGATCAACTCCCCCTTACGCCGCAATTGAAGAAGGATTGGGTCACCGCGTCAAGCCAATCAGCGCGGGAACAGAGCCGGATCCAAAGTAGACCCGACCGGATCTAGGCCCGCTGCTCGGCCAAGGAGGGAGAGCTTGGCGGCCCAGTTTGCTCTGGCTGTGCCTTGTGCTTGGCCACCGGGGCGGGTTTGCGCCAGGGCTGGGATTTGAACCAGGCCACCGTATAAGCCGTGGCGATCAGGATCGCAAAACCCGTCCCATTGACCAGGACCATCATCAGCTCGGACTTACCAAAGGCATCAAACATCACCCCGGCAAGGCGGGCGATGAACATGCTGGTGAGGAACACTGCCAGGGATTGCTGACCGACCTTGCGGACAACACTGACACATTTGCCATAGAGCCCGCCATACATCAGGCGACGCCCGCCCTCGCCCGCGAGCGAATAGGCCAGATAGGCCAAGGCCAGGAAATGCAAGTAACGGAACAGGCCGAAATGGGTCTTGTTATAGAAATAGCCGATATGACCCCGGATTTCCTTCAGGAACTCATAGCCTTCCAGGTTGTAGACCCGGTAATAGGCAAAGGGGATGCTGATCACCACAATCACCAAGGCCAGGATGACCAAGCGCGGCTCAATGGGCGGCGCTTTCAGCAAGCCGAGCCCGAAACAGAAGCCAGTAAAGAAAATCAACTGCCAGGAAAACGGATTAAAGAACCAGGGCCGATCCGACCAGGGCTCCGCCGGGGGATCAATGACACCAAATGAGGCCACCAGCCACAGGCTGATACAAAACACGGCCACCGCTTTGATACCACCAAACCGAGCCAGGGCGATAATCAAGGGGATCATCGCCAGGATCACCAGATACATCGGCAGGATATCAAAATAGTTCGGCACATAGGTTAGGGTCATCAACCCAAGCAGGTTCTCCGGCGTATTATTGAAAAATGGCCATAAGTTCAGATAGTTGATGTAATTGTATTGTGGCAGGATCTCACTGGCATCCAGGGCCGCCATGGACATGGCGACGGCAAAAAACAAAGCGATATGAGCCCAATAGACCTGCCATACCCGGTGGGCAATCCGGGCAGAGCCCATGACCATGCCCCGATCGGAAAACACCCGGCCAAAGGCGATGGCCGAGGCCATGCCGGAGCAAAACACAAACATTTCCGTCGCATCGGAAAAGCCATAGCGGGCGGGGATCCAGAGGGTCCACCAATTGCCGGGCACATGGGCGATGAAAATGATGAACATGCCGACGCCACGGAAGAAATCCAGGCGCGGGTCACGGACCCGACCGGATCCCCCATGGGATCCGACCGCAGGGTTCGGCTGAACAGCCTGCATGGTTACACGCCACCTATACTGTGATGGGGAGAGTAGGCTCAGAACTGAAGCGGGCGGGTGCCCTTATGTCTATTGGGCCGCCAACAGTGCCTGGTTGGCTGCGGCTTCCCGTTTTTCCGTATAGCGGTCCCGCGCCCCACGACGGCGAGCCCGATCCCGGATCAGAGATGCTGCGGTTTCCACCCGTTCGGCGCGCATGGCGGCATCAATCGTCAACCATTCAAATATATCTCGCTGCGCATGACTACCCCCAATTTTGATCAAATCGGAGCGCACAGAGCTAAAGTGATCATGGGCTTCAGCCCAGCGCCGGTCAAAAAACGCGACTAAGCCTTCGGTCACCGGCAAGCCGATCTTGGCGGCAATCATGCCTTGATCCCGGCGCAGGGCGGAACCGTCGGCAATGGCATCGCCCTTCATGCGGGCCAGAAGCGCCTGAGCCGCTTGGGTGTTTTCACGCCCGCCAGCCCCAACCAGGGCCATGGCGTAATGCACATCGGCAAACACCACGCAGCCATCCTGGATCCGGTTACAAGACAGGGCGGCCAGTTCTTCCCACCGGTCGCCCACATCCACACCTTCCATTTCCAGCCGCGCCAACATGGTCACACCGTTGGAAATATCGCGGTAATCATCGGTGTGCTCGCTGCGCACTTCCCGGTCATAAAGCTCCAGGACCTGATCAATCTCCCCCAGGGCCAGATGGAACAGGGCCAAATGCCACCAGACATGGAAGCGGAAATTGTTGCAATGGGCCCATTGCGCCGACCGGGGGGTCAACCATGCCACGCCGTCTTCGGGCCGCCCGGTCATGTCATGGACATGGGCCAAGGCGTGTAACCCCCAGGCATCATTGGCCACCAGCGCCAAGCCCTTCTGGCCCATGGCCATGGCCTTGTCATAGGCCCCGGTTTCTTCCAAGGCGAAGGCATAACAGCCATACACATAGCCGCAGGCTGGGTGATCCGGGCCATAGGCGTCGATCACAGCTTCAATGGAGCGGCGCATACCGGCGGAATCCCCGAGAATAAAGCGCACTGAGTGGCCAATCTTCAGGGCCAGAGCATCTTCCGGATGCATGCGCAGGATCGCATCCATCCGCTCCGCCACCACCCATTGACGGCCCAAAATATAATCTTCCAAGGCCGCGATATAGGCTTGCTCGCGGGCGGTGACGCCGATCACCTGGGCTGCTCCTTGGGCTTTGGCCAGATCGTCGACCGCCATGGCGTCGGTTTCCCGGCGCCCTAACATCATGCAAAACAGGCCATGCACCGCATGACCAAGGGCAAACAGAGGCGCTTGCTTGAGCAATCCGGCAATCAGATCCGCCGTCACCGCATCATGGGCCAAGGCCGCCCGAACCACCGCATCCCAGTCGGTCGCCAAATCCGCAGCCACAGTCTTGGGGGCTGGGTCCACGGACCCGGATTTCGGCAACCCGGACAGGGGTAGTCCAAAGCAATCCACTGATGTCATCGATGCCTCCAAGAGCGCCTATCTGCTTGCCGATGCGGGCTTTCGCAGAATCACCCTACTGATGTAGGTTCTTTTTGAGGCCGGTTCCAGCATTCCCGGAGCACCTCACTTACATGTGAGAGGCCCAAACTCGGACTTTCTGGCATCACCCAGCGGTTATCAGCGAAAAACCAGCCATTCCCATGCCATCCACCAGCGCCTCTAATACTGCCCCAAAGACCGGATCCGGCGCATCTCTGCCACCGCAATGGGTGCTGGTGGGCAGCGCCGCAGCGCTTTTGCTGGCTTTGGAGCTGTGGATCCTGGCCGCAGGGAGCCCCGAGGCCTGGCAGAGCACCCGGCGTCTGATGCTGACGGCGGTTTTGGGCGTTGTCGCGGGCATCTCGCTTTACCATGCCGCCTTTGGCTTTACGGCAGCCTGGCGGCGCTGGAGCGAAGAGCGTCGCGGGGTCGGTTTGCGCGCCCAAGCCATCCTGTTCATCGTGATTTGCCTGATCTCCTTTCCGCTGATGCTCCATGGCGCGGAGATCGGTCTGCGCACCGGCGGCTTTGTCTTCCCCTTTGGCCTCGCCGCTGTGCTCGGGGCCTTCCTGTTTGGCATCGGCATGCAGCTGGGCGGCGGCTGCGGTTCGGGCACCTTGTTCACCGTCGGCGGCGGCTCAACCCGGATGGTGATCACCCTGGCCGCCTTCATCGCCGGATCCTTCATCGGCACCCTGCATCTGCCCGCTTGGCGCAGCTTGCCCGCATTGGCCCCGACCTCCCTGCCCCGGGAGCTTGGCCTGATCCCGGCCTTGCTGCTGACCATTGGCTTTTTCGCCCTAGTGTTTTGGCTGACCCGCATTCTCGAACGCCGACGCCATGGCAGCCTGGAGCCCCTCACCCAGCCCCGCAGCGGCGCAGCGCCCCATGCTTGGCGGGGCCCCTGGAGCCCGCTGATGGGGGCAGTGGCCATTGCGGTGGTCAGTATCGTCACCCTGCTGCTGCTCGGGCGGCCTTGGGGCATCACCTCGGCCTTTGCCCTGTGGGGAGCGAAATTCGCCGATATGGCGGGTATGGATCTGGCCGCCACCGCCTATTGGGCCAATGCCATGGCAGCGATTGAACGCCCGGTGGTCCGGGACACCACCTCGGTGATGAATTTCGGCATCATCCTCGGCGCTTTTGCCGCAGCGGGTCTGGCCGGACGCTGGCGGCCCGGCTTTGCCCTGCGTCCGGTGGACATCCTCACTGCCATCGCCGGCGGCCTGCTGATGGGCTATGGCGCGCGTCTGGCGGGCGGCTGCAATATCGGAGCCTATTTGGGTGGCATCATTTCCGGCAGCCTGCATGGTTGGGGCTGGCTGGTGTTTGGCTGGCTCGGCTCCGTTGTCGGCATCCGGCTGCGCCATCGCTTTGGCCTATGACCCATCGCCAAAACCAACATAAGGACTGCCCCATGCCGCTTATCAGATCCGTGACGCTTGGACTGGCCGCCTTGCTTTTGGCCTCTATGACTCTCTTGCAGAGCCCGACGGCCAAAGCCGATGGCACCAAGCTGGTCTCCCATCCCGGTTGGGTGGTGCTCGAGACCCCCTATGGTTTTGACGATCTGGTGCAGCGGGTGCAGCAATCGGTCAAGGATCAGGGCATGTACCTGGTCACCCAAGCCTCCGCCAGTCAGGGAGCCAAGGGGCGGGGTCTCACCATTCCGGGCAATCGGATCGTTGGGGTTTATCGCAATGACTATGCCCTGCGCATGCTGGAAGCCGATCTGGCTGCGGGCATCGAAGCCCCGATCCGGTTCTACTTGACCGAGGATCAGGATGAGGATGGCGGCTCCACCCTGTCCTACAAAACACCGTCAACGGTGTTTGCGCCTTATATGGCCGATGGCGGGGCCGCCTTAAAAACCCTGGCCGAGGAACTTGATCAGATCTTTGCCGAAATGGCCGAACGCGCGGTCAAATAAGCAGAGTATCCCTGCCCCACCGCTGGCTGAGCTCGTCAAGCTTGGCCAATGACGTTTTTGTCGATCAAAGCTTGGATCGCTTCGGCATCCAGACCGAGGCGCTCGCTCAAAACCTCGCCGCTATGCTCCCCGACTTGGGGCGGTGGATGGCGATAGGTCACCGGGGTGCCGGAAAGCTTGAGCGGATTGCCGATCAGACGGACCTCCCCATCGCCTGCCAAGCCATGGGGCATGGTGATTTTCATGCCCCGGTGCAGAATTTGTGGATCGGAGAACACCGCCCCCAAATCATTGACCGGCCCGGCGGGCACACCAACCCGTTCCAACTCATCGAGCCACCATCCGGCCCGGCGGGTTTTGGTGACCTGTTCGATCAGCGGCACCAGATCGGCACGATGGCGGACCCTGTCGGCATTGCGGACAAAGCGTGGATCTTCCGCCAGATCCGGTCGCTCGGCCACGGAGCAGAACCGGGCATATTGGTCATCATTACCCACCGCCAGAATGAACACGCCATCGGAGGCCGGAAAGGTCTGGTAGGGCACAATGGTTGGGTGACCATTGCCCAGGGCACCGGGCACCTTGCCATCGGTCAAATGGGCCAAGCCTTGGTTGATCAGCCACGCCACTTGGCTGTCCAACAAGGCCAAATCAATAAACTGCCCACGGCCATTTTTTTGCCGGGCGTTCAGGGCTGCCAAGATCGCTGAGGCCGCATACATGCCGCACATGACATCGGCAATGCCGACGCCAACCTTCATCGGTCCGCTGCCGCCGGGCTCAGCCAAAGGTGTGCCGGTCAGGCTCATAATCCCGCCCATGCCTTGGATCAAAAAGTCATAGCCCGCCCGGTCCGCATAAGGGCCGTCTTGGCCAAAGCCAGTGATGCTACAATAGATCAGACGGACATTGCGGGTTTTCAGATCCTCATAGCCCAAGCCGCGCCGGGCCAAATCGCCGCGCTTAAAATTCTCGATCAGAATATCGGAGCGGTCGGCCAAATCGCGCACCAAAGCCAGCCCCTCCGCCGTGGACAAATCCACCGCCAAGGACCGTTTGTTGCGATTGGCGCAGAGATAATAGGCGCTCTCCCGGGTCTCGCGGCCCTGCGCGTCCTTCAGGAAAGGCGGTCCCCAGCCCCGGGTGTCATCACCGCGGCCCAAGCGTTCGACCTTGACCACATCGGCCCCCAAATCACCGAGCAACTGGGTGCAGGTCGGACCGGCCAGGATCCGGGATAGGTCCAACACCTTCAGGCCCGCCAGAGGACCTTCACAGGCCGGAGCGTCGGTCGGCAAAGGCGCCTTGCTCATGGGCTAGACCACCCTTTGAGCTGACCAATCTGGGACAAGGCGCGTTCCAGCCACTCGGTGCGATAGGAATGCCCACCGGGATGGACACATAGCTCCAAAGCCGCGCCGTCACACGTCGCCCGGGAACAGGTTAAGCCAACCGCATCCGCCGATGCATCTGGGTCCGGGGAAACCGTTGGATCGGCGGGGGCGCATTCGCCTTTGCCCAAAATGGCGAAGCTTTCATAGACGTCGCCTTGGTGGAAGTTGCGGCCAATGGGCCGCCCTTCCATCGGCACTGTGCCATCCTCCAGGCCATGGATATGGACCATGGTCGGGATCGCAGCCGGGCAGTTGTCCGGCAAGGGTTCCCAAAACGCCCCGGCAACGGGCGCGAAGCCTCCGACCCGGTCGCCGAGATAGCAGGCGGTGTACCAGGACATGGAGCCGCCCAAGGAAAAGCCGGAGACAACGCTGCGGCTAATATCAATGTTGAAGCGCCGCTCCAAATCATCAAAAACGGCTGTGACAAAGGCCAATTCATCGCGATGCTGGGACGGCGAACTGGGGAAAGACCAGGATTGGTTCCGGCCATCCGGGGCGACAAAGGCCATATTGAGCCGGTCGGTTAAGGCTCGGATCGAACCATTGAGGATGGTGCGTTCCGCTTTGCCGCGCCAGCCATGGAAAAAGATCACTGCCCCAACGGAGCGCCCTTTGGACCAATTGGGTGGCAGATGGATCCGGTATTCCCCATCGGCGATTTCACAAGGGGTTTCATCATCACAGGGACCAAAGGCCTCTGCCGAGGGCGCAGGCAGCATAGCGGCCATCAGCGCCAAGCCGAAAAGCCAAACCAAAACACCATAACCAATGCGACTCACGCGTCAGCCTCCTCCGCCGCGTCCTTGGTCCGGAACAGGCGGGCCGAAATCCGAGACCAGATTGCTTCCAGGCCGGTTAAAACCAAAAACACCACCACCAGATCCAGGATCAGACGGAATTCGAACAGGAAGCTCCGAATGTCTTTGGGCAGGATTGGTTTCAGGACCTCTCGGGTTTGATCCCATACCGCCCAGGCCAGGGCGGCAGCAATCACTGTCACCATAAGGCCGACACCCAGTTTAACGAGGCGTTGCGAGGACCGGATCATGGCCGCACCGCCTTGGCCAGATCCACCAGGGCCACAGGCAGGTCGTCGCGCAGTTCCACTTTGGCCTCCAAAGCCACCGGAACCGCCGTCAAATGCGCCAACTGATCCATGGACAAGGGACCCCCATCCAAAGCGCCCATCAGAAAGTAAGTATGACCCTGCACCGCCGTCGTGGTCACCAAAACCGGGGGCGCACCGCCCGCCAAACAGAGATTGGCGCAGGCCTTGTGGGCCAAGCCGGTGCCGGGACGCATGGCTCCCTGATAGCATTTGCCATCACAGATCTCGCCCTGCACCCGCCAGGTCCCCAGGTCTGCAAAGCCATGGCCAGGGCCGTCGGCCTCCTGGATCGCCTGTGCCGCCGCCAGCATCGCCCCATGGCCTTCGGGCAGTTGATCCTCGGCAACCTCTGAGATCGCCTTCAGGCCGATCTTGCCGCCAACCTGGATCATGTCGATGGCCCCGCGTTCCAACAGCACGCCTGTTACAGCAACCACTTGGCCGTCCAAGGGCGCAGCGCGGCCCTGCACCCCGCGCTTCCCGGGACCGGAGAGCAAAACAGCCCGTGCCGGTTCGCCGGTTTCTTCAGATGCTGGGACATGGAGCACCGGATAGGGTTCCGCGCGCAGCACACCGATCAGATTTTGCTGTTGCCCCCAGACGAAGCGCCCCGCACCGGGATCGTCAAACGTGGCGGACACCGCAAAGGCAACCCAGCCGAAGACAAGCACCAAAACACAGGCCGCGCCGGACAGCCACCAGGTTAAACCGGGCGGCAAGTCATTGCTCCAGCCAATGAAAAACCCACCATGGCCGGGCGCTGTCGGCTCCACCGGCACTCCGGATCCCGGCGCAATGCCCGGCGCGATGATGGGGCCGGACTCAGGCGGGTACTGTGTCTGAGCCATGAAGGGCCTCCTGTTTGGGCAGATCCGTCAAGGGACGCGCGGTTCCGGCAGGCAAGGGGGTGGGGTCAAGCCAAAGCTGACCCGTCTCATCCACCACCATGGTATAGGTCGGGACTTTTTCCGTGAAAGGCGGCGGCGCACAGCCATCCTCCAGGCGATATTGGAAGCCATGCCAGGGGCAGGTTACGCAGCCAAAGACAATGCGGCCCTCGCCCAAGGGGCCGTTTTGGTGGGCACAGGCATGGGAGATCGCGCCCAGCTGGTCTTCCTTGCGGAAGACGGCAATCCGCTCCCCCTCCTCTGGGGTCACGACCAGTGCCCGCCCATCGGGCAAATCCCGGGTTATGCGGTCCAGCGTGCCCAAGGCGATCCAGCCCGCATAGGGGTCGCTCCCTTGAGCCGCCGGGGCCGGGGTCTTGTCGCGAAGCCCTTCGCGGCTTCCGGCGATCACATGCAGCACACAGACCACGCCGACGCAGATCGCAACCACAATGGCAAAGGCCGGATTATCGGTGTCCTGCAAATAGCCCAGCGCCACATGGGCCACCACGCAGGCATAGGCCCCATAGACCGCCATATGCAGGGCTTTCCACAGCGGTGCGCCAAAATAATGCAGCCAAAAATCATGGCTGGTCACAGCCATCATCACCATCACCGCCAGGGCGGCGATGCCAAAGACTTCAAAGGGGAAGCCGACAAACAGATCAAAGCTGGTGTTGGAGCCAAGCAGCGCCGCAAGGGGCTTGGTCGGGGAAAAGGCATAATACCACCCCAACACATGACCGGCATGCACCAGGGCCACCGCACAGGTGAGCACACCGAAATGACGCCGGTTATAAAGCAGGGGCAGGAACCGCCGATCCAGCCGCGCCAATGGCCCGATGCACAGGATAAAGGTTAGCATCAGGAATGCCAGCGAGCCAAAAGCCCGCATGCGCAGGATCGAGCCATCCACTGGGCGGGTCACATCCTGAAAGCCGGGCGCGACGCGCAGGAAGATCCAGATATAAAGCCCCATGGCCAAGAGCAGCAGGGCGTCATAAATCCATTTGTTGCGGTTCCAGGAAACCGGCACATAGCCCGCGCTCATTGCTCAGCTCCCGAGGTCGCGGCTTGGCCCGATGCGGGCGGCGCGATCTGTTCTGCCGTCGTTTGTTGACGCTCGCCCGGACGGGCAACCAAAGCGGCGATCAAAAGCAGGGGCAAGGCGCAGGCAAGCACCCGCCAGATCAGACCATGGGCTCGGATATGGCGGCGCTTCATGAATGGGTATCCCCCGGCACAAATTTGGCGTCCGGAGCCAATCCCCGCCACAGCACCCAAAACCGCCAGGCCACCAGGGGCCACAACAGCAAGGCCGCCGGAAACAACAGTGGGCGGACCACATAGCTGCGGCGCAGATCGGGCATCACCAAATCCGCCCCATAGAGCAGAAAGAACACCGCAAAGGCCAACCCGACCCAGAGGTAAACTTCTCCAAAAACAATCAGTTGAGACACCATTGTTCAACCAGCCCTCGCAGTGCCGTTGATAATCTGTTGGAATATTTGACATCCGCTCTCTGTTAGATGGACATCGGAGATCAGAGTGGGATAGCGTGTCACCAGGATGTGATCATCTCTGGGGAAATTCCCAGGGGGGTCACGCACTGAAAACGAGAAAAACTCGGCCCAAACCCAACCAAACGGACCCCATCGTGACGCGAAGCAGAGGCCGAAACAGCCATTGGAGCGTGTTGATCAGACCCCTTCTGGTAAGGGGCTCTGTGGTGCTGGGCTTCTCTGTCGCCTTCCTGTCCGCCACCAAAACGGCCTTGGCCCATCAAAGCGGGGGCTCCGACGGCTTTTTGCTGCATGACTATGGGGCCGAAACCGCGATCATATTAGGGGTGGCCCTGGCGGGATTCATCACCGCCTATGCCATGGCGCAATTTGCCAATCGCAAACTTCTCCAATCTCGCAAAGAGCGGGACCAGTTGCTGGAGGGCCTAGGCGACGGGGTTTATGGGACCGATCGCCAAGGCATTTGCATCTTCATCAATCCCACAGCCTTGGAGATTTTGGGGCTAAGGCAGGAGGATGTGTTGGGCAAGCCCAGCCATCAGACCTTCCACCACCATCATCCAGATGGCCGGGACTATCCCGATCACGACTGCGCCATTCACAAGACCCTGCGCGACGGCAAACGCCGACGGGACCAAACCCATTTCGTCACCAGCGATGGCCGCTTTGTGCCGGTCAGCCTGATTGCCAGCCCAATGTTCCGAGGCCCTGAATTGGTTGGGTCCGTCGTCGCCTTCCGCGACATTTCCGAGACCCTAAAGCGGGAAGAGGATATCCGCCTGGCAGCGGTGGCGTTTGAAACCAATGAAGCCATCGTCATCACCTCCGCCGACAACAAAATCATGAAAGTGAACCGGGCCTTCACGACAGTGACCGGATATGAGCCCGAGGAAGTCATTGGCCAAAACCCCTCCATGCTGTCTTCGGGCATGCATGAGCAAGCGTTCTATGACGACATGTGGGCGGCCCTTCAAGATGAGGGGTCCTGGCAAGGGGAAATCTGGAACCGGCGCAAAGATGGCAGCATGTATCCGGAATATCTGACCATTTCGACCGTCCGCGACCAGTCCGGCGCGATTAGCAACTATGTCGCCACTTTTGTCGATATCACCGAACGCAAAAAGGCCGAGCGAGCGATCCATGATCTGGCCTTTTATGATCCGCTGACCCGCCTGCCCAACCGCTCCTTGCTGATCGAACGGATCCGCCAAGCCCGGGCCACCAGCGAACGCTCCAGATCATTTTGCGCGGTGATGATGCTCGATTTGGATCACTTTAAAGTCCTGAACGACACCCGGGGACATTTTGCCGGGGATGCCTTTTTGGAGGTCACCGCCGACCGGCTGCGCCATTGTCTGCGCGCCGGGGACACCGCAGCCCGGTTGGGCGGCGATGAGTTTGTCATTTTGCTGGAGGGCATTGGCGACACGCCACAAGCGGCCATGGTTCACAGCCGTTTTGTTGGCGACAAAATTCTCAGTGCGATCACAGATCCTTTCGAGCATGAGGAAGGCCCGTTCCATGGCTCCGGCTCGTTGGGCATCACCCTGTTCCGGGGCGAAGATCAAAGCGTGGAAGATGTGCTGAAGCAGGCTGACCTTGCGCTCTATCGCGCCAAGGAGCAGGGACGGGCCTGTCTGTGCTTTTTTGAAACCGACATGCAGGCCAAAATGCAGCAACAGGCCGCCCTGGAGGCCGAGCTGCGCAAAGCGATCACCAATGGGGAGTTGGAGCTTTACTACCAGCCCCAAGTCACCTCCGATGGGATGTTGGCCGGAGCCGAAGCCCTGCTGCGCTGGAACCATCCCTCCAAGACGGTGTTCACCCCCGATAAGTTTATCCTTGCCGCCGAGCGGTCCCACCTGATCATCCCCATCGGGCATCAAGTGATGGAGGACGCTTGCAAGACCTTGGCCCGTTGGTCGACCCTGCCCGGCTTTGAGCGCTTGAGCATTGCGGTCAATGTCAGCGCCCTGCAGTTCCGGGAGCCGACATTTGTCTCTGCGGTCGCCCATTTGATCGAGCGCCATGCCATTCGGCCCAATCACCTAAAATTGGAACTGACCGAGAGCATGTTGGTGGAGGATACGGACAGCGTGATCGAGACCATGAGCCAATTGCGGGCGCTGGGTGTCGAGCTGTCCATTGACGATTTCGGTACCGGCTATTCCTCGCTGAACTACCTGAAACGCCTGCCCATCGATCAGGTCAAAATCGACCAATCCTTTGTCCGGGACATGGTCAGCGATGACAACAACGCCGCCATCGTCCGCATGGTGATTTTGCTCGGCCAAACCTTCGGCCTCAATGTCATCGCCGAAGGGGTAGAGACGGATGCACAACGGGATTTCCTAAAGCAGGAAGGGGCCCATGCCTTCCAGGGCTGGCTCTATGGCCGCCCGGTTCCCATCGCCCGGTTCGAGCGCGACCTCCGCGAGGGGCATCTGCCCGCGTCCTACCCGGTTCAAGCTACGGCAGACGAGCCAGCTTAGAATGACCCATTTTTGAGTAAGGCGAGGCTCTGGTCTTCCAAGGCCTGGAGGTCATCGATGGTCTGGCGCAGATCGACCATGCGCTGCTCCAGCTCCGCCCGACGGGCCTGGCAGGCCTCGGCCAAATGGCGCAGCTGGGCTTCCCCCGTCGGCTCCTGGTCATAAAGATCGAGCATTTCCTCCATCTCCCGCACCGAAAAGCCCAAACGGCGCCCGCGCAGGATCAGCTTCAGCCGCACCCGGTCCCGGATGGTGTAAATCCGGTTTTGACCCCGGCGGGTCGGTGTCAGCAAACCTTTCTCTTCGTAGAACCGGATTGTGCGATGGGTGACGTCAAATTCCCTGGCCAGATCCGAGATGCCAAAGACCGGCTCGCCCTCTTGATGGGCGCGCGCGGCGGTCTCGCCAAGGGTCACCGTCGTCCCATGCTGCGCGGCAACGCGGCCTTGCGCATCAGAGGTTCCTGGCTGCGGGGATGGGGAAGTCTCGATCATTCCAAGAGACTACGCTTACCTATAGGGCAAGGCAACCGGATAGTCCCAGCTTTCGCTGGCCTTTGGCGGACTTTTAGCCGACCAAAAACAGGGCGGCCAAACCAAGAAAGGCAAAGAACCCAACCACATCGGTCACGGTGGTGAGAAACACACTTGAGGCGATGGCCGGATCGATTTTCAAGCGATCCAAGGTTAGCGGGATGGCAATGCCAAACAACCCGGCAAACAGGTGATTGATCACCATGGCCACCGCAATGACAAAGCCGATTTTTGGCTCGCCGAACCAAACATAGGCGACGATCCCAACCAGAACGGCGAAGGTCAAACCATTGGCCAGGCCAACCAGGATTTCCTTGCCCAAAATTCGCCAGGCATTGGCCGGACTCAACTCCTTGGTCGCCAAGGATCGAACCGCAACAGTTAGAGTTTGGGTGCCCGCATTGCCGCCCATGGAGGCGACAATCGGCATCAACACGGCCAGAGCAACGATGCTTTGCAGGGTATCTTCAAACAAACCAATCACCAATGAGGCCAACACCGCCGTAACCAGATTGACCATCAACCACGAGGCTCGGGCTTTGACGGTGTCAAACACGGCGCGGAACAAATCAACCTCGGCCAAGCCAGCCAGACGCAGCATATCGTCTTCGGCTTCTTCATCGATGACGTCGATGATGTCATCAACGGTGATCCGGCCCACCAGTCGGCCGGAAATATCGACCACCGGGGCGGAGAGCAAGTCCTTGTTCTTAAACAGCAGCGCGACCTCTTCCTGGTCGGCGGTGGCGCTGATGATGTCGATTTCCGCTTCCATGATGTCGCGCAGGCGCACATTGCGCTGATTGCGCAACAACATCGACAAGGCGACATGTCCTAAAGGCCGGTGCCTAGGATCGACGACGAACAGATAATAAAACTCTTCGGGCAGCCTGACATTGGTGCGCAGATAGTCGATGGTCTCGCCGACGGTCCAATAGTTCGGCACGGCGACCAATTCGCGCTGCATGATCCGACCGGCAGAATATTCCGGCAAGGCGAGGCCCGCCTCCACCGTCGCCTGCAGGTCTTGAGGCAAACCGGCCACGACCAGCTTTTGCTTTTCCTCATCCAGCTGGTCGACGATGTAAACCACATCATCGCTTTCCAGGTTCTCCAGAACGCTTGGCAGATCGCCATGGCCCATGATCTCGATGGCGTCTTCGAGAACATAATCGTCAAGCTCTGGCAGAATTTCGGGATTGAGGTTTTCTTTCAGCGCCTTGAGCAGAGCGCGGCGCTCTTCGCGGCCCAGGACCTCGATCAAGTCCGCCTGGTCGGCATAGTGCAAAGGTTCGACCAGCAGCCGCACCCGCCCGTCATCCTCCGCATCCAGGGCTTCACGGACGTCTTGGACAAAGCTGGGCAGCAGGCCGTACACCTCTTCGGCGTCGGCGTTTTCTATGGTTCCGTGTGTGCGACCATCTTCCCGGGGATCCATAGGTCCACCCTCTTTGCCCTGGCTTATCGTAAACTTGTCAACGCGCCGCTTTGCTTGCCCACAAGGCATATGGGGCAATTCTCGTAGAGTTTGAGTCCGACCCGACGGAATCCCTGAAGGATTTCCCCGGACCTGAAAACAAGCCCTGTTTGTAATGATTTGGTGTGTTTTTGAACCGCCCAGCCAGTGATCCAGACGGCTGGTATTGGTGATTACCATGCCAGCAGGACATTTCCCAACCGCAAAACCGCCAACAGCAGGTCACGAGTTATATGGAAAAGCTCTCACCGCTGTTCGGGACCGGCCTAAAGCCGATACAGGACACATCGTCGCGGCGCATTTCATAGCCTTGGTAGTCGGCGAAGGATTTCAGCAACCGGTCCTTCTGCTCCGCCATGGGCAGTCCCTGCACATCCTGCAGCAAGGTCCGAAACCGCTTTTTGCCAAAGGTGCGTCGGCGCTCGCCACCGACCTGATCCCAAACCCCATCGGAGGCGAGATAGAACGAGGCCTCGCCGGACAGGTCGATCTTATTGTCCTCAAAGCTCTGCGTATAAGGCGTCCCCCGATAGCCCAGGCCTGCCTTGGTCCCCTTCACCACATCCACGGCCTGTTCCGTGACGATGAACAATTCAAATCTGGCCCCGGCATAGGTCATGCTGTTGGCCTGATAGGGCAGGTAACAGGCCCCCAACTCCAGGCCATCATCGGACAGACCGCCATCGGAATCCTGGCCCAAGGTATTTTGGATCAATTGGTGCATCCGCTGGATCAGGGCCCCCACTTGGCCTGGCTCGATTTCCTCAACAGAGCGATCCAAAGCGCCAGTCGCAATCAAGGTCATAAACGCCCCAGGCACCCCATGTCCGGTGCAATCGCCCAGGATGATCAGACTGCCCGCACCCCATTGCCGCTTCCAATAAATGTCGCCACCGACCACGTCTCGGGGCTCCCAGATCACAAAAGAATCGGCAAAGGTTTCGGCAAAATCCGCAGCGTCCGGCAAGATCGAACGCTGAATCTGGCTGGAATAATTGATCGATCCGGAAATCACATTCAAAGCGTCGTCACGCTCATTTTGCGCATCCAGCCGTTCTGAAATGTCATTGAAGGATACGACGGCGCCAACGACCTCGTCGCCCCGGGAAATGGGCGTGCTGTTATATTCAACGGGGATGGCGGTGCCGTCCTTGTGCCACAGGACCTCATCATCAATCCGGTAGGACTTACCCAGGGTGAAACTCTTATACATCCAGCATTCTTCCACCGGATAAGGTCGGCCATCGAGATGGGTGTGGTGAAACAGAGCATGGGCTCTTGTCCCCAACAGTTCCGCTTCCGAATAGCCCAACTGGCTGATGCATTCCGGGTTCACAAAGGTGATCACCCCTTTGGTATCCACACCAAAGACCCCCTCCCCGACGCTGTGGAGCAGCAGGCGGGCGCGTTCTT
This sequence comes from Rhodospirillaceae bacterium, assembly GCA_049604415.1. Lineage (GTDB taxonomy): Bacteria > Pseudomonadota > Alphaproteobacteria > Rhodospirillales > Rhodospirillaceae > JBMYTN01. The sequence goes on along the minus strand of JBMYTN010000014.1, from coordinate 2,753 downwards.
CCGACGCCGCAATCCGCTTTTCCGCTTCTTTGCGCGCGGTGATGTCCTGAACCGTGCCGACCATGCGCAACACGGTGCCATCTTGATGATGGGCCACAGCACCGCCTTTGGAAACGATCCAGCGGACCAACCCCTCGGGCGTGATGATCCGATATTCAGCTTCGTAGTTTTTCTCCCCGCCCAAACGAAACGCCTGGCCATGTTTGAGCACCACATCCTTATCCTCATGGTGGATGCGCTCAATCCATTCCTTTCTGGTGCCCTCCCGTCGCGCCGGGTCATAGCCAAAGATCTCCCCATAGCGGCCATTGAACACGGTTTGGCCACTGTCCAGATCCACATCCCAAAAGCCAAGGTCGCCACCGCGCAGCGCATAGGACAGCCGCTCTTCCCGTTCTTTCAGCAAGGCGGTTGCAGCAATGATCCGCTTGGTGATGGTGCGGTTTTGCGTCGTCAGAAAACCAATCAGGAGGGCCAGCAGGACCGAAAGCGATATGCCAAGACCGCGCGTGGTGCGGGAGAAGGCCGTGTTGGGTCCACCCTCAAAACCCTCATTGAACAGCCACTGAAACTCGATCTCCGCCTCTGCGGTGATCGTTCGGGTGGTGACTCGGAACAGTGGGTCATCGGTCTGGCCCGGCAATATCGATAATTTGGCTTCGCGCTCATGCTCATTGGGAAACCGGCCATTGAGGATCAGGTCGATGCCATCCGGCGCATGGACCGTAAACAAGCCTTCGACCAACGAATTGAAATTCAACAAGCCTAGGGTGGCATGGGTGACCTGACTGGCCTCTGACACCAGAGCCATGGGGGAGACCGTCAACCCCTCCTCGTTCTGGAACGGTTCCCCCAAGACCAGGCGACCAGGCCGGGCGGACGCCGCATTCAAAACCTTTAGCAGACCTTCTGAGGCCTCGATTTCAAGATCATAGCTTAGAGGGCTGAACCCATCGGAGGTCGCGGTCAGGGTCCAAATGCCTCCCGCATTTTCCGCCGTCGCAATCACATCAATGAAATAGGCCGTGGAGCGGGCTTCCAAACTGTCATAGGCAATGAAGAACTCTTCTTCCGAAAGCGTCTCACTGGCGTCCTGCAGCATGGAGATGGCAGACATCGGCGCATAGCTGCCCTCCATCCAGTTTAAGACCGTATCGGACAACCATTGGGAGGACTTATTGGCTTTCTCCTGCCAAACCCGGTCAGCCGCATGTTGCAGAAGATTGCTCAAATAGATGCTGAGTCCCAGGCCGATGCCAAGGACCAGCGCGGGAATGCCCAAGCTCACCCATATTGAGACAAGCTTCTTCGTCCTATCGGTCATGAGGGGTAGAGCCCTATTTGATCGACCAGGGCTCTAATTCCAGTCTTTGACACTAAAGACTGGTCGAAACCCCCTAGGAGGAATGGAGCTGGTTTCATCGAAGGTCTGCATTTTGGCGCGGTCAATGATCTCCACCTTCGGTCCGACATGTTTTAAATAGGGTTCGCCGTCCAAGACACGTACCACAATGTCCAAGGCCAGTCGGGCCTGCAGACCCTGTTTGTCAGTGGGGGCAGCGGCAATAAAGCCGCGTCGGATGCCGCGATGGACCCCAGGCCCGTAATAATAGGCCAGGACCTTAATGTCCTTAGACAGATCCTTTTTGCGCAACAAGTCGATGGCCGCCTCGGCACTGACGGTGGTGCCCACGATGTAATCGACATCGGGATGTTTGGCCAAAGAATCCTCGATCAATTTGGCTTGGGTCGCCCGCCCCGTGTCTCCCCATCCGGTGTCGACGATGGCGATGTTGCTGTCTTTCAGAGCGTCAACCAACCCGTCATTGCCGAGTTTCGACCAGCCAGGGCCTTTAGGGCCCGGGAACCAAAGGATTTTGGTCTCTTTGCCTGCCGTCTCGCGCTTGAGGAAAGCGCCGGTCTGATAGCCATTATCCCAATAGGTCACAGCGGCCCGTGCTGTTAGACCTTCTGCTGAGATCCAATTGATCAGATCAATCACGGGGATGCCCTCGGCGAGGTAGCCTTCCACAAGGTCATTGACCCCATCGGTGGTGATACCGCTGACGATCAAGCCGTCCGCGCCGGTTTTCATGCAGTCTTGGATTTGGGTGCGTTGGACATCCAGATTTTCATAGCCGCCAGCTTCATTGATCCGCAGACTGACCCCCAAACGCCGGGCCTCATCGACCAGGGCAAAGTTGACCGCAAGCCAGTAGGCGTCTTTCAAATGCGGGATGGAGACACAGATTTTCCATTGCTGACCTGCCGCGTCCAAAGGGGTGTAGGTTTGGGTCTCCCGCTTCAGCTCGGTATTGAAGGGTGGTTGCCAAACATCGACCTCCAGCGGGTACCAAGTATCGTCAGCTAAGGCATTTGAGGCAAAGCTTAGACAAATGAAAGAAAGGACGACCGCAAACACTCTTGGCATAGATCCGCTCCCTAACAGACAGCCCGGCTGGAGCATACCAAAAGCTTACGATAGACACACATCAAAGCGACGCGTGGCAGCGTCTTGAGACCACTAAAATATGAGCTTTTGTCGGATTTGGTCTGCTCGACAAAAACGAAAAACCCGCCAAGGCCCTTGAGAGAACCAAAGCGGGTTTTCGACTGACAAAGGTCAAAGGCAAACCCAGCCAGATCAACGAGCCCATTTTGCCTAAAAACATCCCGACCCCTTGGGGTCGGTGAGCCTATTGAGGGCGAGGCCAAGCCGCGCTAAGCGGCGCCCGGCGAGGGCCGGGCGGTGC